>JAKOXG010000008.1 GCA_029781115.1 Candidatus Cloacimonadota bacterium
GGGGGTGAGGTTGCCGTAATGAGTAGACATTTGTATATAGCTGGGATTGATCGCATTGCAGATCTGGAACGTGGGAGCCTGCGAATTGAGCAGGCTCTTACTTTTCAAATAGATACCTGCTCTTTTAGCATCAAAGGTGAACAGCCTGCTGAAGGGGAGGAAGTTATTGTTGAGGATGATGAGCTTGGAAGGTTGTTTGCCGGTATCATTGTAAAAGTTGAGCTGGGTAGAACATTCCCTGACAAATCAATCAAAGTTTGGAATGTAGACTGTGATGATTACACAGCTTTGCTCGACAAGCGCCTTGTGGTGGAGTCATACGAAAATATGAGCGCTAGCGACATCTTTCTGGATATAGCAAGAAAATATTGCCCGGACTTTACCGTGAATGGTGTGCAGCTTGGCGCACCGGTAGTAGAAGCGACAGGCGCAGAGTTCGAATATAAAAGACCATCCGAATGTTTTAAATGGCTTTGTGATTATGTCGGGTGGCATTGGCAACCGGACTACTACAAAGACCTACACTTTTTCAGCGCAGAAGAGTTGGCCAACCCCGCGCCAATGGTTTTGCGGCCCGGAGGGAAATTCAAGTTTGGTAAACACAGCATAGACACCCAGGGCTTACGCAACCGGGTGTATGTCCGGGGCGGTACCATGCTTAGTGATCCGCAGGTGATACAGTGGAAGGCCGACGGCGTGGCGCGGATATGGACCTTGCCGTGGGGACCGCATGAGGTTAGTTTCAAGGTGGGCGAAGTCCCCATGACCGTTGGCGTGGAAAACCTGCACGAGGAAGCGGACTTTGATTATATGATGAGCTTCACCGAAAAGTATATCCGATGTTCCACTCAGACCGCGACACCAGTTGCAGGGATAACAATGGCACTTACAGCCCGGCAGGACATCCCCGTCATAACGATGGTCGAGGATTACGCCAGTCAAGCTGCTATTGCTAAAGTACAAGGCGGGGACGGAATATATGAGCACGTTATCAGCGATGACAGTCTAATCAGCATACAAGCCGCGGAGGCGGCTGGCATGGCAGATTTGCGGGAACATGGAAACCCGCGGGTTACAGGGAACTTTGAGACGGAGTATGTAAAAAAGAGAATATCGTGGGGCGATTTGAGAACTAAAACATGGATGGAGGTGAGAGATGATGCCTGAGTATACAGCAAACTATAAATTGATTAAGCCCCAGTATGACGAAACCGCTGATATAAAAGTGATTAATGAAAACATGGATACCATAGATGGGAAACTAAAAGAAAATGCGGATGGCCTTTCTACGCATGTGGCCGCTGCAGCACCCCATAGTGGGCATGAGACGCCCGCCGGCGCCCAGGCTAAGGCAGAGGCAGCAGCAGGGGCGGTGCAGGCCGAGCTTGCTGCACATAAGGCTGAAAGTGCGATACACAAAACATCAGATGTAATTAGAACGGAAACAAACACTAAATTGAAAGTGGAGGTGGTCAGCTCCTCCGGATCGGAGACGCCGGAAGAAGGACGTATCATATTCGAT
>JAKOXG010000015.1 GCA_029781115.1 Candidatus Cloacimonadota bacterium
AGACGGTGCAGCTCAGTTGGCAGATGCCTGATACAGAGCGTGGCTTCAGGGGTTTTCGCATCTATCGGGATGATGAGCCTTATGCCGATATAAATGATACTGCACACTGCTATTTTCAGGATTCAGTTGCACCGGGCGATACCCTCACCTACTATGTGGTGGCTCTCTATGGCAATGTGGAATCCGCACCCAGCAACAGCGTGACAGTGATCACAGACGAGGTGGGCAATGCCGATGAGCTCGCACCACCATTGATCAGCAAGGTGCTGATCTCACCTAATCCTTTCAGTGAGATCGCGGTGATCCATTATGAGCTGGGCAAGCGGGCAGAGCTGGAGATAAAGGTCTATAACATCAGGGGACAACTGGTGAGAACGCTTTACAAGGGTAAGCAAGGCAAAGGTGAACAAGCCTTGGCTTGGGAAGGATGCGATGACAATGGCAGGTATGTGGCCAGTGGAGTGTATCTGCTGCAGATGAAGCTGGACGGGAAGGCGCAGAAGCCAATGAAGCTGGTGAAGGTGAGGTAGGGGCCGGCTGCGGGCCGGCTGCGCCGGCCAGGTGTTAGGTTTTAGGTGTTAGGTGTTAGTTGCTGCGCTGGTTTCGGGGGTGCCTACGACAAGTCGTCAGTAGTCAGTCGTCAGTAGTCAGTCGCTGCGCTTTGTTCAGAGCTGCGCATGCTATCTTCATGGAGGGAGTCCGTGTAGAGAAGGGATTATCCCGCGAAACAGGGCTGAAATGGCTTGGTGTAACTATAACCTTGGTTGTGGGTTAGCGTTGGCTCACAATGAGGAATTGGCTATTGATGCGGTGCAAGCTGGTATTTTACTTTCCGCCGAAGGGTGATAATATTTGCATCTTTTGTATGCCTTCTATTTGCAGGCGATTACGAGATTATTTCTTTGGATTTTTGGCGTCGAAGTGAGATCGTCAGTGTATATAGTGAAGGCATGTTTTTCGGGAGTCGATTTTGCATAAGCGGTGTTGAGCCGGCTGTGCCGGCCAGGTGTTAGGTTTTAGGTGTTAGATCTGACGCAATCGTTTAGATACGAGTGAGTTAGGTAGAACTTTCGATGAGTGAGGGAGGGAGAGTAGCTGCGCCGCAGTTGTGAGTTGTGAGCGGCGGCCAAAAGTTGCTGGAAGCGGTGTTTCAGGATGAGAATATGGTAGATAGTGATTGCTCACAATTCCCACTCGATGCGCCATTCCCAGTTGCCCAAGGGCGTACCGGGGATGTTCATGCGGGCTTCAGCACCTAAGTTGAGCAGGTCTTGCATGGGGAAGATGCAGGTTTCGCAGCCGCTATTGATGGCAACTTGCATCATCAGGTCTGCGGCGTTGGTGGCTCGGGTGCCTTCGTCCATCACGTTCTCAAATCTGGGGTCTTCACGGCGGTGCTGCATGTAGTCAATGAAGTGCCGGTATTCTTGGGACTCGGGATCCAATTCTTCAAACCATTGGCGGGTGGTAGGGTTGTCGTGTGTGCCGGTGTAGATGATGCGGTTGGCGGGGAAGTGCTCTACATCAGGGTGGCAGTCCTGCCAGCAAAATTGGAGGATGATCATGCCATCGAAGCCCAAGCGGTCGCGAACTTCGCAGACATTGGGGGTGAGGATGCCCAAGTCTTCGGCGATAAAGCGTTTGGCGGGATAATCTTGGAGCAGCCTCTCAAATAGTTGTTCGCCGGGGGTGGGGAGCCAGCTGCCTGCTTTGGCGTCGGTAGGCAGCTGCGGTTCGGAAGTGATGGGATCGACGGGACAGTCTATGCTCCAATGGTTTACGTAGCCGATGAAGTGGTCCAGCCGCAGCCTCTCTACATAGTCCATGCTGGCGGAGATACGCTGCTCAAAGAGCTGAAAGACTTCATTTTGCTTTTCGTCCCAGCGGTAGATGGGGTTGCCCCAGAGTTGGCCATCTTCGCTGAAGGCATCGGGTGGCACACCGGCGACTCTTTGGCGGAGGCCGTGTTCGTCCAGATAAAAGAGTTCCGGATGCGCCCAAAGCTCTGCGCTGTGGTAGGATAGATAGATGGGCAGGTCGCCCCAGAGCTGAATGCCTATCGCCTTTAAACCTTGAGAGAGGGCGGACAGCTGCTCCTGCAGAATGGCCTGGATGGCGGCTTGGATGCGCATTTGGTGCCCGAAATCATGGAGCAGTTCCTGCCAAAGCTCTTCGCTGTAAGTCCTGTGTTGCAGTGGCCAGGAGCTCCAATGCGGCGAATCATAAAGGTGATCCAAGAGCACAAAGGCGATGTAGGGTTTGAGCCAAGCGGCGTTGGTTTGGATGAAGGAGTCGAGGTCGTGCCGTTTCAGATAAGCGTTTGCGGCTTGGTCCAAGAGCTTAGTTTTGACCCTGGTTACTTCTTCGAAGTGGATGCGGTTTGAGGCAGGAATACGAGCATTTTTCAAGGCGGGCAGGTCTATCAAGCCGGCTTCATACAAGAGTTCAGGGCTCACCAAAAGCGGATTAAGGGCAAAGGCGGAGATGGGGTTGTAAGGCGAATTGCCATAACCGGGGTGGTTGAGGGGCAGGATCTGCCAGATTTCATAGCCCTGTTCCTTGATCAAAGTGGCAAAATCCAAGGCAGTTGGGCCAAAATCGCCAATGCCGAAGTCGCCCGGCAGTGAGCTGATGTGGAGCAGGATACCTTTCTGTTTCATTTGCAGTCCATGATCCTGATGGCGCAAAGCTCCAGCAGTGTGTGGGGCGTGCTCATGCTGAGTTTGAACTGGCTGTCTGTTTCCAGCAGGATCCGCATGATGCAGCGCATCTGCTTGAGGGTGTAGCTCTTGGAGAATTGGATAAACTCTTGCCTTTGAGTGGGGAAGAGGTCGCCCAGGTGCTTGTTTGCGATTTCGGTGTCGCTGATTTTATTGGCTTTGAGGGCCAAGATGTTGTGGATGGAGTTGTAGAATTTGTTGAATTGGAAAAAGACCTGCAGGCCTTCCCAGTCGGAATCCAGCATCCTGTTGATGGTCTTGAGGCATTCGGGCAGGTCGCGTCTGCCCAGAGCTCTGTAAAAGTCAATCATGGTGCCCACTCTGGAGGTGCCCAAGCTGCGTTCCACGTCTTTTGCACTCACGCTGTAGCGGTCTTTGGACATCAGCAGCAGCTTCTCCAGCTCGTTGTAGGCGATGGCATAATCCAGTTCCACCCTTGCCAGAAAGGCACTTCGGGCGGAGGCGTCCATCTGCTTGCCTTTTTGTTTGAGGACAAAGTCCAGCCACTTTTGGAGGTCGTAATGGCTGCGGGGCGGGTCGCAGACTATCTCCAGAGAGCTTTGACGCACTGCTTTCCAGACACTGAGGCGTTTATCTATCTTACTGGCGTGAAGCACCAGGCTTTGGATCTCGGATGTGTCTTTGAAATAGGCGGTTAGAGCTTGTTGGTCTGCAGCTTTCAGCATTTCAGCGTTGCGGATCACGATCAGCTTGCTGCTGGCAAAGATGGAGTAGGTATCCAGCACCTCGCCGAGCTCATTCCTCTGGATGTCATCGCCATAAAGGTTGATGGTTTCGATGTCTTGCTGTTGTTTGAGTTCGGATTGGATTATCCTCAGCACATAGTCGCTCTGCCAGGCGTCCGTGCCCAGCAGGAGGTAGTTTTGCCCCAAGCTCACCATCTGAGGCTTGAAGGAAAGTGCGTCTAAGCTGCCTTTGTTCATGGGGTTATCTCACCAATAGAAAGATGCTGAGCAGGCCGGCAGCCCAGCAGTAATAGGCAAAGTATTTGAGCTTGCTTTTCTGGATGAGTTTGATCATGAGCGAGATGACCAGATAGCCAGAGATAAAGGCACAGAGCATGCCTGTCAGGTAGATAAAGAAAAGCTGTGTGTTCAAGGATTGCAGGGATTTGAACTCTTTGAGGTTGGCGGCGAGGATAGCGATGATGGAGAGCAAAAAGGAGAAGCTGGCGGCATCTTCACGCTTGATGCCGGCAAAGAGCGAGGCGCTGATGGTGGAGCCGGAGCGTGAGATGCCGGGGATGATGGCGATTCCCTGCATCAGGCCGATGAAGGCTGCGCGGGGCCAACCCATAGCGGTGATGCGGATGGTGCCCTCTTTCATGTAATCTGAGGCAAAAACGAGGCCGCCTGTGATCAACAGCATAAAAGCGACGACTAAAGGCTTTTGGAAGAGGGCTTCAAAATAATGTCCCAAGGTCAGGTAGATCACTCCGGTAGCCAAGGTGGCGACGATCAGGTAAAAGACGAGCCTGCGGTTGTCGCGGTGTTTGGGGTCTTGGTCTTTGAAACTGAATACCGATACTGTCATCTCCCAGAGCATCTTGCGGTAGTAAAGCAGCACAGCAAAGAGGGTGCCCAGGTGCAGAAATACTTCAAAGGTGATGTTTTGGGAAGACTGGAGCTGTAAAAACTCCTGGGCCAAGACGAGGTGGCCGGAAGAGCTGACGGGAAGGAACTCTGTGAGCCCTTGGATGATGCCTAAGATAATGGATTGCAAATAAGACATATAACACTCATATGATTTTGGGAACGTAGTAGCGTCCACTCTTGGAAAGCGGAACCAGGGTAAAGCCCGCTTTGGTGATTCTATCGATAAACTTTTGCAGATACACCAGTTTTTCACGGCTGTGACAGTGGGTGATGGCGATCAGGTTTGGGTTTGATTGGCTCATGGATTGAAGTTGCTTGATCTTGGCATCCATGTTTGCATCTGAGATGTTGGGGGCGTCCAAGAAGATGTGGTTTCTATAGGCGGGTACATGCGCTTTCTGGGCTTCAGAATAGGCGACGGAGACGTTTGAGGTACGGCTGTCCAGGAAGAGCTTGTTCCGCTCCTTCAGCACCGACATCACATGCCGCATCACATCTTTATCTGTGGTGGCGAAGCTGCCCATGTGGTTGTTGATGCCGATGCAGAGGTGCAGTTGGTCAAGGTGTTTGGTCAAAGTTTTGCGGATTTCCTGCTGGCTCATCTGCACCAAGATGGCACCTTTGCCGGGGTTAACTTGCGGGTAGCCAATGGGTTCCATGGGGATATGGGCAATGGACTCACGCCCCTGAGCGTGCGCTCTTTCCATTGTGGTGACGCTATTTTCATAGCCGGGCATGATGGCAAAAGTGACGGCTTGAGGCAGGAACAAGAAGTCGTCCAATAGCTTGCCGCCGATCTCGCCAAAGTCATCGACTACGATGGCTAAGGTCTTGGGCTGAGCCTTGTCTTTGTAGGCTTTGGAATCGAGGTAAATCTCCAGCTTCCAAGTGGTTTTGGAATCTGGGAGGCTGAAGGAGAGGCTCTGCCTTTTGCCTCGTTCAACGGCGTTTACCATCTTGGCGCCGGCGCGCTCCATGCGGCCTTTGATGACCATGTTGGCATAGTAGAGGTCGTAGACGTTTTGATCCAGCGGGACTTGGTAAGTGATGGTGTTGCCTCGTTTTTGCTTTTTGTAGAGCTTTTCACCCACGCCCAGTTCCTTGAGTGTGGCGATGATGGAAGGCTCCAGGTCTGGCTGGGAAGTGCTCTTCTTCACTGCCTTGGCTGGTGTTTTGTCCTTTGTTTTGTCCTTGGTTGCAGTGCTGCGTTTGGCTTGAGCCTTCTTTGCCGGAGTGGCTTTCTGAGCGACTTTTTCGGCATCCTTGTCTTTTGGTGCAGGCTCGGTCTTGATGGGTTGCAAGATGAGCCAGATAGCCACCACGGCTACCAGTCCCATCAGGATATATGGCAGCAAGCCTTGATCTTGCTTCTTTTTCTTGGCCTTGCTGGTTTTTCTCTTGGTTGTCTTAGTTGGTGTCTTCTTGGGTTTGTTCATTTATTTGCTCTATGATAGGTTGTTTGTCATATTTGCGGGGTTTGATGGGGTGTAAGAAACGAGTAATCTGGGTGGCTAACCACACCAGAGGGATGAAGAAAAAAGATGAACACAGAGCTGCGAAGGTGACCAGGATCACATTTATGCTCAAGGCAATGGTGCTGCTCAAGGAGATGAGGTTGAGTTTGAAATCGAGCCCCAAAGCATGAAAGATGGGATAGTAGATGTAATCCTGCCAATTGATGTAAGCTCTGCAAAAGAGGAGGATAAGGAAGATGTGCAACAGGTTGAAAGTATGAAAACGGTAAGGATGATGACGAGCGAAGATTCTCACTCTGGCTAAAGCATTGGGGAAGGAGTGGCCGAGCTTTTGCCAGGGTTCCGTCCAGCTGTGGCTGAGATGGCTGATCAAGATGGCAAAGATGCCCAAACCTCGGGCAGTCCAGGAAGCTATCGCCTTCTCACTGATCAGGATGCCATAGAAGTATTTGAAGAAGATCGCCAAGAGAAACAGGATGGCAAAGCAGAACAGGCAGGTGAGGAGATACTTGTGAAGCTCAATGATAAATAATTTGAATTCGGCTTTGGTGTGGGGTGCGGAGACGTAGTATTTGGCGATGATAAAGAGAACGTAGACCGCTAAAAACAGGAAGATGCACAAGGGTAGATAGTGCATCTTGAAGGTCAAGAGCTCGGAGACTACATGCAGCAATTCCAATGCGTCCAGCCAATATAGCAGCAAAACAGGGAAGATGAAGACCTGGATGCCGTTGAAGCCACCAAGCCAATACTTCAGCAAGCTCCGGCCAAGGGTTTTATACAGAGGCTGGGGTTTGGGTGGTTGTAGGTTGGGCGTCATCTCCATAGGTATTGCACTCCCAGGCGGAACTCTTGATTTTGCACGGGTAAGCCATTGAAAATGACCAATGAGCGTCCCAGCAGGTTGAGTATTTCAGCTTGCAACCGAAGCTGAGGCAAGGGATTCCAGCTGCCGCCGAAGTCCAAGCTCAAGGCTTCGGGCAGGCTGTGTCCCTGATGGTCTTTGCAGTTGTAGCTCTGTTTGAACTGTAAAAAGAGAGTATAGTCTTGCTTTTCACGGCGTAAAGAGGTGTTGGCTTCAAAGATGGGACTATAGGGGGCGCGGATGTGGTTTTGATGGGGCAGATGCTCAAGATTGGCGATCAGGCTTTGGTTCAGGGTAAACCAGGGGAACTTCAGCAGCGCGGCTACCTGCATCCGGTTGTGCCATTTGGGCTGAAGGATCAGCAGTGGGATGGGCTCAGTTTGCTTTTGGATAAGCACTTCCGCATTGTAGATGTAACTGCTATAGATGCCTACGGAGATGTTGTTTTGAGGGCTGTTGTCCCGATAGCTGTAGGAGCCAAACAAAGCGGGTAATGAGCGCTGTAGCTTGAGCTGCAGGTTGAGGGGCGCCATCTGGGCACGGCCTTGATCCGTCTGTCCGGCCCAGTGATGATCTGCCAGCAACATGCTTCTGCTGTAGTGTTTCAGGGTGGGCACATTGGCCACGCTGAGCAACCATTTGGGACTGGGGCTGTGTTGCCAATAGATGTCAATGGCAGGCAGGATGTGGCTCATATCACTCATTAAGCCGAACTTCTGGAGCTTGAGGTCTTTGTAGCCCATCTGGGTGCGCCAGGTGCTGAGCATGGCGAATCTGCCCAGAGAGGTGCCCAAGAGGTTCTCTATAGCATGATTGTTGAATGAGATGGTGTGACTGTGCCACAAGCCAGGTTGCATGTGCTTTGTGCTCAGCCCGTCATGAAAGTGTGAGCTGTTTTCCCACCAAAGGCGGGTGTGTATGTCCTTTAGCAGCCAGCTGTTATCTTGTAGCTCATCAAGGTCAAAGGCGACACTGAAGAGAAAGGCGTTGCCTTGATAGCCCTTGGCACTTGCATCCTGATAACGCAGTGCGGTGGCTATCTTGAGGTCATCATGAGCCTGGAAAGCGGTTCCCAACATATAATCCTGGTGGTTGAAGCCTTTACTATAGAACTTGTCATGGACATCCACTCTCACAAATTCCAATCTGGGGTGCAGATTGTAAAGGGAGGCACTCAATTTGAAACTTGGTGCAATAGACAGATCCGCTGCGAACCTGCCCTTCAGCTTGGGAAGCTCTTCTTGGGTCTGCATGGGTAGGAACTGCTGAGTGGAGGGGATGAAATCTGGCAGGCTATCCCGCAACTCTGCGCTCTCAAATGATAGTGCTCCCCGGGGTCCCAGAGGTATCTTCACCTGTCCTTCACCCAAGACTTCCAAACTGGGCAGCACGTGGGGCTTAGCTGCCAGAAAGCCGCACAGACAGAGCAGAACAAGGATTGGCAGCTTTCTCATCTTTGGGTATCCAGAAGGTCGTTGATGATGATGATCTGTTCATCGGATAGCTGGCTTTGCACTTCCCACAGGGTGAGCTGTGCTTCCTTGAGTGCACCGCTATTGATCAGGCTGAGGATATAGTGATATTGAGCTTTATTCTGGATTTGGGGATAGTCACGGTAGAGCACCCGGATGCGCTTGAATGAAGCTGTGCTGCGAGCGTAATCCCCTTGCAAATACATGATATAGGCAAGCTCGTATTCCGCTTGACCGCGGATAAACTGATTGGCGGCAGAATCCAGGATGCTGTTGGCGATTTGGGCAGCTTGCTCGTATTCTTGGACTGTGATCAGGTATCTGATTCTGTTGATCGTTGCTTGGGGGTATTCTGCCGTGTAGCTCTGTCCAGCTTCCCAGATTTCTTCATAGTCCAAGTAGCCGTTTTGTTCAGAGATTTCCAGCCAGGAGAGCCAGTTTGTGCCATTGGGTTCCTTTTCAAAGAGCTCCGAGTAAAACCTTTGTGCCTGAGCGAAGTCTCCGGTGCGCTTGGCCAAATCTGCCAGAGTGGCAAGGCTTTGGGGGTCTTGGGCTTCATCGTAGATCTCGCTCACAAGCTGTTGGGCTTTCTGCTGTTGGTTTAGCTGCACCAGGGATTGAGCCAAGAGCAGGTCAAGTTCTGCTGTTTTGTGGTTTGGAAAGCGCTGTCTCAGCTCCTCCGCTTCCTGGAGCACCTGAGTCCACAAGCCCAGGTCTGCAAAGTGTTTCACCACCAGATAGTTGATCTCAAACTGGATGTATTCACTCTGGAAGGTGTCTGCCATATCCATGAGTTCGGTGAGCATTGCCACGTCGGTCAAGTTGTCCAAACACAGGCTGAGACCGTTGAAAGTGTCGTGCAGGATGCCCAGCTCCTCAGATGAAAAGCCTGTGTGAGAGCGGAAGCGTGTGAGGATGTTTGTCCAATCCGCAAAGGATTGCTCTATTTCGCCCAAGTTGTAGTAGGTTTGGGCGATGTGGGTGAGCACATTCACAAAGAACTCTGATTCCGGATAGTTATCGATGAAGCGGTCGTAGATTTCCATGGCACGGTTGAAGGCTTTCCCGGCATAGGCAGCGCGTCCGGCCTGGTATAGGTAGCTGTCCACATCAGGGTTGAGCTCGCTGAGGGTTAGGAAAAGCTGGGCTGCCTCATCAAAGCGTTTGAGGAAGTAGAGGGTATATGCTTGATAACTGCCTGCTTCCTGCTCCAAAGATGGATTTGTAGCCATGGTTTGAGCCTGCTGGTATAGTTCCAGAGCAGTGGCGAAGTCGCGCTGGTTAAAGCTGAGGCTGGCTTCCAGGATCAAGCTCTCGTAATCCTTGTAAATACTGTTGACCTGGCTCAGATACTGCTGTGCTGAAGCGAAGTCATCCAGATAGTAACAGCATTGCGAGATGCGCAAAAACACGGTGCGGGCAGAAGGATTATCCGGCGAGATGGCCTGATAGTAAGCCAATGCTTCCTCATAGCGTGAGGCCAGGAAACTGATCTCTGCCAGGATGAAGTTTGCCTCATCATAGAAAGCGGATGTGGGGTATTGCTCAATGACGATTTGCAGGTTTTGCTGGGCGCGCTGGTAGTTCTGCAGCTCATACTCCATTTTGCCGATCAGGAAGAAAGCTTTTGCACGGCTGATGCCGCTGGGGAAGCTGTTTAGATATTTGTTGTAATTCTCGATAGCCAAGGGCTTTTGCTCCATCAGGAGGTAGGCATCTGCGATCCCCGTCTGCACCCTGTCCAACATATCCATCGGCAGCTCATAGTCCTTGGCTTGGATCCAGTATTTCAGGGCTGTTTTGGCATTATCAGCCTCCATGGTAGCCATGAGCACGTATTGATAGCCCCTCATATTGCCCGGCAGAGGAGTGTCTATATAATCCTGCAGCAATTGCTTAGCCCTGTCAGGATCGCTGAGGTGCATGATCTGCAGATGTTCAAGATAGCTAAAGAAGGCAAGCTGCGGGTCTGTATCAGCGATCAAATCCCTGAAGATGCTGTCTGCTTGCTCGATCTTACCGTCGTGTTTATAGATGAGTGCCTGGAAAAACCTTGCCTGCGGGTTGCTAAGGTCTATTTGATCCAGCCTCTCTTGAGCTCGGGGGTAATCCTGCAGCTGGATATCTTTCTGGGTCAGGATGAGGTTCGTGATGGTCTCTGAATCCTCGTCCAGGGGCGGATTTGCCTCCAGGAAGCTATCCATTTCTTCGTAGCGCTGATTCTGCAGCAGGTGCCTCAGCCACTGGAAGTTCATGTTGGTCACCAATAAAGTATCCGCTGCGGCTTGCGCCCTGAGCTCCAAGGCATTTTCTTCATGATCGATGCGCAGGAGCAGCTTGAAGTATTCCAGGTTGAGCTCGCTATCGCTGCCGTCGATGGCGTAAGCTTTGCTATATTCATGTTCTGCGGAGAGATATTGCTCCAAAGCTTGATAGCATTTACCCCTTAGCAGGCTTCCGTTGAAGATGTAATAGGGATGGTCACTTTGCCGGCTCAAGGCTCGCAGGGCTTTGAGGGCTTCATTGAGCTTGCCGTTTTGAAACAGAGCGAGGGCATAATTGAGGCTCACATCCGCAGTGATGCTCGCATGCAAGCTTTTTGAAGTGAGGGGTTCATAGAGATTTTCAGCCAGGGTGTAATCTGCCTGAGCGAGGGCGATATTGGCTCTGATGTAATCCAGATAATCCATAAACTCGCTATTTGGATAGGTCTGGACAAAGTAATCTATCTCATCCAAAGCCTCGGAGTAGTCCTGCAGATCATACAGCTCGATAATGTATGCATAATCGTCCTGTTCCCTGAGGCTTGCCGAGAACAAGGGAACAAGTATGGTGAGGATGAGCAGGCTCATCAACAGGGATATTCTCTTCATGTTACCTCTTTGGGGGAAGTGTCAGATTCACTTTGTTGATAGTCTTTATAGGGGAGGATCATGAACACGGTGGTTCCTTCTTGTTCTTTACTTTTGATGGTGATAAACCCTCCATGCAGCTGCACAATACGCTTGGCCATGGCGAGTCCCAGGCCCAAACCGCTGGATTTATACTCCACGGTGCCCATCTTGTGGGAGTAGATTTCGTTAAGCTCAAAGAACTTTCTAAAGACATTGTTCAGCTGATATTCAGGAATGCCGATGCCGTTGTCTTGCACATAGATCACCAGAGTTTCCTTGTTGTTGATCTTCTCGCTGGGGAAGACGGAGCGTCTGGCACCGATCACGATGGAACCAAAGTCGTTGGTAAAGCGGATGGCATTGAGCACCACGTTGTGCACCATACGGTGGATGGCCTCCCAGTTGACATTGATCTCGGGTAGACCTTCCTCTATTTCCATCCTGATAGACATCTTGCGGTTGCGCGACAGAATCTCCACTTCGTGATGCACCAGCTCCAGGATTTCCGAGATGTCAAAGGGAGCCTTGGTGAGGTGGGTAGCGAGGTTGTAATCGTTCATCACCATGATGTCTGTGGTGGTTACGATCAGCTTGCGCACGGAGGTTTCCAGCTTTTCAAGCAGCTCCTGCTTTTCCTGTTCATCCGCATAGAGGTTCCTCTTCAGACGGGAAACATATCCCTGTACCACGGCCAAAGGTGTGTTCAGTTCATGTGAAACGATGGCCATAAACTCATCTTTGATGGCCTCATATTCGTTTATCTCCCGGCTCTTCTTGAGGATGGATTCATATTGATGGGCGTTTTTGTAGGCAATGCTCAATTGCGCCTGGAACAAGCCCAGGATGTCGTCTTTGAGATACATCTCACGGCTGCTGTCGCCCATATTGTCCAGATATAGATAGGCTACGGAGGTCTCGTCGATCAGGATAGGGCAGCAGAAGATATTGTGGATAGCATAGTCTTGCACGCTGATGGCATGTTTGAAGCTCTGATCTTCGGCTGCGTTGAAGGTGATCACGGGCTTGAGCGTGTTTTTGCACATGCTCAGAGCTGTCTTGCTGATTCCGGCCACACTGGTGAGGATCTGCTTCCTGTAGTCCAGCTGCACCTTGTAGAGACTGTTCCCGTCAGGGTCCCAAGTGATGAGGAAGCCGCGGGTGGCATTGGTGAAATCAATGGCAGAAGACACGATTTCACGCTCCAGATCGTGCATCTGTACGATTCCCATCAGTCTGTGGGATATCTGGATCAGCTCGCCCATCTTCTCAGAGCGCTTGGTGATGCGGCTATAGTCATTTACTCTGATCAGCAGCGCAGTGAGGTGTTGCTTGATGTTTCTCAGCAGGTTGAGTTCCGACTTGGTAAAGGGCAGCTCACCCGCATCGTTCAGGATCAGGTAACCCTTTCTTTGTGAACCGGATATCAGTGGGATGACCAGATGATTGCGCCCTTCCAGCTCCAGCTCTGTGATCTGATCACTGTCAAAAGCCTCTTCGATGACAGGGTTCAGCTCCTTGGGTATGATCTGACTTTGGCTGTAATTGTGGCAATGGAAGCAATAGAAGTTTGATATCCTCTCCGAATAAGCCATCAAGATAAAGCCATCCGGGTGAATCACTTTGTTGAGTCCGATCTCTATCAAAAACTTGACTCTATCCACACTATTGATATTGGCGATGTTGTAAAGGAGCTCGTTCCATTTGTTGCGCAGGTCTTTGCTACGGGAGGCGATGGGGAGGATGTTGAAGCGCTTTATCTGCTTTTGTTCAAAGCTATTGGCTTTCAGATAGCTTTCTTTGTCTTCCGGGTCGATATCCTCTGTGATTTGCTCCAAAAACTCCCGATACTGCTCGACTTCCTGCCTGAATGTCTTTTCCACCCCGAGTTCAGACAAGCTCTGCAAGCGGATCTGCCATAGCTCCACCTGCAGCTGATAATAGCTGTTTTCTTTGCAGACGAGGCTGAGCTGATAAGCATCCCTGAGGATCTTCCTCAGAGGGATCTCCGGGTTGATCATATCCAGCAGCAAGAGCTGAATCTTGATCTTGGTCTCCCAGTAGAGATATTGATGGTTCTCGATGGATTCCAGGGTCTGCACTGCCAGCTCTCTGGCCTTTTCATAATCCTCCAAACCATAGTAGCAGCTTATCTGCATCACGTTAAAGACGGCAATGGCATAGTTGTTATTGATTTCACCGGCAAAGCGCATGGCTTGATGCAGCTCGGAAAGAGCCAGCCCATAATCCTTCACGCTAAGAGCGATCATGCTCTGCACGTTGTGATAAAATTCTTCTTCATGAACGTGTTTATAGTTGATATGCACATTCTTGCGGATGAGACGGCGCAGCTTTTTGACGTTGGCTGTCTCGTGCAGATAGTAGAAATAGGTCTTCACCAAGGGGTTGATGGTCTCGATGGTGCCTTCAATGAGCTTGGGATCAGTCTCTTGGATAAACTGGAAGTAGTAGCCAAAACCGTGAATCTTGCTTTTGGCCAGGGCCAGGTTGCGCAGGATGCTCTGTAGATGTCTGTTGCTATTGATGCTCTTGAGAAGCTTTTTAGAGCTATTCAGCATCTCCTCCGCTTTGATAAATCTCCCCATCTTGATGTAAGCTTCACCTTGGTTTAGCAGAGCCAAAGCTTTGCTGGCAGTGAGGTTGAGCTCACTGGAATAGGCATAGCCCTGCTGAGAATATTCCAGAGACTGCTGAGTGAAGCCCTGCTTGAGATACAGGTCTGCCATATTGTTGTAGATGAGTCCCAGATAGCGTTTGATGTTGTTTCGCTTCCAGATTCCCATGGCGATGTTGAGGTGCTCGCTGGCTTCCTCAATGTTTTTCATCCTGCTGTAGAACACACCCAGGTTGTTGTGCATGGAAGCCAGGTTGATCAGCACTTGCGTATCGTGATCCGGAGGCAGGTCTGCCAGAAAGTCCTCGATCATATTGATAGCCAACCCGGTTTCTCCAGTGGATGCATGATAGATCGCCAATTGATCTACATAGCGGATTTTCAGCTCCAAATTGAGTTCTTCAGGGTCGATTTTATCCAGATAGCTTTTGGAGAGAGCATGATCGTATCTGGAGGATACCTTGGCGAGATTCAGGTAGCTGAGCATCTTCTGGCGTCCGGTGAGGGCAAGTTCTGCCGCTTTTTCAAAGTGTTCCATCGCACCCTCGATATCCTCTGCCAGGATTCTTAAAGCGCCCAAGACCTGATATTTCTCAAAGATGTCCGGGATCATGTCTGCGCTTTCCACCACGAAGTCAGCCCGATGATAAAAGCCGGTGGTCAGCGTTTTATCGAGAAACTCCCTGAGGTCTTTGATCTTCTCTGCATCCGGTATCCCGGGCTTTTCAGGGTCGTCCATCATCCCCAAGGCGCAATCTATGCGCAGCACGTTGATGATGGCGTCATAGGCCTTTTCCTGCTCAAAATCGGCATTGTAGATGGCGTAAAGCTTTTTATAATACTCCCGCTCGCTGAGCAGGTCTTGAGCCATGGCTGCGTTTTGGATCAATCCCAAGCAGATCTGAGCATCATCCACCCTCTGATCCTTGAAATATGCCAACACATCCCGGGAAATCTGGATCACTTCTTCGGGAGTGTTTTGGCCCAGATACTTCTGATGCGCTTCCCAGAAGGTATAGTAGTAGTATCTGCCCCTCTTGATGAGGATTTCGTTGTGGATGGCGTCGTTGAGCAGGTTGTAAAGCTGGTAATCCTTGAGCTTCAGCAGGTTTATGATCAGGTTGCGGCTCAAAGGCGTGCACACCACCGCCAACTTCTGCAGGTGCTTATTATTTCTGCCATACACCCTGTTGATGCGGGCATCTATCGCTTGGTTGAGCAGGGCAGGAAGCTGGTAGCCATCAAGGTTTTTGGGGAATTGCAGACCGTCATCATGGACGATCTGTTTGCGCTTGATGAGGTCTACCAGAATCTCCCGGATAAAATGGGGATTTCCAGCCGAGCGTTTATAGAGACTGACAGCAAAATCATCCGGCAGATGGCTGTCCAAGAGCCGGTTCATATAGCTGATGGACTCCTCTTCGGTGAGCAGCGGCACATGGATGAGCACGCTGTTTTCTATCAGGCGCAATCTGTTGAAATCATTGCCTGCCAAAAGCACCAGGATGGGGAGCTCGATGATGTATTTGGAAAAGTAATTGAGGAAGTCTATGGTGTAGCGGTGCACATATTGGAAGTTGCGGATGATGAAGATAATGGGCTTTTGCTTGGCCAGTTCCGTGATCAGCAGCCTGGCAGACTCAAAATCCTGCTTCAGCTCTTCCGCATTTTGGCTCTGTCCTTTGGGTTGTTTCTGCGAGCTGAAGAGATAGCTGCGGAACTTGTCGCTAATGTTTTTCAGGCTTTTCAGCTCTGCGATCTTCTCTTCGGGCAAGGTTCTGAGGTATTCCTTGATCAGGGCAAAGAAGGCCTCATGATCCGTGCGCGTGCAGGTGTAATCCAGATGGAAAAACTCGCCTCCCAGCAGGTGATAGCGGAACAGCGAGAGGATATTGTCCTTCCCCAGGCCGTCTCCACCGATGAGTGTGATGATCTTGCCGTTGGAATCCCGGATCGCCGGAATGTAATCCAGAATATGCCGCGTATACTGCTTTCTCACCATGTAACTGTTGAAGCGCAGCGTATTTGCCAAAGACCAGCTGAGGCTGAAGGGATAGGTGCGTCCGGAGGTGCGATTTACATAGGAAATGATTTCCTGAGCATTTTGGAACCGGTTTTCGGGGTTCCTCTCCAGCAGGTAGAGAATCAGCCTTTCCAGATGGTTTGGGATGTCTTCATTGAGGGAGGTGGGGAAGGGCGGGATGAAATACTGCTGGCTCCCGTTCATCATCGCGGTGATCTGCTCCAAATCAAAGGGGAAGTTTTGCGTGCAAAGCCTGTATAAGAGCACTCCGAGTGAATAAAAGTCCGCCGTGGGGCCAGGTTCTTTGCCCATAAACACTTCCGGTGCGATATAGGGCAGCGAACCGCTCACCGAATTCTTGTCCTTTTCCTGATTCACCTTGGAAAAGCCATAGTCTATTACCTTCAGTTCCAAGGAATTGCCGGTGGTGCGATAGAGCACGTTTTCCAGCTTCAGATCCCGATGCAGGATGTTTTGGCTGTGCAACGCATGCAGGGCGTAACTGATTTGCACCACGATGTCATAAATCTGATCCAGTTTGCCCTTGCTGAAGCGGAAATTGGCCAGAGTCGAACCCTCAAAGTATTCACTGATAAAATAGATATGATCGGACACATGGCCAAAATCTACCACATGAATCAGGTTGGGGTGCTCAATCTGAGTGACGCGGTGCATCAGCTCCGGATTAAAGTTGGCAAAGAAATCCTCGCTGGAAAGGTATTGAAAGAGCTTCAGCGTGTACAGCTTGTCGCTGCGGATGTCTTTCACCTTATACACCTGAGCCCAAGCTCCGGTGCCAAGAACTTCTAACACTTCATATCTATGGTCTATAAACATTATACGGGTTCTCTCCAGTTTTTTGGTGACTCTAATCTTTGAAACTGAGCTCTGTTGTCAACCATAATTTTGCCTCAAGTCAGCTTTTGTTACTGAAACGGAGGTTGTTTGTATCTTAACTCATTGAAATCAATGCCATTACAATGGCGGCAAGAAAAGACGCTCACCTGACTTATTGTCTGTGCATATTAAGGAAAGGGGAGGAGGGAGTGTACCATGCCTTACGAAATAATCTCCTTACCAGCTCCGTGCTTACTCACCCGCCCGGTGATGCCGTGGAGATACTCGGGTTTTTCCCGAGAGGCTCCGGGTAATCACCGGGAGGCTAAGCAAGGAAGAGGTGGGTAAGCAACCACTTTTTGATGGGATCTTGCCTGCGCTCCACCCTTCTTCAAGTAAGGAGGAATTAAGGTGGCTCGCAGGAGCGGAGGGGGTAAGACACTGCTTCAGGTATCCAATCATGTTCTGCCACAAGGCAAAGCGTAGTCATTCTATATGGTATCCCTTGTCTACCATAGTGTTACCGCAATGTAGTTTTGGGTTGTTTCAGATTAGACTTGACATTTTTAGCCCCCAATAAAAGATTGCATCCGAAGCGGTGGCGAGATAGCTCAGCCGGTAGAGCAGAGGCCTGAAAAGCCTTGTGTCCCCAGTTCGATTCTGGGTTTCGCCACCATTTTTTTATGCCCGGATTTTGGGACTATTTCAGCAGCTCTTTCACTGCCTGCTGCAGCAATTCTCCCCTTCTCTCCTGTGAAAAGTTGGTTGCCACATGTTTTGATATTTCAAGGGGATGCAGTTCTGTTTCGGTGGCTTTGATGAGGGCCTGCTTCAGGCTTTCGGCATCACGTTTGTCAAACACCACTCCATAATCTCCAATGACGGTGGGTATGCCGGCCACATTTGAGCCAATTGGCACACAACCCATTAACATAGCCTCCATGAGCGCATTGGGCATGCCCTCAGAAATGGATGCCTGAATGTAATAACGACTGATTCTCATCAGTGCCAATACCTCTGAGTGAGGGATGTAGCCGCGCAGAGTCAGGTTTTCCGGCAGCTCACCACCCAAGAGCTGGACAAACTCATCCTGCCACTTGGGGTCGATGCCCACGATTTCAAATTTCCGCTCTGGGAGGAGCACAGCCATTTGCGCCACTAAGTCCAAGCCTTTATTGAAGATATCCAGATATCTGGGTGTGGTCCCCACAGCCAAAAAAACATCCCGGCGTTCTTGAGTGATGAGCTCTGCATCCGGTACATCCACCGTCAACGCATTGTAGATTACTTTGGCTGGAGTTTTCAGATCTTTTATCAGGCGATACACGCCCTCAGAATGTCCGGCTGGATTGTAGAAAGTGTTTGATGAATCCAGCAAAGCCTCATGGTTGCTGATGATCAGGTCGCAGTTTTTGAGGGCAAAGGAGGCAAACCTGGCTCTAAAGGGTGAGCAATAGACGCCCATCTGCAGCTCGGGATAGCAGACAGCGTCGTAACCTCCGATGAATACACCGCAGGGGAGCCCCAGCAGCTTGGCCAAAAACACCGCCACCGCAGCATGATAATCCGCAAACCAGACGAAGATAAGCTGATATCCGCCCAAGAGTATCTCGGATATAATGCCCAAGATGCGCAATAGGTAGTCCAGCCTGCCCTCGGACTGCATGAGGTTGTAAGTCGTTAGTTCACAGCTTTCACTCAGCAGCTTGGCGTCCACTCTGGTGAAGGTGGAGTCGTTTGGAGTTATCAGTAATGCTTTTGGTTTTTTCATATTATCTCGGAGATGAGTTTGTGTAGTTGTTTTGCCTGATTTTCACGGCTGTATTGTGCCAAAACGGCTGGATTGGTCTGAATCTGGGGCAATCTGCCTTCTTGGTGTTCTTTTAGCAGCAGCAGGATCTGTTCTTTGATCTTTCCCACCTCGGCATCGGAAGCAATATAGCCGATGCCAGCCTCTCTAAGTAGCTGTGCAGCTGCACCTTGGGTCGGCACAATGGCCAATACCGGTTTGCTCAATCTCATGTATTCAAAGACCTTGGCTGTGAGCACGGAATCCGTGTTTTCGCCCCCGGGGATATAGAGCAGCAGCACATCCGCCTGTGAACTGGCTTGCAGGTTCTCTTTGTAAGCTTGATGCGGCTTGATGCTCACCATTGGGGCCAAATGGGCATATTTTCCCATCACAAAAGCCGGTTTATTGTGACCCCGGATGCAAAAGTGCAGGCTCTGCTGATCAATCTTTCCTGCTTCCAAAAGCTCGCTCACAGCCTGCCAAAGCGCATCCGGCTGCCTTCTATCGTAAAAGCTGCCGCTATAATAGACCTGCAGGGTGGCTGAGTCGTGCTTGCGCATTTCCGGTAAGGAGGCAAAGTCCTCTTCATCAAAACCGTTGGATATCACTTGCGAGGGCAGATCCTGCAGGAATGGATAGCGCCTGATGAAGTTATCTTTCATCATTTGCGTGAGATACACCGCTGCAGAGGCTGATCTGAGCGCCTTGCTTTCCAGCAGATGCTCTCTATTGGTGGCTTTTGGGATCTGAGGGTTGTTGATCCATTCGGGGTTGTTGAGCCATTCATCACGCCAATCCAAAATGTAAGGGAGATCGTATTTCTCTTTGAGATAGAGAGCCAGTTTCAGTGCTGCAGGCGGGCCTATGCTCACGATAGCGATCTGGGGCTTAGTTGCTCCCTTCATCACCTTGTCTATCTTTCTTTTTGCAAAGGGTAGCCAGAGAATGTGTGAGCCGGTGAAAAACAGGCGTTTATCCAGCCACAAAACCAGCCTGGAGAGCTTCAAGCCATGCAACAGCTTATAACACCAAGCGGGATCGGGAAATAGGGCTCTGTGCACCTTCACTTGGGTAGGGATGTCTGCCAGGGTGCTTCTATCCCGCTTAATCTTTGCCAGAAATGGCGATGCAGCTATCACGCTCAACTCACAATCGAGCTTGGAGAGATACTTCACCATCTTTACAGCTCGCAGGGATGCCACCGCGGCTAAGGGCGGGAAATAAAAGGAGATATAGAGGATGCGTGTTTTAGCCATTATCTTCCATGCCTGTGGTAGCGTGTTTCTTCTTTTGGAAAAATGAGAGCAGGAAGCTCTTTACCAGTTCTATATCATAGGGATGGATGGCTTTAAACTGGTATCCCAGCAGAAGATAGACCAGGCAAAATGCTATCAAAGCGGCACCATAAGCCAAGTATCGATTGGGGCAGATGCTCAGGATGAGATAGGCTGTCAAGCCCGCTCCCAGAGTAGCTGCGGCAGTTTTAATCACTTGCCAGAGGGCGAAGAAGTCTCTGAGTCTCAGCTTGAGCTGCGTTTTCATCCACAAGAGATAGACGCCCGTGCTCAGCCAAGTGACAATCACGGTGGCCAGTGCGGCGCCCATCATGCCCATCTGGCGTACTAAGACGATATTCAGCACCAGATTGGCAGCTAAGGTAAGTATGGAATTGAACATCACATGCTTGGTTTTTCCCAAGGCTATGAAGATGATGCCAAAGGTGGCGATTCTGAGCGGCAAAATGAGTAGATAGGTCTTGAAATAGGGCACGGAAACCAAGTATTTGCTGCCGTAGAGGATGTAAAAGATAGGCTCGGCAAAGAGGAAGAACAGCGCAGCGAGCGGGAAGATGATCAGTGCGTTTTTTCTCACCGCTGCTTTGTAACGCATCGCCATGTCCGGGATGTCATCATGCGAGCTCATGGCAGGCAGCAATACGGAATTTACGGAGTTTGTAAAAATGCTCACAAAGGGCAGCTCCATCGCTCCGATAGAAAACACGGCAAAGGCAGCGGGATCAAAATAGCTACTGATCACCAGCTTGTCCAATTGCACACTCAGCATGCCAATCATAGACGAGATTCCCAAGGGTAACGCAAAGGAAAATTGAGTCTTAAGGAAGCCCTTGGGCATCCTTTGCAGGCGCGGAAAGCCGCGCAGCGCAATCCTGGTATACAACCACTGTAAGAAGGCTGAAGCCACCACAGCTATCGTTATATACAGCAGACTCTTGGTCCAGAATGCCACTCCCAGGATCAGGACAGCATCGCAACCCACACCAAAAAGGGTGAACTTGGCTGCACTCCTGGCATTGGAAAGCCCCAACATAAAGTAGTTGTATAGCGAGGAGGAGAACATGAAGATGGGGTAAACTGCGTAGATAACCAAGAGATAGGACAGCTTGGGGTTGTTAAACCAAGTGGCAATCGCATTTCTCAAGACCAGCAGCAAGAGCGCAAAGATCACGGACAGGGCAAAGGAAATGTTGATCAATCTGCCAATGTAGGCCTTTCTTTCCTCGGGGCTTTGGCGGGGCAAAAAGTAGAGAATGCTTTGCGGGATGCCCATCAGCAATACCGCACTGATGGTGGAATAGATGAGGAAAAGTTGACGGTAGCTGCCCAAATCTGCAGGCGTGAGCAGCCTCGCCAAGATGATGCCGATAAGGCTCTTGATGAAGAAACGGAAGAATTCCGCAGTGGTGATCAGAGCTGCTTGATGTCCGGCATCCTGTTTCATCTTAGTTAATCCCCTGTAACACTATGGGAATGTAATAGTTATAGCTGCTGTTTTCCGGATACATGCGGATCACATATTTGCCCGCAGCCACCCGTTCCTGATCAAGGTCTTTGCCGTTCCAGACGTCACTTACCTGTCCCTTGGGGTAGTGGCGGCTGCGCGAGAAAAGCAGGTTGTCGTGAGCATCCCACAATTCCCAGGTCCAGATGCCTTCATGCGGGATGAGCAGCCCCAGGATATACTGACGTCCGTTGGGACTTATCTTGATGTCGGCAGCGAACTTATCGCCCAGCTCCTCAGGTGAAATGTCAATGCTGAATTGCGGGTCTTGGGAGTCTATTTCCAGCAGCAATTCCGGCGTGTAGCACATCTGCATCAGCTCGTCCCAAGCGTTTCCCTTTTTCAAACCTCCGTGATTGAATAGGCCTATGCCGGTAAATTCCTGGTCGCGTACGTATTTGATACGCTGGGCGATGTCCAAAATGGTGTAACCATGGTAAGCCTTGCGATTTGAGGGCAGCAGCGTTCCATCGTTTTGATCCCAGGCCCTCAAGCCAACCACGATGCGCTCGTCTTCATCAAACTCCTTCAGAAGGGTGAGTTGATCTACAAAAGTGGAGTATTTGGTGCTGTAAGCCATGAGATAAATGCAGTCTATGATGCCCTTGTCAAGCCAGTCTTTCCAGTCTTGAGCATAATACTGCGTTGCTGCATTATAATCCGAAAAAACGGCCGCACTCAACAGGATTCTGGGGTTGATTTCCTTCATTCTGTGATAGCACCTTTCCACAAAGCCGGTGATCAGATGCGTTCGCCACTCGTTCCAGCTCAATGGGCCATATTGCACCATGTGGTTTTCATAGCGTTGTTCCGAGATGGGGTGATAGCCCCAAGTGCTGCTTGGATAGCGGATGTAGTCGAGGTGGAGGCCATCCAGTTCCGGATAGTTTTGCACAATGTCGGAGAGCACATCCAACACATAATCTTGAACAGCGGGGATGCCGGGATCGATGAAATAGCCAAAGGCTTCGCTGCTGTTCATGCGTCTGTGCTTGGCGTCGTAAGTGATCCATTCATAATGGTTTTGGTAGATATAGTTACTTGCCACCAAGCTGGGCAAAGTGGGCGTGGCATTGAAAACTACCACCCAGGCATGCACGCGCAGATGCTTATCCTTTGCTTTATCAAGCACATAGGCCAGCGGATCGAAGGTGTGGTCTTTCAATACATGGCTGCGTGGCTCATTGTTTGGATAATCGTCAAAAAGTCGGTTGGGAGTGTATAAGGCGTCGGAGCGGTATCTTACCTCCACCAAAAGGTCTGTCTGACCGGAAGTTACGGCGTCGCTGATGAGCTCGTCAATGGCCTGAGGAGTAGTAATGTCCCAAGGTGTAGCCCAAAGTGCTCTTATCTCAGCAGCTGCAGTCGTTATTCCGGTGAGCATCAGCGCAATGAGCAGGATTCTGAGATAGCTCCTCACTTTTTCTTCTCCCTGCGGTGGATCTGGCGGACCTTGGAGCTGATGTCACCATCTTTGAAGCTGATGGTAACTTCATCATCTATAGATACTTGACTCACGCTATCTATGGGTTTGTCCGCCTTGGTCACATAGGCAAAGCCCTTACCAAGCATATTGTAAGGGGATTGCAGCTCCAGAAGCTCCTCTTTGTGCTCCACTTCTTGCCTTTTAGCCATTATAATCTGCTTCACCAATGAACTCAGCCGAGGTTCCAGCGTCTTGTCCAGATAGCTTCGGTGTTGTGCGATCCTTTCCTGTATTAGGCTGACCTGCATGTGCAGTTCTTTCTCTAAAACTTGCAGCTTATGCTTGGGATTTATCAGCAGCTCCTGGCTCTTTTGCAATACCAGATGCGCTTGGTCTACACGTTGACGCATGGATTGCAACCTGCGCTCCGGATGTGCATTACCCATTCTGAAACGTGCATCAGATATCCTGGCGGAGGCTCTGTCCAAGGCAGCCCGCAAGATGCTCTGCATGCGCTGGCCAGATACGTCCAAAAGCCGCATGAGCTCAGCCTTATCCGGAACCGCCAGCTCTGCAGCTGCACTGGGTGTGGGTGCTCTGAGATCAGCTACAAAATCCGAAATCGTGAAGTCTATCTCATGACCCACCGCTGAGATGACGGGATGCGGAGATTGGTGGATGCAGCGTGCCAAAGCTTCATCGTTGAAGCACCATAAGTCTTCCTGCGAACCGCCTCCCCGTGTGATGATGATGAGGTCTATATCGTCCCTCGAGCCAAAGTATTCCATGCCTTTTATCAGTGTAGCTGCAGCCATATCACCTTGCACCAATGCGGGATACACTTCCACCTGCACCGGGAAACGCCTTACGAGGATGTTCCTGATATCCTGCAGAGCAGCTCCGGTGGGGGAGGTGACTATGCCTATCTTGTTGGGAAACTTAGGGATCGGGCGCTTATGGCTTTCATCAAACAGCCCTTCTTCCTGCAGCTTTGTTTTCAAACGCTCAAATTGCAGAGCCAGATTGCCCTTGCCTGCCAAGCTAACATTTTGCACGTTAAGGTTATAGGTTCCACCCTTTTCGTAGAGGGTGAGCTTGCCAAAACAGACCACCTGTAGGCCATCTTCCATAGTGAAGTTCAGGTGGCTGTTTAGATTGCGGAAGAAGGTGCAGCGCAAAGTGGCGTTATCATCCTTGAGATTGAAATACATATGCCCGCTGGAGTGATGAACAAAATTGCTCACCTCTCCCTGCACATAGAGCTCTTCTATGTTGCTTTCGATCACCTGCCTGAGATGCGCTGAGACCTCGTAGACAGTAAAAATCATCAGTTCTTCCATAAGAAAAACCACTTTCCAGAATATAAGTATTCTGTCAAGATGTTGGTTTAATCTTGTGACTATTGTCCTCACGACGGCTTGGAGCTCCGGTTTGTGTGGATTATTTAACAAAGGTCGAGCCAAGGAGGCAAAGTGCTTGTCTACGTGTGGGCAAAGGGGTAAGCTGCACTATTATCAGCGGGTGCCTAAAATTTGACCTTGACAATAGATGCCTGTTTTTCAAAACTGAATCCAAAAACGACTTTAGGTGCTTTATACTATGCGCAAATTTCTTATCGTGCTGATACTCATAACTTTGGCTGCTGCAGCCATCACGGACGAGCTGTCCGATAAACAAAAGCAGCTCCAAAACGTGCAGAGTCAGCTTCAAAAGGCTCAAAAACAGGCACAAGATACCGCAAGTAAAAAGCAAAAAGCACAGGGAGAAATCCAGCGCACAACTGCCCTGAAACGGCGCACAGACCAAAATCTATCCAAGCTCAGGAGTGTGGAAACTACCAAGCGGGATTCTTTGAACCGGGTGCACTCACGGCTGGAAGACGCCGAGCAGAGGCTGGTCAATCTGGATCACCTGCAAAATCATAATCTGGAGATGCTGATCAGGGCTGATCGTTCCTACTCGGGCTCAAATATCCGCCACCGCGATCAACGCTTGCTCTCCATCGTGGCGGAGTATAACGAGCTCAAACTCACCAGTCTCAGGGGCTATAAAACTGCACTAATTCACGAAAAAGCCTTGAAACAAAGCGAATTTAGCCAAGCGGTTTCTGAGGTGAGGAAGACCAGCCGGGAAGCCAATAGAATGCAAAGGACGCTCTCTTCCTTGCGTGCCGAGAGCTCTAAACTGGCTAAAGAGGAGCAGAGATTGCAGGCTCAGATCACCAAGCTCAAAAAAGATGCTGCTCAGTTGGAGAGCTTGATCAGCCGCCTCACCGCTTCCAGCAAAGGGACAGAGACAGCGTCTTATCAATTCACCGGCAACAAGATAGCTTGGCCGGTAAGAGGTAGAATTATCCGCGGCTTTGGCTCAGAAACACGAGCCTATGGCACATCTGTGACTAACCAGGGTATTGATATCGCTGTGGCGGAAGGAACTGCTGTCAAAGCTGCAGATGCCGGCGAAGTCATCTTTGCGGATCGTTATAGCGGACAAGGGAATCTGGTGATTATAGATCACAAGAATGGCTTCTTCACCGTGTATGCCTACAACAGCAGCATCAGCGTGTCGGTAGGCACCAAAGTGACCAAGGGGCAAGTGATTGCGCGTAGTGGTTCCACCGGTTCGGCTTCCGAGCCTTCGCTTCACTTTGAGCTCAGGAAAGACGGAAAATCCATAAACCCAATGAAATACTTGGAGTAAGCAAAAAGGGAAGCGCTTATGAGAAAATTGATAGCACCTTCAGTCAGGAAACTGGAAAGATTTATGGCTAAAGAGGGCTTGGTAGGGAAAACTATTCTGCATCATACGGGATCGATGTTTGGCATAGGTTGTCTGGTCTCGGATCATGCCACAATTCAGCGGGTCTGCAAGCTGAAGCAGCGGGAAAACAGCAAAGGCTTCATCCTCCTGGTGCCAGATGTTGGGTGGTTTGAAGATAATGGAATACGTATTCCGGCACCACTTAGCCCCTTGACCAAACAATACTGGCCGGGCAATCTGACCTTGGTTTTTGAGTGTGATCACCCACAATTTGAGCACGTTGCAGTGGACGGTAAGGTGGCTTTTAGAGTCCCAAACGACGACCTCCTGCGGCTTTTGATAGACCTTGCCAACGAGCCTATGGTGAGCACCAGCGTCAATCTTTCCCGCCTGCCTGCGGAAGAGGATTACCGCAAGATAGTGCGTCAGTACAGCTCATGGTTTGATGTAGCTATCCATCCTGCTGTGAGGAGCTTACCTACCGATGCCAGGCATTCTACCGTCGTGGAATATATCGCAGGCGCAAACCAGCAAGCACCCGAGCTGAAATGCCTGCGTGAGGGCTCCATCCCCTTCTATGAGATAAAAAAGTCCTTCAGCACACCTCAGGTCACCTTTGTCTGCACGGCAAATATCTGCCGCAGTCCCATGGCGGAAAAGCTTTTCAACTACATAGTCCAACAGCGCAACCTCAATGTGAGAGCGGATTCTTGCGGGCTGATCGAGGGTGGGCACATGATATCCACGGGGAGTTTGCAACTACTCTTAAACAAAGGCGTGTTGGAGGCTCAAAGCCATGTATCCAAACAGATTACGCCTCAGATAGTGAGTGAATCCTGGTTGCTGCTCACCATGGAGGAGAGGCAAAGGGATTTTATCCGCAACAACGAGCCTCATTTCAAGCATAAGATATTTACCTTGAACGAGATGGTGGGCGAGCAGGGCGACATCGAAGACCCCTACGGCAGCGAATTTGCCACCTATCAAAAGACATTTGAGATCATAGAAGACAGGGTCACCAGATTGGTTGATCTTATAGAGAATAGAAAACTTAGTTTAAGCAATGGAGATATTAAATGAAACAAGTAGAGATCACTCCGGAAGTGATAGAAGAACACGGCCTCACCAGCGAAGAATACGAGTATATTTTGAGCATTATGGGGCGCACACCCACCATCGTGGAATTGGGTATTTTCAGCGTGATGTGGAGCGAACACGCCAGCTACAAAAACTCTGTAAAGCTGCTCAAGACATTGCCCAAAGATGGCCCCTACATGCTGGCTAAAGCTGGAGATGAAAACGCAGGCGTGGTGGATATCGGCGATGGTTTGGCGATCTGCTTCAAGATCGAAAGCCACAACCACCCTTCTGCCTTGGAGCCTTATCACGGCGCTGCTACAGGCGTGGGCGGCATTTTGCGTGACATCTTCACCATGGGTGCCCGTCCTATCGCTGCGTTGAACTCACTGAGATTTGGCCTCCCCAACAACTTTGATACACGCTACCTGATCCGCGAAGCAGTGCATGGTATCTCATATTACGGCAATAGCTTTGGCGTTCCAACAGTGGGTGGAGAGATCTACTTTGAGCCCTGCTATGAGGGAAATCCCCTGGTAAACGCTATGGCTGTGGGCTTGGTAAAGCATGATAAGATCGCCCGTTCAGCCGCTAAAGGAGTGGGTAACTTGGTGGTCTATGTGGGTGCAAAGACAGGACGTGACGGCATTCACGGCACCACCTTTGCTTCCGTGGAGATCTCAGATGAATCTGCGTCCATGCGCTCCGCCATCCAAGTGGGTGATCCCTTTTATCAAAAGCTACTCTTGGAAGCCACTTTGGAAGTAATCAACGCCGGCTTGGTGGTGGGAATCCAGGATATGGGCGCTGCCGGGCTTACCTGTTCCAGCTCCGAAATGGCCGGTAAAGGTGAAGTGGGCATAGAGATGCACACCGACAGAATTCCTCAACGTGAGGAGGGGATGACGCCCTATGAGATCATGCTTTCGGAATCCCAGGAAAGGATGTTAGTGATCGTGGAGCCCAAGGATTATCCTGCGGTGGAAGCCGTATTCCACAAGTGGGACCTGGAAGTTGTGGTGGTCGGCGAGGTGATTGAGGAGCAGGTTTTGCGCATCGTCCATGATGGTGTGGTGGAAGCCGAGATCCCACCCGAATACCTGATTTTGGGAGGCAAAGCACCTGTTTACACCCGCGAAACCCAGGAACCGGAATATTTCCAAAGGTTGAAAAACACCGATCTTTCCAAGCTGGATCTATCCCAAGATCCTGCCAAGGAGCTGCTGGCGATGCTGGCGCATCACAACCTCTGTTCCCGAGCCAAAGTGTATCAGCAATATGACCATATGGTGCAGATCGGTACGGTGGTAGAGCCCGGTTCGGATGCCGCAGTAGTGGCTATCAAAGGCACAGATAAAGCCATCGCACTTTGCACGGATTGCAACAGCCGCTATTGCTACTTGGATCCCTACGAGGGAACCAGAGCCGCTGTGGCAGAATCCGCACTCAACGTAGCCGTGAGCGGTGCAAAGCCTCTGGCTATCAGCAATTGCCTCAACTTTGGCAATCCCTACAAGCCCGAGATATACTGGGGCTTCGGCCAAGCCATCAAGGGCATGGGCGATGCTTGCCGTGCTTTGGATACACCTGTCACGGGTGGCAACGTCTCTCTCTATAACGAAAACCCGGAAAGTGCCGTGTATCCCACACCCGTAATCGGTATGCTGGGTCTTTTGGAAGATATGAAGCTTGCGATCACGCAATTCTTTAAGAATGAAGGTGATCTGATCATGCTGGTCGGCAATCAGCCTCAGGATTTGGGCGCTTCGCAATATCTGGAAATGCGTCATGGCATGGTTGCCGGCAAAGTGCCCAAACTGGATATTGATGCGCATAAGCGCCTGATCGACCTGCTGCAGGAGCTCAGCTCTCAAAAGCTGCTCAAGAGTGCGCATGACGTTTCAGATGGCGGTTTGGGCGTTGCTTTGGCAGAGTGTCTCTTTGGCAATAGAGACCTGGGAGCGATGGTGACTCTTCCCACTCTGGATAACCCTATCTTGAGCCTCTTTGGCGAGGTGCAAAGCACGGTTATCATTAGCTTTAAGCCGTCTGACCTGGAGGCAGTCACACAGTTGGTGCAGCAAGCCAAGCTCAAGCACTGGATATTGGGAGAAGTCACTTCCGACGGCACTTTGAAGATAAAAGACACATTGGAGCTCAGCACCCAAGAGCTGTATAGCACTTGGAGAGATGCGCTTCAATTGAAATAAAGGAAAAATCAAGGAGTAGGAGATGAAGATGGGAATATTCTTCGGCAACCTGTTCTGGGGAATCCTCCTGATACTATGGGGAGTTTCCCTGATCCTAAGAGGCTTTGGTATCAATATACCTTTGGCCAAAGTCTTCTTTGCAATCGTCATTATCCTGTTTGGGATCAAGCTTTTGGTTGGTGGCTCTTTTAAATGCACCAGCGGCAAAGTTTACACGGAGACCAAAGGGCAATTCACCGAATACAGCACGGTGTTTGCCACCCAAAAGATTGATCTGACTCACCTGAAACCCGGTGACAAGCCCGTGAAGGTGAACGTGGTATTTAGTGCTGGGCAAGTCATCCTGCCAGATGATGTGGTCTTTGATTCCAAGCTCACCACGGTGTTTGGATCGCTCAGTACGCCTGCAAAGACTTACTCTGGCATAGCTGATACTGCGCAAGTGATCAATCCCGATGCTAAGGGTGACAAGGTGTTTATGGAGTTGAACACAGTCTTCGGCCGCACAGAAGTAGTGGTAGTAGAACACGTGGACAGGCCAGAGGAAGTCGCACCTGCAGACAGCACGGTCACTGAGGACCAAACATTCTAACCAAAGAAAACATATTAAAATACCTGTCTTTGCTGCTGCTCCTGTTTGGTTTAAGCCAATTGGGAGCAGTGGCGAAGCTTGGCTACGCCCTTAGCGGTGGAGGTGCACGGGGCTTTGCCCATTTGGGCGTGCTGAAAGTTCTGGAGGAATACGGCATTCAGCCAGACTACATTTGCGGCACCAGCATGGGCGCTGTGATAGGTGCACTCTACGCTCAGGGCTATGATGCCCAGTCCATCCAGGATATGCTGCTCAAAGTGAAGTGGGAATACGCGATGGATGATTCTTACAAGCGCAAGGAGCTGCATATTGGTCAAAAACGCTGGGCACCTTATGGAATCGCCAGCCTTGGCATTGACGACCAGGCAAAGATCAAACTGCCCTCATCTGTCTGGGTGGCCAATAGGCTGAATCTGGAGCTGGCCAAGCTCTTTGCCGGTTCTGGCTCGGATATGGACTTTACTCAGCTTCCTATCCCTTTCAGCTGTGTAGCCACCGATCTGCTTACCGGCGAGAAAGTGATCTTTACGGAAGGAAACCTGATGCAGGCTGTGCGTGCCTCGCTCTCTGTGCCCAGTATCCTGGAGCCTTTTGAGCTGGACGGGCATCTCTACATCGATGGAGGCGTGAGCCAAAACCTGCCCGCAGCTGAGACCAAGGAGATGGGTGCTGACTTCGTCATCGGCATCAAGACAAACTCACCGCTCAGACCCAAGGAAGAGCTCAAGCACTTTGTCACCGTCTTTGATCAAACCCTCAACATCAGCATGATCAACAGTCTAAATCGCAGCTTGGACAGCTGTGATCTGCTTCTGGAGCCGGCTTTGAATGGCTTTTCTGCCATGGACTATGACAAAGCTTTACAGATCATCAATGCAGCAGAAGCCTATGCCAGAGCGCATTTGGCTGAGATCATAGAGTTTTACAACCTCAATGGACTGGAGCTGAAACGTGGGCAAGAGCCTCAGAGAGCTGCTTCCATGAAACTCAGTTCCATCAATATCTACGGCAATGAACACCTAAGCGCTGCCAAGATCAGGGAGTTTCTGGGGCTCAATATAGGAGAGCATTATACCACTACCCAATTGGTCAATGCCTGCTCCAAAGCTTGGAACTCTCAGCTTTTCCATACCATTTATCCCATAATAGAAACCACAGAAGAAGGCTGCCTGCTTTCCGTGTATGTAAAAGAGAAGGAGCGCAGCCAGTTGAGCGTGCTTTTGAGCTATACCTCGGAGGAGGGAGTGCAGGCTGGCGGCATCTTGAAGATGCAGAACATCCTGCTGAAAAACTCCAGCTTGATGACGGGGCTAAGTTTAGGCGGCAAAAACGAATACAATATCGACTATGTGAAGAACTTCGGCGAGCTCTGGGGTGCTTACTTCCGCATTTTTCATTATCTCAGCGAAAAGAAGCGCTATTATTACGATGCGGATTTCAACAAAGCCGCCAGCGTCAAATCTAGGGAGATTGGCTTTACTGCAGGGCTGGGCATGTTTGCCTCCAAATACATCGTGGCCGAGAGCTTCCTCTACAGCTATCGAACCAAGATGCTGCAAGATATATCCACCGTGGCAGATATCGACTCTCTTTACCTCGTCTCCGGAGCCGGGATCAAGCTCTATCACGAGAGCCTGGATGATTACTACTTCCCACTTTCAGGCTTGAGGGCATCTCTCAAGCTCAACCTTGCCCGCAGCGGCTCAATCAGCGACTATATCTATTCCAAAGTTCAAGGCTCTGCCGAGCTCTACAGTCCCATCTCAGATCATCTTTCACTCAAACTGCGCCTCGACATAGGCTCTTGGTTCAATAAAAAACACTTCAATATCGATCCCTTCTATCTGGGCGGCTCCGGCGGCTACAAGGGCTATCACAAATACCAGGTGAGTGCGCCGGTGTATAAAATGGTAGACTTGGGTCTCACCTCAAAGGTCTGGAAAAAGCTCTTCGTCTCTGCCGGTGCGCAGGGACTGATCATAGATGAAATCGACAGTTGGGCAAATTCCGAGATCGTGTGGTGTGGCTATCTCGGCGCCGGAATCAACACTATCCTGGGGCCTTTACGCACTTCTTTCGGCATCAGAGAAGGCGGGAAGCCCAATTTCTACATCAACTTTGGCTACGACCTCGATGTGTTCTATTTCTCCCGAAAGTGATGACTAAACCCACGATTACCCTTGCCAAAAAGGCGACCACGCTTATATTTGAGATTGACACAATTGCCACTTCCAGAGTTTGGTTGTGGAAAGACTAATGATACAAGGAGCGAAATGTGAAGAATCACATCTTATGGTTGATCACTCTGGCTTTGGCTTTTGGCTTTTTGATGGCTGAAGTCCCTGATATGGCCACGCTTAAAGAGGTCTTGAACAAGGCAAAAAGCGGTGATGTCGAAGCCCAGTTTCAGATGGCAAGCTATTATGCCGAAGGAATTGGCGTGGTAGAAGACGCATCCGAGGCCATGCGTTGGATGCGGGAAGCCGCCACGGGTGACCACACCGAAGCTCAATATAGAATGGGAGCTTTTTACTCCCACAGCATTGAAGAGGCTATCCAATGGTTTACCAAAGCCGGTCAAAATGGCCATCTTGAGGCGCAAAGGCGCTTGGGTGCTCACTATGCCGGCAGCGGGAAGAATAAAGCAGAAGCCTTTAAATGGTTCCTGTTGGCAGCCCAACAAGACGATATAGAAAGTTCCTACGAGGTTGGCAACATATATTTTTATGGCATGGGAACAGCCAAAAACCTTACTGAAGCCTTCAAGTATTATCAATTTGCCGCAGAAGCGGATTACATTCCCGCACTGGTGGCCGTCGGAGAATGCTATCTGGATGGTGCGGGCGTGAAGAGTAATACCACCAAAGCCTTTCAAGCTTTTACCAAGGCGGCTGCCTCCAACCATCCCTCCGCTTTGTACAACCTCGGTTATTGCTACCATACGGGACAGGGCACAAGGATGAATACCATCAGAGCCAACGCCATGTATCAGCTTGCCGTGCACTTTGCTGCAGAAGAGCAAAAGGCGGCCTTCCAAAAGTATGTGGATGACACAGCAGCCAACCTCTCCATCGTGGATAGGGAAAAGGCAGATAAGATCAGGGATGAATGGCTGGCCAAATGAGATTCCCCCGCCCTTCACACGCTGAGCTGCTTGAACTGCTCTCGATCACAGACCCGGCAGAGCTGGATGCGCTTTACAAGCGGGCTTACGAGGTCAAAAAGCAGTATATCGGCACCAAAGTATGGTTCCGAGGCATCATCGAGCTCAGCAACATCTGTTCCAAAGACTGCTATTACTGCGGCATCCGCAGCAGCAACGCCAACGTCACCCGCTACACGGTTTCGCATGACGAAGTGGTCAAAGAAGCGCGCTGGTGCTATGAACAAGGCTATGGCTCCATCGTGTTGCAAGCCGGCGAGCGCAGCAACAAAGCTTGGACGGATCAGATCACAGACCTTATCTACGCCATCAAAGACGCAAGCGATGGCAAGCTTGGTATCACGATATCCTTCGGTGAGCAGAGCAAAGAGGTGTATAAACAGTGGCTGGATGCAGGTGCACACCGCTATCTCCTCAGAGTCGAGACTGCCAATCCTGAGCTTTATAAGCAGCTGCATCCCGCAGGTCATTCCTTTGAAAACAGGGTGAAGAGCCTCGGCTACCTCAAAGAAGTGGGCTATCAGGTGGGAACGGGCGTGATGATGGGCCTGCCGGGTCAGACACTCGCAGACCTCGCCAACGATGTGCTGTTTTTTTACGATATCGATGTGGATATGATTGGCATGGGGCCCTTTATCCCTCACAAGGATACGCCCTTTGGCCACTTGGTGAGCAGCTTTGATGATACCCACGCCCTGCAACTGGGTCTCAAGATGATCGCCGCCTGCCGCATTTACCTCAAGGACATCAATATCGCATCCACCACCGCTCTGCAGGCCCTCAAAAGTGACGGACGCGAGCTGGGACTTTTAGCGGGCGCAAACATCATCATGCCAAACGTCACAGACACCAAATTTAGAGAGGGTTATCAACTCTACGAGGGCAAGCCAAACTTAAACGAGAATGCAAGCGAAACCATGCAGAGTTTGGAAGACAAAATCACAGCCATGGGCGAAACCGTGGCTTATGGAGAGTGGGGCGATTCTGTCCACTTCTTCAAACGAACCAATCAATCAAAGACAATATAAAGGAGAATAAACCCATGTTTCAAGGCGGAAAAAACATGCAAGACCTGATGAAAAAGGCCAAGCAGATGCAACAGGCTATGGAAAAGCAACAGAAAGAACTGGCGGAAACCATCATGGAAGCCACTTCTGGCGGCGGAATGGTGACTGTGAAAATGAACGGAAATGGTGAGCTTATCAGCATCAAGATAGAGCCCGAAGCTGTGGATCCGGACGATGTAGAGATGCTGGAAGACCTGATCATGGCCGCCTTCAGCGAAGTTCAGGCCAAAGTAAACGAAGCATCCAGTGAGATGATGCAAGGTCTCACAGGCGGGATGAAAATCCCCGGATTGTTCTAATCTATGCTCAAATCACCACGTTTCGATGAGCTCGTAGCTAAGCTCAGCTCATTGCCGGGCATAGGCAAAAAGACGGCACAGCGTCTCGCCTGGCATCTCTTAAGCATTCCCAAGGAGAAGGCCTTGGAGCTCTCTACAGCCATCCAGAATGCTGTGGAAAGCTACACCACCTGCTCGATCTGCTGCATGCTCACCGAAACAAACCCCTGTACACTGTGCACTTCGCCGGAGCGGGACGACTCCCAGCTCTGCGTGGTGGAAAGCCATAGCGACGTTTTCACCCTGGAAAGCATGAATGAATACCGGGGCAGATACTACGTCCTGGGGCACCTGCTTTCACCTTTGGATGGTTATGGCCCCGACGCTCTCGGCATCCCCGGCCTGCTCAAACGCATCGAGGAGCTGAAGCCCGAAGAGCTGATTTTGGCTCTCAAACCCAGTGCAGAAGGCGAAGCCACCATCCACTACCTCACCGAATTGCTCCAAGATCAGCCACTAAAGATCACCAGACTTTCCGTGGGCTTGCCCTTCGGCGGCGACCTGGAATACTCCGGTGCCCTCACCTTAGCCAACGCCTTCAAAAGACGTTTCCCCGCATAAAGAACCATGTTTACAGGAATTATCGAAGCCATCAGCCCCATCCTCTCGCTCAAGGATCGGGGTGGCAAACGCTACATCAAACTCCAGCGTCCCCAGAGCTTTGAACACATCAAAGAGGGCAACAGCATCGCTTGCGACGGCATCTGTCTCACCGTGATCAGCTTTGATGCAGACAGCTTTGAGGTGGAATTGATGGCGGAGACTCTTAAGAAAAGCGCTGCGTCAAGCTGGAAGATCGGCTCCAAGATCAATCTGGAGCGTGCCCTGCGAGTGGGGGACAGGCTGGACGGGCATTGGGTGCAAGGCCACGTGGACAGCGTCCTCACCCTCAAGCAGATCAGAACGATAGACCAAACGCCTTACTATTACTTTTCCTACCCCAGAGAGGACGCCGAGCTCCTGGTGCCGCAGGGTTCCATCTGCCTCAATGGCGTAAGTCTCACGCTTGCTGAACTCAAGCCCGGCAGCTTTGCCGTCGCTTTGATCGGCCATACGCTGCAGAATTCCAATCTCAGCCTGCTTTCCGTGGGTGCCAAAGTCAATGTGGAATACGACGTCCTGGGTAAATACATCCTGCGCAAACAGCAGCTCAAGCCCATCTCCAAGGAGTGGCTACATGAACAAGGTTTTTAAGCTTTGCCTCCTGCTTGTTGTCGTGCTCTTTCTGGCAAGCTGTGGCAGCAAGAAGAGCCCCACCGGCGGCCCTGTCGACCTGGAAAAACCGGAAGTGCTGAGCATCATCCCCGAGGAATACAGCCAACTCACCAGCGAAATCGAGATCACCTTCTCCAAGGCGATGGACAAGCAGAGCTTTACCGAAGGCATCTACTTTCACCCGCCCATCATCAACAAGAAGATCAGCTACAGCGGCAGGACCTTGAACATCAAGATCTTGGAGCCGCTACAGCCTGACTGCATCTACCACCTCACCTTGGGCAGCGGCATCAAGGATACCCGCTCAAACTCCATGAACAAGCCCAACAGCTTTGTATTCTTGAGTGGAAAGCCAATCCAAAACCGCATCAGCGGCCAAGTGACCTATGAAAAGGCCAGCGACGCGGGCAAACCACTCACACTGACTCTCTTCTCTGCAGATTCTCTCCTGGTTTTGACCAAAGAGTTCAGCGGCAGCAGTTACCTCATTGATGCGCTCAACCCCGCCGAATACCTGATGCGTGCCTATCAAGACCTGGATCTCAATAGTCGCTACGACTACGGTAAAGAGCCCTTCTTTGAACAATTGGTAGACGTTCGCAAAAGCAGAAGCTTCGACATCAACATGACCTATGCAGACAGCAGCAGAGCGGTGATCCGCAGCGTTCGCCCCATCAGCAACACCGAGCTGGAAGTGCGGCTTTCCAAGACTCCTGTTTCCCTGGGTCAGATGAGTGCCACCGCTTCCGATGGCAGCAGCCTCGCCATCAGATACAGCGAACTCGCTCAGAATGTGCTCACCCTCATCACCGCCGCGCAAGACACGCTGCAATATCGGCTCACCATCAAAGACCTCATGGATAGCAAAGGCAACCACAACCCCGAGAGCAGCCTGGCCTATGCAGGTAGCAGTGTGCCGGATACCCAAAAGCCCACCATTCTTAGCTCCACGCCCCGCAATGGCACCAGCGTCAACAGCCTGGAACCGGTTCTGGAGCTGCGCTTTGACGAGATCATCCCCGAGCAGCACCTCAAGCTCAGACTGATTGCCACCGAATCCAACAAGGAAGTCCCGATAAAGATCCTCAAAGCCAACTCCAAAACCTGCAGGATCAAACCCGCCACCCCTCTGACCAACTACCGCAGCTATACCCTGATCATCCTGGCGGAAACCAGCGACAGCGCCGGCAATACCTTTGAGAAAGAACACAAGATCAGCTTTATGCCGTTGTTAGGTGTTAGGTCTTAGGTGCTAGGTGTTAGGGCTGACGCTGGCTTCGAGGATACGCGTGCTCCTGTTGGGGATCAGTATAGTGCTGGAACTATTTATTATACCCACGAATTACACTAATTATGGGATGATAAGGGTAGTACGTTGCAAGAACAAAGGGCTTTAGCAGCATATGAATCCCCGCAAAAAGCAATATAACCCCCGAAACGTGCGTCAGCTCTAACACCTAAAACCTAACACCTAACACCTGGCCGAAGGCCTCCCTCTATAATATACACTGACGATGTTGCTGAGACCTCGAAAACCCAAAAAAATAATCTCGTAAGCCACTGACCGGTATGGCTATACAAAAGGTGTAAATATTTATCCCATTCCGCGTAAATAAAAATACCCCGAGAGCCGCTTCAGAAGCCACTTTCCTTTTTACTGCATCGCTAACATTTACCCACACCCACAGTTACAACCAATCCATCAGTGGACATCCGTGTGTATCCGTGGAAGAATAAAAAGCCCAGAGGTGCAGATTGTACAAAAAGCAAGTGTATCCCTGAAACCAGCGTCAGCGACTGACTACTGACGACTAACCACTGACTACTGCAGCTTGCTGCCCTTTCGTGTTAATTCGTGTAATTCGTGGAAGAAAAAGAAAGCTGTTTTAATCTCGCTCCCCACAGCAGAGCACGCACATCCCCACAACGCTGACGACGTAGCAGTATTGAAATCCATATTCGATTTTAGAAGCCTGAAAGTCGAATAAAGTATTTGACAGGTAAACGCCCTCGCAAAACAATGAGTCCAACGTGCTCTGCACAATACTATAACCGAGGACTCAGGAGATGAAGTTTGAAGATTTCACATCAGGTGTTTACCGAAACCAGTATCAATACAAGAGCTTCTTGCCCGCCACGATTAACCATGAGTGGACTTGGGATGACCCAAGGATCAACGTGTTGCTGGAAAAGGCGACCAAAGCATTGGGAGAGTTGAATGCTTTTTCCTTGATCGTGCCTGATGTTGATTTATTCATCCACATGCACGTCATCAAAGAGGCCAATACCTCCAGCAGGATTGAGGGGACAAAGACCGAAATAGATGACGTTATCAAAGGAGTTGATTCAATTGAGCCGGAAAAAAGGGACGATTGGCAGGAGGTGCAGAACTACGTTCAGGCCATGAATGAAGCGATTCAGCAACTGGAGACTTTGCCCCTTTCTTTAAGACTGATCCGGCGCACCCATGAAATCCTGATGACCAGCGTGCGGGGCGAGCACAAAGCTCCAGGAGAGTTTAGAAACAGTCAAAACTGGATCGGGGGTTCTTCCTTGGCAGATGCTGCCTACATCCCTCCTCATGTCAGTGATCTGCCGGCTTTGCTGGACGATTTTGAGAGGTTCCTGCACAATGATAAGATATCAGTGCCGCATCTGATCAAATGTGCCTTGGCTCATTATCAGTTTGAGACTATCCATCCCTTCTTGGATGGCAATGGTCGTATCGGCAGGCTCCTTATTACCCTATATTTGGTCAGTAACAATCTGCTGCTCAAGCCCACTCTCTATCTTTCGGATTTCTTTGAAAAACATAGAGATCAGTATTATGACTCGCTTTCCCGAGTTAGGATTTCAAATGACATTGGTCAGTGGGTGCGGTTTTTCCTGCAAGCCGTCATTGACACATCAGAAAAAGGAAAAAAGACATTTGAAAGCATCTTGGATCTGCACAGGAAAACAGAAGGCAAACTGGTGAAGCTTGGCAGAAGAGCGGAGAACGCCCGCAAGCTGTTGATGCACCTGTACAAGTCGCCTACGATAACAATCAACGAAGTCCAAGACCTTCTGAATCTTAGTTATGCTCCTGCTAATAATCTTGTTAAGAGCCTCATGGAAATGAAAATCTTGCAGGAGGCTACAGGGGGGCCCAGAAATCGTATCTTCATATTTAGTGACTATATCAATACTTTTGGTAAGTAAAACAGTAAGTAGGGATGCCAAAGTAGAAATCAGTCCAGCCAAGATTAGAAGCT
>JAKOXG010000017.1 GCA_029781115.1 Candidatus Cloacimonadota bacterium
CATTTCGAGAGATAGAACTAATTTTATCAGCTCAATGATCGTTAAACCCGATTATATCATTCTTAGCGGGAGAGAAGGGATAGTGTTGAAACTTGATTGGGATGGGAATGTACTCTGGTGGTGGCTACATTATGGCTACAATAGTACCGATTATCTAATGTTCGGGACACAGTCGAAATCTGTACTGGCAGTTGATGATTCAGATTGTGTTTACTGGACTTGGGCAAGTTACTCATCACAAGTGATAGTCAAGCTTCTCCCCAATGGGCAGGTTGCAAATCATGATGAAGTGCAGACTCCTGCGGCAAATATGCTTACCGCCTACCCCAATCCGATGAAAAACCGGCTCTCCATCAAGACCGATCCCACGCTGCGTGGAGATAGCATAGGGGTCTACAATATCCGGGGCGAACTGGTACGCAGGCTCAAACTGACAGACTCAGAAACGATTTGGGACGGTAAAGACAGCTCTGGGCGCAATTGTCCCAGCGGCGTTTACCTCTTGAGAAGCAATAATGTGAAGAACCAAGTAAAAAAGATCAGTAAGATCAATTAGTTGGAGGATAAGATGAAACAACTACTTACTACATTTTTTCTGATAGGACTCATTGGTTCACGTTTATACTGGTGATAAAAGTCAAGTGTTTTCTCACTCCAATCCCCCAGCTCTCCCCCGCCAAAAGGCCGTCATTTTGGCAGGCTTTTCAGCAAAGAGGTTGACAAAAATGCCAAGTGTAAAACAATGACCCTCACCGTGCGCCCTTAGCTCAATTGGATAGAGCATCTGACTACGGATCAGAAGGTTAGGGGTTCGAATCCCTTAGGGCGTGCCACATTTTACTTGCCAGCAAATGCTGGCTTTTTTTATTTGTCCTCAATATGATGGATAAAGCTGATCTTAAAAGAAAGACCAACCTCGGCCTGCTCTGGCGCATGATGCACAGGTATTGGTATTATGGCCTGGCGGGACTCGTGACGATGTTGCTTTATGCCCTGTTTAGCGGCATAAGCATCACGCTGGTGATCCCGTTGTTTGATTTTGTGTTCAAAGGACGCAGCAATCCCGTCATCTATGACACCTGGTATGGCTTTATTGCTGCGGCTTGGGATGAGGTTTTGCTCTTCTTCCAGCAGCATCGGATCACGCTCAACCCGAGCAGCTTTGAACCTTTATGGGTCAGATTGCAGGACTTGATGCGGCTCACCGATCCCCTGGCTTTGCTTTACAGCATCTGCGTCTTTGTTTTCATCATCTTCTTGCTCAAAAACGCTTTTTACTACGCCAACCGCATGTTCTTTGTCGTCTTGCGGGGACGCACCATTCGTGACTTGCGCAAGCATATGTTTGGCAGATACTTATCCCAGAGCATGGAGTTTTACAATCAACATCAGGTGGGCGATGCCATCGTGAGGATGGTCAATGATGTAGACACGGTTTCCAACCAGTTTATCTATTCGATTTTCAATTCTATCAGGGATTTCAGCACCATCATCGTCTACATGGTGATTGCGATCACGCTCAACCCCAGGCTATTCCTTTATTCCATCATTGTTTTACCTCTGTTTTCGCTGACCATGAGCTTTATGGGACGCAAGATCAAGAAATATTCCCGTCGCATCCAAAGTCAGCTTTCCACCATGTTTTCCGTGGTGGAAGAGGTGCTCAACAGCATGAGGGTGGTGAAAGCCTTCCGCAAGGAAGCCGCTGAAGAAGAAGCTTTCAACAAGATCAACCGCAAACACATGAAGATGTGGCAACGTTCCATGGCTTATTCCTCTTTGAACGTGCCCATCTCGGAGATGAATTCCGCCATCACCGGCATCCTGGTTATCATATTGGGCGGCAGCCTGATCCTGGACCCCAACGGCCATTTCAGCTTGGGCAATTTTACCGCCTTCCTCTTCGCCCTCTTTTCCATGCTGCACCCACTCAAGACGGTCACGCAGATGTATTCAGAAATCAAAAAAGCCACGGTTTCCCTGGATCGAATCGCCTTGGTCTTGAACCAGCAATCACAAGTGGTGGATGCACCCGACGCCATAACCAAGAAATCCCTGGATTCACGCATCGCACTGGAAAACGTGAGCTTCAGCTACAATCCGGATAAAGAAGTATTGCAAAACATCAATCTTGAGATCAAAAAGGGCGAAAAGATAGCCATCGTGGGTTCCAGCGGCAGCGGCAAAACCACGCTGGCAAACCTGCTCAACCGCATGTATGACGTCACCCAAGGCAGCATCAAGATGGATGGCGTGGATATCCGCAAGATCAAACTGGATGACCTGCGCAGTCTTTTCGGCATCGTGGGTCAGGAATCCATCCTCTTCACGCGCAGCATCAGGGACAACATCGCCTATGGCGCCTTCGGAGAAGTGAGCGATGCGGACATCAAAACCGCAGCAAAAGTGGCTCTGGCAGATGAATTTATCAATGAGCTGCCCCATGGTTATGACCAGATGCTGGAAACCAAGGGCTCAAACCTCTCAGGTGGTCAAAGACAAAGGCTGTGCATCGCCCGCGCCATCGTGGGAAATCCACCCATTTTGATCTTTGACGAAGCCACCAGCGCCCTCGATAACATCAGCGAGAAAAAGGTGCAGGACGCCATCGATGCCGCCATGCTCGACCGCACCGTGGTCATCATCGCCCACAGGCTTTCCACCGTGATTTCATGCGACCGCATCGTGGTGCTGGAACAGGGACGAGTGCAGTGCGTGGGTACCCACAACGAGCTGTTGCAGAGCTGTAAACACTACCAGGAACTGCACCTGCATAGTGATGATTCTGAATAATCATGAAGGCCAAAGAACTGCTGCTGATCTGCTCCGAGCCCGGCTTTTGGGGTCAGGAACGCAAGCCTTGGGTGAGCATAGACCTCCGGCTTTTTCAGAGTGAACTGCAGAAACACGGCCTTTTCGCCACCCTCACAGATATCCAATCCGTGGCTCTGGATGCCACTCAGATCGAGGGACAGTGCATCTTTTACGCCTTCAGCCAAAGAGTTCACCTGCGCCAGTATATCAAGGATGTGCTCACCTTTTTGGCAAAGCAAAACACGCTTATCCCCTCACTTGACCTGCTTTTATCCCATGAAAACAAAGGCTATGCTCAACTCTATAGCCAAAGACTGGGCTTGAATAGCCCCAAAGGCTGGTATCTCACTGATATAGCCCAAGTTAACCAGCTCAAACTCAGCTACCCCATCGTGCTCAAAAGCATCAGCGGCACCAACGCCAAAACGGTGTGGCTCTGCCATAATGAGGCTGAAATCAGAGCCAAACTCAAGCAATTGGCCAAAAGCCCCAACTGCTTTGTAAAACTGGACTACCTCCGGCGCAAACACCTGAGAAACAAGCGCACTTACGCCGGCTATCCCCGCTTTGAACCCCGGCAGGATGCACAGGATTGGCTGCGTTACATGACCCACGGCGCCAACTTCCTCCTGCAGGAATACATCCCCAATCTGGATTGTGACTACCGGGTCATCGCCGTGGGTAAGCGCTTTTACCTGATGCAACGCCTGGTAAATAAAGGAGATTTCAGAGCCAGCGGCACCAAGAAGTTTGTCTTTACCGTCACTCCTCCCGAGGGACTGTTGGACTTTGCCCGCGACGTCTACCAGCGCTTTGACGCACCATATTTATCCATGGATATAGGCCACAAGGACGGCCGGAACTATCTCTTTGAATTTCAAGCCCTGCACTTTGGCACCGCCGCCATCGTGAGATCCGAAGGCTTTTGGCAGCATGAGAGTGGCCGGTGGCAATTCCAAAAGGAGGCTTCAGTCTTGGAGCCCGTCCTCGCACTTGGTTTGGCGGATTACCTGCAAGGGAAGCAGTGACATGGTAGTCTCAGAAATCTTTTACCGCCCCATCTATCAGCTCTTTTGGCATGCCAGCAAAGCGCTTTCCGCCACCCTGCCCCTGGCTTTCTATGCGCCGGAAGAAATCGACTTCATCGGCTTCCGTTCCGTTGCCAAGCACCTGCCACCGCTCTACTATATCACTCAAAACAAAGACGTTAAAGCTGCTGTGCAAAAACACGGTCTCCAGTCCAAGCCCCTGTTTTCCTTTCCCGAAGTGCTGATCACCAGTCGCCACGCCATGCACAGATTTCCCACCTCCAAGATAGTCTCCATCGGCATGCGCCATGGACCTTATCACTTCAAACGCATGACCCGTGCGGCAAACTACAACCGCTTTGACCTCTATCTCTTCAGCTCCCAAGCTGATCTCGCCGCTGCAGAAGAGAACGGCGTCAAGGTGGGCAAAGCAATCGGCTTCCCCGCTCTGGATGCCGCTTTTGATGGCAGCATCACCTCTGATGATCTGCAAGACTTAAGCGCAAAATACCAACTGCACCCCGATAAACCTTCCCTGCTCTTCACCGCCACTTGGGATAAGGTAAATATGAGCGCCATCGATAGATGGCTGCCGTATCTGCCCCATTTGGCCGACCGCTACAACCTCATGGTAACCCTGCATCCTTGGGTGAGTCCTGCCTATTGGCAAGCCTTGGCCGCCATGCCCTGCGTGCGTATGGTTGCGCCGCTTGACCTGATCAAAAGCGTGATGTTGGCCGACGTCTGCATCGGAGACCAGAGCTCGGTTTTGGCCTATTGCTCCGCTTTGGATAAACCCATGATCACCTTTGCTTTACCCCCTGCGGCCAGGTCGCTGCCAGAGATAGACGACCTCATCAAAAGCTTCTCCATCAGCATAGAAAGCTATCATGACCTGGAAGCCGCCATCCAGGATTGCTTAAAGAACCCCGCAGAGCTGCATCAGGCCAGAATGGAAGCCAATACGCTGATGTTTGACGCTCTGGACGGTCAAGCCGGCCTGCGCGCCGCAAATGCAATCAAAGAACTGCTTAACTCAAGAGGAATAAAATGTTAATCGACGCCCATTGCCACCTGGCAAACCTCAGCTCAAAATATCAAATGCCCTCGCTTTTGGATGAAGCGCAAATCTACGGAGTCAACCGCTATCTCTCCAACGCCCTCACCAACGAAGAAGTGCGCATCTATCAAGGCCTAAGCGACCCAAGGGTCAAATTCAGCGCCGGCGTGCATCCCAATTTTGAAGAATGCACCCTCCAGGTGGAAGATATTGCCCGCCTGGCAGAACAGAAGCAGATCTGGGCGGTGGGAGAAATCGGACTCGACCGCTATGGCCCGCCCCTGCCAGAGCAGCAGGCTCTCTTTGAAGAACAGCTCCAAATCGCCGCAGATTTCCAGCTCCCCGTGGTTCTGCACATCGTGGGCTATCAGACTGAAGCCTGGCAGATCATGAGAAAGTATCCCCTGCGCTATCTGCTGCATGGATATGCCGGCAGCGTGCCTGCTTTTGAGACCTTTGCCGGATGCGAAAACCTCTGGTACACCATCAGCGAACGCGTGTTGAGACTCGATAAAACCGAACTCCTGCAGGCCATGGTCGATTCCGGCAAATACCTCTTTGAGACAGATATCACCGCTCAATACGCTCAACACAACGAGCTGAATCCGCTGCTTAGACTCGTGGTGCTGGCCTCCCGCGTGGAACAATTCTCCGGCATCTCTTACGACGAACTGACACGGGTGCAGGCGGATAACTATCTGCAACTATTGGGCGTCAGCTCATGAGTATTGCCTGGCTGAACCGCAGTGAAATGCTGCTGGGGGCTGAAAACATGCAGAAGCTGCGGGAGTGCCGCGTCTGCATCATCGGCTTGGGCGGTGTGGGCTCTTACGCTACGGAAGCATTGGTGCGAGCCGGCATTGGACGCTTTGTGCTCATCGACTTTGATGATGTGGGCCTCACCAACCTCAACCGACAGATCATTGCGCTTTCCACCACCATCGGCCAAGCCAAAACTGAGGTGATGAAAGAGCGCATATTAGCTATCAATCCTCAGGCGGAAGTGACTTGCCACAAGGTATTTCTCGATAAAGAAAACCGACCTGCCCTGCTGCAAAACTGCGACTATTACATCGACGCCATCGACAGCCTGGGCCCCAAGATCGGCTTGCTGGAATATGCTATACGTAATGACCTTAAAATCATCACCGTGATGGGTGCCGGTAATAGAATCGACCCCACCCAGATCAAGCTGGGCTCACTCAATAAAAGCATCAACTGTCCCCTGGCACGCAGAGCCAGAAAAGCCCTAAGAAGAAACGGCATCAAACCAGACATTCCCGCCGTCTACTCCACCGAACTGCCCCTGCTGCCCACCCCCAACGAAGACGACAGCTTGGACGAACTCACCATCCAAAGAGGCCGGCAACGTCAACCTATCGGCTCCATCAGCTATATGCCCGCCATTATGGGCATGATGGCCGCCAGTTGGGTAGTACGGGCGGTCGCGGAACCGCCGTGCTAACAGCTGGCCGCCCCGCTGGCCCGATTCTCATACTGTTTTACTGGGCATTTTTTACTTGACCTCAACCCGCCGCTTGCGCAAATATTGACTTTTCACATAGGCTGACCACCCTCCGCGCAACCCCTTCGCCCCCACTTCGCTCTTCCTCCTAACTGCCTGCTTTCTTACTCGTTAGCTGATCGAGGAGCAGGAGAGCAGCAGGGAAGGGGTTGGCAAGCCGCATGAAATGGGCATTTGAGAGGGGTCGAAAAAGGCGGTTTCTCTTGATGTTAATTCATGCAGGTGTCAAATTTACCAAAAAAGGGTGGGATTTTCTCTGTCTCGCTTAAAGTAGGTTTACTTGAAAAATCACCTCTGCTTTTTGTCTAAAAATGAGCTTAGGGCTCTTTTGTTTTTCTGGCTCGGCGGGGATATTTACCTTTGATGGTAACTTATGACCCGCATGGCCAACTGCGTTGTCAGTTGCTGCAAGCTGCGCTTGCATGCGGCGCTACGGCGAGCGCCGGCTACCGAGTCAGCTTCGCTGGCACCTATCGAGTCAAGGTTTCTCGTCATTATGACGACTTCTTCAATACAGTTTATAGAGACCTCGCCCGTGACGAAGAAATCCAAGCATAATAATCCCCCTATCCTGCAGAAACTTCTTGACCGAAATCAAGCCTTTGCTTAGAATGTCAGAAAACCACAAGAGAGGTGAAATATGAAACTTACATTTTTTGGACACGCAGCCTTTGGCCTTGAAACCGCAGATGGCGTGCGCATCCTGATCGATCCCTTTATCAGCAAAAACCGTTTGTCTCCGGTCAAGGTTGAGGATTTGGAGGCAGATTACATCATTGTTACCCATGGTCATGACGATCATTTGGGAGATACTCTTCAGATTGCCGACAAGGAAAAGACCCTGATCATCACCGTGTTGGAGCTGGCTCACATCTTGGCCAAGAAAGGCTATCGGACAGAAGCAATGCAGATCGGTGGAGCCTACAACTTTGAATTTGGCAGGCTCAAGTTTGTCATGGCTCTGCATGGATCTGCCACGCCAGATGGTCAATATGCCGGCCTTGCTTCCGGTGTGGTTTTGACCATCGAAGGCAAAACCATTTATCACCCTGGCGACACCGGGCTTTTCTACGATATGAAGCTGATCGGCGAGATGAACAAGATAGACTATATGTTTGTGCCCATCGGTGGCTACTTTACCATGGACATCACGGATGGCGTGAAAGCAGCAGAACTGGTGCAACCCAGATGTGCCATCCCCATGCACTACGATACCTTTGACCTGATCAATGCTGATCCCAAGGAGTATGTGGAAAAGGTGAAAAAGTTGGGGATTGACAGCATGATCCTCAAGCCCGGGGAAAGCATTACCTGGTAAACCAAGGCTCCTTTAACTACACAGGATAAAGCAAAGACGGCTCCCAAATGTGGAGCCGTCTTCTTTATGGAGAGAGATATTTACATTCGTTGCACTTTGGGAGGCGGGGTGTGGTGGTACTTTTCGTAGGTGTAGACAAACTTCTGGCTTCCCGCCTCGGTGATGTTGATGAGCTTGGCGGCGGCCAATTCCACCACGTCTAGATAGTCGATGGTATTCAAACCGCCGGCTGCATCGCATTCTCCGTTTTGGATCTGATTGAGGATGCCCTGTCGCAGTCTTTCGTAATCCTCCACAATTATGGCTTCCCGCTTTTGAATCTCAGTAGCTATGTCCGGGTCGAGGTGGTCGAGGTAATCCAGAGCCAGTTCGATCATGCCCTGGAGTTGGTTGTGCATGGCGGTGATAGTAGCCTTAAAATCATCTGACAAGGGAGCTCCCTGGTCCATGATCTGGTAGTTGAGGATCTGGTTTATCTCCAAGGTGTAATCACCTAACTTCTCGATGTCGTTCACCGTGTGCAAGAGAGCGGGAATCTTGATGATGATGTCCTCGGAATTGGTCTTTTCGTTCACCGCCACCAAGTAGAGGGTAATCTCCTTTTGCAGTTGGTCGATAGCCGATTCGACGCGTGAAACGCGCACCTGCTTTTTGTAGTTTCTATCCTTGAAAGCTTCGTAGGAAATCTCTTGTCCCAATTGCACCAGGCGCAGCATTTCCTTCATCTCTTTGATGCTCTGCTTGATGGCCAGATATGAGTCGCTGACCATGGTATAATTGAGGTGTTTGGGCTCACCCATGCTGGCTTCATCTTCTTCATCATCCGGGATAATCCTGGTGGCCAGTTTGGCCAGATGGCCGCTAAAAGGCAGAAAGACTATGGTATTCAGGACGTTGAAGAAAGTATGTCCATTGGCGATGTGGCGGGCTACGTTTTCACCCTGGAAGACGTCGCCTGTGGTGATCAGATTGATAAACTGGGTGTAGATGCCCAAGTAGGTCAAAGTGCCGATGACGATGGTGCCAAAGACATTGAAAAGGGTGTGCACAAGTGCTACCTGCCGGGCGGAACTGCCGGAATTGAGGCAGGCCAGCCAGGCGGTGATGGTGGTGCCGATATTGTCTCCATAGACGAGGAAGAGGGCACCCTGGAAGGTGATGAGACCATTGGCTGCCAAGACAATCACAATACCCACAGAAGCTGAAGAGCTTTGGATGAGCATAGTGAAGACGGCTCCAGCCAAAATAGCCAAGAAAGGATTTGTGGAGAGCTTCATCATGACGTCTCTGGCATAGGCGGAATTCTGGAGGCCGGTCACAGATGCGGACATGATATTGAGCCCCAGGAAAAGCACACCAAAGCCGATCAGGATCAGACTCCAATTTTCCATGGCTCTGCTTTTACGCAACAGCAGCATCATCATGCCGATGGCCACAAACACCAAGGCATAATCACCGATATTGAAGGCGATCAATTGGGCGGTGACCGTGGTGCCAATATTGGAGCCCATCACCACGCCCACAGCCTGCTTGAGGGTCAATAAACCAGCATTTACAAAGCCCACCAACATCACCGTGGTGGCAGAACTGCTCTGGATCAAGGCGGTGATGCCCAAACCTACAAGCACACCGCGCAAAGGCGTATGGGTAAGCCGCCTGAGAATACGACGCATCTGGGCTCCAGCAACCAATTGGATGTTGTTGCTCATCTTGGTCATCCCAAAAACAAAGAGCGCCAAACCTCCGATGAAGTTGATGATGTCTAAGATATTCAAAATAACTCCAACGATGTGGTATTTTGGGGGATTGTCGGCTGGTGGCTGCTTGCAAAGTGACACAAAGCAGGAGCCTGAGGCTGGACTATGCTCCAACCCCTTGTATCTAAATTTGTTAAGTGTGCTATAAGGGTCATTATTATTGATGGCCTGATTTAGTGTCGAAACGACGGTCGCATTGTTTTGTATAGGGCTATCCTGTCAAGGCTTTTCGGTTTAAAATCCGGACAGATATAGCGGCCAACCCATGGGTCGACAGATGGTTACAGCAATTTCAGAATTGTTAAGATTGTATAAGGAAGCGGTTAAGATGGTTCTGGACATTGCATCTGTTTCACTGAGGGAAACTTTCAGAAAAAGCGAAAGGATACTCAAGCACGCCTGAGCATCCTTCCGCTTTTCGGGCTTGAAAAGTTCAAGCCATAAGGAGATTGATATTATTTACATAAAGAAGAATAGTTTCACTGCGATGGCGATCAGGATGGCGGAATTGATGCCCAGCCACCACATGAGGCGCAGTTGAAAGACGCGTGTTTTTTCTCTCTGGTCTTTGACGTTCTTTTCCAGTTTGACTACCAGGTGTTCGATGGTGGAAAGCTTTTCCTGGCTTTTATCAAACTTCTTGATGTTTCTGTCGTGGGCGCTGTCGCGTCTGAAGTGGCGTAAAACCTCAAACATCAGCGGGATGAAGGTAGGGATAAAACGTTTGAATTTGCTTGCCATATACATACTCCTTTAGAATTTGTATCCCAGATTGAGGTGGGAGGTTGAGGGTAGGACATTGTGAAAGCTGTAGGAATAGTCTATCTCTACGCCGCGGATGTTGAGACCGAGACCGAGGTTGTAAAGAGCGGGGTTGTGATGGATGCCGAGACGCAGGGTGAGGGGTTCAAAAATCCTGGCTTCCACGCCGCCCATAAACTCTGTTTCCTTGGCAAAATCCTTCTTCAATTCGATGGAGGTGGTCACCCCGTCATAGGGTTGATAGGCGATGCCGAGAGCGAGTTTGGAGGGGAGGTCGTTTTGGTTTTCATTGCCCATGCTGGCCTGGAAGAGGTTGGTGACGGCAAAGCCAAAGCGGGTGCGTCCATGCAGGATGGCGTTTGCGCCCAAGTCGAGGGAAATCGCTGAATCTGTGTCATCTTCATCATCAAAGGCGAGGCGATGGTAGTTGCCCGTGTAGCCAAAGCTGATGGTGGAGTGGATGTCATGTTGCAGCACAAAGCCGTGGCTGAGGCTGAAAGTCTGCTCGCTGAGCAGGTCTGCATCTTCAAAAGAGACGCCAAAGAAGCGGGCTCCGAGACCTATTCTGCCCCACTTTTTGGGGAGTTTGATCGCTGCTGCGGCAGTGCCATGCTCGGCGAACTTCTGGTTGTAGAGCTGGGTAAATCCGATCTGCACATGGTTGTCGCTTTGGGACAAGCCGGCGGGGTTGAAGAAGATAGAGGTAGCATCATCGGCCACAGCGGTGAAGGCTCCGCCCATGCCTCTGGCGCGGGCAGAAGGGATGTAGTCATCAAACACAGCGCACAAAAGAGCTGCCTGCAAGAATAGGATGGTGATAAGTATGTATTTTTTCATGGTTCTTTACTCCGCTTATTTGAGCTTGGATTTGATCACGATGGGTTGCACGGTTTTGAGGGTGCCGCCACCGGCTCTATCTATCAGCTCCAAATGGCAATAATACAGGCCAATGGGTAGAAGTCTCATATTGTTGTCACGGCCATCCCAGGTGACTTTTTCGATTCCCAGGGAGCTGGCGATGTTGGTGTTTACCGGTGTGGCCACCAAGCGACCCTGCGCATCGTAAATGCGCACCACAGCTTTGGTATTGACGCCCATGGCGCCGGATTTGCAGCCATATTCGATGGTGATCTTTTGGTTCATGCTGGGGTCGAAGATGTTTTTGCCATCGGTTTCATTGCCGATGTTCAGGTAAGCGATTTCTTTGGCTATCTTGGTGAGCACCTTGCCACCGAAGATCGTGGCGATGTTGGTGTTGTCGTAGCGGAAGCTTTCTATATTGATCACCGCTTCACCATAAACTTTGGGTTCGAGGGTCAGGTAAAAGAGCGGCAAGTCGTTATCGGCAGAAGTGATGGGCTCTTGTGCCATATATTCGATGGTGATCGTATCGCCGGCAGCCGAGACGGTGACCTGTGGGTCAACAGGTGTGATCGTGTTGGCATCCGTCTTGACGCCCTGGAAAAGTATCTTGCTCCTGTCTATGGTAATCACAGCTTTGTAGCTGGAGATGCCCCACGCTGCATCCAGACGGGAAGTATTGACCGGCACATCCACCAAGCTGTTGAGTTCAGCATTGATCGAGGGGATAGAGATGATGGAATTTGCAACGCCGGCTTCCGTCATCACGTCTTCCATGCTTCTGGGGTTGATGGCAAATTTGCTGAATGAATAGTCCACCACGCCGCGGATGAGCGCAAACTGCTTGCCGATGGTTATCCCCGACCAGGTATGGCTGCCGGGGCTGAAGCATTGGTCGTCAATCTGGCATTCTGCGGTGCTGTTGTTTACGTAAAATTCGTTGTAGTTATTGGGCGTTTGGGTCACGGTGACGTTTTCCACTTGGACATATACGCTTTCCCACTTTTCGCCTGCGTTTTGGCTGGCCAGCTCGTCGGTGGTGATGGTGCTGGGCGGAGGCAATGGGTTGTTGCTGGAGAGGATCTGAAAGCTGTTGACGTTGGTCAGCTCAGTAAAATTGTAATACTCCGTGATCTTGCCGGTCACCTGCACCAAGTCTCCCCTGGCAGGATTGTTGCGGTTGTCAAATACAAAAAGTCCGCTCCAGGGACCTCCTTCGGGATCACTGATCATGTAGCCACGGTTGGTATCACTGCTGCCAGACCAGTATTTTTCTGCCACGACAATACCCTGCACGGTCACGGTTTGACCGTTATAGTCCGAATCGCCGTTGGCGTTTTCTGTTTCTTGGATTTCCCTACAGGTGAGCACCTGTGCGGTCAAGCCCGTCAGCAGCAAAAGCGAGATTGCTATGAGAAGGGACTTTTTCATCTATAACTCCTTGTAATCAAATTTGATGGGTTGATTCTTCTGTTTGGGAAGCAGCAGGGACATCGCTGGATGCCTCCACGCTCTGAGTGTGAGCCTTCTGCCTTCCACTGATGAAAAGTATATCTATGATCAGCAACACCATGCCGATGAAGATGGCACTATCGGCCACATTGAACACGGGAAAGCGTTGCATGCCAAACATATCCGGGATGTCAAAATCTACAAAGTCGGTGACCCCACCCAGGATTATCCTGTCGATAAGATTGCCCAAAGCTCCACCCAGAACGAGCCCAAAGGCCCATACTTGCAGTTTGTGGGTAGCCTTGAATAGTAGATAGATGATCAAAACTATGGCCAACAGTGTGGTGACGATGAAGAAGATGCGGTTGTAGCTTGCATTTGGCAAAGACAGGCTGAAGGCAGCACCCGTGTTTTGCAGGTGGGTAAAGCGCAAAAAGCTGCCCCAAATATCTACGGATTCGCCCAATGCCAAGTGGGCACGGGTCAGAGCCTTGGTGATCTGATCCAAAGCGATGATCACCACCATCACAATCCAGGCCGGAAGCGTGTTTATCTTCTTCAAAAGTGGGTGATCCTTAGCGTCTCTGACGACGTTTCTTGTCTTCCATTTTCTCTTTGCAAGCGATGCAATAGGTGGAATAGGGAAGCATCTCCAGGCGCGCTTCAGAGATCAGCTCTCCACACATTTCACAGTTGCCATAGTGACCATCGTAAAGACGGCGCAAGGCATCATTGAGCTTGCGGATCTTCTTGCGCTCTTCTTCCATGAGCATCACGTTTTGTTCCATCTGGTTGGTGTCCGAACCTTGGTCTGCCTGATGGAAGGCATAGCTCGAAAGATCGCCGCTGTTTTCCCGCGCACCTTTGCTCTGGATGTTGCTGATGTCTTCCAGGTAGGCGATGCTTTCCTTAAGTTCTTTTTGGATAAGCTCTTCAAAGTATTTGAGCTTCTCTTCTGAGTACTTTTGTTTGGCCATTTTCCGCTCCTTGGCTATCACATTTTTCTACTCATGCCACTGAATAACAAGGGGCATAGGTGTCAACAAAAAAGATTGTTAAGCTCACAAATCGCTCACTAAATGGTGTAAAATCGTCTTGAGGTGACCGGATGATTTGGCTGCATTGGCTTGGATTTCCGCTTGCGAATGCTGCTCGTCGTGGAAGAGGTTGCTGTAGTTTGTCACGATGGAAAATGCGGCTACCCTCATGCCGGCGTGACGGGCGGCGATCACCTCAGGAACGGTGGACATGCCCACCAAGTCCGCTCCCCAGGAGGCAAAAGCGGCACATTCGGCCTTGGTTTCCAGGCTGGGGCCGGTCACAGCCAAATATATCCCTTGATGCAGGGTGATGTTCTTTGCCTTGGCAATCTCTTGGCAACGCCGGATGAATGCGGGATCATAGGCCAGGTTCATGGAAGGGAATCTCTCGCCCAGCTCCTCGATATTGGGGCCGATCAGGGGATTGGTGCCCATGTGGTTGATGTGGTCATAGATCTGCACCAAAGCACCGGGAGCCAGCTCTTTGCGCAAACTGCCGGCGGCGTTGGTCACGATCAGGTTGGGGATGCCCATCCGGCTCATCACTCTCGTGGGGAAAACCACAGCGTGCATGGGATGGCCTTCATAAAAGTGGAAGCGCCCTTGCATCACGAGTACCGGCTTGCCGTTCAGGATCGCCAGCACCACGTTGCCCTTGTGAGACGGGGCGGTGCTTTCCACGAAGCCGGGGACCTCGGAATAGGGAATGGTGCACAGCACTTCCATGTCATCCGTGAAGCTATTTAAACCCGTTCCCAGGATCAAGCCTGCTACGGGTTGGCTCTTGAGCCTGTCCTTCAACCAAGCGGCGGTTTTGGTAAAATCTGCCTTCATCGCTCTCATTCCTTGGGGTTTGCAGGCTGGGCGTTAGCCTCAGATTTGGGGTTGATTTCTTCCTTGATCTGCTTAAACTCGCTATCCATGACCTTTTCGGTTTCGATGGTGAGCAGAGGATCTTTGCTGATGCGCTCTTGGAAGGTCTGCAACTCGGAGCTGAACTGCATCAAAAACTGACGCTTCTGCTCCTTGAGATGCAGGTATTGATGCTCCATGGCGGCCAGGTATTGCTTGGCTTCCTGGATAGCGCGCTTGGCCTTGAGCTCAGCTTCATGGATGATGTTTTCAGCTTCCTTGCGGGCGTTGGCGATGATGTCTGCCTTGGTCTTTTCCGCAAAGACGAGGGTGCGGCTGATCAGCTCTTCCCTGCGCTTGAGGTCTTCCACGGCAGAGCTGGCCTGAACCGCCTCCTGTCTCACCTCATTTTGCATCTGCTCTCTGCGGGCAATCTCACGAGCCTGCGCCTTTTGCGCATCTTCCATCTCGGTGGCAAGCTGATCCAGAAAAGCCCGCACTTCTTTCTTTTTGTAGCCGCCAAATGAGCCACTAAACTCTTGATGACGTACGTCCAATGGTGTTAAAGCCATGTTTTTACCTCACTTTTACTGCACAAAACCGTATAATAAGCCGCTGATGAGCCTGAGCACCAAGAAAAGGATGATGGGCGAAATATCCAAGCCCATCGCAGGCAGAATCCTGCGGATAGGCGCCAAGAGCGGTTCGGTTATGCCATATAGAAATTGATAAAGCCTGTTGTCGGGGTTTTGGATGATCCAGCTCAGCAAGACTCTGGCCAGAAGCAACCAATAATAGACCTCGATCAGCCTGATTATAAAAATGATTATCACTTGGAAGGGTGTGTAATACATCCTAATCCAAAACCTCGTGACAGTTACGGCAGCGGGCTTCATAGGCCTCGGTACTGCCCACCAGGATCTGTTCACCCTTAGCGATGGTGCGCTGCGTCCTATTGGCCGGATTGCCGCATTTGACGCAGATGGCCAAGTTTTTGGTCACATATTCCGCCACCGCCATCAGCTGCGGGATGCTGCCGAAGGGCTCGCCCCGATAGTCCTGATCCAAACCGGCGACGATCACCCTGAATCCCTTATCTGCCAAAGCGTTTACCACTTTCACGATAGAGGGCGGGAAAAACTGCGCTTCGTCGATGGCAATGATGCGCACTTCTTCATCCAAGTGCTCAAATATCTCTTCCGGATCATTGATGCAGATCGATGCCGCCTTCATCTGGGAATGGCTTACGATGCTGTTTGCATCATAGCGGTCGTCAATGGCTGGCTTGAAAACCAACACCTTCTGCTTGGCATATTCGGCTCTGCGGATTCTGCGAATCAGCTCTTCCGTCTTGCCGCTGAACATGCTGCCACAGATCACCTCAATCCAGCCGGTCTTTTGGTTTATGATATTCACAATCCTGTCTCACCTTATCATTTTAATACAGATTACAATGCAAATAAAAGGGCTGTTTTTGTCAAACACAATTCACCGTTTGACGGAGCAAATATGAAAGAGGCATCACAACTCATACAAATGATGCGCAATTATCCCTGCGGCAACAGACACATTGATGGATTCACTCTCCGGAAGCATCTCAATGCTAAGTGTCTGATGGCAGCGACGCTTGACCTCCTCGCTGAGGCCATGCGCTTCCGAACCCAGCACGATGAGCGTGCTCTCACCCTCTGACAGGCTAAAGCTGCGCAGCCGGAGTTTCGCCGCTGCCTCCGTGCCCACGATGCGCCAACTCTCTGCATCCAGTTCACTTGGAAGCACATAGCTGAAAGGCAGGCTATACACAGCTCCCAAGGAAGCACGGATCACCTTTGGCGAGCCAAGCTCTGCGCAACCCTCATTGAGCAGGATGGCATCCATGCCAAAGGCCTTACTGAGGCGGAAGATGGTGCCCAGATTGCCGGGATCAGCGATCCTGTCCAGATAGAAGGCTTTGCGGAAAGCCACCTTGGACGCTGTGGGCAGAGGATAGAGACCCGCCACTTTGGGTGGGCTGTCTGTATCACAAAAGCGCTTGAGCTGGAAATCCTTGCACTCATAAGAGGGCACTGCCTCTGCTACCTTCAGGCTGCCAAGTTCAAAGCCCGCCACGTGAAATATCTCTTCAGGATATACGCCGTAGATGGCCAACTGGTTCATCAAGCGCACTCCTTCCAGGATCACTTTGCCGGAGGATTCCCTGCCCTTTTTGTCCTTGAGAGCAGCCAAGCTCTGGGCTCTGTTTTTACTCAAAATCTCAACTGTTTTTTTAGACATTCCTAAGCCCTTATTCTTTCATGTATCTACAAAGTTATCCACACAAACTGTGGACAAGTCCACCTTTGCAACTCCATTCATTATCAACGTGTTACAAAAACACCTTAAGTTAGCCAAAAAGTTATCCACAGCTTATCCACAAGAGGGTTAAGGCCTGATCACTCATAGAATTGTAAGCTTTCCTTCACAATTCTTGCGCCCGACTTTGAGGCGGATTTGGTAGACGCCGGAGGGTAATTTCCTGAGCAGCGACCAACTGGGAAAAGGCAAGCATCCTTCCAGCTCTGACACGGTGCCGAGGTCGTAGCTGCCCAGTTTCTGCCCTTTTATATTGAAGAGCTCCAGCCTGGCAGGGCCGGAAAGACCTTCGGGGACATACCAGCGCAGCACCGCACCCGCTCTGTTGCGCACCGGATTGGGATGCGCCTGCAAGCTCAGCACAGCCTTGGGAGCTTCCAGCTCCAGCTCCAATGGGGAAGAGTTGTAGCCCCCGTGTCCCAACCTGACAATCTTGACTTGAGCATCGCCTTTGAGGGGTATCCGGATGCTGATCTGCTTTTGCATCCAAGCGACGTCATAATCGTAGGTAAGAATCTCATCATCATACTGCACAATGGCTTGCAGCGGCGTTACATCAGGATAATCCGGCAGTTCCAGCTTCACCACCACCGAGCCCAGGGAGTAGTTTGTGGAAACCAAAGTCGGCGGAAGCATTTGCAGATCTCCATCCCAGGGAAAGGCATGACAAAGCAGGCTGATCCAGCGATACTGGGCAAAATCCAGCTTATAGTAATAAGTCCAGAATGCCTCAAAATACTGCCAATCCCAAGGCAACCACAGCGCCGCTCCACCCACATCTGCTACATAGGTCAGGTTGTTTTTGCGCACGACCACATTCTCCCAGGCAGCCAGCACAGCCCGGGCATCGTTTTGCAGCTCCAGATCTGCCGTTCCCGTGCTTACCTTGCCAAAGAATTCATAGATATCCACATCGCAAAAGCCGTGATTCATCTCATGACACCCGAGCCTGAGGGCAAGCAGCTCAGATGCGCGGAAGCGATACTTGATGCTAAAGCTTTTCAGCTCTTGCAGGAAGGATTCAAAATCTTGCATCCTGATCGCCGAGCAGGTGACCGGAACGGGATACTGCCCCGGGTTTTGGCTGCCATAGAGATCGTAAGAAGCGATGTAAGCATCCACAATCTGGCTGCAGATGGCTTCAGGTGCGACATTGCCATCAAACCAAGCCATCATCTCCCGATAGGGAAAGCCCCGATAAGGCACCTCATCTTCAGAGCCGATCACATAGTCCGCCACGCTTTTGATCTCCGTAAGCACCTCCACACTCTGCATGCTACAGGCATCCAGAATCAGGATGTCCAGATGCGGCAAACCCTGCAATGCAGCCTTGAACTGGCCATTGGAGACGTTGATCTGGCTCTGCTGTCCATCATCCGGACAGATCCACTTACTGCCCTGATCTTTGAACCAGTTATTGCCATGTCCCCAGATGACAAGCGCCTTCCTTTGCGATGGATAGCGCTTGAAACCCCAAGAGGCAAAATCGTAAAGAGTGCGAGGATCGCCACTATTGACAGGCCCCAGATTCTGGACTACGGGAGAAGTGATCTGCGGTGAATTGTCCGCTCTGATAAGCCGTCTTTGTCCGCCCGGATAAGGTGAATCTTCCGGCAGGTCGCTCTGCACCACCAGCTTGAGATTGGCCGGCAATGCGGCAGCTTCCATATCGTTGATGTTTTGGATGGCTGCTTCGCTGAGGTTGTTATCGCCGGCGATATAGACCAGCACCGTCCAGCTATCTGCCCCATTTGCATACAGGTGCAGGGCAAACAGGAAAAGCAGCCAAGCGATGATGCCTGGCTTGCTTTTCACACTAAAAGAAGGCATATTCGGGATGAGGATTAATAGTCTTGAGCTTCTTCCAAGCCTTCCAAGACGCGCACGCCGCCCATGGCGAGTGCCTCCATCTCTTTTTCGCCGGGGAAGAGCTTGATGGGAGCGATGAATTCCACTCTTTCGCGCACTGTCTGCACGATGAGATCGTTGTAGACCAAGCCACCGCTCATGCTGATGCAATCCACCTTGCCTTTGAGCACCGTAGCGCAGGCGCCGATCTCTTTGGCCACCTGATAGCACATGGCGTCTTGGATGAGCTTGGCTTTGGCGTCGCCAGCCTGGATGCGTCTGCTCACCTCGATGCCGTCATCTGTGCCCAGATAGGCCATCCAGCCGGCGGTTTTGCTGAGGTGATGAGTGAGCTCAGCCTTGGTATATTTACCGCTGTAGGCGAGGTCCAAGAGGTCGCCGATGGGTAGAGCACCGGCTCTTTGCGGCGAGAAGGAACCCATGCCCAAGAGGGCGTTGTTGACGTCCACGATGCGGCCATTCAGAATGGCTGCCACCGAGATGCCGCCACCCATATGCACACCGATCTGATTGGTGTGTTCCAAGGGTTTGCCCAGTTCTTTGGCACACAATCTGGCGATATAGCGCAGATTCAGCGCATGCATCAGGGATTTGCGTTCGATCTCCGGAATGCCGGAAATGCGGGCGATGTCGTCAAATTCATCTACCACCACCGGGTCTACGATAAAAGCGGGAATATTGAGTTCTTTGCTGATGGCGTCTGCGATAAAGGCACCCAGGTTTGAGGCGTGGATACGTCCCCAACGTGTTGGATCCTTCAAGTCCTCCAGCATCTGAGGCGTAATCTTCCAAGAGCCACCGGGAACCGGACGCACCAATCCACCCCGACCCACCACACAATCCAGGCTGTCCAAAGGCACATTGTGCTTGGTCATGGCATTTAACACCAAATCTTTGCGAAATTCATACTGTTCGATGATTCCGGGGAAAGGAGCCAGCTCTTCCGGAGTGTGACGCAACACCTCTTCAAAGACCGGTGTCTCCGAATCATAAACGGCAATCTTTGTGGATGTGGATCCAGGGTTGATAGCGAGAACGCGATAAGACATAAATCCTCCTTAGGATTCAATTTATATGATTTATGCAAGGCTTGCAGTCAAGGCTCTTTTGTCAATGAGAAAGTGACGCACCTTGAGATTTCACCCGAGATAATGCAGTATATTCAAGCTCCAATCCAAATAAAGCGGCAAAGGCCATTGCACTTAAAGAGGACGGTTCGGCAAGCGCCGGCCACCGGAGAAGGGGTCGCTTTGGCAAGCGACCATACTTGCCCCCATCCGTAGAAAAATAAACCGCCGTTAGCCCGCCCTAATTCTTGGGAAAGAAAAAAGCCCCGGATCGTGCAGACCCAGGGCCGGGATTGTCATGAAAAAGCCATTAGGCTATCAGTGTTTATGAGTTGCTTCCTTCACCACTTTTCCGGTATTTACGTTACGCTCGAAATAGAAGGTGTGAAGCAGCTTGAGAGCTTTCGGGGAAAGAGGTTCTCCCAGGAACTCTTTATAGACTTTCTGCACTTCGGGGTTGTGATGTGATTTGCGAACGGGCAGCTCTCTATCTTCTTTGTAAAGAGCCTGGCCTCTGCGTGCTCTGTCAGCGATGTCGTTTCCGAAGGGTTGTCCACCGCCGCCCACGCAACCACCGGGGCAAGCCATGATTTCGATGAAGTGCCAGGGAGATTCGCCTGTGGTGGTCAAACCTTCACGCACCTGATCCATCACCTTGCGGGCGTTGGAGAGACCGTGAGCCACAGCCACTTTCAGATCGCCAAATCCGGGGATGGGAACAGTGGCTTGTTTCACGCCATCCAGACCGCGCACTGCTTCAATATCTATGTTTTCCAGCTCTTCGCCAGTTACCAGGGTGTAGGCAGAGCGGATAGCGGCTTCCATCACGCCACCGGTAGCACCAAAGATGGTTCCGGCGCCGGTGTAGAAGCTCATTCCTTCATCTGCATCTTCTTCCGGGATGTTGGCAAAGTCGATGCCGGCTTCCTTGATCATGCGGATAAATTCACGTGTGGTGAGCACGTAGTCTGTATCCTGGAATCCGGAATCTCTGAGCTCGGGACGTCTGGCCTCAAACTTCTTTGCGGTGCAGGGCATGATCGCCACGCTCACGATCTTGGCGGGGTCGATGTTGTTCTGCTCGGCATAATAGGTCTTGGACAGCGCACCAAACATGCTCATGGGTGATTTTGCCGTGGAGACACAATCTGCCAGATCAGGGTAATATGTTTCCATAAATTTGATCCAGCCGGGCGAGCAGGAGGTGATGAGGGGGCGTTTGCTGCCGGATTTGAGTTTGGCAACGCATTCGCTTCCTTCTTCCATGATGGTGAGGTCAGCGGTGAAGTTTGTATCCATCACGCTATCGAAGCCGATCTTACGCAGAGCGGCATACATCTTCTTGGGAGTCACAGAGCCCATCGGCATGCCAAATTCGTCGCCCAAAGAGGCGCGGATGGCGGGTGCTTCCTGCACGATCACGTGCTTTTCGGGATCCAGAATAGCTTCCCAGACTGCGTTTACTTCGCTGTTTTCACGCAGGGCACCGGTAGGGCAGTAAACTGTGCATTGACCGCAGTTTACACAGGCGCTGTTGCCTATTCCATGCTCGAAAGCCACGGATGGATAGGATTCAAAGCCGCGCTCGGTCATGGTGAGGGCATAGACGGTCTGTGTTTCGTTACAGACGGTGATGCATCTGCCGCAACCTATGCACTTGTTTGGGTCTCTGATGATTGAGGGAGAGCTGTCATCTATAGGTTTCTTTTCCAACAGGGTTGGCAGGGCGTTAGCTTCGATGCCCAGGTTGTTTGCCAAGGACTGAAGCTCGCATTTGTTGTTTGCCGCACAGGTGGGGCAGACAACCTCGTGGTTTGAGAGTATCATTTCCACCAGGGTTCTTCTGTAGGCACGCAGTTTTTTGCTATTGGTGGTGATCTTCATCCCTTCTTCGCAAGGCGTGCTGCAGGCACGTTTGGGGACGGGCATTCTCTCGATTTCGACCACACAGACGCCGCAGTTGGCGGTGGGTGGAAGATCCGGATGGTAGCACAAACGGGGGATGTAAAAGCCGTGTTTATCGGCGGCTTGTATGATGGTCATCCCTTCCGGAACTTCCAGTTGGTGACCATCGATCCAGACGTTGACTGTTTTAGCCATAATTATCTTTCCTTTTTTATCTTACTTTTTTATTATATCTTTCACAGCACTGCGGGAGAGCGACCCATATCTCATCCAAGACTCGATTCAGGTCGTTCCAAGCAGGCTGATACCCAGAGAATATCTCTTTGTACATTCAATTTCCCTTAGAAAGGCTCACCAGGTTTGCGCACGGCGGCGCGACCTTTTTTACCGGTTAAGTCTTCATGGACTCCAGGAATTTTATCAATGGCTTTCACAGGGCAGACGTCAAAGCAGTTGCCGCATTTGATGCATTCAACCTGATTGATGGTGTATTTCTCTTCTTTTGAACCGCTGATGCAACCTGTGGGGCACTTGCGTGAGCAGAGTGAGCAGCCGATGCATTTGTCCTTATCGATCTCAAAGTGCATCAGATCGAGGCAGACGTTGGCCTTACAGGTCTTGTCACGGATGTGGGATTCATATTCATCGCGGAAATAGCGGATGGTGGAAAGCACGGGGTTGGGAGCGGTTTGACCGAGGCCGCAGAGTGAGAGATTGCGCACGGTTTCTCCCAAGCGCAACAGCTCTTCGATATCTCCTTCTTTGCCTTTGCCAGAGGTGATGCGTTCCATGATGTGGAGCATCTGCTTGAGTCCGATACGGCAGGGAGAGCATTTTCCGCAGGATTCTTCCACGCAAAATTCGATGAAGAACTTGGCCACGTTGACCATGCACTTACGCTCGTCCATCACGATCACGCCACCGGAACCCATCATGGCTCCGCGGGCTTTGAGGCTTTCATAGTCCACGCCCACGTCAAGGTGTTCGGCGGTCAAGCAGCCACCGGAGGGGCCGCCCAGTTGCACGGCTTTAAACTTGCGATCATCGATGATGCCGCCACCCACTTCAAAGATCAATTCTTTGAGGGTGGTGCCCATGGGCACTTCCACGAGACCGGTATTGCGCACATCACCTGTGAGGGCAAACACTTTGGTTCCCTTGGAGGTCTCGGTTCCCATGCCGGCAAACCAATCAGCTCCCTTCACAAAGATGCTGGGAATATTGGCAAAAGTTTCCACGTTGTTCACCACGGTGGGTTTGCCCCAGAGGCCTTGCACGGCGGGATAAGGAGGCTTGGGTGTGGGGTTTCCACGCTCGCCTTCGACGGAGTGGATGAGAGCCATCTCTTCACCGCACACAAAAGCTCCGGCTCCGGTGCGCACTTCAGCTTCAAAGCAGAAGTCTGTGCCAAAAATGTTCTTACCAATCATGCCCTTGCTGCGGGCTTGTTCGATCGCCTGGCGGATGCGTTTGATAGCCAGGGGATATTCGGCACGGATGTAGAAGAAACCTTGGCTGGCTCCGATGCTGTAGGCAGCGATCATCATGCCTTCCAGCACCCTGTGCGGATCGCCTTCCAATACGGAACGATCCATGAAAGCACCGGGGTCACCTTCGTCACCGTTGCAGATGATATACTTTTCTTCTTCCGGTCTGTCGTGCACCATCTGCCATTTTCTGTAGGTGGGGAATCCGGCACCGCCGCGTCCTCTCAAACCGGAGGCTTTGACGACGTCGATGGCACCCTGGGAACCCATCTTGAGCGCCATTTCCAGAGCCTTATAACCGCCGCGGGCGATGTATTCTTCCATGCTTTCGGGGTCGATCTCGCCGCAGTTTTCCAGTGCCACTTTGATCTGCTTATTGTAAAAGGGCACTTCTTCTTTCATCTTGATAGTCTTCTCATCATCCTGCACCAAAAGACGTTCCACGATGCGTCCATTGATGATGTGCTCTTCCACGATCTCGTTGACGTCTTCGATTGCCACGTTTTTGTAGAAGATTCCTTCGGGATTAACCACTAAAAGCGGCCCAAAGGAGCAAGGCCCCATACAGCCGGTTCCGATGATGTTGACTTCGTTTGTCAGCTCTTTTTCATCGATTGCTTTTTGTAAAGCTTCTTTGAGTTTCAAGGCACCTGCTGAGATGCAGCTTGAGCCGCAGCAAACCAGCAGATCTATTCTTTTAAGAGACATTGTCATCCTCCTTCCTAATTACCTTTCGCCGCTAAATATTCAGAGACGATTTTGATTCGTGTATCTGACCCGCGCAGCTTCATCTCTTCCTTCGCTTTGTCGCGGATCTCCTTAAGGTCGGCAAGTGTCTTCATCAGACAACCTCCATGTTTGTATTTTTTAAATTACTTCGTTTTAAAGCGTGATCGGTGTATTTGATCACATTGGGACAAATCTTGCATGCGTGCCAGCTTATTTATACTGGGCTAAGACTTTCTCTACCTGGTCTTTGGTCTCAACGCGGCCAAAGGTGTCCTCGCCGATCACAAACACCGGAGCAAGCGAACATGCTCCCACGCAGCGAACTGCGCTCAGAGTGAAACGACCATCTTCGGTGGTCTCACCCATGGGGGTATCCAAAACGTCCGAAATCATCTGAGCCAACTTGGGCGCACCTTTCACATAGCAGGCGGTGCCCATGCAAATGTTGAGGGTGTATTTGCCACGTGGCTTCATGGAGAAGAAGTTGTAAAAGGTAACCACTCCATAGATCTTGCTCACCGGGATATTCATCTCGGCAGCGATAAACTCTTGTACCTCGATGGGTAGATAGCCAAAGATCTCTTGAGCAATGCGGAGAATCTCAATCAGGGGATTGCGAAGATTTTTCCTCTCTTCAATTACTTCTCTGAGCCTTTGGTAAGGTTGCTTTAACTGGGTATCGGGAGACATCACTCCTCCTTTCTATCATATTTTGTTCGTTCTTTTCGGTTGGGTTTTCGCCTTCAACGATCAAGAAACCAAGCTCGGAAATATCATCAATTTCGCCGATAACAGCTTGATCTTCCAAGCAATAAGGAGAGGATATAAAAGCACACTTAGCCCTTGTGTCAAGCCCCAGACCAGGGTTCAGAAACTCGCCTTCTAAATTGGTTTTCTCGTCGTTTAAGATCATTCCTTCTATACCTATAATAGTAGTATAGTGACAGCCCAACAAAAGTGGCTAAAAAGTCAAGCAAAAAGTAGACAAACTTTATTTTGGATAAGTTTGAAAGGAGAAAACCCTGTATACAAGCCGGCTCGGGGACAAGCTCCGCTTGCTGCCTCATCCGTGGAAAACCAAAAGCTCTGAAGCCACACCCATCCCAGTAGCAAACGCGTGCATCCCCGATACGGGCGTCAGCGACTGACGACTGACTACTGACTACTTGCAAGCGCAGCTTGCGCCGACGCAGTCGGCAACTTACTTCGGGTCTGTAAAGATCTCACTCCAATCAGGTTCTACCGCCTGATCCACCCCAAAACCGTGATACTGGTTGTCTTTGGCATCAAACCACATTTTAACACCCGTTTTCAAGGGGTTTTTATCTTTGGCAACCGCCATAATCATCTTGTAAGGCGCAACATACACATATTTGCCATCGCTCAGATCATTGAGCTTGTCCATCATCTCTTTGGTGTAGATATCGGTGGGCTTCCAGGCAATCACAAACTGCCATTTCTCCTGCACACCTTTCTTGATCTTGGCAGCACTCAAGGCTTCGCTCATCGAAAATCCGCCGCCGCCATCATGCTCTTTCCAATAATCATCCACCTCTTGCTTCAAAGATTCCATGGCGGTCATGATCTCGGCCGCTCTCTTCTTGGCGAGGCTGGCCTGGATGCGCGGAACCACAAAGATCCACACCGCCAAAACCACCAATACTATGATGATCACTATGCCCCAAAACTTTGTCTTACCGCTGATCCTGCTCTCTTTTTTGCCTTCTGTATTTTCCAATCTATTCTCCTTTTGAAAGCCCTTGGGCCTCCCGTTTTTAGGTAATATAACCCAAATGGCAGGCCAGGACAAGACGTAATTTCACCGCCACCCACCCGCCAGTTCCCGGGGAGTTTAAACCCGTTTTTCTACACTTTTTTGCTCCGAAAAATGAGCCACATCTCCCCCACTCTCCACCCTGAAAAAGCAGGCCTAAAATCAATATTTGGCATCTGTATATAATTTGCTCAGGCAATTCCCACTTTTTCGACCCCTCTCAAATGCCCATTTCATGCGGCTTGCCAACCCCGCCCCTACTACCCTCCTGCTCATCGAGTAAGCAAGTAGCAGGAAAGCAGTAGCTTAGGAGGAAGAGCGAAAGGGAGAAAAATCGTCCTGCGGAAAGTGGTCAGCCTGGGCTGAAAAGCAATATTTGCACAAACAACGGATGTGGGTCAAATAAAATAAAGCCCTCTAAAATGGTAGGAGAATTGGGCCAGCGGAGCCCTGACACCTAAAACCTTGCCGAAGGCACCTATTCGTGTGCATCTGTGGGAAAAACAAAGAGCCCCAGAACCATCAGGATTGCCACCAAAAGCATGCGCATTTTCGCCACCTGCGTCAGCGACTGACTACTGACAACTGACGACTGACAACTGGCCGACCCCGTCGGCTCCAGCGTCAGAGCTGACACCTAACCCCTAACACTTTTCTCATTGACAGCTTTGCGCATCAAATTATCATGGCGTTCAAACAGTTGGTGCTACTAAATAGGTAAAAGGGAATCTCGTGCAAAGCGAGAGCGGTAACCGCCACTGTGAGCGACCATTGCAAGGCTTGGCCCTGTCACTGAGTTGACAATCGCTTGGGAAGGCAGGGTTATATACAGATAGCCGTCGCGAGCCAGGAAACCTGCCACCGGAAGCTTTCTGATGCCATACGGTTTTATGTGGCTGAAAGCAAAGTAGTTCCCTCGAAAAAACCAATATTCAAGGAGAACTAAAGTCATGACAAACAAAAGACTTTTCCTCACGTTGCTGGGCTTGTTTTTGATGTTTCAGCTCAGCGCAGCACTTATTTATGTGGTGAATTCTGGATCCCGCACCCTCTCGCGGATCGACACCGAAACCAATGAAGTCAACAACAGCTTTGCCCAATTGGGCATCACCGCCAATACAATGGCAATCGATGAGGATCACATCTGGGTGGTCTGCAGCGGTGACAACGCCATTTTGGAGCTCGACCGCCATACCGGCGCTCAAATCCGTTACATGGAAGTGGAGGCCTCATCAAATCCTTACGACGTGCTCAAAATCGGCGAATACCTTTATGTGACCGGTCTTTTCTCGGATAAGGTCTACAAGATCAGCCTTGCAGATGGCAATGTGGCCGCATTTCTGGATGTGCCCGTCTCACCACAGGGCTTGGCCACCGACGGAGAATACCTCTATGTGGCCGTTACAGGAGGTTATCACATGAACTATGCGGATTCACGCGTCTGTGTGATCAACCTGAGCGATTTTACCATCGAGACCAGTATTAATGTGTGGACAAACCCCCAATTTGTCGTTGTTCATAATGGCAAACTGCACGTCTCCTCCGCGGGAAATTGGCAAAACATCACTGGAAAGGTGCAAATCATCGACATCCCCAGTTGGGAGATCGAAGCCACGGTGGAATTGGGCGGACAACCCGGCTCCCTCTGGATCGCAAACGATGAGAGAGCACTGGTGGGAGATGCCTATGGAGCGGGCTTCTATATGTATATGGCAGATACTTATCAGATACTGAATGGCTATGGCAACCTCATGCAACCGGGAGGCTATGTTGTTGATGGAACCGATAATGAGATTGCCGTGCTCCAGTATATCTATGAGCAAGACTGCATAGTCTATCTGCTGAACTATGACCTCAGCATCAAGACACAATACAGCACAGCTATTTCGAGCTCAGACCTCAAGTTTTACACATCACCCACCAGCAATGACGACCTGGTTCTGCAACCCAAACTCAACGTGTATCCCAATCCTGTTGTGAAAAACGGAGTGCTGAACTTTGAGAGTGAGAGCAAATCACCCATGAAGGTGAGCCTCTACGACATCAGGGGACGCAAGGTGTTGGAAACCCAGAGCCTGGGCGGGAATGTGTCGCTGGATCTGGCCGGTAAAGCTTTGAGCTCCGGCATGTATCTGTATAAAATTCAGCAAAGAGACAGGATCAAGACAGGCAAGATTATCGCCATGTAAACCCCTTTTATAAACGATAATTATGGGGAGATTGCTTGGCTGCAGGTGGCCTGATGAAGTGCCATCATACCTCTGTTTGGAGTCGATCCACCAGAGGCCGCCTTTCTCCTTCGGCAAGCTCAGGCTGTCTCCCCTCCTTGAATAAATGAATTGACGTATTTGGGTAGTCGTTTATCTTGACCCGAATGGGTAGTGTGGCCTTCTTGTGACCCCTATCCACCGATTATCATTATAAATAAACGCCTCAGGAGATTTTGAGATGAAAGCAATATTTACTATCGATGTGGAAGACTATTTCCACACTGTGGAAGGAGAAAACGTTCCCACGCTCAAAGATTGGGATTCACTGGAACACCGGGTGGTGAAAGACACTCAGAAACTCCTGGATATTTTGGATGACTATGGTGTGCATGCCACCTTTTTCATCCTGGGTTATGTGGCTCAACATCATCCCGAACTGGTCAAGGAGATCAGCGCCCGAGGTCATGAGGTGGCTTCGCATGGAATGTATCACAAAAATGTTTCCCAGATGACCCGTGAAGAGTTTGCCCAGGATGTGGCCTCCTGCAAAGCCCTGCTTGAAGACATCTGCGGTCAGGAAGTTATCGGCTACCGCAGCCCGGGCTTCTCGCATTCGGAAGACCTCTCCTGGATGATGGATGTGCTCTATGATCAGGGCTTCAGGTTCGATTCATCCGTCTTCCCCGGCCTCAGGTTTGATAGTGGAATCGAGAGTGATGAGCTCAATCCGCATTGGATCGAAACCACCAACGGCCGCATCTTTGAGATTCCCATCTCCGTCACACCCGTAGCAGGCAAGAATATCTGCTTCTTTGGGGGCGGCTATTTGAGGCTGTTTCCACAATGGCTGATCCTGAAGATGGTCGAGAGGCTGAAGAGTCAGCATCAGACACCGCTTTTCTACATCCATCCCCGAGAGATAGACCCCCAGCACCCCCGCTTCAAGATGAAGCCGGTAAACTACTTCCGCTCCTATGTCAATCTGGACACCGTGGAGAGCAAGATCCGCGCCATCCTCTCGCAAAACAGCTTTGTAACCTGCGGGGAATATATGCGTTTGTTTGAAACGGACAGGGAAAAGCTCTTTATGGAGGACAAGACGGCCGGCTTTTTCGATGGTTATGCCTCCGGATTTGACTCCATCTATGGCTCCAAAAACAATGCCTTCTGGCGCTTTATCAACAAGCATTTCCGCAAAGCCATGCTCTATAGATTTCAAGAAGTAATCAACTCCTGCGATGCAGGCGAAGATAAAACGGCTCTGGACGTGGGCTGCGGACCGGGACAATATATGGTAGCCCTGGCTCAGAAAGGCCTCGCGCACATTCACGGCTTGGATTTTGCGCCCCTGATGATTGACTTAGCCAAGGAAAACGTAGCCAAAGCGCAGGTGCAGGATAGATGCAGCTTTGAGGTGGGCGACTTTTTGACCTACAAGGATGACAAGCAATACAACTACGTGATCTGCATGGGATTTATGGACTATATCAAGGAGCCTGAGTTGGTGATCAACAAGGCTTTGGAGCTGGCTTCGGAGAAGGCAATGTTCAGTTTCCCCAAGTCTGGCGGTCTCTTGGCTGCTCAGAGACAGCTCAGATACAAGTTCAAGTGTCCCCTATACTTATACAGCGACGCCCAGGTGCACAAGCTCTTCGGCAACCGTCCCGGCTGGAAATACATCTTCAAGGATTGTGACCGGGATTTCTTTGTGACTATGCAGCGTTTGTAAACGACATCAGTATCCCGCAAAAGGCGCGGAACTTAGGCTCTTTTCGGGAGTTGCGGCTTCCCCGTAGAGCATTTTTAACTTTTTGTGGTTGACAAAAATCACAATTCCGTGGGGGGTGTTTATATAAACATCTAAATATGAGGTAAAATGGCTCGTCTATTCAGCAAAGACTACCATGAACGCTCGACGTCCTGGTATTTCAATCATGCGATCATCGCTTTGGAGGCTGGCAACTTGGAGTTCTGGCACTCTGTGGATGAGAAGGGAAATTATCACATCCGCTTTTTCCCTGTTGAAGCTGTGCGCAGCCATTTTTCTGAACGTTTGGATATCGTTTTTGATCCCAAAACCGAGCGCGTGCTCAGCCATGACTGCTCGGAGTGCGGTACTTCAGAGGATTGCCGGCACTACCTCTCCATATTGCGCTATGCCTACCATAATCTCAACACGGATGACTTCGACGTCCCCGCTGTAGAAACGCTTATCCGCCACGACCTCAGGACCAGCGACAATTGGAGCAAAGCGCTGCGCGAAGCCAAGCTGGATTTGGAGGGACTTTACGATCCCAAAGCTGACAAAGTGCGGCTTTACTACCACGACTTTGCTTTCCTGAATATCAACCAACTGATCAGCCAGCTCAAGAAAGAGCCCGAAAAGCCGCATGTAGACATGGATCTCTATGCTTTAAACAGAGATGCGCTCAGCCTGCCCAAGGTTCGCTTGCTGCTCTGGTTGAGCAAAAACAGAGCCGCTCAGAGCACGGTAAACAAGTTCTTTTCCGTGGATAAGGTCTTGCTGCCGCAGCTCATGCAGTATATTGCCGGCTGCGAAGACTTTGTGCGCATCCGGGAAAGCGGCGATGTGCTCAACTTCCACACCAAGCCCTATCCCATGAGCTTGCGCATCGAAAGAGCCGGCAGGAACAACTTTGTGGTCAAGCCCGTGATTGTGGAAGAGCTTTCCACCTACGTGGTGGGCTTTCCGCTTTGGCTCTTCTTCCGCAATGAAGTCTACCGCGTGCATCTGCCCCTGGCCGACGATGTGATCGCCAAACTGATGCAGCACAACCTGATCATCGCCCAAAAGGACTTGGTCTACTACCGCACCGTGGTGCATAAGGAACTGAAAAAGCGGGACATCTACCTGGATTTTGACCCTGATATCGCCCTGCCTGAAATCGTGGACGATGATCCCAAGATCCGCTTGGAGCTCAAGCGTTTGGGCGAAATGTATCTGATCGAGGGAACCTTGAAGTATCCCGGCGGACACACCATCCCGCTCTTTGTGACACGTTTCAATTGCTCCTTGGTACGCTGTGACTACGATCTGGATGGCCAGAGCGGCAATGCCTGGTTTTATCTGCCACCGCGGGTCTTTGCCGCTGTGGATAAGCTCTTGGAGCTCTTCCCTGATGCGGATAGGAACCGCGTGCAGCAGTATTCGCAGATCAGCTTTAGCGGCGAGGATGTATTGACCAAGCTGCGGGATCGCGTCTTTGCCATGGGAGGTGAGGATTGGGAGCTGATCATTGCCGATGATCTGGGTCACCTCTTTGTGCAAAAGGTGCCGCTCAGCGTGAGGATCGAAGCATATCAGGGTGAACAGCAGGATTGGTTCAGCTACACCGTAAGCTATAACTACCAAGACCTTAGCTTTACGCATGAGGAGCTGAAGAAGTTTTTTAAGAGCGAAGAGGAGTTTCTCCACACCGAGGATGGACGCCTGATCTTCATCAGCAATCCTCAGGTTTACGATGAGACGCAACGCCTGATTGAGCGCAGCGAAGCGCACAAGGATGGCGTCTATTCTGCCCGGCTGAACGAGCTGCCCTACTATCAAAAGCTGATGCGGCAAAACCCCGCCATCCAGCTCATGCAGGACGAATGGCTCAATCAGCTCTCCATCGACCTGCAGCGGCGTAGCTTAGGCCAGCCGGCTGTCTTGCCCGCAAACCTGCAAAGCATCCTGCGCGGCTATCAAAAAGCGGGCGTTGCCTGGCTGCAAATGCTGCGTCACTACGGCCTTAACGGCATCCTGGCAGACGAGATGGGCTTGGGCAAGACCATCCAGGCACTCAGCGTTTTGCAAGGCACACCGGAAGGCCGCATCTCGCTGCTGATCTGCCCCAAAACCCTGCTCTACAACTGGGTGGCGGAGATCGACAAGTTTCATACCAACATCCCGCATCTGGTGGTGGAAGGCGACAAGCTCACCCGTGAAGAGCTGCTCAGCCAGCCCAACGTCAAGCTGCTGCTCATCTCATACAGCCTGGTTTTGAACGATCTGGAACTGCTGCGGGAATTTGACTTTTACTACATCGTCTTAGACGAAGCGCAAAACATCAAAAACACCTCCGCCCAACGCACCGCCGCTATCAAGAAGCTCAAGAGTGAGAACCGCCTGGCGCTCTCCGGAACGCCGATCGAGAACAGGCTCACCGAGCTTTGGAGCATCTTTGATTTCCTCATGCCGGGCTACCTCCGCAGCCTGAAAAACTTTAAAGACACCTACGAAAAAGCGGAAGATCAGGAGCTGGCACAACAGCGTCTGCAACGCATGGTGGCACCCTTCATCCTGCGCAGGATCAAGAAGGAAGTGCTATTGGAACTGCCGGATAAACAGGAGCAGATCTCCTGGTGCAAGCTGGGTACGGTGCAGGAAAAGGCCTACTTGCAGGTGCTGGAAAACGTCAAAAAACAGCTCTTCCCTGCAGAAAGCACCGGCGCCATCAGCTATATGCACATCCTTTCGGCGCTCACCAAGCTGCGCCAAATCTGCAACCATCCCCACCTGATCAATCCCGATATCAAGCCGGAACCGGCGGCCAGTTCCAAGCTGGAACAGCTCTTGCACCTGCTGGAGGAATCCTTGGAGGGTGGGCATAAGGTGCTGGTATTCTCGCAGTTTGTGCAGATGCTCACCATCATCCGCAGGGCTATCGAAGACTGCGGCTGGGACTACTGCTACCTGGATGGGCGCACCAAAAACCGCATGCAGGTGGTCAATGAATTTGAGCACAATCCGGATAAGCGTATCTTTCTGATCAGCCTCAAAGCGGGTGGTACGGGCTTGAATCTCACCGTGGCGGATACAGTCATCCTCTTTGATCCCTGGTGGAATCCCATGGTGGAAAACCAGGCTATCGACCGCGCCCACCGTATCGGCCAAACCAATAAAGTGCAGGTGGTTAGGCTCATCTCCAAAGGCACGGTGGAGGAGAAGATCATCGCTCTGCAGCAGAGCAAGCTCGCCATGTTTGAAAACATCGTTTCCGGTGACAGACAGGTGCTCAGCTCGCTCAGCACCGAAGATATAAAGGCACTATTTGAATATTAAAAGGAGCATATCATGAAGCTTTATCCCATGTTGAAATCCCTCGATTTTGAGAGGATGACCGGCACCCCGGGCGAAGAAAAAGGCATGCAGGTGATCATGGGTCATCTGAACAAAATGGGCTTTGAGCCGGAAGTGGAAACATTTGAATTTGAGGGCTTTGACCCTGGCACAGCCACCATCTCCAATGGCGAAAAGAGCTACGAAGCCACGCCCTACGGCCTCTGCCCCGACGTCAGCGTCTCAGGCAAGCTGGTCTACCTGGAAAATCTGGACGCCATCAAGTATAACCCCGGCGTCTATGATGATACCATCGTGCTGTTCTTCCACAGCGACAGCCGGCTCTACTCCTTGAGTAAACTGGCCAAGGTGAAGGCCTTTATCGGCATTTCTGCGCCCTTTAAATCTGCATATTCCTTTTCACACCGGCAAAACCTGCCCGCCGAAGAGAGCTTCCCCATCGCCATGATGCGCTATGACGATGCGGAAAAGCTGATCAAAGACGCCGGCAAAACCATCAGCCTCACCATTAAACAAAAGGTGGAAAAGCGCCTCGGACACAACATCGTGCTGGATATCAAGGGCAGCGGTAAAGACGACGCCCTCACCCTCTTGGTGGGACATTACGACACCGTAGCACGCTCGCATGGCGCCTGTGACAACGCCGCCGGCAGCGTGTGCATGATCAAAGCGATTGAGCAATTTAAGAAAAAGCCACCCCTCAGAGACCTGCGCGTGATCTGGTTCAGCGGTGAGGAATTGGGCTTACTTGGCAGCTATGCCTACGTGAAGCAGCACGAAGAAGAGCTCAAAGAACGCTGTAAGCTGGTGGTCAACGTGGACTTAGCCGGCGATCCCATCGGTCGTAACGTGCTGTTTTGCCTGGGCACCAAAGAGCTGAAAGGCTATGCCGGCGGCATCCTCAAGGAAGCAGGACTGCTCTTCAGCGACAAACTCAGCCTCTATTCCAGCGACTGCATCCCCTTCAGCGTGCATGAGATACCTTCCCTCAACCTGGCCCGCGTGGGTGGGAAAGCCCTCTATCACGGTCACACCGACCAGGACGTCGCCAAACACTGCAGCGAACAGGGGCTCACGGATGTCTATCTGGCCACCAAGACCATCTTGGACAGAGTGCTGAATGCAGAGATGTATCCCGTGGCGGAAGGCATAGACGACTCTCTGCGTGAGAACCTGGAAAGATACCTCTGGCACTCCACCTTGGAGAAGCCCGAGCTCAAGTGGACGGAAAAGTATAAGAAGTAGACTGGGCAGCTTTATACTCACCTCTTCCTTACTATACCGCCCGGCGATCCCTCGGTGATACTCGGGTTTTTCCCGAGAGGCTCCGAGTAATCACCGGCTGCTAAGTAGCCAGGAAGCAGTGCCTTAGTGACAGCCATTTGCGGGAAGCTGCCAATGATGCGGATTCTCGGGTATTTCTGTTTCCACAGAATGGCATCAATATTTGGCTGTATTGTATAGCACTTCCTGGCAGGCAGTTACGCACCTGACTTCCCCGGTTTTTTGAGGTCTCAGCAGCATCGTCAGTGTATATAGTGAGAGCATGTTTTTCCAAAGTCACTTTTGCAAAAGCGGTGATGGATTTGCTCATGGCAGAGTTGTGCATTCTGATCCACCGAAGCGGCTTGCGTGGTGCTGATGGCTGAACCCAGCCCGCCCCAAGGGACAACTCCCCCACCCCCAAAAGATTTCCCTTGACGCACAGAGCCCTTTTCTTTTGAATGACCCTATCAAAGATTGTTGAGGTTTATAGCATGGAACTTAAGCTTGAGAGACTCACCTTTCCCTCAGATTGCAACATCATCCTGGGTCAGAGCCACTTTATCAAGACGGTGGAAGACCTCTATGAAGCAATGGTAAACAGCGTTCCGGGGATCAAATTTGGGCTGGCCTTTTGCGAGGCTTCGGGGCCTTGTTTGATCCGCAAAGATGGCACAGACAACGAGCTGATCGAGCTCGCAGTCAAGAATATGCGCACCATCGCCGCAGGACACAGCTTCATCATCATCATGCGTGACGCCTTCCCCATCAATGTTTTACCCGCAGTCAAAGATTGCCGTGAAGTGGTCAATATCTTCTGTGCCACTGCCAATCCCGTGGAAGTGATCATCGCACAAAGCGAGCAGGGAAGAGGCATTTTGGGCGTGATCGATGGCTCCTCTCCGCAAGGGATAGAGCTGGATACAGACATCACCCACCGCAAGAAATTCCTCCTGGACATCGGGTACAAGCGCTAAATGAGTTGGCGAGGTTTTTACGCCTTGGAAGTGGCAGAGCCGCTGGCCAAAGAGCTGAAGCTGTATCTGAAGCGATTTGCCAAGATCCCGGGCGTGAACTGGGTAAACGAGCGCAACCTGCATCTCACGCTGCTTTTCATGGCGGAAGCTCCTTTTGAAAAGATGCAGGAGATGAAGCAGCTTTGCCTGGATTTGAGTGAGGAATTTGAACCCGTGACGCTGAAATGCCAAGGCATAGAGCTCTTTCCCGCACGTGATCCCCGCCTGGTGTGGGTGAAGCTGGAGGATGAATCCGGCGGCATCCAGCAGCTGCATAAAACCTTGCAGAAGCGCTGTAAGCACATGGATTTGGACTTTGACAAAAAGCCGCTCAAGCTGCATATCACCTTGGGACGCATCAAGAAGCAGATCCCCGTCCACTTGGAAAGAGAAATCATGCAGACCGAGCTGGATGGCGAAGCTTTAGTCTATGATACCATCACCTTATACCGCAGTCAATTGAGCCCGCAGGGGCCAAAATATACCATCTTAGAACAAAGCAAATTACAATAACGGAGGTAAAATGCTGGACAGAAATAAAGAAAGTGCCCTCAAATCGGCAGTTAATCAGCTGGAGAAGAAGTTTGGAGTTGGCACGATTATGCGCCTGGGAGACAAACCGGACATCGACGTGCAAGTGATACCCACAGGTGCCTTTAACCTCGATATCGCCCTGGGAATCGGTGGCATCCCCAAAGGCAGAATCACCGAAATCTACGGCGCAGAAGCCAGTGGCAAGACCACGCTCGCACTTCATATCGCCGCTGAAGCGCAAAAGCAAGGCGGCATCGTGGCTTTCGTGGATGCCGAGCATGCCCTGGACATCCAATATGCCAAGCGTTTGGGAGTGCAGATCGAAGACTTGCTGATGTCTCAACCCGACAGCGGCGAACAGGCTCTGGAAGTGGTGGAGACTTTGGTGCGCAGTTCCGCAGTGGACTTGGTTGTCGTGGACAGCGTCGCTGCCCTGGTGCCCAAACAGGAGATAGAAGGCGATATGGGCGATACGCACGTGGGCTTGCAAGCCCGCCTGATGAGTCAAGCCCTCAGAAAGCTCACCGCCATAGTTTCAAAATCCAACACCGCCGTGATCTTCATCAACCAAACGCGCATGAAGATTGGCGTTCCCGCTTTTGTAAACCCCGAAACCACCACCGGTGGCGTAGCGCTCAAGTTTTACTCTTCAGTGCGCTTGGAAGTCCGCTTTGCCGGCTCGATCAAGCTTTCCGCAGATTCCGACGTGATCGGCGCCAAAACCCGCGTCAAAGTGGTGAAAAACAAGTTTGCCCCGCCCTTCAAGACGGTGACCTTCCCCATCATTTTCGGAGAAGGAATCAGCAATCTGGACATCCTCGTCGACATGGGCGTGGAGATGGGAATCATCAAAAAGAGCGGCTCCTGGTTCTCCTACGAGGACATGAAACTGGGACAGGGCGTGGAAAAATCCAAGGACTTCCTGAGGGAAAATCCCGAAGTCCTGGCTGAGATAGAAACCAAAATAAGAGACCAAGTCGACCCCGACGTGCTCGCCCGCATGGATGAAGCTAAAGACGATACGGAAGACTGAGAAAAGTAGAGACGTAACTCTCTATTTGGATGATAAAAGTGTGGGAACCTTGCCAATCAAGGTTCTCCCTCTTTTTGTGCGCCCGGACCAGGAGCAGGAGATCGGCAAAGACGAGGCCGACGAGCTCTGGCCGCTGCTCAAAAGCCACGCACGCAACCTGCTGCTGGACTACTTGGCCAAAGCGGAACACAGCGAGCATCAGAGCCGTGAACTCTTAAGGAAAAGACGCTTTGATGCCGCCATCATCGATGAGCTGATAGACTATTGCAAGCAGAAGAGATTCATAGACGATGCCCGCTATAGCGAGATCTACATCCGCAGCTGGCTCAAGCGCGGCATCGGACTCAAGCTACTGAGAAACAAACTGAGAGAGCAGCGGATTGCGCAGGCAATCTGGGAGCCGCTTCTGGAAGAAATGTATGAGCCCGAAGACGGCTTTGATACCCTCAAAAACCAGATGCATAAATACATCTCCCGCCAGAAGGAAATGCCCTACCACAAGCTGAAAGACAAGACCTTCGGCTATTTTGTGAACAAGGGCTTTGATCTGGATATGATCGCCGGGGCGTGGCGGGCTTTACAGTAGCTACCCCGCCGCTTGTCACACCGCCGCATGCCAGGTGCGCAGGGCTCAGCTATATAGGAATCTCTTGATCTTCTGTGTAGGCGTCTTTTCAAAGGGCTCCTTTTGCTCGGTCAAGCGGTGGATACGGGCAAAGGAGGCCACATTTGCATTCACATGCTCTCTTAAGTTTTGCAGATAGTTTTGGATGAAAGCCTCAGATTGAGCGAGCCCCATCTTCCTCAGATTGTGTTTGGTTTGAAAGAGTTCCGCATTTAGATACACGCGACCTATGATCTTGCCATCTGATTCATAGACCATGGATTCCAGCACGCCCTCATTCTCATTGAGCTTGGCTTCCAGCTCTTCTGGATAGACGTTTTCACCCGTGGGAGAAAGGATCATGTTTTTGCTTCTACCCTTGATGTAGAGGTAGTCATTGTTGAACATGCCCAGGTCGCCAGTCTTGAAATATCCATCCTCGGTATGGGCATCCCTGGTGCGCTGTTTATCCTTGTAATAACCCATCATCACGGTGCCGCCTTTGATCTCGATCTCGCCTATGCCCGTCTTGGGATCAGGATTAGCGATGCGCACCTGCAGCGTTTCCAACACATTGCCTGTGGAGCGGAATTTGATCTTTGACGCCGTGCAAGCTGCGATCAGGGGTGAAGTCTCCGTGAGTCCATAACCGATGGTGTAAGGGAAGCCGGCTTCATAGAGGAAGCGTTCCACCTCTTCACTGAGCAGTGCGCCTCCAATGGCAAAGAGATGAAGCGCACCACCAAAGGTTTTCAGCAGCTTCCGGCCGGCATACCTGTGCAGCATCTTGCGTCCCGGAACCGTGTTGTAGAGCTTGCGCATGACCAGGCGGCGTGTGAGCTGCGGATACACCTGAAGCTTGAATATCTTTTCGATGATGAGAGGCACGGTGAGCATGATGGTGGGACGCACCTTCTGCATGGCGGGGATCAGCACCCTGGCTGTGGGCGGCTTGTCCAGATAATAGACGCAAGCGCCTTTGTGCATGGGAGTCAGGAAGCCAACCGTGCATTCGTAGGCATGAGGAAGCGGTAAAATGCTCATTAATCTGTCATATTGATGCACTTTCTGGAATCCGCAGGTGAGATGGACGTTCAGAGTCAGGTTTTTGTGGGAGAGCATCACACCCTTGGAATACCCCGAGGTACCGGAGGTGTAGATCAGGGCAGCGAGGTCATCTTCTTTGGGTTCTTCACCGATCCGCTTAGACGCTTTACGAGCCCCACCTTTCAGGATGTTAAAGTGTTTGAATCTGCCCTTGAGCTTGTCCTTGCTCAGAGGCTCTTTTACCGGTTCAAAGTTGTCCAAGATCACCAATTGTGGCATGGGCTTGAGGTCTTCATAACCTATCTTCGGGTAATGCAGCGAGGAGACAAAGACCAGCTTGGCTTCTGCATGCTTGATGATGTGCAAGATGTCCGTCACATGAAAATCCACCAAGATGGGCACTACCACGGCTCCCATGGAGGTGATGGCCAAATAGGCTACGCCCCAGGTGGGCATGTTTTGGCTCAAGATGGCGACCCGGTCGCCTTTGCGTATACCATGCTCTCTCATGAGGGCGATTACATGATCGATCTGCTGGCGCAATTGCCCATAAGTAATGGGCTCACCATCCACATTTGACAAGGCCGGACGCTCAGCGTAGAGCTCGCAGCTCCGGTCTATCATAGCTTTCAGCGTAAACTTCTGCATATATTCTACTTGGCCGCCACGCTCACCATTTTGTCTTTGATGACGATCACCTTCTTGATCTGCTTGCCTTCCAGGAACCTTTCCACGTTGGGCAGAGCCAGGGCTTGCTTTTTCAGCTCTTCTTCATCTATATCGACCGGCACGTCCAGCTTCCCACGCAGCTTGCCATTCACTTGCACCACGTAGGTAACCTCGTCTCGCACCAAGTATTTATCTTCATATTGAGGCAGACCGCTCAGGTGGATAAAATCCTCATAGCCCAGCATCTCCCAAAGCTCTTCAGCGATGTGCGGCGCAAAGGGATAGAGCATCTGCGGAATCACCTTGCAGGCTTGGGCAAAGACCCATCTTTCAGCCTCGTTCAGCTTGTCATGCTCTTTGACGCTGGTCACGTTGTTGAGATGCTCCATCACCGCAGCGATGGCTGTGTTGTATTGCTGACGGGCAAGGCAGTCGTCATGCCACTTCTTCACCGCAGCATGCGTGCTGTAAAGGGCTTCCTTGACCTCGTCATTCAGAGCATCCAATTTGAGCTCTTTGGCGGGAGCATTAAGAGCTTCGCGGATAAGCTGCTGATGTTCGCTGATCAATCTATAGACGCGGTTCAGGAACCTGAAGGCGCCCATGATGCCGTCGTCGCTCCATTCCACGTCCTTTTCCGGAGGTGAGGCAAAGAGCAGGAAAGTCCTCAGCGTATCCGCTCCAAAGCGATCCACGATGTAGTCAGGGTTCACCGCATTGCCTTTGGACTTGCTCATCTTGTTACCGTCTTTGATCACCATGCCCTGGGTGAGCAGGCGCAGGAAGGGTTCATCACACTTGAGCCAGCCCAAATCACGCATCACTTTGCCGATAAAGCGGGCATAAAGCAAGTGCATGCAGGCGTGTTCGATGCCACCGATGTATTGATCCACGGGCATCCAATAGTCCGCTTTTGCGGGATCGAAGGGCAGTTTATCATTGTGCGCATCGGTGTAGCGGGCATAATACCAGGAGCTGTCCACGAAGGTATCCATGGTGTCCGTCTCGCGCTTGGCTGCTGCGCCGCACTGGGGACAGCTTACGTTGATCCAGCTCTCCACCGAAAGCAGCGGGTTGGAAGTGGTTTTGCCCACCTGAACTTCATCCGGCAACAGCACGGGCAAATCTTCATCCGGAACCAGCACCACACCGCATTTGGGGCAGTGGATGATGGGGATGGGGGTGCCCCAATAACGCTGACGGGAAATGCCCCAGTCTCTCAATCTATAGGTGACGGCAATCTCGCCAAAGCCTTGCTCCTCAATGTGTTTGGAGATGGCGGACATAGCAGCCACGCTCTCCATGCCATCAAAGGGAGCACTGTTGACGATGATGCCGGGCTCGATGTAGGCTTCTTCCATCTCCTCCAAGACCAGGCTGTGATCCGGCTTTTGGATCACGATCTTGATGGGGATGTCATACTTTTTGGCAAAGTCAAAGTCACGCTGATCATGCGCCGGAACCGCCATCACGGCACCTGTTCCGTAGTCCATGAGCACGTAGTTTGTGATCCAGATCTGCACCTTCGCACCGTTCAAGGGGTTGATGCAATAGCGTCCGCTGAAAATGCCTTCCTTGACCGTATCTTCAGCACTGCGACTGATCTTGTCTTCATTGATCACCTTCTCGCAAAACGCTCTAAGTTCACTGTCCTCAGGCTCCTGCTTCAACCAATCCTGCACCAAAGGATGCTCCGGCGGCAGTGCCATAAAAGTAACGCCGTAGATGGTATCCGGACGTGTAGTAAACACGCTGATGGGCGTATTGTCGCCTTCTAACAGGAAGTCGATGCGTGTGCCTTCACTCCTGCCGATCCAGTGTTTTTGCATCTGCAACACCCGTTCCGGCCAGTCGATCAGTCCCGAGTGATCCAGCAGCTCTTCAGCGTAATCCGTGATGCGGAAATACCACTGTTCCAGCTCCTTTTGCTTCACTTCAGAGTGACATCTCCAGCAGCGCCCTTCCTCCACCTGCTCGTTGGCAAGCACGGTCTGACAGGTGTCGCACCAGTTTTGGAAGGAGCGTTTGCGATAGACCAAACCCATCTCATACATCTTCTTAAACAGATATTGACCCCAGTGATAGTAGTCCGGACGGCAGGTGCTCACTTCCCTTTCCCAGTCAAAGCTAAAGCCCATATTGTCGAACTGTTTGCGCATAAAGGCGATGTTTTCCTCAGTGGTGATGCGGGGGTGGGAATTGTGCTGAATGGCAAAGTTTTCCGCCGGCATCCCGAAGGAATCATAGCCCATGGGTTGCATCACGCTGAAGCCTTCCATCAGTTTGAGGCGTGTAATTGCTTCACCGATAAAGTAGTTGGACGCATGCCCAACGTGCAACACGCCGCTGGGATAAGGGAACATGGAAAGCACATAGTATTTGGGTTTATCTCCACAATCTGGTGGATTGAAGACCTTCGCTTCTTTCCAACGCTTTTGCCACTTGGGCTCCAAAGTCTCAAAAGGATATTCCATCTGTTTTATCTCCAATGTATTGATAGGCTCAAGGCTCTATCTTTGCATATATTCTGGTATTCTGACCCATTTTCAGCAAGGGCTCAGGCTGTCAAGAAAAGAATTAAAGCCCCGCCTCAGCAGGGCTTTGGAACGTCTATAAGCAAAGGCCATGACAGGAGACTAAGCAACTGCCTTGGACTTCGGCTGCGCTTTCTGTCCGATTACAAGAATCAATCAATTTGCAACCCTGCAAAGGCGAAAGCCGTAGCTGCAGTAGTAGCCTGAGTACGGATTGTAGTGGAAACGGTAAGACACACGGCAGTAAGGAAAATGTTCGCCCCAGCAACCGCCACGCCACAGACGACTACTGCCACTTGACGGACCTCTCGGATTGTTCTGGGGGCTGCTCGCGTAGTAAGATTCATCATACCTGTCCCAGCACCATTCCCAGACGTTGCCACTCATGTCGTAAGTGCCGATGCCATTGGGGGCCTTGGTCCCCACAGGGTGGGTGGTAAATCCCGAATTGCTCCCATACCAGGCCACCGCATTGATATCGTCAGAGCCGGAGTAGAGATAATCTGGATTATTGGTGCGACCGCGGGCAGCGTATTCCCATTCCGCCTCGGTGGGCAGTCTATAACCGTTGGCCTGCCAGTTACAGATCGCCGCATCCCAAGTAGAGTTTTGGGAATTTGGCACAGCTCCCCAATTGGCAGGATTGGTACTGCCACCAATCGTGTAACAAGGAGTGAGCCCCTCCGCCATGCTACGCAGGTTGCAGTATTTGATGGCGGCGTACCAGGTGACATTATAGGCAGGATAATTAGCTCCAAGGCCATAATCGCTTACCCAGCCTGGGTCGGGCATCAATATAGAATACTCAGCTTGGGTTACCTCGTATTTGCCGATGTAAAAAGAATTGAGTGTGACCGTGTGGCTTGGCAGTTCATCCGGATATCCCTGCCCTCTTGTATCACCCATAGTGAATGATCCCCCTGGGACGTAGATCATCTGGATGGGAGGAACTTCGATAACATTGTAAGTGGCAGAAGCTGTGCTGCTGGGTGTCCAGCCATTCTTGAAGCCCTTAGCCCTGAGGGTGGTTGTGGAGGACACATTGATCGGATTACTGTAAATGGAAGAGTTTTGTGTAGGCTCCGTGCCGTTGGTAGTGTAGCGGATTGTTGCTCCGCTCGTTGCACAAGAGATCTGTACAGTTTGGGCTGAGTTATAAGTCCCTCCAGGCAGACTGAAAGTGGGAGTGGCAACGGTTTGCGGTATGTTTATAGTATATGCTGCAGACGCAATTTGGCTGTCCGGCAAGCCTGATTTGGTCGCTTTGGCTTTCAAATTTGTCGTGGATGCTATGTAGACAGGCCCTGTATATCGGGTGGAAGGTGTGGATCCATCGGTTGAGTAGTAGATCGTGGCTCCGGATGTGGAGCAGGATATGGTGACATTCTGCGCTGAGGTGAAAATTCCTCCGGGTGGCCTGAAAGTGGGGGTGGCTACGGTTGGTATGTGTATAGTATATACTGCAGATGCGATTTGGCTGTCCGTCCAGCCTGATTTGGTTGCCTTGGCTTTCAAAGTCGCTGTTGACGCTATGTTGACAGGCCCCGTGTATCGGGTGGAGGGTGTCGATCCGTCTGTGGAGTAGTAGATCGTGGCTCCGGATGTGGAGCAGGATATGGTCACATTTTGGGCTGAGGTGTAGGTCCCACCCTGTGGACTGAAAGTGGGAGAAGACACGTTGAAAGTGTAGCTTGCTGCTGCTGTGCTGCTGGGTGTCCAGCCTGACTTGAAGCACTTGGCTTTGAGGGTGGTGTTTTCACTCACGCTGAGTGGCTTCGTGTATTGAGTTGAACTCTCTGTGGGCTCACTGCCATTGGTGGTATATCTGATAGTGGCACCGGGGGTTGAACAGGTGATGGAGACCGTTTGGGTAGAAGTATAGGAGCCGCCGGAGGGATTTAAAGTAGGAGTGGACACATTGAAAGTGTAGCTTGCTGTTGCTGTGCTGCTGGGCGTCCAACCTGACTTGAAGCTCTTGGCTTTGAGGGTCGTGTTTTCACTCACGCTGAGTGGCGTCGTGTATTGAGTTGAACTCTCGGTGGGCTCACTGCCATTGGTGGTATATCTGATGGTGGCACCGGGGGTTGAACAGGTGATGGAAACAGTTTGGTCAGCAGTATAAGCACCGCCGGGCGGGTTGAAGACCGGAGTGGCCGGTTTAACGGAGCCGTCGGTTGGATCGAAAGGACTGTTCAGATCGCGCTCCATACAACTGCCAAACAGCAGGGTAACGAGCATCAGGGCAGCCAGAGTGGCGTATTGTAGAGTTTTGTTCATGAGTTTATCCTCGAATTCATTTCTGTATTTAGCCGGCTGCTCGCTTTCAGGTTGCTCAGGAGTTTGCCCTAACAATTGAGCAGCTTGTAAAAATCGTTTATTCTCTTGAGCTCTTTCATCATTTCGCCCGGCTACGCCGGAATTGCCAAAATCCAAGCACCAAGAACCAAGAATCAATCAGTTTGCAGTCCTGCAGAGACGAAAACCAACACTGAGGTTGAGGCGGATGTACGGATCGTGGACACAACGGTTAGCAACACGGCAGTAAGAAGTATCGCTACTCCAGCTACCACCACGCAACACACGTGAATAACCGCTCGCTGGGCCTGTGGGATTGTGCTGCGGGCTGCTGCTGTAGTACGAGTTGGAAAACCAGTCCCAGCACCACTCCCAGAGGTTGCCACTCATGTCGTAAGTGCCGATGCCGTTAGGGGCCTTAGTCCCCACAGGGTGGGAGGTATCCCCCGAATTGCTGTTATACCAGGCCACGGCACTAATATCGTCAGAGCCGGAGTAGAGATAATCTGGATTATTGGTGGCACCGCGGGCTGCGTATTCCCATTCCGCTTCGGTGAGCAATCTGTAGCCATTGGCACTCCAATTGCAGATCACCGCATCCCAAGTAGCGTTGTTGTCCTCTGTGGGCACAGCTCCCCAATTAGCAGGATTGGTGCTGCCGCCAATCGTGTAACAGGGTGTGAACCCCTCTGCCATACTGCGCAGATTGCAGTATTTGACGGCGGCGTACCAGGAGACATAATAGGCGGGGTAATTAGGACCCAGGCCTCTGTTACTTGTCCAGCCTGGGTTGGGCATATATTGGGAATACTCAGCTTGGGTGAGCTCGTATTTGCCAATGTAAAAAGAATTGAGTGTAACCGTGTGGGTTGGGAGTTCATCCGAAGATCCCTGCTCTCTTATATCACCCATAGTGAAGCTACCACCGGGCACAAAAATCATCGTGTTGATAGTGTAGGTGGCAGAAGCGGGGCTGCTGGGCGTCCAGCCTGACTTGAAGCACTTGGCTTTTAGGGTGGTGTTTTCAGTCACGCTGAGCGGCGTCGTGCATTGAGTTGAACTCTCCGTGGGCTCACTGCCATTGGTGGTATATCTGATGGTGGCACCGGGAGTTGAACAGGTGATCGTGACAGTTTGGGCAGAAGCATAGGTACCGCCGGGGGGATCAAAGGTAGGAGTGGACACGTTGATAGTGTAGTTTGCTGTCGCCGTGCTGCTAGGCGTCCAGCCTGACCTGTAGCTCTTGGCTTTGAGGGTAGTGTTTTCACTCACGCTGAGTGGCTTCGTGTATTGAGTTGAATTCTCAGTAGGCTCACTGCCATTGGTGGTATATCTGATGGTGGCACCGGTAGTTGAACAGGTGATGGACACAGTTTGGGCAGTGGTATAAGTGCCAGCAGGCGGGTTGAAGACCGGAGTAGCCGGTTTAACGGAGCCGTCGGTAGGATCGAAAGGACTGTTCAGATCGCGCTCCATACAACTGGCAAGCAGCAGTGTTATGAGCATCAGGGCAGCCAGGGTAGCATGTTGTAGAGTTTTGTTCATGGGTTTATCCTCGCATTCATTTCTGTTTCGATCCGGCTGCTCGCTTTCTGGTTGTTCAGTGTTGACCAAGCAAACCAGGCAGTAGACACCAGGTCGACACTGAGACCAATATAGTAATTGCGCCGATTGGCCAGATATTTGTTCCTATAGATTGACACCTTGTCTGGATCAGTCTCCTCCAGATAAGCGTCGTAGGCAGAGTCTGCAGCATTATGGAACAGCACTGAAGCACCGATACCCAGGGCCAGAGTGGCGAGCGAGCTATACTGGTTGATGCGCCAGGTTTTTTGTCTGCGGATGAGTTCCTGGGGGATTGGCATTAGGTTCACAAAGACATCATGAGACTTGCCCTCGTCGATCTTGACCGTTCTTTGATAATTGTAAAAGCCCCATTTGGATGCAGTGAGGGTGTAAGTGCCCGGATAGGCATTACCCCTGCCGTAGATGGTCGTACCTGCCCCGCCGTCCTGGGGGGTTAGAGTAAATTTGACATCGGCCTGATCGGCCTTGATCACGATATTCCCCTGTTCCGGGACCATGTCTATATCGAGGGACTTGATTTCATCCACGGAAAGCACGAAGGAGTCTTTGTATTCCTGATAGGGAACGTTGCTTCCAGCTTGGGGTTTCACAGTTACTTTGTTTATCCCAGGCCTGACCTTGAGTTTGGTCTCCTGGGTAATGGTTATGGGAGGGTCGCTGTTGAGATAGACTTCGGCTGGGTAATAATCGGTTTTCAGCAAGATATAGGCTGCCAGCTCGGACAGTTCAAAGTGTTCAGTGGCGTTCTGGTTCGCCTTTATCTCAATCGTCCTGCTGATGGGTCTGAAATTCTGGTCACTGTGCTTAAGTTCCAGAGAATAAGACCCCGGTTTCAAGCCCTTGGTCTCACCCGAGAGCTGCAGGGGCGTCTTGCCCTGCATTTTACCATTGATAAAGACCTCGCAGCCAGTGGGCTCGGAGGTGATGGACAGATTTCCAAACAGTGCGTCCAAACGCTCAGTGGATTCCAGCTTGGCAGAAGGGGAGCTTGTAAAGGAGGTGGTTTTACTTTGATATCGGGGCAGGGAAAGAGTAACTTCATATTGGGTGGCTTCCGGATCGTAGAATGAAAAGGGGGTTTGACCGGTGTAGCCCTCATAGCCGTCAATCGTAATCTTCGCTCCTTGGGGATCGCTGTTGAGGGTATACCTGGCAGCATTCCTCATCCTTGACTGCATCGTTTTTGCTGTCCAGTCGATAATGGTAGTTTGGCCATCTTTAATGTAGGCCAGCTCACCCAGTTTAGCGTTAGCGGTGAAGAGCTCAACCAAATGCTTGCCCACGGAGAGACCTTTGATCACCATGGCGAAACTGGGTTTAACCTTGCCCTTGGGAACCCGGTCTACATAAACTTCAGTTTCAAAGTCGGAGGTGATCCTCAATTCCCCGCTCAGCCACTCCATCTCCGTCACTTGCGGTTGAGGCTTGGATACGCTTGGCTTGGCAGGTGTGACCGTTTTTTCCTCAATCTGGGGGGCAAGTGCAAAGACGAAGTCGCCTCGGTCCAGTTTGCCGTTGTTGATCTTGCCATATTTAGGGTGCTGGAGTCCCCGCGAGTAGTTGACGACATAGTCCTCCAAATACAAGCCCAACTCCTCGCCGGTTACATAACCGTCATGGTTCAGGTCGGCAAAGCCTTCTCCCAGGCCTTTTAACAGGGTGCTTTTGAACACGCTCTCGTCCGGCACGGCCTCGTCGGCGGCCCCAGCGGTAATGAACTGGCGCACCGGCTGGGTGGTCTTTTCGGTGATGATCTGAGGGGCAGCGCGGCGGACTGTGAACAGGGTGCCGGAAAAGCAACTGTCGAAGAGCATCAGAACGTGCTTGGATTTCACCAATGTCGCATATTCGTCGATCGTAGTCATGGATACGGATTTGTTGCGGAACTCGCTGCTGTTGCGCTCATACGGGGGAGCATCCACCGGCACAATGTAGCCCAGGTCAGTTCCATCCGCTCTCTTTTCGGTGAAGCCGTGACCGGCGTAGTAAAAGATCAAAGCCCGGTTGGGTGCTCTTCCCTCTTTGTCGATGAAGTCGTTCAGGGCTTTATGCATCTGAGCCCCGGTCTGGTTTTCCAAAACCTGGGTCCTGATCCCGAGTTTTTCAAACATGGCCTTCACGTCCTGAACATCCCGCTTAACTCCCCTGAGCTTTGGAAAATAATGGTAGTCGCTGTTGCCAATGATCAGGGCGTAATAATCCGAGTAGAGCTGTACCCGCGAGCCGTTGTCCAGCCGCAGCTCCAAGCCGGCGAACAATCCGGCCGCAAGGGTCAACAAAATAACTATTAAACCGATTCTTTTCACAGTCTCCCACCTGTTACTTATTCCGAGTTCATCTTTTGCAGGTTCCGGTTTTATGTCAAGTCTTTAATTACCAATGCCGTTCCCATTGTTAAAACAGCCGTATTTCCATCCACGCTGATGGGCCTATCTTCTTTTGGCAAAGCAAAGCCCGTATCACGAGACTATCACATCCCATGACACGGGCTAATAAGCTAAAACTCTTTACTTAAGTGCGTTTACCCACTCGGTGAGCTTATCTTTCAGATCCGGACTGAAGCCCACCTCGGTAAAGCGCACCATGCCTTCAGCGTCGATCACTGCGATGAAGGGTATGCCTTCCACACCGTATTCTGAAGCTGTATCTCCTTCACCAAAGAGCAGTTTCATCTCAAACTGGTTGTCGGTCATGTATTGGATGGCGCCCTCGATGTCCTGTTCCCACACGTTGATGGAAAAGACCTTCACGCCTTCTGGCATCTGCGTTTTCATCCATTCGTTGATCAGAGGCATGGAGCGCTGGCAGGGTCCGCACCAGGTAGCCCAAAAGTCCAGGATCACGATCTGCCCCCGATAATCCGAGAGCGTGATCAGGTTTCCTTCCGCATCCGGCAGGCTCCAGTTCGGTGCTTCAAAGGGCTCGCTAACTTCCCCCGGCTCTTCCGGTTCTTCCAGATCTACCTTCTTGGCTTGCGGCTTTTCGCCCTCCTCATCCCGCTTGTTAGCCGCAAATTCCATCAACTGAGCCCAGCCTTCCTGCTCTGCCACGGGCGTTTCCTGGAGGCCTTCCAATATCTCGTAGCCCACCGTGCCCTTCTCCACCATAAAGTGCAGCAGGCCAATGACCTCGGCGTAGTTGCCCAGGTGGTAGTTTGCGTTTACCGTCATGAGTTGGATGTCTTCATATTCCATCCATTCCGGATGCGCCTCCACGGTGGAAACCAGCTCTGTAAACAGCATTGAGGAGTAAAGCGCAGAGGTGTAGGCGATGGCTTTATACTCCTGCTTATCCTCCTCGCTCAGGATGCCCTCTTTGATCATATGATCGATAAAGATGCCCTTCACATCCCACAGAAGGTCATACATCTCCTCGTCTATGACAAACTTATCCACCAGCTTGGCCACCTCCGAGAAGGGATACTTTTCCACGATGATGCCATAAAACTTCTTCACGCTCTCGGTGTTGCCATCCAAAAGCCTGGAAAACAGGACGGTTATCTGCGCCCTGATATCTTCAGGACAGCGCACGTAGTAGGAGCTGAAGTTGCTCTTGTCCTGCTTGAATTCGTTTATCCACTTCCCGCGCTCGGCATCGCCTTTGTCTATGGTGCCGAAGAGCTCTAAGTAAATCTCACTCAAAAGCTGATAGCCAATGCTTTCCCGCGGCTTTTCCCTCACCATCTGACGCGCTATCTGCAGGGATTGGGCAGTATCCTCATTCAACATCGCCAGCAGGTAGCGGGATTGGACGTCCTGACGCTCTGACAGAGCCGCTTGATACACCTCTTGGGCGCTGTCTCCATCAAACTCCAGCCATGCCCTGAGGAAGACCACGGAGTCGTCCAAATCATCCTCTGTAACCAAAACATCGTAGAGCGGTTGCAGCTCGTGGTTGTGATAGTAGCTATTGGCGAGGATAAACCTGAGGTAGTAGTTTTCAAAGGCGTCCGGATTGCCGGCCAGAATGTTGACCACGCGGTCATATTGCTGCGCTTCTTCATAGTAATAGGCAGCCAGTTCAGCAGCCACATCAGCGAGGCTGTCAGGGTCATACTGTTCGGCCTCATCTTGTTGCAACAGCATCAGATAGGCATAGATCAGCTCATGCCACATCTCAACGGGCTGGACACGCGCCACATCCACAAGCTGAAGCCAATACGCCTTATTTCTACAGGCATTTTCCAAGATCTGCACTGCAACCGGCATCTGATCGGTATAAGCATGGTAAAAAATCCCGGCCACATCATGGTAGTCATCTGTTTGAAAGCGCTGATAATAGGTGTTGAAGAAGGGCAGATCCTGCTCCATCATCTCGATCACGGTCTCGTAATCTTCAAAATAGTCCTCCGGAGGATAGTTTTCAAAGTAAGCTTTGGCCATCAGACGATACCCAAACACTTGATCGGGATAATCTTGCGCCAGTTTACGACCGGCATTGATGCGCGAAAGCTGATCGCTGGCATCATCAAACCACAGATAAAAGTATTTCAGGGGAGAACTGGCATCAGAAGTGGCGTTCTCGATCCAATCGTTGTAGCGCTCGGGAGCGTATTCCCTCCACAGGTAAGCAGCATCCTCCAAAAGCGTGAGGTCTTCACATTCGCTCAAAAACTGGATAAAGTAGGCATCGCCCTGCTCCAATGATGCATCCGTTGCCGGTTTCGTCACGGTTTCAACGCCGTCCTTGGTTTTCTGCCGCATCTCCACATCGCCAAAAAAGCGGTGTGCCTGCTCTTTGAGCTCATCAAAAGTGATTGCACTGGCGAGAGTTACGGTCAACAACAAGCCCAAGGTAATGATGTAGTGTCTGAGTGTCATCTTGTTCCTCCATGATCACGGGTATCTAACTACAGGATAGTATAATGGTTTTATCGCATTGCACAACGGCTTTTTGTGTTAGTTTTCAGTTAGGGTCAAACAGCCCCGCCTGAGCATAAATGTTGAAAACTCTTGACCAAAATGCAGCCTTGCCAAATCATGCGCTCATGGAATCTATGAAAAAACTTACTGCGTCAATGCTCATTATGATCAGCCTTTGGGGGCTGTTTGGCTGTGCCTTGGTCAGAGCTCCGAGCCTGAACCAATACACGCTGGATACACTTGAGCTCATGGAAGCCTCCGGTTTGGCGGCCAGCCAAAAATCGCCCGGCATCCTTTACACGCACAACGATTCCGGCGATAAAGCAACCGTCTATGTGATCAATTCCAAAGCCATGTTGGCTGCCAGAATCAACCTCGAGGGCGCCAAAAACCACGACTGGGAAGACATCGCCGTGGCTCCCCATGGTAGAGAGAAAACCAGCTGCATCTTCGTGGCAGACATTGGGGACAACAGCGCCAAACGCAAATTTGTAACCGTTTACCGCTTTGAAGAACCGGCGCTGCTGGACACCCTGATCCAGGTCACAAATTACGAGCAAATCAAGATAGAATATGAAGATGGAGCGCGTGATGCAGAGGCAATGTTTGTGGATCCCCTAAACGGCGACATCTACATCGTCAGCAAGCGTGAGGAAAACGTGGGCGTCTACCGCGTCGCCTACCCTTACTCCTTGCAAGACATCAATATAGCCACCAAGGAAATGACCCTGCCCCTCAGCTATGTGACCGCAGCTGACATCTCGCCCGATGGCCGCAAAATCCTCATCAAGACCTATACCTCCATCTACCAATACAAGCGCAAGAAAAGCCAGAGCGTTGTGAAAGCCCTAAGCGGCAAATCCAAACAGCTACCCTACTATCTGGAACCTCAAGGCGAGGCAGTCGCCTGGGATGCCAAAGGCAAGAGCTATTTCACCATAAGCGAAAGCGTTAACGATCAGCCACCCATCCTCTACCACTATCGATGAAACTGCAGACTATCCTCTTTATCCTCATGTTGTTAGCTGCCTTGGCGGTCACAGCGTTCAACTTTCTGCCCCAATCCATCTGGCAGAGGGCAGCATTAACGCCGGAACCTCCTGTAACAGTGGTAGATAGCCTGGAGCAACCCACCGAGCCTGAAATCCCGGCAGAGAGAGCCGAGCCGCCCTTGCAACCGCCTCAGCAAAGGGAAACCACCAACGCTGAGCTGCTGCGGCGAGACCGGGACCTCTCCCCCTTCACCATCGAGGTGAGTAAAAGCAGCTATCAACTGCGGCTTTTTCAGGGTGATTCGCTGGTAACCAGCTACAGCGTGGCATTGGGAAATGAGCGGGCTGACAAGCTGGCTAAGGACGACCCCATCACGCCTTTGGGCAATTTCTACATCGTGAGCATAGAAAACACCTCCCTGCGCCATCCTGAGGAAGGCCCCTGGTTTATTCGCTTGCACACGGGTCATTTCGACACCGCCAGCGGCAGAGCCTTCAGCGGCATCGGCATCAAAGGTGGAGCTGCGCCCCGAGAGCTGGGCAAAAGCCTCCACACAGACTGTATCATCATGCAAAACAAAGACATAATAGATTTGAAAGGACACATACAATATGACTACAAACAAGTTCGCCTGCCGGTTATCATCCGGCCTTAAAACCCTTCTGATCATAGCGAGTATCGCCATGTTAATGCTCATCAGCTCCTGCAAACCCAAAGAGACTCCCAAGGAAGAGCGCTATGTGGTGCTTTCTCCGGAAGTGGCGGAAATCATGGCCGCACTGAATCTTACAGACAAAATCGTGGGTCTCACCGCCGAGTGCAATTACCCGGCTGAACTTGCCTCCATCCCCAAGGTAGGCCGGTTTGGCGCAGTCCGCAAGGAAGCGATGCTCAAGCTGGAGCCAACTGTCGTGTTTGTGGCCGGCCTGGAACAGGAGGCTATCGCGGAAGAGCTGGAGAAGCTAAACATCAAGGTGGTAACCGTTTACCCTCAATCCATAGATGAATTGTATGCCGCCATCACCAATATCGGCCAGATCACCGGCACGCAGCAACGCGCCAAAACGCTGATCGAGGAGCTGAAAGCCGCAATCGCCGCCATCCAAAGAAAGACAGACAAGCTCATCAAACCCAGGGTTTACCTGGAAATCAACCGCGATCCCCTGATGAGTGTTTCCGATGAATCCTTCGTGGGGCGAATTCTCGAACTTGCAGGCGGAGACAACATCTTCCCCACCCTCGAACGTGAATATGCCCGTGTGAAGCCCGAAGACGTGATCAACGCTGCGCCGGACATCATTATCTGCTACTCGCGCGACAGCATAAGCAACATCATCAACCGCAAGGGCTGGCAAGATATCCCCGCCATCAAAAACGGATATATCTACACCCACAAAGACGTCGATCCGGACATCATCCTCAGAGCCGGACCACGTATCCACTTAGGCCTCAAAAGGTTGCAAGACCTCTACTTGGCTTGGGAGAAAGACCAAAGACCATGAAAACCTTTAGGCTGATCCTGCTCGTAATAGCAGCTATCGGCATGGGTATCATATACTTAACCTGGGGAAGTCCATCACATTTGATCCTGACTCAGGTGAGGCTCCCGCGCCTCCTGCTCACCGTGCTTACCGGCATGATTTTGGGCGGCGTGGGCAGCGTCTATCAACTGATGCTAAGTAACCCCCTGGCAGAGCCTTACATCTTGGGCATCTCGTCCGGTTCTGCCTTCGGATCCATCCTCATGGGCGTGCTGGGACTCAGCCTGCTTATGCCCGTGGGAGGCTTTGCCGGTGCGATGGTGACCATGTTTTTGGTGTGGGGCTTAGCCGGTAGAAAGGGGAGCTTTGATCGCAGCAGATTGCTGATCGGAGGCGTGATCACGGGAATGTTTTTTGCTGCGGGAATCTCGCTGCTCATGTATCTCTTTCTCAAGGATACCGTGATCATCATGGGCACTTTGATGGGCAATCTGGGGCGCATCTTCACCGTCGGGGAGTATCGTGTCTTTTTGGCTCTGGGAGGCGTGTCTTTGCTGCTCCTCTTCTGGCTTTACAGCCAAAGCAGCACCCTGGACATCATGAGCGGAAGCGACCTCTACGCCGGCTCCGTGGGCATCAAAGTGAGCAGCCTGCGCAAGCGCATCTTTGTGCTCAGCTCAATCCTGATCGGCATCACGGTGGCCTATGCGGGGATCATCGGCTTTGTGGGGCTCATCGTGCCGCATATCGCCAGATACTACGTGGGGCCCTCCCAAAAGAAAGTCTATCCCCTGAGCCTCTTTATCGGCGCTTTCTTCCTGCTCGCCTGCGATTTCGTCGCCCAAAATATCACCGTGCTGGAACTCCCCGTGGGCGTGATCACCTCCGCCATCGGCTGCCCCTTCTTCATGTGGCTGATGCTGAAAAAGAGCTGAAGATAGTATTTGGAAACCAACCACCGATAAAACACCTACCAATTTAGTAGGGATTCATTTCTGAGAACTGGAGCTGCGACAAGCAAAGCGAAAATCAACATTTGACCTCAGTATATTAGTTTGTAACCCAATACCGCCTCTTTCGACCCCTCTCAAATGCCCATTCCATGCGGCTTGCCAACCCCGCCCCTACTACCCTCTTACTCCTCTAACAAGTAAGCAGTAAGAAAGCAGTAAGTTAGGAGGAAGAGCCAAGCAGGGACGAAGGCACTTTTATACGGGTGGTCATCCGATGCTAAAAGTCAATATTTGCGCCAACACCCATTTAACGCAAGCAAATTAAACCCAAAAAAGAGCCGATTTCTCAGCTCTTTTTTCAGGATTTAAATAGTATTCGGAGGGGTGTCAGTCCTTCCACTCAAACAGGTTTTCGCAGATATCTACAGCCCGTCCCACCTTGGGGATGGTAAGTTGTTGGGCTGCGTCCTTTACTTGGGCATTGAAAGCTGCGGTGGGGATGCTGATGGTGCAGGAGCCATGTCCTTTAACGGTGCCGATAACATTGCCTCTTTCAAAGTTAGGCTCCGGTAACCACTCCACTTTGAGGTTGTTGAATCTGAACTCGATATCGCCCGCTTCGGTATTCACTTTCAGCGTTTCTCCTTCGATGCAGGCTTTTGGGTGAGGCGAGCGGAGCTCTGGCGTATCGAGGAAAATCCTGGTGATATTGATCACGGTAACTTCTTCATTTTGACGGGCGTAGCGCAGTCTACCCTGGATGGGTGAAACAAACATGTCGGCATCCGGCACGGGTATCTTGTTTTTATAGCGGTGTGCCATGCCTGAAATCAGGAATACGCCCACACCAAAACCCACGATCACGGAAGAAAGTGTGTTCATTCTGGTGAGCATACCCAGGATAAAGCCTATGGCTATTATCACCACGCTAATGCCTTGCCAGATATATTGATAGAGCTTTATCTGTTTGAGTGCTTGGGGGTCTGAGAGTATATATTTCTTTTGTTCCATAATTCTCTTCCGGCTGGATTCTCAAGCTATGAAGAACCCAGCCGGTAGCTTATCATTATTTATTTGGCGCGTGTCCAAGTGTTGGTTTTTCCGAGCACGGACACACCCACGAATCCGCGCAGTTTGAGGGTATTGACGTTGGGCATTTCTACCTTACAGTTGTAAGTCTTTCCGTCATCGGGATTGTAGATTTTGCCACCTTCGTAGCTTGCTTTCTTTTTGTATTCAAGACCGGTGATGATGACCATATTCATCAAGGGACGGTTGCGCAGCTTTTTATCAGGGTTGTTCTTGTCTACTATGGGTTTGCCGTCCTTATCAATTGCTTCTTTGATCCACACGAGTTTGCCATTATAGCTTCCAGCCTCAGTCTTGAATATTTGGATAATGGAGTCCTTTTTTTCGGTGTACCATTTGCCGGTGATGTCGTCTTTGCTTACTTTTTGTGCCACCAGAGGCAGGCAAAGGACGAGAATGAGGGCGATGCTTAAGAGGTGTTTCATGCTTTTCTCCTTGTGGGATCATTTGATCCCGCATCTTTGATAAATGTAATCCACGTGACGCAAGTAGCGTTTCAGATCGAAGATATCGTGGATTTCGGCTTTGGGTATGATATTGGTAATACGCTCATCGGCAAGCACCTTGTCCAGCAAGGGCTTACCGCTCTCCCAGCAGCTCATGGCATTTTCCTGTACCAGGGAATATGCTTCCTCGCGGGTCAAGCCTGCATCGGTGAGTTTGAGCAGCAGGGCTTGGGAAAAGACCAAGCCGTTGGTGATCTCTACATTGGCCTTCATATTGTCTGGATATATGACAAGATTGGCCACTAACTTTATGCTGCGCTCTAACATATAGTGGATGAGGATGCAGGAATCCGGCAGGATGATCCTCTCCACACTGGAATGAGAAATGTCACGTTCATGCCAGAGGGCATTGTTTTCCATTGCGGCGTGGGCGTTGGAGCGCAGCACTCTTGCCAGGCCGCAAAGTTGTTCACTGACGATGGGGTTACGTTTGTGGGGCATGGCGGAACTGCCTTTTTGCCCCTTGGTAAAGTTTTCTTCGGCCTCCAACACTTCGGTGCGCTGCAGATGGCGGATTTCCAGGGCTATCTTTTCCAAAAGCGAGCCGATCATGGCGATAGCGTGTAAAAAGTGTGCGTGCAGATCCCTTTGGATCACTTGGGTGGCGATATTGACGGGTTCGAGGTCTAAATAACGACAGGCCAGCACTTCCAATTGGGGATCCAGATGCGCATAATTGCCCACCGCACCGGAAAATTTGCCAACGCTGATGTCTTTGATAGCAGCTTCCAAGCGGGTGATGTTGCGGTTTGTTTCATCCAACCAGAGGGCAAACTTGAGCCCGAAGCTGGTGGGTTCGGCATGAATGCCATGCGAGCGACCCATGCAGACGGTGTTGCGGTTTGCCTTTGCTTGCAGTTTGAGGTTTTCGGCTAAGCGTTGCAATTGGGTGAGGATCAGCTCGCCTGCTTGGCGCAATTGCAGCGCGGTAGCGGTATCCAGCACGTCTGAAGAGGTCATTCCATAATGAATCCATCTGGATGCGGGACCCACATATTCCGCAACGTTGGTGAGAAAAGCGATGACGTCGTGCTTGGTGACCTGTTCGATCTCGTCAATGCGGTCACAATTGAAGTCAGCCTTTTCGGCGATTTGCTGATAGTCGTCATCGGGGATGATGCCCATCTCGTTGAGGGCACGGGCGGCGGCAAGCTCCACTTCCAGCCAGCATTGATAGCGGTTTTCAGTGGTCCAAACCCGCTCCATTTCAGGCAAAGTGTATCTGCTGATCATTATTCCCCTCCAGGTGCCAGGATGTCTTCCAGATTCATCAGCCCACCCTGCAACAAGTCCATGAGCCCTTGGCCGGTGTCCATGGGAGGAAGCGCCTTCACCTTGGCGTTGCCGTATTTGACCTTGTCAAAGAGCAGCTCGATCGATGCGCTCTTGATCTTGAAAACGATGGCGTCCGGCTCGCCTTTCTTGGTGTAAGTAAAGACGGCGCTGAGCTTGTTCTTGGCGTCTTTCACGCTGTCCAACTGCATCTTGGGCGTGAAATTGATCTCCAAGCTCTCGCGTGAGATCTTGCCGGTGTCGACGATCTCGTCCACATAGCTATCCACAAGGCTGAGCAGTCCCTGCACGTCTCCCATGTCAAACTTCTTGCCCATCATTGCAGCAGCCATCAGCGCCAGACGGGGCTGAAAGTCTGAATTGATGCTGAAGTAATCACCCAAATAGAGGGAAATCAGGGGAGTGGCAGCTGAGCCGAATATGCCTCCGTCAAGCACGTCAAAGCGCAGTTCTTCAGGCGTCTTGCCCACAACGAAGTTCTTCCTGAGTGCCAAGCCTTTGTAGCTGATTTCTGCTATGCCATGGGCTTGGAAGTTTGACCAGCGGTTCAGCTCCGATCTCAAGAGAGATTTCTTTGCTTCCCGGGAAAGGGGCTTTTTGCCACCGGCACAACCGGTCAAAATCAAGACCACAGCCAGCAGCAGGATTATTGCAGTTCGTTTCATATCTGCTCTCCTTGTTGTCGATTGGCTCTTCTGTAAATCAGGATTATGGCAACTACGCCCACGATCACCATCATCATGCTCAGGAATTGGCCAATGGACATAAAGCCAAAGAAATAGCCATAATCTTCATAGACTTGCAGTCTGTCCGGCTCGCGCACAAACTCGATCAGGAACCTGAACAGTCCGTAGAGGGCAAACCAGATCCAAAAGACCACGCCGGGTGTCTTGATCTTCTTGAGCAGAGTGAAGGTAACGATAAAGAGCACAATGCCTTCCAAGAACATCTCATAGAGCTGGGAAGGGTGTCTGGGCAGGTCTCCCGCTTCAGGAAAAACCATGCCCCAAGGGAGGGTGGTGGGTCTGCCCCACAGCTCGCCATTGATGAAGTTTCCAATGCGCCCCAAGCCTAAACCCACGCTGATCAGAGGCGTGATGGCATCCGCCATGGCTCCAAAGCTGAGCTTGTGCTTTCTTGTGAAGATGTAGCCGGCGATCATCACGCCCAGAGCACCTCCATGAAAGCTCATCCCGCCTTCCCAAACGGCGAATATCTGTAGTGGATGAGAAAGATAGTAGGGAAGGTTGTAAAAGAGCACGTAGCCCAGCCTTCCGCCCAAGATCACTCCCAACATGATGGCAAAGATGATGGATTCATACTGATCGCGGTCAAGCTCGATCTGCCGGTATTTGAGCAGTTTGCGGTAGAAAATCCAGGCCAGGATAAAGCTCAGCACATAAAACAAGCCATACCAACGGATGCTGAGATGCATGCCGCCAAGCTCAAAGCCAACTATTTCGGGGTTGATATTGGGAAATCTCATCTTTTCACACCTTGCTTATTTGACCAATTGATGCAGCTGGCTGACTATCTTTTCCACAGCCTCATCTGCATCGCCTTCAAACTTCTCCGTGAGCTTATCATGCTGCGGGGTAAAGATCTTCATCACTTGGGTAGGTGAGCCGTTGAGGCCGGTATCCTTCTCGTCCAAGCCGAGGTCTTCACGTCCCCACACTGTCAGCTCTGCGTTTTTGGCGTTTCTTTTGCCTCTGAGGGAGGGCAAGCGAGGCTCGTTGATCTCTTTTACCACGGAGATCAGCGCAGGCAGCTTCATCTGCACCCTGTCGTAGCCGTCTTCCATGAGGCGCTGCAGGGTGATCTGGCCGGGTTTTACCTCTTCAATGCGACGCACGAAGCAGGTCTGAGGCAGGTTTAGATGTGCCGCGATTCCGGGACCCACCTGGGCGGTGTCCCCGTCTATGGCTTGCTGGCCCACCAGGATGAGATCAAAATCCCCCACCTTCTTGATGGCAGCAGCAAGGGTGAGCGAGGTGGCCAAAGTATCGGCTCCGGCAAAAGCACGGTCTGAAAGCAGGATGATGTCATCCGCTCCGAGGGATACAGCTTCCCTGAGCGTAGGTTCTGCTTGCGGGGGCCCCATGCTGATCACGGTGATGTGACCGCCATGCTGCTCCTTCAAGCGCACTGCTTCTTCGATGGCATAGGCATCAAAGGGGTTGAGGATGCTTTCCACACCCTCGCGCACCAAGGTGTTTGTCACTGGATCTATCTTGATCTCGGTGGTGTTTGGAACCTGTTTTACGCAAACGATCAATTTCATAGTTAACTCCTATTGATAGTAGGATTTGATGGTCTGACACACATACTCTTTCTGAGCATCGGTCAGCTCCGGATAAATGGGGATGGACAGCACTTGCTTGGCGAGTTTCTCGCTATTTGGCATGTCCCCTTCCTTATATTCTAACTCTTTGAAGCATTCCTGCAGATGAAGTGGGAGAGGATAGTAAACGGCACAGCCTATCTCGTGCTCTTTCAGATGATTAAGCAATCCGTCTCTGTCTTCGCAGATGAGGGTGTATTGGTTGTAACAGCTCACGGCACGGGAATCGATTTGCGGGGTGAGAACCTGAGGGATGCCGGCGAGATGCTTGTCATAATATGCTGCATTGGCACGTCTGGCTTCGCTCCAAGCGGCTAGGTGGTCATATTTGACCTTGAGGATGGCGGCCTGCACGGTGTCCATGCGGCTGTTGAGTCCCACCCATTTGTGGAAGTATTTGGGGTTTTCGCCATGCAAGCGCAATTGTCTCAGAGACTTGGCCAGTTCGTCATCATTGGTGAGACACATGCCTGCATCGCCCATGGCGCCCAGGTTTTTGCTGGGGAAGAAGCTGAGCGTGCCGATGTCTCCAAAGGAGCAGCTCATCCTGCCATCCCAGGTGCTGCCGATGCCTTGGGCATTGTCCTCGATCACGTAGAGGTTATGCATTCTGGCAATCTCCATGATGGCGGTCATATCGCAGCATTGGCCAAAGAGATGCACGGGCATGATGGCTTTGGTGCGGGGTGTGATCGCAGCTTCGATCAGGTTGGGATCGAGGTTGAAGCTGCGGTAGCCGATGTCCACAAAGCGGGGACGTGCGTTGTTTCTCCAGATGGAGCTGGCGGTGGCAAAGAAGGTAAAGGGAGTGGTGATCACTTCGTCACCTTCGCCGATACCCAAGGCTTTGATGGCCAATACGAGCGCATCAGTTCCCGAAGAGCAGGCAATCGCATGGGCAATGCCCAGGTCTGAGGCGACCTTCTCTTCAAACTCCTTAACTTCAGGACCCATGATGTATTTATGGGTCTTAAACACGTTTTCAAGCGCTGCCTTAATATCATCCATCAAGGGATCATACTGGGCATGTAAATCTAACATTGGTACTTTCATTTATGGACTCCTAATTGTTTAAAACTAATATCCTCACACTCATCACGATAGACAAGATCTGCGTGGCCAATAGAGCCACATCCTTCAAATCCAACCAGCGGTCTCTATCCGACTTCTCGGGCACGAAAACCATATCACCGGGACACAGCGGAACCTTCTTGCCGGGTTTGACCCAGCTGCCGTCACTGTCTCTAATGATGCGGATGCCGCCCAGGGTGCGGTTGTTGGTATAGCCGCCACAAGCCTCGATGTAATGCTTGTAGCTTTTGCCTTCCTCCCAAGGAACCAGACCAGGCCTGAGCACCTGCCCACTGACTGCGACAAAATCAAAGGTCTCCGGCACAAAGATGTAGTCTCCATCCTGCAAGACAGGGTTGGAGCTCTCGCCTTCGCTCTCCCAGGTGTCCTTGAGATCAAGGCTGTATTTGCCTTTGAGCTGACGCATGGAATTGCGCAGATAGCTGTATTCTAAGGGTGTCATCTGAGTCATGCCATGGACGGAAAGACGCTCCAGATCAGGGTTCAGCTTCTCGCTGTAAGGGCCATTGATGAGCACAGCATTGCTGAGGTCGCCTTTGTCTGAAGGGCCGCCGCACTGCTTCAAGATGTCATATAGACGGGTGTTTTCACCTATCCAAAACTCGCCGGGGATGTTGACTGCACCTTCCACCTTGACCTTGCGCGCTAGAGGCGAATTGGCGTCACGTCCCACGATGATCCTGTCTCTGGCTTGCAGGGGATAAGTGACCGACTGCAAGTCTGCAAAGGAGCTGATGTCCTGCCGGAGGACGTCAAAGTCTTTGGTACCGCTCATTGCGCGGTAGACCAACACCTGAGCCCTGTCTGCATCGGGAGCCAGGCCTTGCGCCAAACGCAGGATGAGCCCCAGGTCATCACCTTCCACAAACTGGATATCAGAGGGCATATTCACGCAGCCGCTCACCGCAACAAAGCTCTCCTTGGCGGGCACCCAGATCAGGTCTCCGTCTTTCAAAAGGGGATTGTGCTCTATCTCTCCCAGGATCATAAAGCGCAGCAGGTCATACTCCTGCGTATCGCCCGAGCGGGTCAGCTTGATCTTGCGCAAACCCTGCTGATTGGCATAGAGGGAATCCTGCTCCAGCATCTTCCTTTCGGTGACGCTTAGCAAGAGGGGATCGGTCACATCCGGCAGGGTCACTTCCGTAGCCTTGATAGCGTCTGAAAGCCTGGCTGTGACGGGCAAAGGATAGCTGCCGGGATTGGGCACAAAGCCTGTGACGCTCACGTTGATGGGCACCACATTGGTCAGGGAACTGATCTGTGCGCCCAAATAGACGGCACAGAGCAGAAACAGGATGGTAAAAAGCTTATTTTTCATAATATCGGATCATGTCTGAGATGATTTCGTCCAGGCATTTTTGGGGTTCGTAACCGATGTATTTCTTGATTTTATCCAAGCTGGGGATGCGGTTCATCATGTCTTCAAAACCCTCTTCAAAGGCTTCTTCGTAGCTGATATAGTCGATGCGGGAATTGCTGTTGCACATGCTGCGCACCTTATGCGCCAGATCCTCGATGCTGATCGCTTCCATGGTGCCCAGGTTGAAGATCTCACCTTCGCATTCCGGCGTGTTCATCAGCTTGATCAGGGCGCCCACGACGTCTGACACATCGGCAAAGCATCTGACCTGCTTGCCGGAGCCAAAGACGGTGATCGGCCTATCCATCAGAGCCGCCTTGATAAACTTGGGCAAGACCATGCCATATTGCCCTATCTGACGCGGGCCTACGGTGTTGAACAGCCTGACGATCACCACGGGCAGCTTCTTTTCCCTGAAATAGGCCAAAGCCAGAAATTCATCGATGGCTTTGCTGCAACTGTAGCCCCATCTGCTGATGCTGGTGGTGCCCAAAAGCCGGTCATCCTGCTCGCTAAAAGGAACATTCTCGTTTTTGCCATAGATCTCAGAGGTAGATGTGATCAGCACTTTGGTCTTGTATTTATTGGCCAATTCCAACACGTTGTCCGTTCCCACGATATTGGTCTTCAGCGAAAGCAAGGGGTTTTCGATGATGTATTTCACGCCCACGGCAGCGGCCAAGTGATACACCTGATCCACTTTGCTGATCAGCTTTTTGAGTGCATCGAAGTTGAGCACGCTGTCTATTGTCAGTTTAAACTCGGGATGATCCTTGAAACTGGCAATATTGTCCAATCTGCCGGTGGAAAGGTTGTCTATCACATGCACGTGATTGCCTTCTGCCAACAAACGTTCGGCAAGGTGAGAACCGATAAAACCGGCTCCACCCGTGATAAGTATCTTCATTTATACTCCATATTTATGATGAACTTAGCTGCGATTAGCTTACTAATCGGGTTGATGCTACATGAAAATTGAAGAGGCCGATTTTGTCAAGTGAGAAGTCCGCAATTGTTGCTTCCCTATATCAGGCTGCTCTCACTTTTGGATCAGATTCGTTTACGATGGGTCTGCTTTTGAGCAGCTCTGAATCAACGGCACCAAAAACCGGACAAGAATCTTTGGATGAAGCGCAGCCTGCGAAAGTAGTCCCAGCACAGCTGCAACATCTGGGGAAAACCCAAAACTCACTTTCCAAAAACATGCCTTCACTATATACACTGACGATCTCACTCTGAGGGAAATAATCCACAAAATAAAGCCCGTAACCGCCCGACAGGAATAGAGATACGAATCGGTCAAATATTAAGCCCAACCGGCGGATATTAAAATACCGACTCCGGCCGCATCAACAGCAGCTTCTTCATTTTACCACCTCGCTAAGCCATGACCGGGGAGGCAGTTAGCCCACTCCCACTGAACATGAGCTTACATAATGTAGCCCTTGTGTTTCTCCAGCTCCAAAGCCACTGCTTCCAAGCCCATTTCTTGCAGCTTTTGCGACAGATAAGCCACCACAGGATACTCGGTGAAGAAGTGTCCCGCATCGATGAGCGGCAACCCGGCTTCCAGAATCTGGTGATAGCTGAAGTCACCGCTGATATAGAGTTCTGCCTTCCTGCCGGCCACCGGAATCAGGGAGCCGCCCGAGCCGCCACAGACGGCTATTCTCTCGGGGATATAGTCTGCATCCTTGCCCAGCAGATACAATCTGGGTGCGGGGTTATGCAGCTTTTCTCTACACAGATTCTGCAGCCCTGAGAGACTGAGCCCGGCATCATTCTTACACACCAAACCCAAGCCATAGGCAGGATTCTGATTACTCACCGGATAGTGATAAAAAGCGGGCGTCTCATATGGATGTGCGTTCTTGATAGCTTCAATGGTAGCGCCCAAACGGCTGCCATCCACCATAAACTCCAGCTCACACTCCTCCACCGATGCCAAACCTTCGCTCTTGATAAAGGGGTCACTTCCCTCCAAAGCCCGGAAGGTTCCCCGCACTTGATGGCTCTGCGAACAGCTGTCATAGAGCCCGATCAAACCCGCACCGGCTGCGAAGATAGCCTCACGAACCGGCTCTAAATGATCCACCGGCACGGTGAGGCTGAATCGATGCCAGCTTTCGCCCGTTTCCTGGCTGAGGTGCTCGATCACCGTTAGCCCCAAAGTCTCTGCCAACACATGATTCACGCTCTTGGGCGCCACATCCAGATTGGTGTGCAAGCTGATCACGGCAATCTTGTGCTCAATCAGCTTCAAGAGCAGTGGATCGGTGATTTTATTGATCGCCCTGAAGATCAAAGGATGGTGGCTCACGATCAGCTCTGCACCTATCTCTATGGCTTTATTCACGGCATTTTCGTCCACATCCAGACAAGTCACCGCCTTATTCACTTCTCTTTGGGCGTCACCCAGCAGCAGCCCCACGTTGTCCCAGCTCATCGCCAAGCCCAGTGGCGCAAATCCCTCTACCTTACGCATTATATCTTTGACTTTCATTGCTCCACTCCTAAAAGTTTCTTTGTAGATAGCTTAATCACGATCGGCAAAGTTCAAAAGAGGAATTGCACACCAACCCCAAATCCGCCCTTTCTGCATCCTGTGCTTGACAAATATACGCCTCTCAACAGAATGGCATAACTGGGTTGAATGGACACTTTTTGCGCAGCCCAGCCTCAAATCTGATTGAATATCAAGGACATACAATGAAACAAGACAATATACGCAACTTCTGCATCATAGCCCATATCGACCACGGGAAATCCACCCTGGCAGACCGCTTTCTGGAAGCCACCAACGTGGTAGACCGCGTGGATATGGCTCAGGTGCTGGACAACATGGACCTGGAGCGCGAAAAAGGCATCACGATCAAAAGCCACGCCGTGCGCATGATACACAACTATCAAGGCCAGGACTATGTGCTGAACTTGATCGACACACCCGGCCACGTGGACTTTTCCTACGAAGTATCCCGCGCTTTGGCTTCCTGCGAAGGCGCCATCCTCTTGGTGGATGCTTCCCAGGGCATCGAAGCTCAGACCATGAGCAACCTCTACCTCGCCTTGGAAAACAACCTCGAACCCCTGCCGGTAATCAATAAAATAGACCTGCCCAAAGCGGATATCGAAGGCACGGAACACGAGATCATCGAGGTATTGGGCTGCATGCCGGAAGACATCGCCAAAGTGAGCGCCAAATCCGGCATCGGCATCCATGAACTGCTGGATAAAGTGGTGGAAATGCTGCCCCCACCCTCGGGTGACGAGACTGCGCCTCCCAAAGCCTTGATCTTTGATTCCTACTTCGACATGTATCGTGGCGTGGTAGTCTTGGTGCGCATCTTCGACGGCAAGCTCAAGAAAGGCGACCGCATCAAGCTCTTTGCCACCGACAACGAATATGAGATCGAAGAGCTGGGTCACCTGGGACTCAAGTTTGTGCCCCGTCCGGAGCTCTGCACCGGTGAAGCCGGCTATGTGATCGCCAATATCAAAGACGTAGCCGATGCCCGTGTGGGCGATACCATCACCTTGGCCAAAGGTGGATGCGAAGAAGCTTTACCCGGCTTTGAAGAACCCAAGCCCATGGTCTTCAGCGGCATCTTCCCCATCAATGGCGAAGACTATGAAAACCTGGTGGAATCCATGGCCAAACTAAAGCTCAACGACGCTTCCCTCATCTACGAAAAGGAAAGCTCTGCCGCCTTGGGTTACGGCTTCCGTTGCGGCTTTTTGGGCATGTTGCACCTGGAGATCGTCAAGGAACGCATGTATCGGGAATACAACATCCCCATCATCGCCACCACGCCCAGCGTCAGATTTCTCATCGCCCTCAAAAATGGCGAGCAGATCGAAGTCAACAACCCCATAGATTTCCCCGATCCCGTCTACATCGAACACATCATGGAACCCTTTATGGATACCGAAATCATCGTTCCTTCAGAATACATCGGCAACATCATCCGCTTGGTGCAGGAACGGCGCGGCATCCAAAAGAACATCCAGTATCTGGACGAAAAGCGCGTCACCCTCACCTATGAGATGCCCCTGATCGAGATCATCTTTGACTTTTATGACAAACTCAAGACCGTGAGCCGCGGTTACGCCTCGCTGGACTATCATTTCAAGGAATATAGGGTCTCAGACGTGGTGAAGGTGGACATCCTCATCAATGGCGAAAAGGTAGACGCCATGAGCTTTATCTGCCATATCGACAAAGCCCACACCTGGGGCAAAAGCATCACCAAGACGCTCTCCGAGGTGATCCCGCGCCACATGTTCAAGATCGCTCTGCAAGCCTCCATCGGCGGCAAGATCATCGCCCGCAGCACCATCAACGCCCTGCGCAAAGACGTGCTGGCCAAATGCTACGGCGGCGACGTGAGCCGCAAGCGCAAGCTGCTGGACAAGCAGAAAGAAGGCAAGAGAAGGATGAAGGAGATTGGCTCCGTCACCGTGCCTCAAGAAGCCTTCCTGGCAGTGCTGAAGGCGGATAGAGACTAAAGAATGGGCTCAGTTTTTGAGCTTGGACCAAAACACACATCAAGGCCATGAACCTCTCCCGTCCACGCTCTCGCCCCATTCCACTGCTGTTCTTCCTCCTCTTCAGCCTCCCGCTGTTTTCCCTCACCATCCAAAACCTCAGTTGGGAAGCCAATTTCCCCATAGACGAAGCTGCCTTAAACCAAGCATCCGGCCTGACGCTGCCCCAGCTCTATGACCCCGCAGCGGTGCGACAGGCCATCAGCAACATCCAGAGCTATCTGCAGGATGGCAACCATCGCTACTTCGTGCGCATCCCCCTCCCGGAGCTTATCCCCGTGGCGGATAGCCTCATGCGACTCCACTTTACCCTCACCGAAGTTACTCCCTCAGATGGTGTCAAATTGCGCTTTTATGGTATGCGCTATTTCAGTGAAGCACGACTCAACGAAATGCTCCTCATCTCGGATACCAAGCGTTTTGCCCTCGCAGATATAGAGCGGATCAGCTCTGAATTGCTACAGCTCTACCACCGGCGCGGCTTCCTCTTTGCCAAGGTGCAGCTGGATTCGCTGGTGCTGGACGAAGGGCTAACCGCCTGGATCAATGTGGATGAAGGCAAGGTTTTCAAGGCTGACCAGATCCACTTTCAGGGCAATAACCACAGCCGTGACGCTGCACTGTTAAAGCTTTCCGGACTCAACACCAGCCGCACCATCACGCCCAAAGAGCTGGAAGAAGCCCGGCGCAAGCTCCTCAAAGCACCCTACATCCGGGAAGCGGTGGTGGAACCCATAGACTTCAACTCCCTGCTGATCAAGGTGCGCGAAGGGCGCATGACCTATCTGGAGGGCGTGCTGGGCTACGACGGCGCCAAGAAACAGCTCAGCGGCAAGTTACGCCTTGAGTTTTTAAACCTCTGGGGCAGCGACCGCTCCCTGGCCTTGAATTGGCAAAAGCAACAGAAACAAAACCTGCTGGAATTCAGCTACCACGAATCCGGCCCCTACAGCTTCCCACTTGAGGGAGACCTGCTTTTCACACGCAGTTCCCGCGACACGCTTTGGATTCAGAGCAAACTCTCCGTAGCTGCCAACACCCGCCTATCCGACCACAAACTGGGCTTGGAATATGTCTTCACGGACAACCTGATAGACCAATCCCTGACCAAAGGCGCATCAAAGCACCACATCAACCGCAGCATCGCCGCCATCTATGGCTACGACACCGCCTTCCCCGCACAAAACCCGCACAAAGGCAGGCAAGCACGCTTAGCCTACCGCTACATCTACACCGATGACGACAAGTGGGTGCGCGCTTTTGAGCTGGACAACGAACTTTTCATCCCGCTGGGACGGCAGCCTGTCCTGGCTCTGGGCTTGCACTTCAGAGACTTAAGCGACACCGACGCCAAAAGCTGGGATCAATACCACATGGGCGGCTATGAGAACCTGCGGGGCTATAAACAGCAGGAATTTTCCTCCTGGCGTTTGGGCTACCTAAGCTGGGAATTCCGATGGCTGCTGGATTCGTACTCACGCCTGCACCTCTTTTTCGACCACGGCGCCATAGCGCAAAAAGGCCAAACTGAACCAAAGGACAAAATTACTTACAAAAGCGATATTTTCGCACTTGGTTTTGGTATAAAAGTGCAAACACGGCTGGGAATTTTGGGTATAGATTACGCACTTGCAAACACCCTAAAAGGGCTCTCCAAGCCGGCTAACGGCATGATACACGCCGGACTGGACACATCATTCTAAAGATTTTACTTGCCAAAAAAGCGGGCTTGTATAATATGGCATCCAACATATCAGCATATAGTTGTGAGCAAGGACTGTGTAAGCGTTTTAGTCGCTCTTACAGAACATCTAACTCGCTAACAAAAACCAGCCTCCGACCTGGCTCTAAATGGGTCGAACCTAAAACAAAAACAAAAATGGATTTCACTTAATGGAGGAATCAAAATGAAGAAAGTTCTTTTACTGACCCTTATTGCAATGTTGCTTTTTGGCATCATGGCATGCAAACCCAAAGCTGAAGAGCCCGTGGAAGAAGTTCCCGTGGAAGAAGTACCCGTCGAAGAAGCTCCCGTAGAAGAAGCTCCAGTCGAAGGCGAAGCTGCTCCCGAAGCTCCTCAAGCTCAGTAACTAAATTAACAACAAATTGCCTAATTAGCGCAGTCCTTAAAAACGGCCACCTCCTTTAGGTGGTCGTTTTTTTATGCTCACGCATTTCAGGGTAACAGCGCAGAAAAATACCCTCAAACCTCGATTGCGATATGCTGAAAAACAGGGCGAAAATCAACCTTTAACCTCAACCTATAATATCATAACTTATAACCCCTATCAAGGACACTCCTCAAATGCCCATTCCATGCGGGCTCCCCACTCCTTCCCTGCTGCCCTCCTGCTCCTCGAGTAAGCAAGCAGTAGGAAAGCAGTAAGTTAGGAGGCAGAGCGCAGGGAAGAAAAATGCACCTCTCTGCGGGTGGTCAACCGGAGGCAAAAGTCAATATTTGCGCAAGAGCCTGGATATTGCAAACATAATTCGACCCAAAACGAGCGCTTAATCCAAGAGGAAAATGGGGTGACTTTGGCGTCTCCAATAGCTGCTGGAAATGGGTTATTCTCCCTGAATTTCGGTCCGGGATTTCAATTCTACACGTTTCTGAGGCCACAGACGTAAAGCAAAAAAACCGATCCCGTATCGTATACGAGACCGGTCAAATGGTGTCTTTATCGGTGCAGATTTGCCAGACCTGTCAAGCCCGCTTTATTCTTGCTCCTTTTTCACGATCAGCTTGTTTCCATCTATGCCCAGCACCACGATGCGGCTTTCAGCCTCGATTTCGCTGTCATCTTCGCTGATGGCAGACCACTCTTCGCCGCCTATCTTCACTCTGCCTCTGGCTTGTGGGGGAATGGTTTGCGTCACCACCCCCGTTTTCCCTTTGAGGGCATAGACGTTTGTTTCTTTGCCGGAATCTGCCAGCACCTTTTTGCCCAGCTTTCTCATGAGCAGGAAGGTGATAAAGCTCAGTACAGCAAAGATAAGCAGCTGCCAAAACAGGCTGTTACGGATAAAGGGAGCGATGCAGAGCAGTGACGTCACGATGGCTCCCACTCCCAAGGCCAAAAAGAAGAATGCGGGATCAAAGATCTCGATAATCACGCTGATGATGCCGATGATCAGCCAAAATGCCCAAGGGTCCATACCAAATATCGACATGATATCTCCCCCATTATTCTTGGGGCTCTTGTTCCTCTTTATCTTTGCTCGGGTCTTTATCTTTGTAGACCCGTTTCACTTTGCGCTTTCTACCGCTTGAGTAGTAGTATCTGCCGCGATAGGAGCCATAGTTGCCATATCCATATGGCGATAACAGCCCGCCTGATCCGAGCCCTTTCACACCCATGAGTGCCAGCAGATACATCAAGAGGCGGGTGCCATAGTAAGCCAAGATGGCGCCCACAAAGAGGAAGCCCAAGACACTGAGGAAATAGAGTCCGACGGAGCTGATAATTTTGACGACGTCCACTTTCGTTCCATGAGGGAGCACGCTCACATACACCAAAAAGGAATCCATACGTTGGAGGTCATCAAGCTTTTGCTGGCTGCGTCTGATCTGAGCTCTGAGGCTTTCTTTGCGCCTCAGCTCCACATCCGATGGAACTCTGATCTTATCCAGCTCGGCCAAGTCTTTTTCGTAGGAAGCCAGGTTTGCGCTCTCGATCTGCGCATTGGTATTCACCAAAGAGGTATCCACCATTTCCACTTCCGAGCCGATGGTGCCGATCTTGCTGAGCTCGCTTCTCAATTGCTTGAGTTTGGGTTTTTCCATGCTGAATACAAAGACGCCATAGCCTGCTTTGATCTCACGCATATCCGTGTGAGTGGCAAAGTTGTCTACCAGGTCATTCATCTTGTCCATTGACGCTTGCAGGTCGCTACTGCCGAGCTCAAAGCTGATCTTATTGAGCCAATTGCGCTTTTCAAAATTTGCCTGTTGAGCGCTCAGATCAACAGCCCGTTGTTGCTTCTTGCCACCCCTGTATACGTGGAAAATTGTTATGAGGAGTGCCAAAAAGACCAAGAAGATGGCAATTCCTTGCACTTTTTTCAATGACTTAGATTTCAATTTGTTCCTCGATCATTTTATATTTGTTTTTAGTAGTTGTTTTGCATGCTCCTGCGAAGCCTGTGTCACCTTTCCGGAGAGCATCCTGGCCAGTTCCAGAACGCGGTCGGAATCGTTCAAAGGCTTCATATCAATCACTGTATCATGGTTTTGGATCTGCTTCTCGACGGCGAAGTGATGTTCAGCGGCTGCTGCAATCACCGCCAGATGCGTCACACAAAACACCTGATGGTTGCTACTCAGTTCCCCGATCACGGAGGCCACGGCTTCGGCGGTCTTGCCACCCAGCCCGGCATCTATTTCATCAAGGATCATCGTAAGTGGTTCCAAGCGCCCTGCCAGCACCTTTTTGATGGCCAGAAGCACGCGGGAAAGCTCTCCTCCCGAGGCAACCGATGCCAGAGGCGCAAGCTCCATGCCGGGATTGGCACTAAAACGAAACTCACAACCTTCGGCTCCACTCAAAGATAATGCGGCAAGGCATTCTGACGATAGTAATTCATCTGAGGCTTTTTTGTCAATACTTATCTCAAAGCGGGCGTTGGCAATCGCCAAAGTGCGGATGGCGGCTTGCAGTTCTGATGCCAGCTTATCCGCTGCACCCTCTCTCTTTTTGCTCAAAGCAGTCTGTAGCTCTTTCAACTCTTCAAAATCCGCCTCAATCTGAGCGCTCAGCTCCTCGATCTTGGCATCCAGACTGTCAAAATCCATGATGGAGGCTCGCTTCTGGACAAATAGCTGCTCCAGCTCTAACGTATCCCTCACCCGGTGCTTATACAGCAGTGCGTTGATCTCGTCCAAACGCTGCGTTATCTCTTCCAGACGCACCTCATCATCCACCGCCATAAAGGCCAGGCTGTTCACCTCTCCCTCACAATCGCTGATGATCTGCGCCGCATCTGCCAATGCCTGGTGCAATTGCGCAATGTTGGAGTCCAGATCCTTGAGCCTGTCCAGAGCCGAAACTGCAGAGCGGATCACGTCCATCACGCTGCCCTCGGATTCGTAAAGCTCATGGCTGAGGCGCCCGCCCAACTCACGAATCTGCTGCAGATGCGAGATCTTCTCGTATTCCTTGCCTAATTCCTGCTCTTCGCCGGGAGAGATCGCCGCCGCTTCCAGCTCTTCCATCTGGAAACGGTAAAGCTCTTCCAGTTGGCGATTGCGCTCTTTGAGCTCTTTGTGCTCTTCGAGTTGCTTGACCTTGGCACGCAGCTTTTGCAGGCGTGATGCATGTTCTTTGCGCAGCTCAGTGCTGCCGGCATAGAGGTCTAAAACCTCCAACTGAAATGAAGGCATGAGCAGGCGTTGCTGGTCTCTTTGATGGTGAAAATCTATCAGCAGCGGCTTGAGCTCCTTCATCAGGCCGGCTGTCACCTTGCGTCCATTGACAAAGTAGGATGAGCGTCCATTTTCGCTGATGCGCCTGGCCAAGGTAAGCTGCTGCCCGTCGTTATATTCCAGTTCTTCCAGCTTTTCCTGCAGGGCGGAGTTGTTGTCCAGCTCAAAATCCGCTTCCAGGTAAATGGGCTTTGCTTTATCCCAAGCCACCGCATTGAAGCTGTTATCCGCAAAGATCAGCGAGATTGCGCCTACAAGTATAGTCTTACCCGCTCCCGTCTCACCCGTCAGTGCCGTCATGCCTGGCTCAAAATACAGCTCCTGATCCTGCACAAAGAGATAGTTGGAGATCTTGATGCGGCTGATCATCACTTACCCAAATGCAGTTTGTTTCTGAGGGTGCGATAAAAGGTGCGCGCGGAAAGCTTCACAAATTCCACCCGCACATCGGCTTCAGAGACGATTACCTCGTCCTCCATCAGCACCTGATGCACGTTTTCGCCATCCAGTTGCAGCCAGGCCGGCTCATACAATCCCGTCACTTTCAAGCAAACCTTGTTGGTGGAAGGAAAGACCATCGGCCGGATGGAAAGCAGGTGTGGATTGAGGTGACTCACCACGATGGCACGCATCTCCGGCGTGAGCAAAGGCCCGCCAGCCGAGAGGTTGTAAGCTGTGGAACCCGTGGGTGTGCAAGCGATTGCGCCGTCGCAACGTGCACTGAAGACAAAGCGTCCTTCGCTATAGGTGCGGATGCTGATCATCCTCGGTGTTTCCGCTTTGTAGATCACCGCGTCATTGAGCGCCAGGCCTTCAAACACCACCTTCCCCTTGCGCTTCAGCTTGCAATTGAGCAACATGCGGCTGATGAGCTTAAACTTGCCTTGGATCAAGCTTTGGATGGAAGTCTCCAACTCTTTGAAAGTGGTTTCGGAGAGGAAGCCCAGCCAGCCAAGGTTGATCCCCAAGATGGGCGCACCCGTGAGAATGGCGATGGTTTTGGCTCTGAGTATGGTTCCATCCCCGCCAAAGACCAGCACGCAGTCTATCTGCGGCATCTTGCCTTGATCCGGGTCGCAGCACTGCATATGAGCGGGCACGATGTCACGCTGCGCCTGCGTGCCATAAAAACTGAGCCCAAAACGCCGGCTCAGCTCATCCAAACTCTTGAAGATGGGTCCGGTATCCAGATTGGGGTTGATATAGACGGCAAACTGTCTCATTTATAGGCTTTCCATGAGTGCTAAATAGGATTCGTATCTCTCGATGGGGATCACTCCCTCTTCCACAGCTTGGAGCACGCCACAATGCTCCTCATGACTATGACTGCAATCCCGGAAGTGGCAGCCGTCCAAAAAGCGTGAGAAGCCCGGGAACACACGCGGGATCTGTTCCTTGTCATTCGCATGCAGGTTGATGGTCTTGATGCCGGGTGTATCCAGCAGGTGCCCGCCAAAATCCCAGGGGATCAGCGTGGCTCTGGTGGTGGTATGCCGGCCTTTTTCGTTGTAATTGCTCACCTGCGCCGTATCGAGGTCAAGCCCCGGTTGCAGGTAGTTGATCAGCGAGCTCTTACCCGTGCCGGACTGCCCGGAAAACACGCTGTCTTTATCTTTGAGCGCGGCTTTCAGCTCTTCCATCCCTTCGCCGGTTACGGTGGAAGTGGCGATCAGCTTGTAGCCCATCTCCAGGTAGAAACTGCTCAATTCCTCATATTCTTCCCGATCCCGACAGAGGTCGATCTTGTTGATCACGATGATAGGCTTGATCTCCTGCAGCGTAGCGATGCAGATATAGCGGTCGATCAGCCCTGCCTTGATCATGGGTTTGCGCCAGGAACTGGTGATGATCACTTGGTCGATATTGGCAGCGATCAGGATTTCCCTTTGGAAAGAACCGGATGTGTAGCGTGAAAGCGTGTTTTCCCGCGGCAAAACCTGCTCTATGCGGTAGTCCGGCTCCGTGGAAATATCCACCATTACCCGATCCCCCACCGCAGCAACGCCCAAGCTTTCAAAGAGGAACTGCCTCAGCCTGCCGCTCAAAGTGGCTTCATAAAAGACGCCATCCGCCTCCACGATGTAGTTGTAATTTGAGTGGATCTCACTGATGCGCGCCGGCACCAGCTCAGCGTCTTTCTTGAAGCTGAGGTCCATCTTCTCCGCTATCCGCTGGCTTTTGTAGGGCGTAGCTTCTTTGAGATCGTCCAGAACCTCCACATCCGGCAGGTTGATGGCTTTCAACTTGCCAAATCTGGTGGGTCTCTGTCTTTTCTTGGTTTTTTGTCTCAAGGCTGCTTTGGGAACAAGGGTGTGATCTTGGTAAAGAGATCAGCGTTTTCGTTTATCTTTTCTTCGTTGCCAAACACGCAGATATGGTCGTTTTTCATCAATGCTTCGATCAAGCTGGCAGCTTTGCGCACATCCGCCAAAGTGGTGCCAAGCACCTCGGTGCGGATCTGCTGCCGGTCTTCCTGGGTAAAGCCGGTGATATAGTCTTCATCTCCCTGTGCGCCAACCTGTTCCGGCGTCTTGGGTTTATCCAGATCAGAGATCACACCGATGATGTATTTCTCCATATCTCTATCAGATGCCGTGTATTCGCGCAGCTTCTTTGGCACTTGATCGTAGGTATCCAAGGTTTCCCTGAGGTTGGGGTCTCTATATGAGCAGAAAAACAGGAACCCTGTGGGCGAGAAATTGCACATCGCACCGTAGGCTCCACCTTTCACCCTCAGTTCCTGATACAAGAGCTCGGAGGAAAGGATGTTGTTTACCACTCTCAGCTTGCCGGAGTAGGAATAGCCCTTGTAGAAGAAGTTTCCACCCTTGGCCACAAATTGCACTTGCACCGGCGCAGCGATACCTTCAGTTTGCTTGATGGTCTCAAATTGGCTTTCCACGGGCGCATATGCCTCTTTGGAGATATTGGCCACCATGGGACCCAGGTGATCAAAAGCCCTGTCTATCCCTTCTGCATCGGAATTGAGACTGACGATCAGGTTGTGCGAGGTGAAAAAGGTCTTCCTCACCCATTCCAGTTCTTCCACGATCGGCGTAATATCCTCTTCCATCTTCTTTTCCAGTTCACAGAGCCAATGGTAGAAGGCCAGGCCGCCGCTGAGGTCACGCCACTTGAAAAGCTGGCTGAAGGCAGCAAACATGCGCGTAATAGCCACGCTGTGCCCTTGCATCATCATCATCGCTTCCATGCGGTTTTTCAGCTCTTTGATCAGGGTGCGCAAACGCTGATGATCCGTAAAACGAGGCTTGAAAGCATATTCGGAGACCAATCTTACCAGTTGATCGCACTTGTCGGTGACCGCCTTGCCACTGAGCACAAATTTGGGCAGAATGATGTCCGGCTCTTGATAGCTACTCCACATATTGAAGCGTAAGTCTATGCCGCCGGTGTGGATATCTATCTCGTTGGAAAGCTCGGCAAAGCTGCAGTTTTCACTGTCCAGCCTGCCCATCAGATAGGCATAGAGCGCCAGCCAGGGAATCTCGTCTTCATCTGCGTGCGCCAGATCAAAATAGGCTTTCAAATACACGATGCCGTTGGTATTGACCTCGTGTTTGAGCAGAGTAAACTCCTTCCATGTCTCCACTTCCGTGGGATAGGACTCAGCTTCCGGATTGATGTCTGCCAGCGTAAGCGCGGGAATCTTGGCCAGATCTTCGGGGCTGTCCTTGGTCATCTGCCAGGTTTGCAGATCCTGATTGAACTTGATCAGCTCCTGAATCTCCTCTTCGCTCATCGCCGCCTTGCGTTGGGCCAGTTCTTCCCGGAGTTTGGCATCATCTTCCTGCAAAAGACCCACTTTTGGCTTGAGCACCACCACGCTGTGATGCGGGTTTTTGAGCATGGAAGCTTCCATAAGCTTCTCATAATAGGGCTCGGTCAAGCCCTTGCGCAGGGCCTCCAAAAGCGGCTCAAACTTGAGCACATACAGCGGATCCGCACCGTGAATCCAAGCTCCATACATCGTCCAGGCATAATACAAGCCCTTGGGGAAGTTCTGCATCTGGCCTTCTCGGTAGAAGAATTCACGACTGTTCAAGGTGGCCTCGATCAGCTTCTTGTCAAAACCTTCTTTCACGATGCGCTTGAGCTCGGTGTTGATCAGCTCGATCAGTGGCTCTATGTTCTCTTCCTGCACATATTTGCAGATGATGCCGAAGGTGGGCTGCAGGATGTCCAGATTGGCGGTTCCATAGGAATCTCCCGCCAGGCCGGATTCCATGATCTTGCGCTTCAGGGGCGAGGCTGTGCTGTTCATCAACATATCCACCAGCACCGACAGGGCATTGACCTGCTCCATATCCGTCTGCATCCCCCAGGTGTAATTGAGGCTCAAATGGCACATTCCCGGACCACTCTGCTCATCCGCAGGGTAAAACTCTTCCACCCGGATCGCTTTCTTGAAGGGCTTTTGCTGCTCCACCACCACAGGAACGGGGTCTTTGTCAAAGTGGCTCAGATAGTCCTTGTCCATCATCTCCAGCATGGCGTCTATATCCAAATCGCCATAGAGGATGGTCTTGGAATTGGAGGGGTGATAGTGCTTGCGATGGAAGTCCACAAAGGCTTCGTAGGTGAGATCGGGGATATGTTTGGGATTACCGCCTGAGGAAACTCCATAGGTGGTGTCCGGGAACTGCGCTTCACTGCCGGCATAGCGCAAAAGCGCACCCGGACTGGAATACACGCCCTTCATCTCATTGTAGACCACCCCGCGGATCGCCAGCTCGTCGTCCTTGTCAAAGAGCTCGTAGTGCCAGCCTTCCTGATGCAAAATCTCGGGCTGTTCATAGATGCGCGGGAAAAACACCGCATCCATATACACGCGGCTCAGGTTCATAAAGTCTTTATCATTGGTGGAAGCCACGGGATAAAGCGTGAGATCCGGTGCTGTCATCGCATTTACAAAGGTGTTGAGCGAGCCCTTGATCAGCTCCATAAAAGAGTTCTTCGCCGGAAACAGGCGTGAGCCATTCAGCACCGAGTGTTCGATGATATGAGGCACGCCCGTGCTGTCCGTGGGCACCGTCTTGAAAGCCACGCAAAACAGTTTGTTTGTATCTTCACATGCCAGATGGATAAGCTGGGCTCCGCTCTTGACGTGTTCATACACGTCCGCTCTCATCTTGAGCTCAGCGATTTCTTGGCTGTCCTTGAGCAGGAAGCCGTGTTTGGTTTGCACGTTTGTCATCTTAAACTTATCTCCTGTTAAAATGGGGGTTATCAATCACTTGACCAACCCATAGGATCGCAGTACTTTGGCCAAAGCCTCACGATTTGCCGCTTGCAGATTGCACATGGGCGAGCGGAATTCGTTTTCTATCATGCCCATCATCGCCAGAGACTCCTTGGCGGGGATGGGATTTGTCTCGATAAACATTGCTGAATTGAGGGCCTGCAGATGTCTGTGCTGCTCGGCAGCTTTCTTCATGTCACCGCTGAGAGCCGTCTCGATATGCTGGCTCATCAGTTTGGGAACCACGTTTGCCGTCACGGAAATCGTACCCATGCCTCCGATGGCGATCAGTGGGAAGTTGAGCGCATCCTCACCGCACATCACGCTGAAACCTGCAGGCGCATCACGCACGATCTGAGTGGCCTGAACCACGCTGCCACTGGCTTCTTTGATGCCCACCACGTTGGAGTGAGCCTTGGCGATCTCCACCACGGCAGGTGGAAGGATATTCACGCCGGTGCGGCCCGGAACGTTGTAGATCACGATGGGCATGTCCACCTTGGAGGCAATGTGCCCAAAATATTCCACCATTCCCGCTTGCGTGGGCTTGACGTAATAGGGAGTGAGCACCAGGGCATAATCCGCACCCAATTCCTTGGCTCTGGAAGTGTTGCGCAAAGTGGTGCGCAGATTGTTTGTCCCTGTGCCAATCATCACCGGCACCTTACCATCAATGCGGTTGATCGCAAAACGCAAGAGGGCTTCGCGCTCATCAGACGCCAGCGCCGCCGCCTCTCCCGTCGTACCTAAAAGCAAAATCCCGTGAGTTCCATTCTCCAGATGGAAGTCGATCAGGGTCTCCAATGCGGAATAGTCTACCTCGCCCTTTTTGAAGGGCGTTACAAGTGCCACGTAGCTACCTTTCAACATGGTCAACTCCTTATAATATCTTTAGTTATCTATCGTTATTGCAGGCTGCGCAAAAGAGCGACAACAGCCCATTACACCAATGTAAGCGATTTGCGCCAAAGTTTATAGAATCTCTATTTATGTCAATAAAAATGTAAGGGCAGTCGCTGAAGCGCCGCTGTATAGTCGCTTGCCATAGCGACCAAGAAGGTAGCCGGAGGTTGCCATACCGCCGCAAGCGGGCGCAGCACGCTGCAAAAGCCCCTATAAGAACCGTCTGTACCCCCGCTAAGAGCACCCGCATCTTCGCTACCAGCGCAGCCGCTAACACCTAAAACCTAACACCTAAAACCTTGCCGAAGGCACCCCTCACTATATACACTGACGATGTTACTTTGAGGCCAAAAAACCAAAAAAATAATCTCGTAACCCACTGGCAGGTGAAGCTATACAAATCGGTTAAATATTAACCCCGTTTGGTGGATAGTAAAATACCTGAAAAGGCACATCAGCATTGGCCTTTGCTTTTCCCCTATTATTCCCAAGGCTCAAAAAAAGAGGTTGACAAAATAGAGTGGGCAATCCAAGCTTATGGGTATCCATAAAAGGAGATTATAAAATGAAGATATTATTAACAAACCCTATGGGGCCGAGAGAGTTGATCTGGCCCTATTTATCGGCATGCCCGAAGCCAACGCCTATATTCTTAGGCAGCGTCTCGGGTATCAGTGCACTCCAGGCGAAGCCTTTTAGGAAAGAGGTAGGCCAAACTCCTACTAGACGTTCCAATGGCCTTCACCATCAGTTTACAATCAAGGAGAGAACAATGAACACTCTTATTAACAGACGGATGAGCCCAATACATGGGACTCGTTACATGGAAACAGAACACGATAGACTCGTAAGAGAGTTAGGAAATCATGCTGTAAGCTCGGAATTTAATATATTAGGCAGTCCCCCAAAAGGAATGGATCCTGATATCCTATTGCTCAGTAATGATGGTTGTCAATTCATAGGTGATGCAAAAGATTCAGCCAATGAAAGTCCTAAAAACAAAGAGACAGTCGCGAGAATTCGGAAATATATTAAGGCTTTTAGTGAAAACATGATATCGGGTGAGATTCTTGGAGGGGTAATAGCGATATGCACCAATAGTCTTGTTGCTGCATACGATTGGCAACTGTGGCTTGAAGATGCCTGTTTCGATTACGGTATCTACTGGCCGAACTTTAGGGTTGAGAGGCTACGACCATATACTTATGTCATCGAAAGTGATCATATTGTCGCTATATCTCACTTATGTAAACAAGCGTTGGTATACATGTTGCATAAGTTGAATTCTTACAGTTTGCACTCTGATAGTAGTGGGCTTAACCAGGCAATGCAATACTTTAGAGGACATTAATAACCCCGCTAACACGTGTAACTAGTAGGAAGAAGTAGGTGTGGGCATACCCCCATCTACTTCTTGTGCTTTTCAGTCCCTATCAGCTCTGGCCTCATATAAGGTGGCGTGCCCCAATGTTTGACAGACACCCAAAAAAACTATACCTCCATAGCAATAGTTGCGACTTGGTCTCTCCATCCCCTACTCTGCCTCTTGGTATCTCCCACCATTTTAGTAGGCATTATTTTATTTAATCTGCATCTGATATACCCGCAAATATTGTCTTTTAGCATCGGTTGCCTACCCTCACGACACCCACTTTTCTTCCACTTGGCTCTTGCTCCTAACTTACTGCTTTCTTACTGCTTACTTGTTCGAGGAGCAAGAGAGCAGCAGGAGCGGGGTTGGCAAGCTGCATGAAATCGGCATTTGAGAGGGGTCGAAAAAGGTAGTTTTGGGTTACCTGTTTATATATAGAAATCAAATATTGATTTTAGGCCGGCTTTTCCCACTTTGGAGATGAGTGAAAAGGGACATCGATTTTCCGGGTGAAAAAGTGAGAAAAACCGACGTTAATTTTTCCACGAATTACACGGATTTACACGAATTAACGGGCCAACAAGCTGGCAGCTGTGAGTAGCTGCGCTGTTGCCGAGATACACGTGCTTTCTGCAGCAATCCTCATGGTTCTTGGTTTAGGTCGCTCCAGCGAGCGACCCTACACCGGCGCCACAGTGAGCGCCCGTACATCCCTCATCCGTGTAAATCCGTGTGTATCCGTGGACTTTCTCATCAGATAATTCGTGTAAAACGCGCAAATTCGTGGAAAAAACAAAGAGCTTCAGAGATGCACGTGCTTTTTGCAGCAATCCACATGGTTCTTGGTTTTGGTCGCTATGGCAAGCGACCCTACTGCGGCGGTATGGCAACCGCCGGCTACCTACATACATTTTCATTGACTGATACCGCTCACAATAAAAGATGGATACACAGCAAATCATAAGGAAGGCCAAAGATGAATATAGAGAATCTCAGGAAGATAAAGACCCTGAAAGCCATAAAGTTATGGTACAACAAAAAGGTGCACAGCAAGCACAGCTATGAGCTGCGTTATTGGCGTGAGCGTTACCGCAAGGAAGGCGGTCGCTTGGAAAATGACTTTTATGCAGAGTTGATGCTCAGCATTTCGGATGAGCCCAGCGATGCCTTTTTGCAGGATAAGGTGGTGGCGGATTTTGGTTGTGGCCCGCGGGGCAGTCTGGTTTGGGCCAAGAGTGCTTCTTTGCGCATTGGCATCGACGTCTTGGCGCAGCTTTATATCCAGAACTTCCCCACCGAGTATAGAAAGCATGACATGATCTATGTGACCAGCACCGAGCGAAGCATCCCCATCCCGGATGAGTTTTGTGACGTGGTTTATTCGGTTAATTCGCTGGATCACGTGCGGGATTTGCTGCCCATGTGCAATGAGATCCGGCGCATTCTCAAGCCGGGTGGCGAGATCATCGGCAGCTTCAATCTCAATCACAAGCCGGATTTGGCAGAACCGCAGACGATGAGCGAAAACATGCTGCGGAAGATGCTTTTCAGGGATTATGAGATCGTGCATTGGTGGGTCTCTGCGCCGGGGCCGCGGGAAGACCTCTACCGTCCGCTGTATGACCGGAAATTGATCGACCCCAAGGGCGACGAAGCTTACCTTTGGGCGCGGGCAATCAAGCCAATGGCATAATAATCATTGACTTAAAACCGCATGTTAAAATTATGCACTTCACGATAGGATTTGTGATATGAAAGACAGATTGTTCACACCAGAAGCCGTGCGCATCGTAGATCACATGGACTCAAAGTCCCTGTGTCTGGAATTTATGTGCCAACTTTTGGTGGACGCCGGCAGCCTGGAGCTGGCGGATCGCTTTCTGGATGCCGTGAAAGGCAGAGAAGAGGTGATGAGCACAGGCATCGGCAAAGGTGTGGCTATTCCCCACGCTCGGGATGCCACGGTCAAAGAGCTGAAGATCGCTCTCTGCCTGATCCGCAGAGGTATCGACTTTGAATCTTTGGACAAGAAACCGGTGAATCTGGTCTTTTTGACCGCTGTTCCCAGTGACGCAAATCGTGAATACATGAACGTTCTCAAGGGCCTGAGCGAATACCTCAGGCATGATGATAAACGGCTTCCGATGATGGAGGCGAAAGACGAAAAGGAGCTATTTGAATATGCCCGTCAGATCGAATCTCAGATACATCTTGCTGATAGCAATTAGCTTGTGGCTCAGCTTTGCGTGGGCTCAAAATGAAGATGCCGGATCCACAGGATTCAACAGCCTGAAAATATTGCATGGAGCGCGCTCCATGGCTATGGGACAGGCTTTGACAGGTGAAGCCAAAAACCCGGATGGCATGTTTTTCAACCCCGCTGCCATCATTGAGCTCGACAATCGAGAGATCGGAAGCACCTATTGCAACTATTTTGTGGATACGCAAGGTGGTCAGATACGGGTGCTGCTGCCCAAAGACAAATTCACCGCCTGGGCTTTTGGCCTGCAATACATGAATATGGGCTCGTTTGAGCGCACGGAAGTGGATCAATTTGGCAATTTCATCGACGACTTGGGCACTTTTGGAGCTTACAACCTGATCGCCACTGCCAGCATGGCCAAGTTTATCAGCAACGCAATCGATGCCGGTGGCAGCTTGAAGGTGATCTATGATGTGCTGGATGAAAACTCGGCTGCGGCGGTGTTGCTGGATCTGGGCATCATCCATCATCCCCACAATCCGAAGGTCAAGGTGGGAATCAGTCTGCGCAACTTGGGCTTGCAATTGAAATACTACACAGATAAACGGCACAAAGAAAGGCTACCCTTCACCTTCGCCGCCGGAGGCAGTTACACCTTCACGGAGCGGCACAAAAGCGTGCTTGAGGTCAATAAAGCCACCGGTGAAAACTTTAACCTGCGCTTTGGGCATGAGTATATGATCACGCCGGATTTTGCGCTCAGAGCCGGTTTCAGGTCAAATGCCGGAGATTGGAACAATGGCGGCGGCTGGGGCTGGAGTTCGGGACTTTCCCTGGGTGCCGGTTGGAAGTTTAAATCTTACAAAATCGATTATGCAGCCTCATCTTATGGGGATTTGGGTTTGGTCAATCAGATCACCCTCAGCTATTGTTTTTAAGGAAATTGGAACTAAAGAGAAAATTGGAAAAACGAGACTTTTTACTTGAAATCGGGATGGAGGAACTGCCTCCCTCTCACTTTATGCCGGCCAGAGATTGGCTGCAAGCCAGCTTTGAGGCTTTTATCGGTGAAAATCGGCTCAGCTGTGACAAGCTCTTGGTGAGCGGCACGCCCCGAAGGTTTTTTGTGCTGGCTAAGGGAGTGCCCATCCTGCAGCCGGATATAGTTTTGGAGCGCACGGGGCCATCGGTGAATATCGCCTATAAAGATGGCGAGCTCACGCCCGCCGCTTTGGGTTTTTTGAAGAAAAACAATGCCACGCCTGCCGATGTGCAGGTGCAAAGCACGCCCCGAGGGGATTTTATCCATTTGAGCATCAAACAACCTGGCAAAGAAGCGCAGGAACTGCTCAAGGATTGGAGCCAAAGCCTGTTGGAGGCCATCCCCTTTGCCAAGAAGATGATCTGGGAATATAAAGACCTCAGCTTCTCAAGGCCGGTGCGCTGGCTCTGCGCCCTCTTTGGCGATGAGGTCTTGCAGCTGAAAAACCACGGCATCCCCTGCGGCAGGATCAGCTACGCAAGCCGTCACCTGGGCTTGGATAAATCCTTTGAAATCCCGCAGCCAAGCGCATATCTGGATGTTTTGAAAGCAAACAGAGTGATGGCGGATCGCGATGAACGCCTGAAAACGATACAACAGAGTCTGATAAACGTCTTTGAAGACAGACCCTTGCAGGTGATGCAGGATGACAGACTGGCGGAGATCGTGTGCGATCTGGTGGAATGGCCCACTGCGGTGGAAGCCTGTTTTGATGAGGATTATCTGGTGCTGCCGGAAAAGATCATCACCTCCACCATCAGTCAAAATCAAAGGTATTTTTCCGTGCTGGACACGCAGGGCAATTTCACCAATAGATTTGTCTTTATCTCCAATGGTGATCCGCTCAAGAGCGAGATCATCAGGCAGGGCAATGAAAAGGTGGTCAATGCGCGTTTGGCGGATGCGCAGTGGTATTTCAATGAAGACAGCTCACGCCCCTTGGAAAGCTACGTTCCTGCACTGGAAGAAGTGGTTTTCCAGGCAGATTTGGGAACCATGGCTGCCAAAGTGAAGCGCATCGAGGCTCTTTGCGCCTGGATTTGTGGAGAGTTAGATCTCTCAGAACGGGAGGTACAGAAGGTTTTGCGCTGTGCCTACTTGGCCAAGGCGGATTTGGTGACCACCATGTTGGGCGAAAAGGAATTTACCAAGCTGCAAGGATATATCGGCATGCAATATGCCATGATCAGCGGCGAAAACAGCGAAGTGGCCACCGGCATCTGGGAACATTATGCGCCGCGGGGGCCAAACGACGCCCTGCCTGAAACGCTGTGCGGAGCCATCGTCTCGGTGGCGGACAAGCTGGATACCGTGTGCGGCATCATCCGCGCCGGTTTGCTGCCCACGGGTAGCGCAGACCCCTTTGCGCTCAGGCGTGCGGCCAACGGTGTGTGTCAGATTCTGCTCAAAAGAGGCTGGCATCTGCCTTTGGAAGACTTGATCGCCAAGAGTCAAGCCATTCTGGAAGCAGACATTGCAGCGGATAAGGAGCTGGACGAGAAAGCAGCTAACTTCTTTGTGCAGAGGGTGCAATGGCTCTTCAAGCAAGAGGGAATCGCCTTCGACGTGTTGGACAGCCTGGAACACTTGCAGCTTGCTGCGCCCATCCAATTGATGGAGGCCGCCTTGGCGCTCTCCAAGATCAGAGAAACAGAGGATTTCCATTCCCTGATCATCGGCTTCAAGCGTGCGGCAAATATCCTGGAAGGAAGTGCGGATTCAACCTACTCTTTGGATACCAAACTCTTTGTGCAAGAAGAGGAAAGGGCACTATATGAAAGCCTGAAAGAGCTGAGGGTAAAGCTTGACGGTGCCCTCAAAACAGATGCTTATGAGCCGGCACTGAAAGAATTGGTGCAGATCGGGCCGGCGATTGACCGCTTCTTTGATGAGGTGTTGGTCAATTGTGAAGATGAAGCCTTGCGCCACAACCGCCATGCGTTGTTGAATGAGATCAAGAGCGAGTTTCTGAAGGTGGCGGATATATCGAAATTAGTAATAGACAATATAGAGGAAAACAAATGAAAAACTTTCTGAATGAAATCAAAGCACGTGCCATCGCAGCGAATGGCAGCATCGTGTTTCCCGAAAGTGGAGACGAAAGGGTGCTCAAGGCCGCCATGCGTTTGGCAGACGAGAAGATCGCCAAGGTCATCCTGGTGGGCGAACCCGAGACGGTGAAAGCTGCTCTGGGTGAATTGAATCCCCAATTTGAGGTGAGCAAACTTCAGATCCTCAAACCTGCTGATCATCCCAGCATAGGTCAATTTGCAGACTTCTTTTATGAGAAACGCAAGAAAAAAGGAGTTACTCCGGAATTAGCTGCCGAGACGGTGCTTAACGAGCCCTTTTTCGGTGCGCTGTTGGTGCAATTTGGCTTTGCGGATGCCATGATCGCCGGTGCGGTGAATACCACGGGCGATGTGCTGAAGTCCGCTCTGCAGGTCATCGGCGTGAAAGCAGGATTGAAGACAGTTTCCAGCACCTTCATCATGGTGATTCCAAACTACAAGGGCAAGACAGGCTTCTTCAGCTTTGCGGATTGTGCCGTGGTGCCGGATCCCACCGAGGAACAACTGGCAGATATCGCCATCAGCACCGCTGCCACACACAAGGCCATCCTCAATGAGGAGCCCAAGGTGGCGCGGCTTTCCTTCTCCACGCACGGAAGCGCCAAGCACGAACTGGTGGATAAGGTTCTGGCCGCCAAAGACATCCTCAAAGAGAGGAAGGTGGATTTTGTCTATGACGGTGAGCTGCAATTGGATAGCGCCATCGTGCCATCCGTAGCCGCATCAAAGGCGCCAGGCAGCCCCTTGAAAGGCGAGGCAAATGTGCTCATCTTCCCGGATCTGCAAAGCGGAAATATAGGTTATAAACTCACGCAGAGACTGGCCGGTGCAGAGGCGATCGGGCCGCTGATCCAAGGTTTGGCCAAGCCGGTGTGCGACCTTTCCCGCGGCACCAGCACCGAAGTGATCTTCAATACGGCTATGCTCGTGTTGCTGATGAAATGATTTTAATAAAATAAGATACATAAGGAGATTAGCTGAAATGGCAATCAAACTTGCAAACAGGATTCTGGTGGTGAAACCTTCAGCCACCATTGCGATCAGTACCCGCGCCAAGGAAATGATGGCTGCCGGTATTGATGTGGTCAACTTTGGTGTGGGAGAACCGGACTTCAATACCCCGGACTACATCAAGAACGCCGCTCACAAAGCTTTGGATGACAACTTCACACGTTACACGGCCAATCCCGGCATCATTGAGCTGCGTGAGGCTATCTGTGCCAAATTTGAGCGTGAAAACGGACTCAAATACAAGCCTAATCAGATACTCGTCTCAGCAGGCGCCAAGGCTTCCATCCTCACCGTCCTCATGGCGGTGTGCGATGTGGGAGACCAAGTGCTGGTGCCCTCTCCCTACTGGGTGAGCTATCCGGATCAGGTGAAACTGGTCAATGCCGAAATGGTGGTTATTCCCAGCACCGTGGAACAGGAATTCAAGATCTCAGCCGCAGCACTGAGGAAAGCCTGCCAGGAAAGCCCCAGCGCCAAAGTTCTCATACTTAATTCACCCAGCAACCCCTCGGGAACCGTGTATAGCAGAGAAGAATTGATAGAAATCGCCAAGATCTGCATCGAATACAACCTGCTGGTGATCTCGGACGAGATCTATGAACGCCTGGTGTATGATGATACCGAACATGTGTCCATCGCCAGCGTGCTGCCTGAAATGTATGAGCGCACCGTGGTGATCAATGGAGTATCCAAAGCTTACGCCATGACCGGCTGGAGAATGGGATACGCTGCAGGTCCGGCACATATCATCGGCGCAGCCAGCAGAGTGCAGGCACACGCCACCTCCGGCATCAACTCCATCACGCAAAAAGCAAGCGTCGTCGCTCTCAATGAAGAAGACGACTCCATCGAGAAGATGAGACAGGAATTTCAAGAGCGCAGAAACTTCCTCTGCGGCGAATTGAGCAAAATACCGCACGTCTCTCTCTTCAAGCCCAAAGGCGCATTTTACGTATTCCCGGATATATCCTGGTATCTGGAAAATAACAATAAAGGCATCAAGGATTGCGGTGAATTCTGCAGCCTGATGCTGGAAACCTACCATGTGGCATTGGTGTCCGGTGCAGCCTTCGGAGTGGATACCGCCGTGAGATTCTCCTATGCCAACAGCATGGAAAACCTGCAAAAAGGAGCTCAACGCTTTGCAAAATGCCTTGAGGACCTCCGCTCCTGATATAACAAGGTAGGACAAAATGAGTGATATGAACAACCGCATCCGTGAACTGATGGACTCGCGCCGTAAAAAGCAGAGCAACTGGCCCAGGCTCGTCATCATGGTCATCATCCTGATAGCTCTCATCGTGGGCATAAGCATGCTCAACAAAGCCGCTGAACAGGGCGGCTTGTTCCAAGGCGCTGTGTATCAAGACAGCACAGCCGTGCAGGATAGCACAGCTTTGCAAGATACCCCCGGAACAGATGCTCAACGGATAACTCCGGTAACTCCAGAACAAACGGAGACGCCATGAGCCTGGTAATCGTGGGCTCATTGGCCTTGGATTCGATCAGCACCAAAGCGGGCAGCGTCAAAGATGCTCTGGGAGGCTCGGCCTTCTATGCGTCTATTGCCGCCTCCTACTTTCATCAAGCCAGCATTGTGGGAGTGGTCGGAGACGACTACCCCCAAGCGGGGATAGACCTGCTCAAAAAGCACAAGGTGAACCTGGAGGGATTGGAGACCGTGAGCGGAAAGACCTTCCGCTGGAGTGGAAAATACGAGGAGTGGAACCAAGCGGATACGCTCAATACCGAACTCAACGTGTTTGCAAACTTCAATCCCATCCTGCCCTCTTCCTACCGCAACCCAAAGAACCTGCTGCTGGGAAACATCCATCCCAGCCTGCAATTGCAGGTCTTGGAACAGGTGGAAAGCTACAACTGCGTGGCCTGCGATACGATGAACTATTGGATCACAGGCGAACATCAGACGCTCAGCCAGGTGATCCGCAAGATGGATGTGGTGTTTATGAACGAAGAAGAGGTCTGTCAATACACTGGCTGTGACAATATCTTCAAGGCTGGCAGAGAAATCCTGGATATGGGCGTGAAGCTGATCGTGATCAAACGCGGCGAATATGGCAGCGTCTGCATCTGTAAGGATTATATGGTATTTATGGCTGCCTACCCGATCGAAGGTGTGGTGGATCCCACCGGAGCGGGAGATTGCTTTGCCGGCGGCTTTATGGGCTATCTGGCTTCAAAGCCAAAACCAAATAAACAAGACATCCGTGAAGCCGCACTCGCAGGAACCGTGGCGGCTGCACTCAATGTGTCTGACTTTAGCGTAAACGGCATCGCCAACGTGGATAAACAGGTGATAGATGCCAAAATCAAGCAATTGAGGGATTGGACATCATGAACTACAAAGAATCCGGCGTAAATGTGGAAGCAGGCGAACAAGCCGTGAAAGACATCAAAGACCTGGTGCGCAAAAGCTATAACAAGAACGTGCTGAGCGAACTGGGGAGCTTTGGTGGCTTGTTTGCCCTGGACCTCGAACAGCACCAAAACCCCGTCCTTGTCTCCAGCACCGATGGAGTGGGCACAAAGCTGCTTGTAGCCATCAAAGCAGGCATCTACGATACCGTGGGACAAGACTTGGTAAACCACTGCGTAAACGACATCTTGGTGCAGGGTGCGCATCCGCTCTTCTTCTTGGACTATATTGGTTTGGCCAGGATGGACAGAGAGATCGTGTATCAGATCATCAAAGGAATGACGCAAGCTTGCATGGAGAACGGTTGCGCCCTCATCGGTGGTGAAATGGCTGAGATGCCCGGCATCTATCAGGAACCGGATTTTGACCTCGTGGGAACCATCGTGGGAGTGGTAGACCGACACCTCATCCTGCCCGGAAGCCGGATCCGAGAACACGACGTGCTCATCGGCATCCCCTCCACAGGACTGCATACCAACGGCTATTCCCTGGCCAGAGCTATCGTGTTTGACAAGCTGGGCTTGGCCGTGGATGCCTATGTGCCGGAACTTCAATGCACCGTGGCAGATGCCCTTTTGAGCATCCACAAAAGCTATCTGAAAGAGCTTGCACCCTTCCTGGAAGATGAGGCTCTCCATGGCTTGGCACATATCACCGGCGGCGGCATCCCGGGAAACCTCAAACGTATCATCCCCTCAGGCTTTTCCGCCTACGTGAGCTATCCCAGCAGAGAGATTCCACCACTCTTTAAGTGGTTACAGGAATCCGGCGGCATCAGCACTGACGAGATGCGCAAGGCCTTCAACCTGGGCGTGGGAATGATCGCCATCGTGGATGAAAGCCTGGCCGAAAGGCTGATCCGGGAAACTGGCGGCTTTATGATGGGCGAGATCGTGTGCGCCAGAGACAACGATGCTCCGGTTGAATTTATATCCTAAGTCATGACTCGCTATCAATTTGAATGCAAAACGAGACCGAAACCATGGTGAACGAGATTTTCTTTGGCAATAGGAACGTTTATTGCTTCACAAGTATAACACGAGCTGAAGACAGCAACTTTGCCACTGGCCGGAAGGAGGCAGATAAAGACTGTAATCTTGGCAAACTTGGAGCTTTCCGGCTGGAGCAGGGATGTTTTTTCAGAAAACACTTGACTTTTTTGCATGCTTCAGATTAAGGTAACACATCCACGAAGGAGCGTCAGTTCGCCTGTCGCACTTTCTGAGATAACTAATTGGAAATTAAGAATAATGCCTACAAATAAGGGAGGTTTATCGATGCGAAAATATGCATTGATCCTGCTCATTTTGATGAGTAGCATAGTGATACTCAATGCTGCTACGACCGGTCGTTTAGCCGTGCGCGTGCGCGATAACAACGGACGCCCAATCGAGTTCGTAAACGTCGCCGTTACGCAAAACAACCGCACCTTGACCGGCGGACGCACCAATGCAAAAGGAACAGCTATCATCATCAACATCCCTCCGGGAGTTTACGTAGTTAAATTTACCCTCGTTGGATATGATAGCTACACCGTGAATAATGTCCGCATCCAAGTGGACCAGACCACATCGTTATCACCCGTCATGAACAAAACGGGTGTCAAGCTCAGCACTGTGGTGGTGACCGCAGAGCAAGACAGAGCCGGTAAAGACCGTGTGGGTACTGCCGTTCAAGTTGATATGAGCAACATGGCAGACGTCGCTGTGACTGACGTCGCCGACGTGGTCGCCCTCCAAGCCGGTGTGACAAACATCGGCGGTGAACTGCACATCCGCGGCGGTCGTGCCAATGAAATCAACTACACAGTGGACGGCATGAGTGTTTCCGACCCCGTCGATGGTGGAAGTGCTCTGGGTGTAGACCTGGACGCCATCAGCGACATGAAAGTGATGACCGGTGGTTTCCCTGCAGAATATGGAAACGCACAATCCGGCGTGATCAACATCGTCACCAAAGACGGTGACCCCTTCTTCAGCGGAAAACTCGAATACAATACCGACCATATCATCGGCAGTGGACGCAACTCTGACGTGCTCAAGTTTGCCATCGGTGGCCCTGTGGTACCCTTTGGCTCCGAAGCACTGCGTGAGAAGTTCACTTTCTACCTGAACGGTGGTGGTGAGTGGTTGGATGGACGCCTCAAAGACTATTGGGGAGGAGACCCCAACAAGGATTACGTCCTCAACGGTGTGCCCTTGCTTGAATACGATTATGCAGCATACGATCCATACGCAGGTCGCAAAAGCTTTTTGGGTATTGATCTCGGTAACCGTAACTACAACGGCTACAACATAAACCTCAAATCCAAGTATGATTTCAGCCCCACGCAGAAGATGACCTTTGCTGTGCGTGGAGACAGAAACCACGACCATGGCTATACTTATTCTTGGCGCTATGCCCTGCAACACATCTATTACAATGAGATCATCCAAAGCCAATACATAGGCACCTATGATCATGTGCTCAGCCCCGCCATGAACCTCAAGCTCAAAGCCAGCTTCTACCGCAAAACAAGCACTTCCGGACCACGTGGCATCAGCAGAGATAGCTATCTGTACCGCAATCCCATCGATGAACACTATGTGGACGACGTCCTCGCCGGTGACTATGGCTATTCCAGCATCGACAACAATGGCGACGGTGTGTTTGACGAAGGCTTCCTCCCTGCCCAATTCTGGACTTACCGCATCTCCGGTGTGGAAGACCCCAGAAGCGTGATAGGCTTTGTGGCTCCCGGCTCCATCTATGACAACTTTGTGGACGACGTGAGCTCCCAGACCAACGTCCGCGCTGACTTTGAATATCAGATCAACGACATTCACCTGGCAAAGACAGGTGTCGAAGTGATCAAGCACAGCATCAAAAAGAACCAGCTGCAGAGCTTCCTGACCATCTATGAAGACCGCTTCCAACAGAGCTTGCAACGTGTCTTCAGCACTGCTGACCTCAATGCATGGACACCCGTCATCGTCGACTCAGTGGTCACCAACGTTCCCTCCCAGCTCTATGACGTCTACATCACCGATGACGGCAGCAAGATACCCATCTACAAACCCGAAGACTACTTCCGTGCAGCCCAGGAAGCTTCCGGAAAGCGTGACGGTTATCAGGCAGACCCCTGGCAGATTGCCTACTATCTGCAAGACAAGATGGAGTGGAAAGGCATGATCGTGAACGCCGGTCTGCGCTTTGACTTCTGGTATCTGGGAAACAAATACAAAGTCCTGGAAGACAGCGGCAAATACCGCACCGTCGAGTTTGACAAGAAAGACCGCTTCCAGGCTATGATTTCACCCCGTCTGGGCGTCTCTCACCCCATTACCGACAGAGACGTGCTGCGTTTTGCCTACAACTATCAAAACCAGCTCCCTCAGATGCAGTTTATCTTCACCAGTAAGACCCCGGAAGATGCCAACGTATCTGATACTGCCATCACTGTGGGCAACCCTTCACTGGAGCCCCAGATCACCGTTACTTACGAAGTGGGTCTCTCGCACCAGTTGTCAGACGACTACGTGGTGGACATGACCGCTTACTATAAAAACCTCTACAACTACGTGAGCACCAAAAAGGAAAAGAAAGAGGGAGAAGAACAGATCTCCTGGTACAAGTTTATCAGTGAAGACTACGGTTCTGCCCGCGGAATAGACATCCAGCTTGAGAAGCTGCTCTCAAACTTCAATACCTGGACTATCGCCTACTCCCTGGCTTGGGCTCAAGGAAACAACTCCAGCACCGTCATTCAAGACGAAATGACCAACCTGCGTGAGTTCCCTCTGGACTGGGATGTGAGACACAACCTCAACACCAGCTTCACCTTCCGCATCGGCAGAGGTGAGGAATTCTTCATCCCCTTCACAGACTTCATCCTTCCTTTTGATGACTTCAGCGCCAACATAACCTGGAACTTCGCCTCCGGTGCCCCTTACACACCACAAGCTATGGTCGGTGGCAGCATGCTGGATACAAACTCCAAGCGCAAAGGCTGGACAAACCAGGCAAACTTGCGCATCACAAAGGGTTTCGCACTACCCAAAAACATGAGCGTCAGAGCCTTTATGGAAGTGGAAAACCTGTTTAAAACCAAAAACATCCTCAGCGTATATCCCAAAACTGGCTCCCCATATGAAACCGGTGAGGATATATCTGACTCAATGGTAGGATACACCTATCCTGAAGTGGAATACGTATACAACAGATCTATACGGAACCCGGGGATGGTAAACAACCACCGCGGCGTCACTTTTGGCGTCTCATTCAACTTCTAAAATTTATAGTTCCTAAGGAGGAATCACATAATGAACAAGAAGACAAAATGGATACTGTTGCTCATCGTAGCAATGACAATGCTACTGGGAGTCCTCGGTGCTCAGGAAGCTGCAGAACCCGCAGCCGAAGCAGCATCAGGCAGCACCAAGAACTTGGCCGAATTCATATTTGGCACTGGAATGGTAAAATGGTTTATCGATGGTGGATGGGCAATGTGGCCTATCCTTTTCGTCGCACTTTATGGCTTAGCTTACGTCATTTGGAAGTTTATAGCCCTGGTTTATGCCAAGATCAATCTCAATGGCTTCTTGGGAACTATCGTTCCGATGCTCCAAGAGAAGAAGTTTGACGAAGCTGTCGAATTTGCATCCAAGACTCGTGGCCCCGTGGCTGCAATCGTATATGCAGGCTTGCAGAAAGCTTCTTCAGGTGTTGATGCCGTGGAGAAAGCCATGGAAAACGCCGCCATGATCGAGATGAGCTATCTGGAAAAAGGCTTTGTGGAAATGTCCAGTGCTATTACCTTGGCTCCCATGCTGGGATTCTTGGGAACAGTGGCCGGTATGATTGAGGCGTTCGACGCCATCGCCGCAGCCCGTGCCGTGGACGCCACCATTGTGGCTACCGGTATCAAGATCGCTCTTATCACCACTGAGGCTGGTCTGATCGTGGCTATCCCAGTGCAGTTTTTCTACAACGTCTTCACAACCATTGTGGACGGCTTAGTTATAGATATGCAGCGTGCTTCCGAGAAAGTAGTTGAAACCCTGATCGAGTCTCGATAGGGGGTAGAAATGAAAATCTCTCGTAAAAGGAAAGGTGGCGTCTCGATTCCGACTGCGTCGACCGGTGATATCGCCTTTCTACTCATCATCTTCTTTATGTCGACCACCAAGTTTGACGTGAAAGAAGGCATCAAGCTGGTGTTGCCAGCCATGGCTCCTGACAGTGCGGAGGGCAAGGCTGAAACCATCCAGTTGGGTGAGGACAAGATGACCCGCCTCCAAATCTTGGAAGATGGTTCCATCATTTTAAACAAAGAAGCGGCGAGACGTATCGAAGACGCTGAATTGGATGCTATCATCCAACAGAAGTTGAGGGTAAATCAGGACATGATCTTCAGAGTGATCACGGACAGAAATGCCCAATACAACGATATGATCCGGGTAGTGGACAGACTCAAGGCGCAAAATGCCGAGAAGATATCCCTATCCACAAACTAAAAGGAAGGATTAACATGGCAAAGATTAGTAGACCCAAAGACCGTGACGTCGCAATCCCTGAAGGCTCAACGGCCGACATCGCCTTCCTGCTCTTGCTTTTCTTTATGGTGACCACCGTGTTTGTTCAGGAAAAACAATTTTGGGTAGCCCGTGATCGCTGGCCAAAAGCCCAAAGCATTGAACGCATTCCCAGAAACAACACCGCCACCATCTATGTGATGAAAAACGAAACCATCTTGATCGATGACGTCCCCTCCAAGATCGAGAGCGAAGAAGACGTATACGTCAGAAACGCCTTGGTCGCCAAGAAAGCGGAAAACCCTGAAATCATTATCTGTTTCAGGACTGACAGAGAAACCAAATACGGTGCGATGTCAGACGTAATGCGACAGCTTCAGGACGCTGAAACCCTGGTTGTGGCTTTTGAAGCTCAGAAGAGGGACTAACAGGGAGGATATTATGGCGATTAAATATTCCGATTGGAAAGACGTGGCAAACTCACAACTGGCCAAAGCGGTGACCTTAGCCTTGGTGCTAACCACCTTTGTGCTCGTAGTTACGCCAAACGTCGAAGCCCGTAAACAGAAGTTTACCGTCACCGAAACCGAATTGGTTGATATCCCCATGGAAGAGCGTGAGAAACTGGAACAGCCCGAAGTGGAAGTAAAGATCGAAGTGCCAATCATCATCAGTGATGAGCTCAGCACTTCATCAGACCCAACTCTCACCGCCAAGTATGAACAAGCCCTGGCGCAGATTGGAGACATCTCAATCATCACCTCCAGCGCCCTATCCAGAGACAGGGATGGAGAAATGGTCGTGTTTGAAGCTTACGATGACCCTCCCGTGATCATCGGTGAGCTCAGACCGGACTACCCGGACGCTGCAAAGCGCACCCGCACCCAAGGCACAGTGGTCTTGGAAGTGGAAGTCTACCGTGATGGAACCGTGGGCAACGTCAGAGTGCAACGCTCCATTATCGGGCTTGACGAAGCTGCTATTGCTGCCGTGCGTAGAGTGAGATTCCAACCCGGCAAAAGCGGTGGCCATCCTATTGACACGCTCGTGATTATACCTGTCGAGTTTAGATTAAATTAGATGATTGGGAGAATAGAATATGAAGTTTAATAAAACGTTACTCTGCCTGCTGGTGCTGATCACCATCCCAATGATAGCATCCGCAGCGTTAGCAGTACCCGTTGAACCCGGAACAGGATCCAAAAGGCTTGACCGCTCCAGAGTCCACAATGTGGGAAACATCTGGCTGCGTGTCAGTAACTATGGATTCTTTGGTTCAGGCAGTGATGTGCCGCAGTATCCTTCCCTGGAATATCCGGGCGGTAGCGGTATTGACTACCTGTTCCAAGGTGCTCTCTGGTTCGGCGCAAAGAAATTCCGTCGTGACGACGCTGGAAGGAAGCTATATTGGAAAGCTCAAAACCCCAGTGCAGACAGCATGGCGACCGTCCACTCCGGCCACCCCGATTGGCGTCCCTGGATGAAGCCCGTTGTCGACACACTGGTCACAGTGGGTTTTGATGGAGACCTGGACCTCTGCGAGTTCTTACCGGCCTACAACCCATTGGTGGCCTCAAACCCCAACGTCGTTGACCTTTACGACGCCTGGAACGCGATGGACGAGATTGCCACCGCCAGCACCAGGACTCAGAAGAGAGGCGTCGACGATGATGGCGACGGAATAATTGACGAAGACTTTGTTGGATACACTTTCCCCTTGAGGATAGCAAGTGAATTGCCCAGCCAATTCAGCTCTTTTGGCGGCCAATACATCCACAACACTTACAACTACAATATCATCAACGAGGGTAACAACGCTGAAATATGGTTCCCCTTGGGCTTTATGGATCTATCCGATATGAGTTACCCGACTTACGCCTTCTCGGCTCCGCATGATGATGATGGAGATGGTCGGATGGATGAAGATGGAGCGCCTGTTTCCGAGCAGGACTTTATCTCATACTATTATGACTATTGCCCCTTTGGCACGAAAGGCGACCGTGATTTGGGTAGATCACGCGGCAGAAATGACCACTATCCTCTGAACGTCCGTGTGCGTCAGATGAGCTATCAATGGAGCTATGACTACATCAAAAACCTGGTCTATGTGGAATTTAATATCACAAACATGAACACCGCCACGCAGGACACCTTGTTTGACTGCGCCATGGGTATTTACATGGACTGTGACGTCGGTCCTCAAAGCTGGGACTCCAAGAAAGCTGCTGACGATAAATCCGGATACGTCAAAGGTGAAGGCTACGAATTTGCCTACACTTATGACGCTGACGGCGATGGTGGCTTGACCACAGGCTTGGTGGGTGCGCGTGTTTGTACGCCCGACCCCGAAAAACTCCAATTCCACTGCTGGTATTGGAAAGTGGGAGACGGTCCGGACGACTTTTCACCCAGAAGCATCTCCACAGCCAAAAAGACTGCCAACGAGAAATATTGGTTGATAACGGGTCGAAATCCGGATGAGGCGAAGTTCAAACCGCTAAGGCCAGAACGAGACGACATCACAGAATATGAACAGCCGGATGCCAACGATACGCGTTTCCTCTTCTCCTTCTATGGAGATATGAAGGGAATGAGCACTCCCACTGATGGATCCTGGAACTTGGCTCCCGGCCGCACAATGAAGATCGTGATCGCCGTCTTCCCCGGAGACAACAAGGAAGACCTCAAGCGTTCAGCTCGTTGGGCAAAAGTGATCTATGGACGTGCTCAAGACCTCACCACAGTGGTGTTGCCTGACACATTCCCTCACTACAACCCACCCGAACCTCCCGAAATCCCCAAGATGTTTGCCGAAATCAAGAACGACGGCAGCCAGATCGATGTATATTGGGACAACAGAAGTGAATTCAGCTATGACACCATGACCGTGCTCAGCGCCGTGATTGGTTGGCAGGATCCCACCAGCCCCGCTTTCAAGCCCGGCCTTGACAGTGACCCCAACTTCATAGACTGGAGCGGATTCCCCGAAGAATTCAAACCCAAAATGGGTGATCCAAACTACAAGTGGAACATGAACGCCACGGTAAACCCATATACAGCTCACCGATTGAGGCACGACTTCCAGGGCTATACCCTCTGGGGGCGCAGCGGAAGCGGCTCTCAAGAGGACTGGACACAGATGGAGCGTTGGGATAAGATAGATACCGCTCAAGACAAGGTGGACTACGATGTGAACCTGGGCGATAGCCTCTATGTGCCTTACGGCGGATATCTGGGCATTGACAAAGGTTTGCCAAACCCAAATTGGTGGACCGATGCTACCCAATATCCAAACTACTATCGCTTCAATGACAACTACGACCTGATACCCTGCTCATCCACCGATACCTTCTACGGTAAGCCTATCTACGACTATAGCGTAAACTACGATGCAAACATCCAGGCTCAGGCTGATCAGATCGCCGCAACGCATGCCGGAAAGCCCACCCAGTTTATCCATCAATTGCAGGCTCGTCTCTTTAAGCATCCTGAGATGCGCGACGATGTCTATGATGAGCTGGTGGACGGCAAGCTGATTCCTCTGCCCGGACACGGTGGACAGGTTGCTATTGGCGATGCTGATGCGCTGACTGAGTTGCACAAAAAACGCTTGGCGAGACGCTACTATTACAGCGCAATCATGTATCCGCCCAAGGGAACAGAATACTACCTGGCTGTGACTGCATTCGATAGAGGTATCCCCTCACAAGAACTCAATTTCCTGGAAACAGGACGCGATAAAGACGCCAATATGAAGATCTTCTTCCCCGGCACATTGGCAAAAGAAAACATGGACAATATCTACGTGATCCCAAATCCCTACATCGGCAGCAGCAAGTTTGATGGCCGCCGTGAAGGTGACTCAAAGGGTGACAAGAGTAGACGTCTGTGGTTTGTAAACCTGCCCCGGGAGTGCACCATCCGCATCTACACCCTTGCTGGTGACTTGGTGAAAGAAATCTATCACAACGGTGCCCATGAAACGGACATCCTCACCATCAGTAAGGCCGATACCAAAGGCATTAGTGCCAGCGGTATGCACGAATGGGATCTGCTCTCCAGACACAACCAAATCATCGCTCCCGGAGTGTACCTCTTCTCCGTGGAGAACAAGGCCGATAGCAAGATCAAAGTCGGCAAGTTTGTAATCATTAAGTAAGGAGGAAAAACTGTGAAAAAACAAAGCACATTCGTTATCGCCCTACTGCTCCTTCTGCCTATTATGCTTTCTGCAACGCCTTTTGGCAAGACGGGCACCGCTGCCCTGCAATTTCTAAAGCTCGGTGTGGACGCCCGCGCCATAGGAATGGGAGAAGCTTATACGGCCGTTTCAGACGATATTTCCTCCACATACTGGAATCCGGCTGGTTTGGCACCCGCCATGCAAAACCAGGCATTCTTCTCACACACAAACTGGATCGCCAATATCTATCACGAATATGCAGCCGCTTCGTTCACAAACGGAGTCAGCACTGTGGCACTCTACGGATCAGTCTTGCATATGGATGATATCGAGATCACAGACGAAGAAACATTCGGCCCCACTGGCGAAACATTTACCAATAGCGGTATGGCCTTTGGAGTCAACTATGCCTCTGTGTTTACGGACAAATTCTCTGCAGGTGTAGGCGTTAAATATCTCAGAGAAAACCTCTATGAATTTGCCGTTAATAGCTACTCCTTCGATATAGGGTCTATGTATAACACTGGATGGCAAAATGTCAAAATCGGCATGGTGCTTCGCAACTTTGGCCCAGACATCAGATACCGTGTGGACAACGATGAAGACGGCCTCTATGACGAAGACCCATTTGACCTTTTCGACAACGACGGAGACGGTTTGGTGGACGAAGACGGACCCGAGCTCGACTGTAAGATACCCATGAGCTTCTCACTGGGGATCAGCGGTGACATCATGCGCACGGACACTTCCCACTGGATCGCATCACTCCAATTGGACAACGTAGTAGACAGAAAAGAAACCTGGAACCTCGGAACCGAATACAAGCTGTCCAACCTCTTCCTCAGGGGTGGATACCAGATCGGTTATGACACCAACGGGTTCAGCGCCGGCTTAGGATATCGCATCGCAACATCCTTTGCTGTTTTCAATATCGACTATGCTTACACGGACATGGGCAAGCTGATGGAAAATCCCCTCAAGACTGCTCACCGTGTATCATTAAAAATGAGCTATTAACTAAAATAAAGGAGAAATTATGAAAAAGTTTGTAATTAGCCTTATCACGATCGGCCTTATCTTTAGCTTTGCCTATGCGGGCACAATGCAGCCGTCAATGGAAAGAAAGCCGGTCGAAAGCCCTGCCGGAAGACGTTTGGAGCCAAAGAGAAACGTCCCGACTTACACATTTACCAAAGCACCGACATCAATCGCCGTAAACTACTACGACTACATGATCGGTTCTTACAACGGTCTGCCAATCCGTGTGATTCCCCCACACGTCCAGGGTGGCGGATATTTCATGACCTATCATGGCAGAAGCCAATCCACCGGCACAAGACGTATGTACTATTCCTATCTTGATGCTGCTGGAAACTTGAAAATCAACAGCACAATCACAAACTCACAAATTCATGAAGGCTATGGAACCCTGGCAGTTGACCCTGTCAGCGGCAAACCCTTCTATTCTTGGCACGCCGCACTCGACGGAACAAGTGCACCTGTTGATGTGCTTTGTGTTTCAGACATTTTCTACGAAGACCTCGTAGGCCTCTGGAATGAGTACGGCACCATTATCGACAACCCCTACTCTCTCAGCACCACAACCGACAACGAATTCATCTGGCCTACCGCAGTGATCGGACCCTCACCCGTCCAAGACATGAGAAGACTCTATATCATTGCACGCAATGCCGAGAGTCACAGCGTCAACGGAAATCCTTGCGAAAACCCACTTATCGTTTATGCCGACTTTGACGAAAATATGATCGCAACTGGCGTAGATTTGGTCTGGAACTATATCGATATCCCGGAAATGACAGCTTGGAACCACGACACAACCGCATGGCGTCGTCCCTTCTATTCACTCGCTGTAGACCAATTGGGAAACCTCTACTATGCAGGATTCCACTTTGCAAATGATGCCGATAACAACAGCATCGATGAAGAAGACATGGACGTCTTCAAATGCGGAAACTACGGCCAGGGCGAGTGGACACGCGTGAGTGCCTGGAGCACCTTCCCCATGGTAAACCCTCCCGCCTATCCCGGTGCTGATCATGGATATTTTGAAAACCAAAATAACCAACCCTACGCCGATGGCGAACTTGGATTCAGTGCCATGGCTTCAGCTTCAGGACACTGCAACACCGTTACCGATGGCCTCGACAGAGTGCAGACCATGGGTATCTGGGCGCTTTCCACAAACGAAGGTAGCTACTATCCCAACATGCAGTATGTAAAATCGTTTATCTTCGATCCCAGTGACAACACATTTGAGATCAAAGAAATCTATCCTCAGAAAGACCCCGCCGATACCCACAATGCCTGCTTTGTCCCTTGGGACGTCGTAGAGCCCTATGGCGAGGCTGAGTACATTGAGTATCAAAATGACGATGGCACTATCGATTACTACCTCAGCGTAGTGACCGACTGGCCCTATCCCTACTGGGATCTCTCAGCTCACGGCGACGCAATGAGCTTCCACTACAACAATGCCAAACTCACCGAAGATAACGATTGCGGCCTGATGGCAGCTGTGTGGCAAAACTCCTGGCGCGCCCGTCAATACAACGAATACAACGACGCAGACTGGATCGATTATCAAGACACACCGGAAATCTGGATCTCCGTGTCTCCTGACCATGGTGACACCTGGAGCGAACCCATCGTTCTGGACAATCAAAACGTGCCTGAATTCCAGGGAATCAAGCCCATGTGGGTCTACCCTGCAGACAAAGTCATCTACACCCGTATGGAAGGAAAGCAAAAGGTTGGTAAGCTTGGATTCATGTTCTACAACGACTACACTTGGGGCTCAGCCTCCATCGAATACCCCGTCGGAAACCCTGACGGCGGAGAAGTGATGTTTATGGAACTTGAGATCGTCTTCCCCGAAGGCGGACCTGATGCACCGGTTGATGCCGACGATTACACCCAGACACCGGCTATCAAGCTCTTGGATCAAAACTTCCCCAACCCCTTCAACCCCAGCACCACTATCAGCTACACCATGAACAACACCGGTGATGCCAAATTGGCCATCTACAACGTGAAAGGACAATTGGTGAACACCCTTGTAAATGGAACCAAGGAAGCTGGTAAGCACAGCGTCGTGTGGAATGGAACAGACTCCAAAGGCAAAGACGTGCCCAGCGGAATCTACTTCTATCGCCTCACCACTGGCAACCATGTGGAAACCAAAAAGATGATGCTGATGAAATAAGATGATAACATCGTATTGATCCTAACCCGGATCGGTACAAAGCATAAAGCCCTGGGTTCTTCCCGGGGCTTTTTTGTTGCCTGATGAAATGGGCTAAACTCCCTGAATAATATTGCCCCAAAATCGACACTTTTCCCCCGTCAACTTCCCCTCTTTTTCCACTGTCCCCACACCTTGAAAAGCAGGCTGTTTTAAAATATTTGACTCTGCCATAAAAACATGTTACCCAAAACCGCCTGTTTTGACCCCTCTCAAATGCCCATTCCATGCAGGTTCCCCACCCCGCCCCTGCTGCTCTCCTGCTCCTCGAACAGCTAACGAGTAAGAAAGCAGGCAGTTAGGAGGGAGAGCCAAGTGGGGGCAAAAGCAGCTTTCGGAGGGCGGCAAACCGATACCAAAAGGCAATATTTGCAACAACACCTCGGAGTAGTCAAAGAATATCTCACCCACCAAATAGGTGGGTATTCAACCCTGAATGAAGAGCGCTCAACCGCGCTTGATTTTCCAAGTGGAGATTATTAGCCTGCAATTCATCACGCACCTGATCAAGAAATATCGGGGAGAGACATATGAAGACAATTAAACGCCCGTTCAGGTGCTCCTGTCCTGAAATGTGGCGCCTTCAGGGAAACAAAGAAGCTGGTTCTGCTAAAATAGAGGCGGTTTAAACGGCTCAAAAAACGAGCCCGGTAACGAAAGTCCCCTTCTCTTTTTTGGACACAAAAAAGGGCTGCAAAAACCCGATCGTTCTTGCAGCCCTTTTATATTTTACAATATCAAGCCAGAGGCTATTTGGTCAGGTCTTTGGCTTTGATCTTGTCAGCTTTGGGTTTGATTGTGGATTCTTCCACAAACTGAATGATGGCCATGGGAGCGGAATCGCCTTTTCTATAGCCGGCTTTGATCACTCGGGTGTATCCACCGTTGCGACCCTCAAATGCTGGGGCAATTTCGTCGAAAAGCTTTTTCACCAGGGATCTGTCACCGAGGACTTTGTAAGCCAACCTGCGGGCATGGACGGTGTTTGCCTTGCCATAGGTGACCACTCTTTCCACGTGCCTTCTCAGTTCTTTTGCTTTGGCGAGGGTGGTGTTGATCTGTCCGTGCTGTATCATAGATCTGACGAGGTTTTTAAACAGCATCCTTCTGGCATCCATTTCACGGCCGAATGTTTTGCTTTCAACTCTATGTCTCATTTTTCACCTTCTTTTTGGATGTTGGAATTGGTTTTCTTTGGGTGGTGACGGCTTCCTTGGGGGCGTCTTTCTCTTCGACTGCGGCCACCTTGGTTTCTTTTTCTTTTGCCTTGGCGGGTTTGGCAGCCTTAGTGGCTTTGGCAGCGGGCTTTGGTGCGGGTGTTTCAACCACCACAGGGCTGGATTCGTCCTGCTTTACGCCTCTGCTCTTTGCTTCACGGATACGCTCGTAGATGCCTTCCACGTCCATACCCAATTCCAGATCGTATTTCTTTAGTTTTAAGACGATTTCTTCGAGGGATTTCTTGCCGAAGTTGCGGAATTTGAGCATCTCGGCTTCGGTTTTGGATACCAAATCACCGATCGTCTCGATATTTGCAGCGGCCAGACAGTTAGCGGCTCTGACCGTGAGTTCAATTTCTTTCACGCTGGTGGAGAGCACCTGCTCCATCTCTTCGAGTTCAGGATCCATCTCGATATCACGGATATAGACGGGTTCCTTTTCAAAGATGCTGATCTTGCCGGCCATGTCTTTGATGATCTTGGCGGCCAAAGAAAGGGCATATTTGGGTTCCACTGCGCCATTGGAGTAGATTTCCAATATCAGCTTGTCAAAGTTCATTCTCTCTTTGACGCGTTGGTGCGTGACGGAGAAATTGACTTTGAGGATGGGGGAATAGACGCTATCAATGGGGATGAATCCAGTGGGTTTGCCTTCGGGATTCTGCCTGTCCGCACTGATATAACCTCGCCCGATACCGATGATCAGTTCCATTCTAAATTCGATGTCTTCGGTCACTTCCAATAGATAGAGGTCTTTGTTGATGATATTTATGTGAGGGTTCTCTTGGATCGAGGATGCGGTCACGACGCCTTTGCCTTTGTGCTCAAGCACCACGGTTACTTCCTCGACGGTGGAGCAGAAGATGACCAACTGCTTCAGGCGCAAAATGAGGTCGATGTAATCCGTATTGGTACCATCGATGGCACAAAACTCGTGATGCAGGCCTTCAATGCGCACAAAACGCACTGCAGCTCCCTGAATTGAGGATAGCAGCACCCGGCGCAAAGCGTTGCCCAGAGTGGTGCCAAATCCCGGCTCAAGAGGCCCGATCTCAACTTTGCCGTAATGCTTGGTGTAGGTTTGTTCGTCAAACTCCACCTTTTCCGGCATCTGTAAGGGTTCAAGGTACAACATATTGACTCCTTGCTTGGTTGTGAGAGGTTATTTGGAATAGAACTCGACTATGAGACGAAGATCCACTGTGTTCGGTATATCGTTGACTGGGGGTAAGTTTTCAAAAGTGCCGCGCATATTCTCTTTGTCTACGGTGAGCCAGGAATAAGCGGAGCTCGCTTCGGTAGCATCGATGGCATCCTTGATCATGGAGATGCCACGGCTTTTGGGGCGCACTTCGATGATGTCACCGGGCTTGCAAAGGAAGGATGGGATGTCCACCTTCTTGCCGTTGACCATGATGTGGCCGTGGTTTACAAACTGACGTGCCTGCATCCTGGTGGTTGCAAAGCCCAAGCGGTAAACGGTATTGTCCAAGCGGCGCTCCAACATGATGAGCAGGTTGTCACCCGTCACTCCAGCCATCTTATCAGCTTTCACAAAATAGTTTTTAAATTGCTTTTCCAGCAGGCAATAGGTATAGCGCAGTTGTTGTTTTGCGTTGAGGTGCAGACCGTAGTCGCTCACCTTTCTGCGCATGTTGCGGCCGTGCTGTCCTGCGGGGTATTTGCGTTTACCCAAGATCCTGTCATACTTTGCGGGTCCGTAGATGTTTTCTCCAAATCTGCGGCATATTTTAGCTTTTGGTCCTGTGTATTTTGCCATTTGATCCTCCGGTTAAATCCTTCTTGTCTTGGGTGGACGGCATCCGTTGTGCGGGATGGGCGTCGCATCCTTGATCATGGTTACTTTCAGACCAGCAGCGTTGAGGGCGCGGATGGAGGATTCACGTCCGCCACCGGGACCTTTAACAATCACGCCAACTTTGGTGATGCCCATCTCGGCACCAACTTTTGCCACTTCACCGGCAGCCATCTGAGCCGCAAAAGGAGTGCTCTTGCGGGAGCCCTTATAACCGATTTTCCCACCACTTGACCAGGCAAGCACGTTACCGGCACGGTCTGTGAGGGTGATGATCGTGTTGTTGAAACTGGAATGGACGAAGACAATGCCTTCGTCGAATGCCAGGCGTACACGTCTCTTTTTAACTCTTGTTTTCTTGGCCATTTCTTAAAGACTCCTATTTCTTCTTTTTGATGGCACCAGCGCGGGGCCCTTTGCGGGTGCGGGCGTTGGTGTGTGTTCTTTGACCACGAACCGGCAGACCACGTTTGTGGCGCATGCCGCGATAGCATCCAATCTCCATCAGACGCTTGATGTTCATAGCTACTTGGGTGCGCAAAGCTCCCTCCACCACATAGTCGTGTTGCACTATGTCGCGGATGGTCTTTTCTTCCTCGACTGTGAGGTCGGCTACTTTCTTCATCTCATCAATGCCTGCTTTTTGGCAGATCTGTTTCGCAATGGTTGGCCCTATACCATAAATGTAGGTAAGACCAACAAATAGCCTCTTGTTTCTGGGGATCTCAATACCTGCAATGTGTGCCAAGTTGGTCCTCCTTATCCTTGTCTCTGTTTATGTTTAGGGTTAGATTTGCAGATAACACGGATCACGCCGTGGCGTTTGATGATACGACAGTCCTTGCAGACTACTTTCACGCTTGATCGTACTTTCATTGTTTGTCTCCTTGATCCATGACAGTGTTATTTATATCTATAGGTTATGCGTCCTCTGGAGAGGTCGTAAGGTGAAAGCTCCACCTTGACCTTGTCGCCAGGAAGGATGCGTATATAATGCATGCGCATCTTGCCGGAAGAATGAGCCAGTATCTCATGGCCATTTTCCAGTTGCACACGAAATTGTGTATTTGGAAGAGCATCGACTACGATTCCTTCCACTTCTATCACTCCGGATTTACTCATTTAGACTCCTCCTGCTAAAGCTGAGAATCTCCGCTTCATTGGCTGTGATCAAAATGCTGTGTTCAAAGTGAGCGGATAGACTCTTATCCGCAGTAAAGAACTCCCAGCCTTTCTCGATTACTCTATTGGTGCCGATATTTACCATTGGTTCGATGGCGATGGTCATACCTGCTTTCAATCTGGGGCCTCTGTCCGGCATACCCACGTTGGGAATCATCGGGTCTTCATGCAGCGCTTTACCGACGCCATGGCCGGTGAGATCGTCTGCACAATAATAGCCCGCTGCACGCACAAAGCTCTCGATGGCATGCGAGATGTCTCCCACACGCTTGCCCGCCCGTGCTGCATCAATGCCGATGTATAGAGCTTGTTCGGTCACATCCAACAGCCTGGATGCTTCCTCGCTCACTTTGCCCACCTTGTAGGTGCGCGCGGTATCAGAATAGTAGCCATCAAGCTCTATCCCCACATCCACGCCAATGATATCACCTTCTGCCAAGATCGTCTTGCGCGAGGGAATGCCATGCACAATGCCATCATTTACGCTGGCGCAAATCGCACCAGGGAATGGTGGCAGACCGGGAATCGTGTAGCCCTTGAAAGCTGCCCTGCCTCCATGTTTCCGGATGAAACTATCGGCAAAGGCGTCCAGCTCATAGGTGCTGATTCCGGGTGCAACCATGGCTTCCAGCTCGTCCAGGAGCAGGGCTAAGATTCTGCCCGCTGCTCTCATTTTCTCGATCTCTGAGGGTGACTTGATCAGGATCATATCAACCGCCGGAGGTGCGTGATCTGAGTTTACCCTTCTTCATAAAGCCGTCATAGTGTCTCATCACGAGGTGGCTCTCTATCTGCTGTAGCGTGTCCAAAGCCACACCCACCACGATGATGATACCTGTTCCACCAAAGTAGAACGGCAGTTTGAAGACGTTGCTCATGATCTCGGGAACCAAAGCAATGAAAGCAAAGAATACTGCTCCGGGCAATGTGATCCGGGTGAGCACTCTGCTGATGTATTCTGCCGTCTTTTTACCGGGTTTCTTACCGGGGATATGGCCGCCATATTTGATCATGTTTTCGGCCATCTCGGTGGGATTGAGCACTATCGCCGTGTAGAAATAGGCAAAGAAGATGATCATGGCTACATAGAGAATGGTGTAGACCCAGTGACCGGGGCTGAATATACGCTGTAAGGTCATCCAAAAGCCCGTCTGAGCCTGACCACCAATCATGGTTGTGATCGTGGCAGGGAACATCAGGATGGACTGTGCAAAGATGATGGGGATCACACCAGCGGTATTCACCCTCAAAGGAATGAAAGTGCTCTGGCCACCATATACTCTGCGACCCACGATGCGCTTGGCATATTGGACGGGGATCTTGCGGATGGCTTCGGTCACATAGATCACGCTGGCTGTCACCAGGATCATCACGACGATGGCTGAAAGGGCTGCCCAAATACGGCTGGGATTGGCGGAAACCTGTTTGAAGAGTTGCACGAATCCGGCGGGATAGCGGGCGATGATACCGGCGAAGATGATCAACGATATGCCGTTGCCGATTCCATGTTCGGTGATCTGCTCACCCAGCCACATCACGACCATCGTGCCTGTGGTGAGGGTGACGATACCGGTGAAATGGAACAAAAAGCCGGGGTTGGGAACCACTCCACCGCTGAGGCTGGAAAGCCAGGTGGTGATGGTGATGGCGTTGAATGCTGCCAGTCCCACGGTTGCATAGCGTGTGATCTGGTTCAGCTTCTTTTGGCCATCGGCACCCTCTTTTTTGAGCTTTTCAAAATAGGGAATGATGGAGCCCAAAAGCTGGAGCACAATGGACGCCGTAATATATGGCATGATTCCAAGCGCAAAGACGCTGGCTCGCTCAAAGTTTCCACCCACGAAGAGGTCCAGGAGTCCGAAGAGAGTGCTGCCACCCTCTCTGGCACCTTCAAAGAAGGCTCCCAGAGCCGTGGCGTCCACACCCGGAACTGGAACGAAGCTACCCAAACGATAGAGCACCAGAAACAGCCCTGTGAAGAGTAGCTTCTTCTTCAAGTCCGGAATCCGGAACATGGTGATTATCTTTTCAAACATGTTATACTACCTCCGCCTTGCCGCCATTGGCTTCGATGAGCTCCTTGGCGCGACGTGAAAAAGCGTTGGCTTGAATGTTAATCTTCTGGGTGAATTCTTGCTCGTCTAAAGAAGCCAAGACTTTGACGGGGTTTTTGCCTTTCTGCCCCTTGGAGGGGATCAAGCCCATCATTTCCAGCTTGGCTATGTTATAATCTGTTTCAGAGAGGCCGATCAGGTTCTTGAGGTTGAGGATCCTGTATTCCACTCTGAATATATTCTTGAAACCGCGCTTGGGCAAGCGACGCTGCATGGGCATCTGTCCACCTTCAAACCAGATGGGGACGTTGCCGCCAGCGCGGGCTTTTTTACCCTTGTGACCGCGGCCGGCTTGACTGCCCCAACCGCTGCCTTCACCTTTACCCAGACGCTTTCTTGCTTTGCGACCGGCAGGTTTGCCAAGATTGTGTAATTTCAACATCTGTTACTCCTGCACTTCTTCTACTTTTAAGAGATATGCAACCTTGTTGATCATACCTCTGATGCATGGGTTATCATTGTGGACGCGGCTTTTGCCGGGTTTGCCCAAACCGAGGGCTCTGATAACACGTTTATGATTTTCCTTTCGGTTAATTGTACTACGCACTTGAGTTACTTTGATCTTCATTTCGCCTCCCTACCCGTGATCTCTGCGATGCTCTTGTTTCTAAGACGAGAGATGTCTGAAAGGGTGCGCATGCTCTTGAGACCATTGACGGTGGCTTTCACCACGTTTGCCGGTGTGTTGGAACCCAAGGATTTACACAGGATGTTTTCGATTCCTGCAGCTTCAAAGATGGCGCGTGCAGTTCCGCCGGCGATAATACCGGTACCGGGAGCGGCGGGCTTCATCATCACTCTGCTGGCAGAATAACGGGTCACGATCTCGTGAGGGATGGTTCCATTGATGATGGGAACCTTAAACATGGATCTGAGGGCTCTTTCTTTGGCTTTGCGGATCGCATCGACGATCTCGTTGGCCTTGCCGTTGCCCACGCCAATGTTTCCAGCACGGTCTCCAACCACTACGATGGCGCTGAAACTGAAGTTACGGCCACCTTTCACCACTTTGGCTACACGCTTGGTCTCGATGATCTTTTCGATCAAGACTTCTTCTTCTGTATTCATATTTCTTTGCTCGTAATTCAAGTTATCCTCCCTTAGAACTTCAAGCCGGCTTCACGAGCGGCATCGGCCAAAGCTTTCACCCGGCCATGATACTTGTACCCAGCACGATCAAAGGCAACCTGAGTGATGCCGGCTTCCAGAGCCATCTCACCAAGCTTCTTGCCTACCAGAGCGCTGCGCTCGGTCTTCTTGAGACCTTTTTCCGCTTCAAAGCTCTTGGCGTTATCGCTGAAGGAAACAATGGTTTTGCCGCTAATATCGTCGATGATCTGGCCATAGATGTGCTTCAAGGAACGAAACACCACCAGACGCGGACGCTCGGCTGTTCCACTAAGGCGTTTACGAATCGTGGCACGGCGACGGGAGCGAAGGGCGTTTTTCTTTATATTCGTTGGTTTTATCATTTGCTTACACCTCTTTATTTGGTTCCTGCCTTACCGGCTTTGATGACTACGCGTTCATCAATGTAACGGATGCCCTTGCCTTTGTAGTTTTCAGGCGGACGGCATTTGCGCACTTCTGCGGCGAAGTGACCCACCAATTGCTTGTCTATCCCTGTGATGCGGATAATGCTGGTGAGGTCGTTACGGGTAGTCTTGCTACGAGGTGCGGCTTCGGCTTCCACTTTCAGACCTTCGGGAATCTCCATCACGATGTCGTGGGAATATCCCAGGTTCAGCTTCAGCCAGGGGCCCATCAGCTCGGCATTGTAGCCGGTGCCGATCACATGCAAGGTAATAGTGTAACCTTCTGTTACACCAGTGACCATATTTTGCAGCAAAGCGCGGGTGAGACCATGGAGGGCGCGTTGGCTCTTGCTGTCGTCTCTGCGCTTCACGTGCAGCACATTGTCTTCGATATCCAGGCTGATGCCATCAAGCAGCTGATATTGCAGCTTGCCCAGCTTGCCGCTGGCGGTCACCAAACCTTCATCAGAAACTTCTATCTTCACATCATTGAGTTTGATGGGAGCTTTTCCAATACGTGACATAATCTCTCTCCCTTACCACACTTTACAGATGTATTCACCACCGACACCGTTGATTCTGGCATCACGGTCTACCATCACTCCGCTGGATGTGGAGATGATGGCACAGCCGGTGTTGTTATAAACACTTGGGATTCTGGCAGCTTTTACGTAAACGCGCCTTCCCGGTTTTGAGACACGGTCGATTCCCCTCATAACAGGTGCTCCGTCATTTGTATAACGAAGGTTTACGAGGATGCGACGGTAGTTGATTTTCTGTTCCGGATCTTTCTCAAGCACTTGGGCGCTGTTTACGAAGTTCTCTTCAGCGAGGATCTTCACAATGGCTTCAGTGAGCTTATTGTGATTTACTATCACCTGAGTGTGTCCGGCACGATATGCATTGCGGATCTTGGTCAATGCATCAGCTATCGGATCAGATATGCTCATTAATTTCCTCCATCAATGGCTACCAGCTTGCACGTGTGACTCCAGGGATCTTGCCCAAGGAGGCATACTTGCGGAAGCAGAGACGGCACATGCCAAAGTCTCTCATATAGGCGCGGGGCCTTCCGCAGACCATGCAACGGTTGTATTTTCTTACTTTAAATTTAGGGGTGCGTTGTTGCTTTAGGATCATGGATTTCTTTGCCACTTCACATCCTCCTTATTCTTTACGCTCAAACGGCATGCCCATTTCTTTGAGCAGCTCGCGGCCTTCTTCATCGGTGTTTGCCGTGGTCACGATGGTGATATTGAGCCCACGGATGGCATCTACCTTGTCAAATTCGATCTCCGGGAACACGGTCTGTTCCTTGATGCCCATGCTGAAATTGCCACGGCCATCAAAGGAATCAGCGGGGATACCACGGAAGTCTCTGATACGAGGGATGGTAATGGATACCAGTCTATCAAAGAACTCATACATCACTTCACCACGCAGAGTCACTTTGCAGCCGATGGGCATGCCCTGGCGCAGCTTGAAGTTTGAGATGGACTTGCGGGCTTTGGTGATGATGGGTTTGCGACCCGTGATCTGTTCCATATCTTTGACGGCGTTATCCAAGATAGCCTTGTTTTGCGTGGCTATTCCCACACCCATGCTCACTACGATCTTCACCATCTTGGGCACCTGGTGCGGGTTTTTATATTCAAAGCGCTTCCGCAGTGCGGGAAACACTTTGCTCTTGTAATGTTCTTTCAAACGTGTCATTTCATGCTCCTTTACAGCTCGTCATGAGTCTTACTGCACACACGAATGCGGGTGCCATCTGGACGGGTGAGCATCACTGGTTTGGTCACCATGTTTTGCTTCTCGTTAAAGAGCATCACGTTGGAAGCATGGATGGGGGCTTCCTTGTTGATGATCCCACCCTGGGGGTTGGTCTGTGTAGGCTTGGCATGCTTTTTGATCATGTGCACTCTTTCCACGATGACCTTGTTGGTCTTGGGGAAAGTCTTGAGGATGCGGCCTTTCTTGCCTTTATCCTCGCCACTGATCACGATCACAAAATCGCCTTTCTTGAGTTTTAGCTTATCGGACATTTTCTACTCCTACAACACTTCAGGTGCCAAAGACACTATCTTCATATATTGGGCATCACGCAGCTCACGTGCCACGGGACCAAAGATGCGCGTGCCTTTGGGTTCGTGTTTTTCATCGATAATCACAGCAGCGTTATCTGCAAAACGGACGTAGGAGCCATCAGCGCGACGCACTTCTTTGGCTGTCCGCACGATCACGGCTCTTTCGATGGTGCCTTTTTTGACCTTACCACCGGGAGTCGCAGATTTAATAGCCACCACTATGACGTCACCCAAAGAGGCATATTTACGTTTGGAGCCACCCAACACCTTGATGCACATAGCTCTTCTGGCACCGGAGTTGTCGGCGATATTCAGGACGGTTTGCACTTGAATCATTTAGCTCCTCCCTTTATTTACTTCTTTCGATGACCTTGTGAAGGGTCCAACGTTTACGAGCGCTCATGGGGCGAGACTCCATGATCTGCACGGTATCGCCTTCATGCGCTTCATTGAGTTCATCGTGAGCCATAAACTTTTTGTGACGGCGCACGGTCTTCTTGTATAACGGGTGGATATACTGGCGTTGGACAAGGACGACGATGGTTTTGTCGGTCTTATCGCTGACCACTATACCCTGCTTTATCATTTTACGGTTGAGAGACACTTTACTTACCTCGCTATCTTTTGCTCATTTTCTTTGACGATGGTGTGAATGCGGGCGATTTCCCTTCTCACCTCGCGCAATCTGTCGGGTCTATCAATCAAGTTCTTGGCTTTTTGAAAGCGAAGGTTGAAGAGCTCAGTTCTCAGCTCTTCCAGCCGTTCGTTGAGTTCTTCCGGCTTGAGTTCACGTAGTTCGTTGATCTTCATATCTCTATTCCTTCTCTGGCAACCAGCTTGGTCTTGATAGGTAGTTTGTGGGCGGCCAAACGCAAAGCTTCCTTGGCAACATCGAGCCCCACTCCATCCAGCTCAAACAGCACGCGGCCGGGTCTGACGACTGCCACCCAGTATTCTGGGGCGCCTTTACCTTTTCCCATGCGTGTTTCAGCGGGTTTGGAGGTGATGGGTTTATCCGGAAATATGCGAATCCACACCTTACCCACACGTTTCATATGACGAGTGATAGCAATACGGGCAGCCTCAATCTGACGGCTGGTGATGAAGGCATCCTCAAGGGCGATCAGGCCGTAGTTGCCAAAGCTTACTTGGTTTCCTACCCAAGCCATGCCTTTGCGGCGTCCTTTCATCATCTTGCGATGTCTTACTTTTTTTGGTGCTAACATCTTAATAACTCCTAATTCAGGATGTCGCCCTTATAGATCCATACTTTGATGCCGATCACGCCGTAGGTGGTATGTGCTTCCACCAGTGCGTAGTCGATATCGGCTCTGAGGGTATGGAGCGGGGTGCGACCCTGTTGATAGCGCTCTGTGCGGGCGATTTCTGCACCGCCGAGGCGTCCTGAAACCTGAACTTTAACGCCCTGAGCGCCTTCTCTCATCACGTTGCGCATAGCCATTTTCATGGCGCGGCGGAAAGAAACACGCTCTTCAAGCTGACGGGCAATCTCATAGCCCACCAGGCGGGCATCCAACCACATCTTGTCGATCTGCTCGACGTTGATCTTCACCACGATGGGGTTGGTTCGCTTCTTATTGACCAACACATACATCTCACTGCGCAGACGTTCGATGTCCTCGCCCTTTTTCCCGATCACGAGACCGGGGCGTGCGGTGTGAATATTGATGGTGATGGAATTGGTCTTTCTACTGATATGAATCTTGGAAACCATCTTCTGGTCAAGGCGTTTGCGGATGTAATCCCGGATCTTGATATCTTCCTGCAGATACTCCACGTAGGTGTTGCCTTTGGCAAACCAGACGGAATCGGTATCTCTATTGACGCCGAGGCGATAAAGTATTGGATTTACTTTCTGTCCCAATTTATTCCTCCTCTTCCTGGCTCTTGATTTCGAGAGCTATATGACAGGTAGGCTTGCGGATCATAAATGCACGGCCCTGAGCACGTGGCATATAACGCTTCATCTGAGGGCCTTCGTCTGCCGTGGCGAGAGTCACATACATGGTTTCCAGGTCAAGTCTGGGCTCTTTCTGTTGGGCGTTGGCGATGGCCGAATCCAGTAGTTTGTTGATGGTTACGGCAGCGCGGCGGCGGGAAAACTTGAGCAAACGCTGGGCTTCAGGGACACTCTTGTTGCGAATCGTATCCAGCACCAGGCGGGCTTTGCGAGCTGAGCCGCGGACAAATCTGAGTTTTGCTGTTGCTTCCATTTATTTACCCCTTATCTGCCTTTCTTCTTTTTATCTTTATGACCGCGATAGGTGCGTGTGGGTGAAAACTCACCCAGCTTATGGCCAACCATATTCTCCGTCACATACACGGGGACAAACTTCTGACCATTGTGCACGGAGAAGGTATGCCCGATAAAGGAAGGCAGGATCATTGAGCGGCGCGACCATGTCTTGATCACATTCTTCTTGTTTGATTGATTGAGGACTTCCACCTTCTTGAGCAGGTGATCGTCTACAAAGGGACCTTTCTTAATTGAACGTGCCATTATCTATTCTCCCTTATCTCTTTTTAACCGCTTTCACGATGTAATTATCACTGTATTTCTTGCTCTTGCGAGTCTTACCGCCCTTGGCAGGCTTGCCCCAAGGCGAAACAGGATGACCACCACCGGAGGTTTTACCTTCTCCACCGCCCATGGGGTGATCCACGGGGTTCATCGCAACGCCACGCACGGTAGGACGGATGCCCATCCAGCGTTTGCGGCCTGCTTTACCCAGGGAGATCAGGCTATGGTCACTATTGCTGACGCTGCCCAAAGTGGCAAGACACTCTTTGCGGATCAGGTGCACATCGTTTGAGGGCATCTTCACGTGAACGTAGTCGCCATCTTTGGCCACCACTTGACCGAAGGTGCCGGCGCTGCGGGCGATCTGGCCTCCACGGCCGCGCTTGAGCTCGATATTGTGCACGGTGCTTCCCAAGGGAATCTTTTCCAGGGGAAGGGCGTTCCCGATTGCCACTTCAGCATCGGGGCCACTCATTACTTTGCTTCCCACTTCCAAGCCTTCCGGAGCTATGATATAGCGCTTCTCGCCGTCCACATAGTGCAAAAGAGCGATGCGGGCTGTGCGGTTGGGATCGTATTCGATGGTAGCGACTTTGGCGGGAATGCCAATCTTGTCTCTCTTGAAATCTATGATCCTGTAGTGACGACGGTGTCCACCACCGATATGGCGGCAGGTGATGCGGCCCTGGTTGTTGCGTCCACCGCTTTTGCGAACAGGCTTGAGCAGAGACTTTTCTGGTTTGGTGCAGGTGATCTCCTCGAAGGAGTAACCTGTGCGAAAGCGCATAGACGGGGTGATAGGTTTATATTTCTTAATTCCCATTTTGATGCCTCATTTATGCTTCAAAATCGGCGATCGTATCGCCTTCTCTAAGGGTGACAATCGCTTTTTTCCAATCCGGACGTTTGCCATTGTAGCGGCCCAAGCTCTTGGGCTTGCCAAACATGCGGATGGTATTGATATTTACCACCTTCACTGAAAACACATGTTCGATGGCTTTCTTGATCTCAATCTTATTGGCATTCATGCTCACCCTGAAGGTGTAGGTGTTGTTGTTGGATGCCTGATGTGAGCTCTTCTCCGTGATGATGGGAGCGATAACTATATTGCGTGGATGGATCATTTGCTAAAGACCTCCTCGACTTTTTTGAGTGCATCCTCGGTAAAGAGCAGGTAGCTGCTTTTGAGGATTTCGTAGGCGTGCAAACTATCCGCACGGTCTGTCATCACATCTGGAATGTTTGAAAATGATTTCACGGTGGGGATGTGATGTCCGTCTGTGACCACCAGTTTGCGTCCACGTTCCGGAATCATCCGATTGAGCAGTTCCACAGCGTTTTTGGTGCTGGGCGTGTCAAAGTTCAAAGATTCCACGATGAAGATGCGCCCCGCACGTGCTCTATCGGTGAGAGCCACTTTGAGGGCAAGACGCTTTTTGGTGCGTGGTATTTTGCGATACCAGTCTTTGGGATAAACTGCAAAAGCACGGCCACCATGCACGCGGACCGGTGAACGGCGGGCACCCATGCGGGCATTACCCGTGCCTTTCTGCTTGAAAAGCTTGCGGGTGCTGCCGGCGGTCATGGCACGGTTCTTTTTCTGGACTGTGCCCTGGCGCTGATTGCCCAAATACATGGTGATCACTTCATGCAACAGCACTTTGGGAGAGTTTACGTCGACGTCAAAGATCACAGAGGGAAGTTCCACTTCTGCGACTTGCTGACCGGCTGAATCAAACTTTATTGCTTTAACCATGATATCTCCCTATTAGCTCTCTTTCTGGATCAAGACCAGGGAATTGCGATGGCCGGGAACAGCGCCTTTGACCATGATCAATCCATTCTCAAGATCCACTTTCATCACCCGCAGATGACGAACGCTCACGCGCTCATTGCCCATCTGACCGGGGAGCTTGGTGCCTTTAAAAACGCGAGCCGGTGTGGCACATTGCCCGATGGCGCCGGGGCCGCGAAAAGACTCATGCACGCCATGACTCTGTTCAAAGCCGCCAAAATTGTGCCTCTTCATCACGCCGGCAAAACCGCGACCTTTGGAGTTGGCGGTAACCGTGACGGTATCTGAAAGATCGAACATATCGACCTTGAGCTCGGTTCCAACTTCATATGCGTCGATCTCTTGTCCGTAGCTGGGACGGAACTCGCGCAAGTAACGATACAAGGGGCTGCCATTCTTTTTGAAATGACCAGCCACGGGACGGGGGCAATTCTTTTCTTTGATCTCTTCATAACCCAGCTGAAGAGCCTCATAACCATGATCTTCCACGCTGCGCTTGCTCACGACGCGGCAAGGACCGGCTTTCAATACGGTGACCGGTGTGACTTTGCCATCGGCGTCAAAAAGCTGCGTCATGCCTATTTTCTTTCCAATCAATCCCAACATGGCTTATCTCCCGGCGTTGGCCTTGATCTCGGCATGAACGCCAGCAGGGAGATCCAAATTCTTGAGGGCATTGGTTGTCTGCTGGGTAGGATTCATGATGTCGATCAATCTTTTGTGGACCAGCATCTGAAACTGGTCTTGTGATTTCTTATCAACATGAGGTGAACGCAAGATCGTGTAAACAGACCTGTCTGTGGGAAGAGGAATGGGGCCAACGACTTTGGCGCCGGTGCCACGGGTGCTTTTTACTATCTCTGCCACAAAATGGTCAAGAAGACGATGATCGTATGCTTTCAACTTTATGCGGATGCGGTTGTCGTGTTGACTCACTGGTTCCTCCACTTATTAAGCTTGAAAGACTCCCTTACCAAACAAGGACAGAGCAAGGCTCCACCCCTGCGTGAGGGAGTGCGATCGTAATATTGATTACAATTGGATTCGGCAGGGGACAATCCTCCCCCGCCACCATGATACTCAATCTGAGTACCCCGGTGAAAGGATAACATTTGGGTTCCTCCTAAAGAACTATAAATCCCTGCAATGTTCGGGATTTGTGCTACGCGATGTTACAATTTTTTACGCAGTGGGTATCATCGTTTCTGGAGAGCCCTTTTCTGTCAACAACTATTTTGATTTCTTAAGAAACAATCACCCTCGGATAGAGACTAACCCACTCAGACACCGCCCCTTACGGCTTTACAACTCATCCCACAACTTCTTGTTTATCAGTGTTAATCCGTGTGTAACCGAGGAAAAACAAAGAGCTCAAAACCATACGGATTGCCACCAAAAGCACGCGTATTCCCGAAACCAGCGCAGCACCTAACACCTAACACCTAAAACCTAACACCTGGCCGGCACAGCCGGCTCAACACCGCTTATGCAAAATCGACTCCCGAAAAACATGCCTTCACTATGTACACTGACGATCTCACTTCGACGCCAAAAATCCAAAGAAATAATCTCGTAATCGCCTGCAAATAGAAGGCATACAAAAGATGCAAATATTATCACCCTTCGGCGGAAAGTAAAATACCAGCTTACACCGCATCAATAGCCAATTCCTCATTGTGAGCCAACGCTAACCCACAACCAAGGTTATAGTTACAGCAAGCCATTTCAGCCCTGTTTCGCGGGATAATCCCTTCTCTACACGGACTCCCTCCATGAAGATAGCATTCGCACCCCCGAAACCAGCGCAGCAACTAACACCTAACACCTAAAATCTAACACCTGGCCGGCGCAGTCTGCTTCTTCTTCATCCTTAGAGCCATTTGAATCTCAGTCAAGAACACCAGGCTTATTTGACCCGTCCCTAATTCATACTCATTCGTGTAATTCGCGTAATTCGTGGGGAAATGGAAGCTTCAGAGCCATACCGATTGCCACCAAGAGCACGCGTATTCCCGAAACCAGCGCAGCAACTAACACCTAACACCTAAAACCTAACACCTGGCCGGCGCAGCCGGCCCGCAGCCGGCCCCTACCTCACTTTCACCAGCTTCATTGGCTTCTGCGCCTTCCCGTCCAGCTTCATCTGCAGCAGATACACTCCACTGGCCACATACCTGCCATTGTCATCGCATCCTTCCCAAGCCAAGGCTTGTTCGCCTTTGCCTTGGCTGCCTTTATAAAGCGTTCTCACCAGTTGTCCCCTGATGTTATAGACCTTTATTTCCAGCTCTGCCTGCTTGCCCAGCTCATAATGGATCACCGCGATCTCACTGAAAGGATTGGGTGAGATCAGCACCTTGCTGATCAATGGTGGTGCGAGCTCATCGGCATTGCCCACCTCGTCTGTGATCACTGTCGCGCTGTTGCTGGGTGCGGATTCCACATTGCCATAGAGAGCCACCACATAGTAGGTGAGGGTATCGCCCGGTGCAACTGAATCCTGAAAATAGCAGTGTGCAGTATCATTTATATCGGCATAAGGCTCATCATCCCGATAGATGCGAAAACCCCTGAAGCCACGCTCTGTATCAGGCATCTGCCAACTGAGCTGCACCGTCT
>JAKOXG010000022.1 GCA_029781115.1 Candidatus Cloacimonadota bacterium
CATTTATGTTTTGGCTTCTAACCGTTTATCGCAGGCTTACCAAGGGAAACTCAAGTTCTCATTATTTGGTGCAGAATGGATGTCAAAGAGTCTGACGGCATTGTTTTAGCTATGCATTTTTTGGTCAACAACTATTTTGATTTTTTAGCAAGCCGCCTCCCTCAAGCTGAGACTAACCAACTATGAAACAGCCCCTTACGGCTTTACAACTCATCCCATAACTTCTTGTTTATCCGTGTTAATCCGTGTGTATCCGTGGAAAAATAAAGAGCTCCAAAACCATACGGATTGCCACCAAGAGCATTCGCACCCCCGAAACCAGCGCAGCGACTAACACCTAAAACCTAACACCTTGCAAGCGCAGCGACTGACTACTGACAACTTGCGAGCGCAGCTTGCGCCGACACCGTCGGCTCAATCCCAAAAACCCGCCCCGGACAATCAATTTCCCCTCACACTTCACTAATCTGTTGACAAAATAGGCCCTTATAATTAAATGGCAAGACAAGCCCTTTATTATAACATAAACCAAAATTATGGAGGATAAATGACTAATACTAAACGCATTTACCTGTTTGGAAATGGACAGGCAGAAGGCAAAGCTGACATGAAGAATCTCCTGGGCGGCAAAGGTGCCAACCTGGCAGAAATGAACCTCATCGGAGTTCCCGTACCCCCCGGATTCACCATCACTACTGACACCTGCAACGAATACACCGCGCATGGTGAGCAAAAAGTAAAAGAGCTTCTCGATGACGAGATCAAGGCTGCAATCGCCTACGTGGAAAAGATAATGAACATGGAATTTGGTTCCAACACCAATCCTCTGCTTCTCAGTGTGCGTTCCGGCGCCCGCGCTTCCATGCCCGGCATGATGGACACCATCCTCAACCTCGGCATGAATGACGCCGCAGTTCAAGGCATCATCGCCAAGACCGGCAACGAGCGTTTCGCTTGGGACAACTACCGCAGATTTGTGCAGATGTATGGCGACGTGGTGCTCGGAATGAAGCCCAAAGACAAGCAAGAGCACGATCCCTTTGAAGTGATTATCGACGAGCTCAAGAAAGAAAAAGGCGTCACAGAAGATTTGGACCTCGATGCCAACGATCTCAAAGAATTGGTCAAACGCTTCAAAGCAGCAGTCTTGGAGAGAACCGGTCACAGCTTCCCGGATGATCCCTGGGAACAGCTCTGGGGCAGCATTTTTGCCGTGTTTGATAGCTGGCAAAACGAAAGAGCCGTCCTCTATCGTCAGCTCAATGGCATCCCCTCCGAATGGGGAACCGCCGTCAACGTCCAAGCCATGGTCTTTGGCAACATGGGCACAGATTGCGCCACCGGCGTGGCCTTCACCCGTGATTCCGCCACCGGAGAAAACCTCTTCAACGGTGAATACCTGATCAACGCTCAAGGTGAAGACGTGGTTGCCGGCATCCGCACTCCTCAGCAGATCACCAAGATCGGCTCCCAGCGTTGGGCTGAACTTGCCTCCATCAGCGAAGAAGAGCGCAAAGCCAAATATCCCTCCCTGGAAGAAGCCATGCCCGAAGCTTACAAAGAGCTTTTTGACATCCAGAAGAAGCTGGAAGAACACTATCATGACATGCAGGATGTGGAATTTACCATCCAAGAAAATAAATTGTGGATGCTGCAAACCCGCAGCGGAAAGCGCACCGGCTTTGCCATGGTGAAGATCGCCATGGACATGCTGCGTGAAGGCAAACTCACCGAAAAAGAAGTGCTGCTGCGCATGGAGCCCAACAAGCTTGACGAGCTTCTGCACCCCGTCTTTTCCGCCAGCGCACTTGCCAATGCAAAAGTGATCGCCAAAGGCCTGCCCGCCTCTCCTGGAGCCGCTGCTGGCCAGATCGTCTTCTTTGCTGAAGATGCCGAGAAAATGGCAAAAGATGGCAAGACGCCCATCCTCTGCCGCATCGAAACCTCTCCTGAAGACCTGCGCGGCATGACAGTCGCCAAGGGCATCCTCACCACCAGAGGCGGCATGACCTCTCACGCTGCTGTGGTGGCACGTGGAATGGGTAAATGTTGCGTCAGCGGTACCGGAAGCGTGACCATTGACTACGCAGCCCGCACCATGACTGTCGGCGGCGTCACCTACAAGGAAGGCGATTGGATCTCCCTCAACGGCAGCACCGGCCAGGTGTTGGAAGGCAAGCTCGAAACTGTTGACCCCGAACTCGGCGGAGATTTTGGCGCCCTCATGGACCTCGCAGACAAACACACCCGCATGAAAGTCCGCACCAATGCTGATACACCCAAAGACGCCACCGTGGCTCGCAATTTTGGCGCAGTCGGCATCGGGCTCACCAGAACCGAACACATGTTCTTTGAAGGCGACCGCATCAAAGCAATGCGCGAAATGATCCTCGCAGAAGATGAAGCCGGACGCCGCAAAGCTCTGGATAAACTGCTACCCATCCAACGCTCCGACTTTGAAGGCATCTTTGAAGCCATGGACGGACTGCCCGTCACCATCAGATTGCTGGATCCACCCCTGCACGAGTTTGTGCCCACCGAAGAGGCGCAACAGGCAGAACTGGCCAAAGACTTGGGGATTACCTTGGAACAAGTGAAAACCCGCGTGAGTGCTCTGCATGAGATCAACCCCATGCTGGGTCACCGTGGCTGCCGCTTGGGCAACACCTACCCCGAAATTACCGAAATGCAAGCCCGTGCTATCCTCGAAGCAGCAGTGAATATGGCCAAACGTGGCATCACCGTGCTTCCCGAAATCATGGTGCCGCTGATCGGTACTGAACAAGAATTCATCATGCAGGAAGAAGTCATCCGCGCCACCGCTGAGAAGGTCTTTAGCGAAAAAGGCCAAAAAGTGGACTACCTGGTGGGAACCATGATCGAGATCCCCCGCGCCACCCTCATGGCCGATAGAATCGCCGCAAGAGCCGAATTCTTCAGCTTTGGCACAAACGACCTCACCCAGATGACCTTTGGATATTCCAGAGACGACGCCGGTGTGTTCCTGCCCATCTACATTGGCAAAAACATCCTCAAACACGATCCTTTCCAAGTCTTAGACCAAGAAGGCGTAGGCCAGCTCGTGAAGCTCGGAATCGAACGCGGCCGTAAAGGCAGACCCAACCTCAAAGTGGGAATCTGCGGCGAACACGGCGGCGAACCCTCCAGTGTGGAATTTTGCCACAGAGCGGGAATGGACTATGTGAGCTGCTCACCCTACAGAGTGCCGATCGCCAGATTGGCAGCAGCTATGGCAGCAGTCAGAGAATAAACTCTCATCTCAACACAAATACAAAAAGAGTGCCGGGACCCCTCCGGCACTCTTTCTATTTCCCCCTGCCTTATTATCGGATTCCTATGCCCCCGTTTCCCCCATCAAGCACCACCCACTTTATGGCCATTTTAATCCCAAGCGAAAACACGGCTTCCCACTTTCCCACCACCCTGAAAAAACAGGTGTTTTTGCAATATTTGACTTTAGCATAATAATAAGAAAAGCAAAACAGCCCTTTTCGACCCTCCTCAAATGCCGATTCCATGCGGCTTGCCAACCCCTCCCCTGCTACTCTCCTGCTCCTCAAGCAAGTAACGAGTAGGAAAGCAGGCAGTTAGGAGGAAGAGCCAAGGGGAACTCAAATGATCTTTTGGCAGGTGGTCAGCAGGGGTCAAAAGTCAATATTTGCATTTTCCCCCGTTTTCAGCAAGGAATAAACGCCTACTAAAATGGTGGGTTATTGGCGCTCTAAGGAAGAATTTCGCTCACAAGAACTATCAATAATTCCAAACAATCACCAATTAGTAGTAAAAACAGCGTCCCACAAGGCCTTATCATCGACATTGGCATTGACAAAAAAGTCTCATCTATTACTGTGGCCTGAGTGTTAAAATATCCAAATGGGAGAGACAAATGAAACACCTTTCTGTGAGAGAAGTTCTTGGGCTGCTGCTGGTATTATCTTGTGGCATGCTATTTGGCCATGTGGTACCCGGCAAAGCCTTCAGGTCAGATTATGGAATCTGTATAAACGAGATTATGGCCTCCAATTCCAGCACCATTGCTGATGAAGATGGAGATTTTGAAGATTGGGTGGAAATCCTCAATCACGGTAGTGAGTCTATAGACCTTGAGGGTTGGGGCCTCAGCGATGATGACAGCAATCTCTTCCGCTTTGTTTTCCCCTCCACCGTGCTTGAGCCGGGAGGATTTCTCCTGGTTTGGTGCTCCGGCAAGGATAGAGCCGTCTCCGGTCAGCCTTTGCATACCTCGTTTGGCATCAGTGCCGGCGGCGAGGAGGTGATGCTCACTCATCCCGATGGGGAATTGGTGGATTTGGTTCCCGCCACGCCTCTGACCGCAGATATATCCTGGGGCAGGTACCCGGATGCTACAGGGCCTTGGTTTTTCTTTGATCAGCCCACACCGCTGGCGCCCAACGCCTCGGTGCATTACGATGAAATCCTGTCAGCGCCTACCTTTTCTGCACCGGGCGGATTCTATACCGCTGCTTTTGATCTCAGCCTTTCGCACTCCGATCCGGATGTGACCATCCTCTACACGCTGGATGGTTCGGAGCCGGATCTCAACAATCTGGATGGCGTAACTTACCAGTATAAAAACAGTTTCCCGGAAAACCCGGGCGATCCAGTTGGGGAATTTTTACAACGCAGCTTTCAAACGAACGTTTACGAGCAACCGCTGCATATTGCGGATCGGAGCAACGATCCAAACCAGCTGGCGAATATCTCATCAACCTTTCATTTTGAACCCAGCTATTTCCCAACCTCACCCATTTCCAAGGCCACGGTGGTGAAGGCTAAAGCAGTAAAACCCGGGGCTTTGGCTGCGGATACCGTCACCCATAGCTACTTCGTCTATAGCTCAGGCAGAGAAAGATATGCGCTTCCCGTGGTTTCGCTGAGCACCTCAGAAGATTTGCTCTTTGATTTTGATGATGGGATTTACACTGCCGGCGTGGATTTTGAGACCTGGCGCGCCCAATACCCCGACAAACCAGTGCATGGAAACAGCCCTGCAAATTGGGCTCGTGACGTCGAATATCCGGCCAATGTGGAGTTTTTCTGGCCATCAGGCAACGATGCCGTGATCAACCAAAGGATAGGCTTCAAGATCCATGGCACATATTCTGCTTCCTATCGCACCAAATCCCTACGCCTGTATGCAAGAGATATGTATGGGAAGAGCGATTTTGCCTTTCCCTTCTTTGAAAATGAAGACTATTCCAGCTACAAGAGACTGATTCTGCGCAATTCCGGTCAGGATTACAACATGTCTTTGATCCATGATGCCAGCATCCATGAGATAATGGAGCACCTGAATTTTGATAATCAGGACTATCAGCCCGCCATCACCTTCATCAATGGTGAGTATTGGGGCCTCTTGAACATCCGGGAAAGACACGATAAACACTTCTTGGGAAGAGTTTACAAAGTGGATGGAGACAACGTCGACCTCATCAAAAATGGTGTCGAAGCCCAAGAAGGCGATCTTGTCCAATATAACGCAATGATGGAGTTTTTTGCAAACAACGACCTGTCAATTGAAACCAACTATAATCAAGCAAATACTTTTTTGGACATGCAAAGCTATATCGACTTCATGATCGCCGAGATATTCATCAGAAATACCGATTGGCCTCACAACAACGTGAAATGCTGGAGAGCGAGGACGAACGGCTATCAAGCGGACGCTCCCGTGGGACAGGATGGCAGATTCAGATGGTTGTTTTATGATGCAGACTTGGGCTTTTCGCTGCCACAATTGGGGCTTAACTTCTTTGATCGAACATACTCCGCCGTAAGTGATGTATCCATCATGTTCAGAGCTCTTTTAAAAAATGAAGGTTTTAAGACGCAATTTATCACCAGATTCTGTGACTTGCTCAATAGTGAGTTTTTGGCGGATAGAATGGCTGAAATCTTTAACAAAAACGCCCAGTGGATTGCACCTGAAATCCCAGAGCATATCTCACGCTGGCAGATACCACTTAGTTACGATTATTGGCAAGAAGAAGTAGTGAAGCGTGTCGCCTTTGCCAACCAAAATCCCTCCAGGCAAAAAGAACAGATTCAGTCCTTCTTTTCCCTGGGCGATGCGGTGCAAGTAACTGTGGAAGTGGAAAATATGCTTCAGGGCTCCTTCAAGATCAATACCATCGATATTGATCCGGAAATGCAGGCAGGTGTCTTCTCGCACATCTGGACTGGCACTTATTTCAGCGATATGCCGCTGCGCATCGAAGCCAAGCCCAAAATGGGATATAAGTTCAGCCATTGGGAAGGTGATATCGAGAGCAACGAAGCTGTCCTCTCCCTCACTCCCACTGCCGATTTGAACCTCAAACCCTGCTTTGAGAACGATCCCGAAGCGTGGGTGCGCATCATTCACTATTGGCACTTTAACGATCTGCCTGGCGATGAATTGGAGAGCGTGGAAGCGGATTATTCGGCTGATGTTGCCGGAGTGATCACCTATCCGGGCACCGGCGCCGGATATATGGACAGACGCACTCACAGAGCTGATGACCCCGTCTCAAACCTGAACCTGCAGATGGGTCAGGAGCCGGATCAGGGCGCAGTCTTGAGGGTTAGAAACCCATCAAATACCAGGGAATTGATCGTCACAGCTCCCAGCACCGGCTTCACGGATATCTTTGGCGCTTATGCCACCTGCCGCACCTCCAACGGAGCCGCACTGCAGGAGCTCTACTACTCCACCGATGGAGGAGAAAACTGGACGCTGCTCAAGGAAGAATATGAGATCTTTGAGCTGCCGGATTGGAGACTGGAAACCTTTGACCTTCAGGGTATTACTGAAGCGGACGACAACCCCGATCTGATGTTTAAAATCCTGTTTTTGGGCGAGCAGGCAGCCAATGAATCCGGAAACGACCGCTTTGACAACTTCAGCATCCACGGCACGCTCATCCGCAATGAGGGCCCGGAGGTGGTCTACAATCCTGAATACGTTTATCTGGTTGAGAATGGGGAGTCGCTGACTTTGGACTGCTCAGAATTTTTCAGCGATCCGGATCAGGATGAATTGACATTTACAGTAGAGAGCTCCAGAGAAGATTTTGTCCAGCTCTCGCTTGAAGATAACATCTTGGAAATCACCGGATTAAGAAGAGGCGACACCTGCATCACCATCTATGCGGCTGACGGCCAGAATCTGCCAGCAAGCTTGAGCTTCCAATGCCTGATCTATCCGGAAGCTTACGAGCTCGCCCAAGGCGATTTCAGCTTCAACGCATGGGATGCCACCACACCTGAACTTCAGTACCCCGAGCATATGCTTTTCCTGCAATCGGATACCGACGATCCCGGGATGAATTACCCGCTCAACTATGCCTACTACATCGCTCCGGACGACTACCATGCAGACGATGCAGAAAGCATCGGCTTCCCCTATCAGCTCACCGGACGCACAAGGCTGAATGGCTTAGGTCCAGATGGGATTTCCTTCATCAATACAGGCAGAGGCCGTGATCTGGGTGCTGCTTTGGTCGCACTGAATACCGTTGGAGTGGATAATGCCACACTGAGCTGGCTGGCTGGCACTTTGCTGCAAAACAAGCGTGAATACGGCTTGCAGGTGCAGTATCGCGTGGGTATTGAGGGTGAATTTCAGCTCCTCAACTCCCCGCAAGTGTATCAGGTGGGCGTAGACGGCGAAGTGCAGCACTTCCTGCCCTTTATCCTGCCGGATGAGCTATTGAACCAAGAGTATGTGCAGCTGCTCTTTAGATACCATCACATCAATGGCTCCAGCGGTAAGCGAGCTATGTTGCGCTTGGACGATATCCTGATCAGCACAGCCCCCGTGGATGATTTCCCGGTAAAACTGGCGTATATCTCGCTGAAGAATAACGAGGATAACCAGATCATTATAGAGTGGGAAAGCTGGAAAGAGGACGGTTTAAAGAGCTTTTTGGTGTATAGAAACGACAGTGAGGACTTTGACACAGCGGATCGGATCAGCCCTCATCTCGCTGCTGTGGAAGCAGAAAAAGGCTCAAGCTATCAGTTTGTCGATGATCAACTGTTGCACGATGGCCACTATTACTATTGGGTGCAAGCCATCCTCAACGATGGTGAAAGCAAGGTCTTTGGCCCTTGGAGCTACGCTTGGGATTCTTCCCTGGGAACCACTGTTCCTGCGCCCACTTCTACCCGTTTGGGCGATGTCTACCCCAATCCCTTCAAAAACCTGCTCTACATCCCCTATACTCTGGCCAAAGACGGCTTAGTGAAGATTGAGGTCTATAACTTGCGTGGTCAGAAAGTTAGCAGCTTGGAACTGGGGAAGAAAGCCAGCGGAACACACTGCGCTACCTGGAAAGCTGAAAACTCAGGAGGAAAAGCTCTGCCCTCCGGCGTCTATTTCATCAAGCTCAAAGCGGCTGGAAAGAGCTATGTGAAAAAAGCGATGTTGATCAAGTAATCATCTGAAGATAGGGAAGCTCAGCCAAGCCTGCGCTACTAAGCAGTTGACAAAATTCGCCCTTCCACAAAATGGCGTAAATAAGTTATCTTTGGATTCGTGTGAGCGGATTCGACAAAGGAGAAACATGCAACGCATTATCATAGACGGAAATAGCCTCACTTTGGAGGATGTGGAAAGGGTAGCACTGCAAGGCGCAGAGATCCAGATCAGCGAAGCGGCACTGCAAAAAGTGGCTGCCTGTAGAGCCTATGTGGATAAAGTTATCGCCGAAAAGCGCGTGGTTTATGGGCTCACCACCGGTTTTGGGAAATTCAGCACCGTCACCATCGAAGCTGAAAACATCGCTGAGCTGCAATTGAACCTGATCCGTAGCCATGCCGTGAGCGTGGGCGAACCTTACAGCGAGGCTCAGGTAAGAGCCATCATGCTGCTGCGCATCAACGTTTTAGCCAAGGGACATTCTGGCATCAGAACAGAAACCCTGCTCACCTTGGTGGAGATGCTCAACAAGAAAGTGCATCCCGTCATCCCCATGCGCGGCTCTGTGGGTGCCAGCGGCGACCTCTCTCCCCTGTCACACCTGGCTTTGGTGCTCTTGGGCGAAGGCTCTGCAATGTATGAAGGCAAGGTTATGGATGGCGCACAGGCACTGAAACTGGCCGGCATCCAGCCCATTAACCTCGCTGCCAAAGAGGGCTTGGCTCTCAACAACGGCACGCAGGTGATGGCCGCCATCGGAGCTTTAGGGCTTTTGCAGGCAGAACGGCTTTGCCAGCAGGCAGACGTAGTCGCTGCCGCCAGTGTGGATGCCCTTTTGGGAACACCTACTGCATTTGATCCCTTGGTTCACATCCTTAGGGCGCATCCGGGACAGAACAAGAGCGCACAAAACCTGTTTAAGCTGCTGCAAAACAGCCCCTTGAGAGAATCTCACCGCAATTGTGAAAACGTGCAGGACGCCTATTCCCTGCGCTGCACACCTCAAGTGCATGGAGCGGTGCGAGATGCGCTCGCCTATGCCAGAGGCGTGCTGGAAATTGAGATCAACAGCGCCACCGACAACCCACTCATCTTCCCCGATGAAGACAGAGTGATCTCCGGCGGCAACTTCCATGGCGAACCTTTGGCTATCGCTTTGGATACCATTGCCATCGCCATCTCTGAGCTGGCTTCCATCTCGGAACGCAGGATGGAGCAGATGCTCAACCCGGCTCTAAACCGTGGATTGAACGCCTTTTTGGCCAAACGCCCGGGCTTGGATTCCGGCTTTATGATCATTCAGCTCACCGCCGCTGCTTTGGTAAGCGAAAACAAGGTTTTGGCACATCCCGCATCCGTGGATTCCATTCCCACCTCGGCAAATCAGGAAGACCACGTGAGCATGGGCTCAGTTTCTGCCATCAAACTATTGCAGGTGTTGCAAAACGTAAACGACGTCCTGGCCATCGAATTGATCATTAATATGACAGCTCTCGATCTGCGCAAAGAGAAGAGCAGTCCGGCAATCGAGAACGTTAAGAGGTTGGTGCGCAGCAGCATTCCTGTCCTGGATATTGATAGGGTGATGCAAGACGACATCAAGGCAGCCTCGAGGATGATCAAAGATGCCGACATCCTGAAAGTTTTGGAACTCACCTTGGTATAAAAATCCATGAAAACCAGATATTCCCTGCTGATCTTGGCACTTTGCCTGCTGCTGGTTTCTTGCGGCGTGAACAACACTATGTACAATGCTCGCAAGTATTTCAAGGCTGCACAAGAGCGGCCATTAACCGCCAACGGCAGGCCCAGCAACCAAGCGGTGGAGGAATATACCAAAACCATCCAAAAGTGCGGCATCATCATCACTGAAAGACCCAATAGCAGAAACCTGGACGATGTGGTGTTTTTATTGGCACGAGCCCTGTATTACAAGGCCAATAGCGCTTTCCAAGCTAAGGATCAATTTGAAGCTCTGATCAAAGGATTCCCCAACAGCAAGCACTACCCAGAGGCGCATATCTATCTGGCACGCACACTTAGGCAGATCAACCGCCCTGCTGAATCAGAGGCAGTTTTGGAAGGATTCGTGCGCGATGGACGCTACCGGAAGCATCATCCCAGAGCCTTGCTGGTGCTGGCGGAATTTGAGATCGAAGACAAAGACTACATCCGCACCCAGTATTGGTTGCAGAGGATTATCAATGACTATTCCGACACTCCGGAGTTTAAAGAAGCCTTCTTCCTCTTTGGCAAAACCTTCTATGAGCAAAAGGATTACGCCAGCTCGCTGAAACAGTTTGAGAAGTTTATCAAAACCCGTGGCATCACCAAAGAGCAGAAGATGGATGCACGCTATTACATCGCTCTCAATCACTTTGAACTTGGCGAGCTGGGGAAAAGCTCAAGGGAAGTCACCAGCCTTTTGAGGGATGAAAGCCGTCCGGAAAAGGTGGGACAAATCAGGGTGCTGAAAGCCAGAATCCTGCTTGCTTCCAAAAACCCGGATCAGGGTGTGGAGGAAGTGGGAGAAATCTACAAAGTATATCCCCGCACCGAAAGCTCGTCCAGCGCCTATTACTACCTGGGAGATTACTACTTTTACAGGGATCAAAACATCGCCGAAGCCATCACTAACTACAACAAAGTGAGGGCAGACTACCCCGCATCCACCTTGGTGCCCATCTCGCAAGAAAAGGTGGCAGCTTTGAACCAAATCAAGGAAAACCAAAACCTCTCACTGACCGGTAACCTCCAACAATACGTGGATTACCACCTCTTGGCTGCTGAGAACTATCTCAACACCTTTGCCCTACCGGATTCCGCACTCCTCATGTATGACAGGATTCTGGACGCTCCGCAAGAAATGATGGCAGAAATGGATAGCCTGAATGCGGAAATTGGCATCTTGGAAGCCAAAGTGGACAGCCTGCAGATGGCGATCAACTCCCTGGCTCCCGAAGAGCCACAGGTACCGGCGGTTACTGAACCGACGCAGACAACTGAGGAAGCTGAGGACAGCCCCGCTGATGATGAAACTGAAGAGGTGGAACATCCTGATATTGTGGAAGTTGAGGAGACTGAGGTACCGGCAGGCGCTGAACCGACGCAGACGACTGAAGAAATAGAAGAGCCTAAGGACGATATAGTAACAGAGGATAAAGAAGTCGAAGAACCCAAGGGCGACGAAAGGAAAGAGGAAAAACCTAAAGAAGGCGAAGAACCCAAACCCGACGAGGGGAAAGAAGATAAAGAAGAAGATAAACCAGCTGAACCAAAAGAGCCGGAAGACCCTCGCAGGAACCTGCAATCCGAGCTGCAACGGGCGCAGACGTCCATCGCATCACTCGACACCAAAATCAAGGAGTGTGAGGGCATTTTGTTGAGGCTGGAAAATGAGTTTCTGCCTCAGGTGTATTTCACTAAGGCCAACCTGCTTAAGAAGTTGGACAACAATGATGACGCCTTGCAAGCGATTCAGGACACCATGCAGATAGCTTATCCGGACAACAAATACACCAACGCCCTGGGGATGCTGATCGCCGACGAGCCGGTGCGTTTGATCGACCCTGAAGAAGACAGGCAAACTGAACTTTTGGACAGAGCCCTGGGCTTTGGCGCAGCAGAGCCGGATTCCATGAGGGTGCTCTTGGAACAACTGGTTGATTCCAGCTATCCCCATTTAGCCCTCAGAGCCAATTTCAGGCTGGGCTGGATGTATAGCTTTGAGGTGGTGGATACCACGCTGGCAAAACCCTATCTGGATGCCGTTTTGGAGCATCCACAGGGTGGAGAGTATGCCGCCTGGGTGCAGAGGTTTTACAATGGCACAAACTACTTCTTCCCCGAAGAGCCCAAAGAGGAAACTGAGGAGAGTGAAGAGCTTCCTGAAGCTGGCGAGATCCGAGCTGATGAAAGTCCTGAGGCTGAGGATACTACGGGCGAAGGCGAGGTAGAAGAGCCCGATACCGAGGGAGTTGAGGGGGTAGAAAGTCCAAAGGTGCCGGCGGTCGATGAACCGCCGCAGACGACTGGGGAAGTTAGCACTGAGGCAGAACAGCCTGTTGTCGATGAAGAAGAGCCTGAGTCAGAAGAGGTTGATGAAGAGTCAGAAGCTGAACCCACAGAAGCAGAGAGCCCTGTCGAGGAAGAAGAAACTGAGGACGCTGAGCCAGAAGAAATAGAAAATCCTGCTGAAGAAGAAGTAGAACCCGAGCCTGAACCTGAAGAGGTAGAGGAGCCAGCTGATGAAGTTGAGGATGAGGCTGAGAGCACCGATCTTCCTGAGGACAAAACCCAAGCCACCGAAGAGCCTGAAACGCCAAAGCCTACTGAGGATACAGACGACGAGGAAGAGGCTCCCAAAAGCCCCTCCACACAACCCTGATAGCATTTTGTGTCTAACATGCTCACAGATCAACACCTGCTCCTACGCCTGACCATCATGCTTGTCGCTTTCACCGGCAACTTGGGTTCGTCTTTCAAGCAATTGCTCATCCAAAGCGCTCTCTTTTTGCTGTTCTTCCTCTTGGAGCCTGCATCCTACCTGAGGTTGCTGCACGCGCTGCGGTTTATTCTCAGCTTTTTGACCGCCTATTGGCTGATCGCCACCCTCCTGGGCACACCCTTCCCCACCATGCTGCTCTTTAGTTTGAGGCTGCTATTCTTCATTATCGTAAGCGTTTACACCTTTTCCCACCTCACTTTACCACGAGTCTTGCACGACACATCTTTTCTGCTCAAGTATCGCTGGGGTAATGCCCTCATTCAGTATCTTCTGGCTACCATCCTGTTTATTCAAAGCTTCCAGCAGCACTGGACAGCCTCGCAGACGGAGTTTAAGCACGACCTTTCCGCCCGCTTCTGGCACAGCCTCAAGACCTGCAACCGAGACACCGCCAGCATCAGTCAGAAGGTGGAAGCATCCATCCGGGACGAGCAGAGCTACGCTGAAGCCAAGCCAGCTTCCAGCCTGCTGGGGCTCACCTTTTTGTGCCTTTTGATCCTTTTGGGTGCAGTGTAATGCCTCGCTTTTTGATGACCCTGTGCTACGATGGCAGCTCCTACGTGGGCTGGCAAAAGCAGCATAACGGTTTGGGAATACAGCAGGTTGTAGAAAAAGCGCTGTCCCTGATGAAGGCTCCCAACCCCAGCGTAACTGCCGCAGGCAGGACGGATGCCGGTGTGCATGCAATCGCACAAAAGGCTCATTTTGACTACCCTGAGCGCATGCCTCTCCCCTCCATGATCAAGGCCTTCAACAGCCTGCTCCCCTATGATATCAAGGTGATGGACATCACGCCCGTGCCGGACGCTTTCCACGCCCGCTTTGATGCCTGTCAGAGGTCATACCGCTATCTTTTGGCCAAAGAAAGCCACCCTTTTTCACGCCTTTACCGGGGTTTCATCCCGCATAAGCCAATACGTTTCAAACAGATGCAAAGCTACATTCCCGCCCTGTTGGGTAAAAAGGACTTTTCCAGCATGGCGCAGCTGAACCCCAATATTCCAAACAGAATCTGTGATCTGCAAGAGCTGAAGCTGCAGGATCAGGGCGATCATCTGGTGTTTGAATTTACCGCCGACAGGTTTTTGCACAACATGGTGCGCCGCATCGTGGGAACCATGATCAACCTTGCCGCTAAAGATATATCAATACAGGAACTTGAGGACATTATCGCCATGCAGGATCCCCGGCAAACCTTAGTGGAAACCGCTCCTGCAAATGGCCTGTATCTCACCCAAGTAAACTACCCTGAAGAAAAACTAAGTTTTGAGGACAGCAATGAAATATAACATCCCGCGTGGAACATACGACATCTTACCTAACCAAAGCCATAAATGGCAATACCTTATCCGCAGGTTTCAAGACCTCGCCGCTGCCTATGGTTATCAGGAAATCTCCACCCCCATCTTTGAACAAAGTGCCCTCTTTGAGCGCAGTTCCGGCAGCTCTTCAGACGTGGTGCAGAAGGAGATGTATCGCTTTTTGGATCGAAAAGGACGTGAATTTGCCCTGCGTCCGGAAGGAACGGCACCCGTGGTGCGCAGCTTCATCGAAAACTCATGGGATAAGACGCAAAGCCGAACAAAGCTCTTCTATACCGGCCCCATGTTTCGCTATGACCGCCCGCAGGCCGGACGTTATCGTCAGTTTTGGCAGTATGGCTTGGAGTTCTTTGGCTCTCATCACCCCTTCTACGATGCGGAAGTGATTGCCTTCTTATGGAATTACCTCACTTCGCTGGGCTTGAAAAAGATCCATCTGGAGATCAACAGCGTTGGCTGTCCCAACTGCCTGCACGAGTATGAGGTTGCCCTGAAAGCCTTTTATCAGCCGCATCTATCGGAGCTCTGCGGCGATTGCCAAAACCGCTTTGAGGTCAATCCCAAACGGCTCCTGGATTGTAAGGTACCTTCCTGCGGAGAGATCGCCAAGCAAGCCCCATCCCAACTGGATTATCTGGATGAGGAATGCCGCACCCACTTTGAGCAGGTGCAACACTACCTCCAGCTGGCGAATATAGAATTTATGGTTAACCCTCGCATTGTGAGGGGCTTGGACTACTATTCCCACACCGCCTTTGAGGTCATCTTTGATGGCTTGGGAGCACAAAACACCCTCGCAGGTGGCGGCAGATACAACTATCTGGTGGAGCAAATGGGCGGCAAACCCACGCCCGCCATCGGCTTCGCTGGAGGATTTGAGCGTCTGCTGCTGGCTTTGGAAGAAGAGGGCGTGTCTCTGGACGTCGACCCCATCCCGGATGTCTACGCCATCGCCATGGGTGAAGAAGCTCAGAAAGCACTGATGCCCTTGATCTTTGTCCTCAGAAACCAAGGCAAGAAAGTGGACTGCGATCCCGAGAAAAGCTCTTTCAAAGCTCAAATGAAGGCGGCAAACAACTCTCAAGCCCGCTTTTGCCTCATCATCGGTGAGGATGAACTGAGCTCCAAGAGCGTCATCCTCAAAGACATGGAATCGGGCGAACAGCAGAGCATAGCCATGGACAAAGTGTCCAGCCATCTTCTACAAATCCTATGAGTTATATGATCAATAACACACTAGATTCGGATGGTCATGGTGCCAGCCGCAGGACCTCGCTCCTCTTTTCCATTGACAAAATCTTAGCACTCTAAAAAGGTGGTTGCTAAGAAGCCCCTTTGGCTTATACTATAAATGTAACAAATTATTAATCGAACTATGGAGGTTCATACATGAAACTGAGACCTATCGAAGACAGAGTAGTAGTCCAAATCGAGACTGCTGCAACCGAAAAAACCATCGGAGGTATCATCATCCCGGATACCGCTAAAGAAAAGCCGCAAATCGCTGAAGTGATTGCCGTTGGCACAGATGAAGACCTAGTCAAGTGCATCAAGGTGGGAGACAAGGTTCTCTATGGCAAATACTCCGGCACCGAAGTGGAACTCGATGGCAAAAAGCTGCTCATCCTCTCCATGAGTGACATCTTGGCGATTGTGGAATAAAAGGATATAGAAATGAAAGAAGTCACAAGCGCAGATTTTGAACTTGAGGTTCTCAAGTCCGAACTCCCCGTCCTGGTAGATTTCTGGGCTCCTTGGTGCGGACCCTGCAAAGCCCTCACCCCCGCAGTTGAGAAAGTTGCAGCCCAAACCGAAGGCAAAGTCAAGGTCATGAAATGCAACGTTGACGAATGCCAAGACATCGCCGGACGCTACTCTATCATGTCCATCCCCACTCTCTTGGTCTTTAATAAAGGCGAAGTGAGTGCCCAGATTGTCGGTCTGGTCAGACCTGACAAGATCATGGAAAAGCTTCAACCATTCCTATAATTGGAATTTTTAACCTGTAACGAATAAACCCGGCTCTGAAGGTCGGGTTTTTCTTTGCAATTGTAGGGTCGCTTGTGTAGGGTCGGTCGCCGAACCGACCACCCGTAGCCGGCGGTTGCCATACCGCCGCAATTGAGCGCAGCTTGATGTTTCATCACCCAGACCAGCACAGGTACTTTCTTTCGGGCGGTTCAGCGATCGCCAGCACTTGGTCGGTGCGTGGCAATCTCCCCTCCTTGCTGCTAAGACCGGAAACCAATTCCGAGCTTGACAAAACACGCTGATTCCACAAACTGCATCCGTGAGCGGTTTCCTACTGTCTCTTTCCAATTACGTGATCATTAAGGAGAAGTCATTTTGAAAAAGCTGTGTTTACTCTTCGCTCTGGTTCTTGCTTTGGCAGCCAGTTTTGCGCAGACACCGATACCATTTACTGCCACCTATAGTTTTTCCGGCTCAACCGGTCACACATCTTCATTAGCTTATAATGGCACCCAATATTCCGGCATAAGCATGGGAAATATCGAGAAAAAGTGGGTAACCTCCGTAAGCAGCGACGATAACTTCAGAGCCTCCGGATGGGGCACCAATATGAGCTCACCCCACATAGGTTTCACCATCTATGCTGTCCAGGGATACAAATTCACCGTCAATTCCATTACCTTTGGCTTAGGCAGAGATGGCTCCGGGACGACAAATGCCCTGTGGAGAGGCAGTGGCAACTATACGCTTAACCTCAAAAACTATTCTGCGCTGCATGATAGCATCAGCAACTCCAACGGTATACTCACAAACCCTGATCGGGAAGGCGGTTGGACGGGCAATGTTCTCTCGCTTGTCGGTGTGAGTGGCTATCAGGATATCACCACAAACTGCAACTTCAGATTGTATTTATACGGTGCCAAAAGTAGCGCAGGAGCTGCCGGTTTGCAAGGCCCCATCACCATCACCGGCACTTATACATTCTCGGGTACACATCCTGCGATCGAGGTCTCGCCCACCTCTCTCACCGGTTTTAACTACGAGCAAGGCAACGGGCCTTCAGCAATCCAGAGTTTTACCGTGAGTGGAGCAGGTCTGGGAGCAAATGAATCGATTCTTCTTTCTGCGCCTGATGGCTATGGATTGTCTTTGACAGAAGCAGGTCCCTATTATGCCGCCTCAAATGTGCTTTCTGACGGTAGTGGCAATGTGGCTTCCACCACCGTTTATGTGCGCCTGGATGCAGGTTTGCCCGTAGGTGACTACAACGGGAATGTCGAAGCAGGCTATTATCTCGTTTCTCCCAATGTAAAGAGATTCGTCGCCCTTTCGGGCACAGTCTCCGATCAAACCCTCCCCGTGACGCTCTCGCACTTTTCTGCCACTCTCACCGCTCAAAACTATGTGCAACTCTCCTGGACTTCACAGAGCGAGAGCAACCTCTTGGGCTACAATGTGTTTCGTGGCAATAGTCACGACCTGGGCTCCGCAGCGAGGATTTCTGACCTGATAGAGGGGACAAACACCTCTCAAACACAGATTTATGCCTATTATGATAAGGAATTACCGGACGAAGGAACTTACTACTATTGGCTGCAGCACGTTGATATGGACGGCTGTTCAGGCTTCCATGGCCCTGTGAGTGTGGTCTACAGCATTGTTGGCGAGGGAGGCAGCCCCGGTATACCCACCATCACCAAACTTGGTAACGCCTATCCCAACCCCTTTAATCCCCATACCACGCTCCACTACCAACTCAAAGATCCCGGCAAGGTGGAGATAGATATCTACAATGTCAGAGGGCAGATCGTGCGCAGCTTTAGCCGCTATCATGATGCTGCCGGAAGATATAGCATCCTCTGGAATGGCTGTGACAACTCCGGCAATCCGCTGCCCTCGGGTGTGTATCTCTACAGGATGCGCAGCGGTGACTATAACGCGGTCAAGAAGCTGGTGCTGCAGAAGTAGGTGCTTGGCGAAACCTTAGCTTTTTGCTGAGAATAGAAAAAGGGATACCTTTGAAATGAGTTCAAAGGCATCCCTTTTTGGTATCTGGGCTTTAGTCCCAAACAGTGTGGTAGGTTTTATCCCTAATCCGTCCTTGTGTAGATTCGTACTTGTTGCTTACTTACCCGCCCTGTACGGTCGCTTGCCATAGCAACCCCGTCTAAATAGATTCATCACTCACTTGTTGCTTGCTGACCCGCAGGGAGATACCGTGGAGATACTCGGGTTTTTCCCGGGAGGCTCCGGCATATCACCGGGCGGGTTAGTAAGGAAGAGACCGGCGAGCGATGTGGATTTCTACTTTCCCAGACTGCTCTTTCCCGTGAGCCACCTTACATCCTCCTTAATTTGATTAAGGTGGAATTAAGGAGGCAAGCAGGGATAACATATGGGATATGCCATTTCAGGCAGCTATGTTGCGGCCACAAAGCTGTTGAATCAAGTCAAAGATGATCTCAGATCAATTCCGATCAGAGGTTGATTCGGTGGATATGGCTATCCCCTACCTGCCATCCCACTGAATAGCCAATCTCAAACAGTTATAGTGTACCTATTGCTTTAATCAGTATACCAACCCAAAAATAAAAAACAACCTGATATTTGTTTGGGTCACCAACTGCTAGCCATGCTAAGTTAGAGCTATTTGACTTGGATGTCCTTAATGTTAAATATAAAGATATACTCGTTTACAACATCTTCAATCTGCAAAGGCAATAAGACTTGAAAAGTCTTATTCTTGTAGGATTCGACTGTTGTGCTCAAACTTTGTAAAGACCTTCCTGAACGTGGGAATAAAGGAGTTGTTCTCCATCCACCATACTTGCCGCTTGAATAGTATACATTGTCGGTAGGGAAAACAAGATCTTCTATAGATCCGTTTCTAACAACGACAGTTGGCGGTTGCGAACTTGTTCTGTCAATATATTTAACTCCCGAATGCATTACTCTGTGACTGCTACCGTTAACATCAACATAAGCTGCCTCGTCCCAGATAATCTTTATGGAGTGACTTGTCTTATTTGTTAAGCTAAAGTGGATAGCGTCCGTTGTGGGCAGCCACAGAATTTTAATCATTTCATCTTCAAATACATATTCATTCACCCCTGCTTCTTCCGTAGTCACAATCTTTTGCTCCCCATACCGCTCTCTTGCCTGTGCAGGTCTTTCTACCTCTTGTAGTTCAAAATCATACTGCGCATAGGGGATTGAAACACAACCCATCAGCATAGACAGCATAATAATGCCAAACAGTAAATAAACCTTAGATTTCATGATGTTCTCCTTTGTTCTATGATTTTATAGGTATACACTGTATACTTTCCCTTAGTCCACTCTGTGCTAACCAACCTTTGGATCTCAGGCACAGGTGTGAGTTCCAACTCATTTTCATTATTGTTAGTTAAGAGCATTAAAACGTCCTATTGATTCGTAGTTCATGCATAGCCAACCGACTTTCGCCATGTTTTTATCTTGGGAACATATGTCAAGCACTTTCTTATTCCAAGCTTTCTTCCCATATCGTTAACTCTATGGAGAAAACGTTACTGCAGAGCAACAACGATAGCTGTTAATTATATCGTGAAACATGCCGGCATCACCATCAGCAAGAGTACCTTTCATGGTTTATGCCTGACTTTCTTCAAGGCAGACCCGAGATGATCCCACGTCATAATATGGGAACTGCAAGTATGAATAGTGATATCTCTGTGTTATTCAGACAATAAGCCCTATGTCTCTTAAAATGTTGACGAGACTAAGTAGTTTTTTTCAAAAGTGAAATGGCTTCCTTTTTTAGTTCATCAAGGTTGGTGGTTATTCTCGCAGTTTCATTCTCAAGTAGGGGCTTGGCAAACTCAAATACACTAATAAACGATAAGAATATTCTTTCAATCTGGGTGTCAGATTCATTATTAGGATATTTCGATATACTTTCTTCTATCTCATCAATAATCTCGGGAAATCTGTCACACCTTGTCGGTCCGTATTCTTTCGTCCACTCAAGAATTTGTGGATAATGAGCTGGCTCATACCTAAAGGCACATACTAATATTAGGAATATTTCAGGGGAATAATCAAACGTTCTTAAACGACTAAACTTCTGATTCCACACCTCCACTACTTCTATCATTGAAAGATAAGATATTCTAAGCAATTTCCTTTTCTTTAAGAGCTGCTGCGAGGACATGTAATGATATATCCCATTGTATTTAGTATATTTGCCACTAATAATGAAACTTAGTAGACTTCCGTTGGCGTTATCACCTAACTGAGGAGATGTAACATCTATCATAGCCAGATTGATGGCCAAGCATGGGTAGAAACAATTTTCTATAATGTCATTGCCGATTGTTGTAGAGGAGATAAAGCTAAACACCAACTCTATCATGTTCTTGTCTTTGTTAATGTAAAACTCCCTTAAAATCGATGTCCAGTCGTATACATATGAATCAAAAACTTGCCCCCTATCTAGATCGTATGGTGGTTTCAAGAGTTCATTTAGATCCCTTTCTGAAATTCTAAACAATTCCTTTACGCTGTCTCTAACAATCTGCTGCCTTTGAGCGTCGGTAATCAACATATTATCTTTAATAGCATCAAATATGGCCGTGACAATAGAACGTAAGGCCGCAGGATTACCATTCTTGGTAAACAAAAAATGTAGCTTCTTCAGACAATCAAGTCGTTGCACGTGCTGATAAATATCATGGCCTTCTAGTGTCAGTTGACTGATTTCATCATAAATCGCTATAGAATAACGATAAATGAGAATGTCTTCCATAAGGAATAATGAATTATCATCTCTTTCGTTCTCCTTCTCTCTTCCATAATACTGATTTATCATTTTTGCGGAAAAATCCGAAAACTGTTTACACTCGCCTTTTCTGAGAAGCAAAACAGAAACACGAATCACTATATCAAACAAACTCCGTAGAATACCAGACCTATTAGGTGAGATTGACCTGTCCAATACCCTACCAGTCACATCCATTAAAAAAAGGGAGTACTCAGAAAAGTCGATCCAGTCGTTATTATCAACAGCATGCGGTATTGAAGATCTGAGTGCTTTAATGGGCTCATTAACCTTGGATAAGTGATCTTGCATCAAAAGAGAAGGGCATTGAGCATTCTCAAGGTCAATTACATCAATAAGATCACGTGTTATTTGGTCTCTGATATCTTGCTTGGTTTCATCAGCAACTATAGCACTTCTAATATAACATCGAAACAATGTATATACTATGAATATGTTTAAAGCGAATATTGACAACACTGCACCAACCAGCCCTTGTGATACCAAGTAATATGACCAAAGAGACGAAAACAATGAGGCTCCCATATAAAAGAGTATTGAAAAACCATAAATCGGACGGGATAGTATGACTTCCCTCATACTCATTCCAAGGTATTTATCGTTTGAGCTAAACAGTTGCATCAACAAACCAGAAAAGGCTATAGCTATTGACACCATAGCTACTTGTGCAGTAAATACCCCTATCAGAAGATCGGAAGTGTTGATAACTTCGGATACAGACAAAAACCATGGATACCCATTCTTAAACAACACGTTATCACAAAACCAATTCAAGAATGCCGGCAAAACCATTATCACAATAACAAGAACAAGCTGCTTGCAGGGTTTGTATCCTTTCCCTGTAACTGAATCCATATCGTCTCCTTAGATAAATGTCATTTTACTACGATTATTCATGAAATAATTGGCAGTAAAGACTCAAGGGGCAATGTACAATGTAAAGTTCGTTGTCAGCGTTTAGTGTGGCATTGAGGCAGGCACATCCAGCTCACAACAATGTCACCACTCTTTCCGCTGCCTCTCCATCCCAATACTTGGGGATAGAGACTTGCTTGACGTCACTGCTCAGTGTTCTCATGGTGTATTCCACGATGCTTTTGGGATAAAATGGCACCATTTGATTTGTGCCTTCTGTAATGGCACTAGATCTCTTGGTGGCTTCCACCAAGCTTGGGTCAGAAATCACATCCATGTTTGAATTATCTAAACAAAAAAAACTCTTCACCTTGTGTACTCGCTTACGTGCCAGACCGAAGCAACGAGGCCTAATACAACGATGCAGTCGCTTATTCACGAACAAAAGGGGCATCGCCATCCAATTCGTAACTCAAAACTCCCAAACCGTATCAGGGTCTTTGAGTGCTTTTTGTGTGGCTGCTATATCAACCAGATTTTTTAGGGGCCCATTCTTGGCAAGGTCTACCATGTTTGATAGAATCCCGGCTACCATTTGGGTGTCATTCTTATCCATGGCTTTGTCAAGACGAGCGAAGTAACCATCAAACAGGTCCTTCCTTTCGTCAAATGTCCTGTCCATTACCTCAAGCATCACTTCTCTAAAAGCTCTGGTTTTTTCTATTATCACATCACGATTTGCACGAATAGCTTCCCGTTTGGTAGTTTCTTGTTGAATCATATTGACCATGTTTGTGATATCAGAAACAATGATTCTCGCAGATTCCAGAACATTGCCAACTGCCCCTGCTTTCTCAGTAATGGATAGTGTTTCATTTTTTTCAGTCATTTCTTTTTGCATGGGTTCCCTCTTCACCTGTTTACTCGTTTAATATCGATTAGCTGCTTAGCTTTATTAACGATTAGTTTTGCATCCTCCGAGATCTGCCCATTTTCTTCAAGAATCGGTACTCTGACAATCTCACCAATCGCTTTACATAACAGGCCACAGGTCTGAAAAACCTCTGCCTGGTACATATCATCGCTGTCGAAGTCAGATAACAAGGGGCGAAGGTAAAGGAAACGTTCTTTAACTCTTTTGTGTAATCCGGCTAAAACGTTAACTTGCTCATTTACACATTCAATAAGCTGGCTTAGAAAATCAATGCTTGCCTGAATAGTAATACATGCTTCTGTAACATCATAAGCATACTCTTCAGCTTTTCTTAAAGATTTTTTCCCAATATATGAGACAAACAAACCAGTTGCCAATAACGTTACACCACCGGTTACCCCCGCAGTTATCGAAGATAAGAGAGCTTCTCCAGCAGCCATTCCCCCACCTCCAGCCGCCAAAGAACCACCCCCTAAAAATGCCAGCGTTGCATTTGTTGCTGCTGCCCCGGATAGAGAGCTGATGGCTACTCCAGTTGATGCGGTTCCCACCATGGAAACTATTCCAGTCACAGCGGTGGGCACCCCAGTTAATGCTAATGCACCCAAAGATCCCACTGTTATAGCACCGGATAAAATACTGCCAGCAGTAGCACCTATATCTTGCATCTCAACATATTCGTCATGTGAAATGCTGACGCTTGATAACGTTTCAAACTCCGAGCCCTTAGTCTTCTGCTTCAGTAACTCAATATAACCCATAAAGGGGACAATCGTATCATTTACTATTTGAAGCTTAATCTTGCCTATAGATTCCAACCTGGAGTTTGCCATTCTTTCCTGCGCTTCAAGCAGCTTTTGATACCTTTCCATCTGATATTTGGCTTTCTGAATTATCAATTTCGCCTTTTTTCTATCTTGAATCCCCTGCACGCCAGATACTGTTTTCCAGAATCCCATGTCTTACCTCCCAATCCTTTTACCATTATCATAAGAATATCTTAGCATAACTCTTCCTTTAATGCCATTAACAATGTAATCACCATGAAGCAACCCATTATTGTAATTGGCTATGATATACTTTTTGCCGTTTTCAAAGTAGGTAATTGCTTTGCCTTCAAGCCTATCAGCAACCCAGTGTTTTTGTTTGTTCAGTTTCCCGTTGCTGTAATAAAATAGCTCCACCCCATTCTTTACCCCATTAATGTGGTGGAAAACATGAGAACGCTGCCCATGGTCATTGACCTCTACCACTCTTACTAAATCCTTAACTCGATAAGGTTTCCTGTGAGTTACCTTCCAAATTATCAGCGTAATGACAAACACAGCCAATACACATATTACGATAATCAGATTGGATGACATCTAGTCACCTCCTTTATATGTTGAGTCTCTAATATCTATGTAAACACAATAGCATTGCCCAGATAGTTGGTTGGCATCCTCACTTTACCGCCCACCTGCCGCCCTTTGCGCCTCCGATCCTGGAAATAGCACCGTTTGCCTTTAGCTCTCGAATGTATCTCTTAACTGTGGAGGTACTTCTATTGATGGAGGTTGCCAATTCTTTGTAGGTGATGGTTGGGTTTTGGGGTCATTAGGGTCATAATCGGGTGAAAAGGGCAAGAAATGGTTAGATGCAACTGCTATCCTTGTAGTGGGTTAGCGATGTGATAAACTGTGAAGCCGCTGTTAGTGCGGCATGGGCTGGTATTTTACTTTCCGTCAGACGGGGTTAATATTTCACCTTTTTGCATCCCTTCTATTTTCAGGCGGTTACGAGATTATTTTTTGGGTTTTTTGACGTCGAATTGAGATCGTCAGTGTACATAGTGAGGGCTTGATTTTGGAAAGTGAGTTTTGAGCTTCGCGATCTCAAACCTTACCAAGGACTCTTGTCTGGCCTTTAGGCACGGCTCAGTTTGCATCGTCCCTACTTTACATTCCACCTTCCACCCTTTGCGCCCCCGACCCTGGATATAGCACCGCTTGCCTTCAGCTCCTGAATGTGTCTCTTCACTGTAGAGGTGCTTCTGTTGATGGAGGCTGCCAGTTCTTTGTAGGTGATGGATGGGTTTTGGGTCATTAGGGTCAAAATCGTGGTTTTAGGGTCATTTATAGGGTCAATGAGACCATCATTAGGGGTCTTTTTGGGGGGGCTATTAGGGTCATTTATAGGGTCAAAACGGTCGTTTTTAGGGTCATGCTCTTGTTCTTTAGGGTCATCAAGCCCATTTTTAGGGCCATTATTATAGAGTATCGTCTTCAGATAGTCTTCAGTAGCTTCGAATGTCGGTGTGACATATCTAAATTCGGAACTAATTCCCGTACATCATCCTGATAGTCAGGTTGAGAGCATTTGCTATTCCTCATCCCTCATTATCAATTATACGTGGGTCGCTATGGCAAGCGACCATACTGCGGCGGAACTGTTGTTTTTGGCAAGTTGCGCCTGCATGCAGCGGTATGGCAACCGCCGGCTACTTCTGGGAGCAAAACCTGGTGAAAAAAGCAAGAAATGGTTAGTTGCAACTACAATCTTTGTCGTGGGTTAGCGATGTGACAAATTGAGAATCCGCTGTCAGTGCGGCATGGGTTGGTATTTTACTTTCCGGAAGATGGGGTTAATATTTCACCCTTTTGTATGCTTTCTATTTTCAGGCGGTTACGGGATTATTTTTTTGGATTTTAGGCGCCGAGGTGAGATCGTCAGTGTATATTATGGAGGCCTTCGGCCAAGTGTTAGTTGTTAGGTTTTAGGTGTTAGAGCTTACGCAATCGTATAGATGCGATGGCCTTAGGTAGATTCGGCAGTTGTGAGTTGTTGATCGGGCACCAGTATTTGCTGAAGGCAAGACCTGCCGAGCTGCCCACCAGAAATGAAACCTGAACAACAAAAAAGGGCATTTTCACAAACGAAACGGTGGAAGGTATGCAATCATATCGATCTGATGTATATGACAATGCCATACTTATCCCTTACGTTTTTGTGAGAATGCCCTTGGTGAAATTGTCTACAGGGTGTGTAGAGAATTTCCAGCCTGCCGTTGTGCAGCTTATAAATACGACTGACTTTGTATCATTGCAATGTAATTTTGGACTCGCCGCGCCCACAATTTGGAATAGTATCCCAAAGGTTGATATAAAACAAGGTTCATCCTAAACAAAGCTGCTGGTTATGAGTGGTGAATCGGACAGTTTGAAACTCTCTCATACTCAATTTGATGCTTCCAGTCCCCACCAATTACTCAAACTTCGACAGCACAGTCTCCCTTATCATCTTTTGAAATTCTGGAGGGAAGCCAACCAGTGCTTTTTCCGCATTTTCCTTGGTGATAACGCCCTCCTCTAACATGACTTCAAGCTTGGTTTGCATAAAGATGTTGTGTAGGCGAGCCTCCTCCAAAGCTTTTTCCAATTCACGGATGCGTTTTTCTAACTCGTCCTTTGTTTCCTCTTTGTCTTTCATACCTATCTCCTATCAGAGAGGAAGATATCCTCATCACAGCAAAGCCACCACCCTTTCCGCCGTCTTACCATCCCAGTATTTGGGAATCGAGCCCTGTTTGACGTCACCTTCAAGGATTTTCATGGTGTAGTCAATGATGCTTTGGGAATCAAGAGGTACTAATTGATTTGTGCCTTCGGTAATAGTGATGGGTCTTTCGGTGTTTTCCCTCAGGGTGAGGCAAGGGATGCCAAAATAGGTGGATTCTTCCTGGATGCCGCCGGAGTCTGTGAGGATGAGCTTGGCGTTCATCTGCAGTTTCATAAAGTCCAGGTATCCGATGGGTTCGGTGATGATCAGGTTGGGGATAGCTTCCAGTTTGTCCTGCAGGCCGAGGCGTTCAATATTCTTTCGGGTGCGTGGGTGCATGGGAAAGACCAGTTTGATCTGCTTGCCGATGTAGCTGAAGGCGTCCAGTAGCATGTTCAGGCCAGAGGCCACATCCACGTTTGAGGGACGGTGCAGAGTCACGAGGGCGTAATCTGTGCCCTCTTCTATGCCCAGTTCCTGATGGATGGTTGAAGCCATCGCTTTCTGACGGTGGTTGACTAAGGAATCGATCATGATATTGCCCACCAAGTGGATTTTGGCGGGGTCAACACCTTCTTTGATCAGGTTTTCATTGCCGTCCATGGAAGGCGTGAGCAGCAAGTCTGAAATGCGGTCCGTCAGCACGCGGTTGATTTCTTCCGGCATGCGTTCATCAAAGCTGCGCAGACCTGCCTCCAGATGAGCCACAGGGATATGCAGTTTCTTGGCCACCAAGGCGCAAGCGATGGTGGAATTGACGTCGCCAGCCACGATCACCAGATCCGGTCTATTGCCATCCAGGATATACTCTTCATATCTTTCGATGATGCGTGCAGTTTGCTGTCCGTGTGTTCCGGATCCGACCTTCAGGTAAGCGTGAGGTGCCGGCATGCCCAAATCCTCAAAGAAGAGCTTGGACATTTTCCTGTCATAATGCTGCCCGGTGTGGACTATCTGTGGATTGAATCTATCCTTATGCAGGGACAGCTCGTCATATAGAGGTGCCATCTTCATGAAGTTGGGACGGGCACCCACGATCAGATGTATGTTTTTCATAGTATTCCTTGTTCTCCTAATAGTTTATGAGCGGTACAGGTGGATGCTCATCCGCTCCTCGCTCTCTTCACCACGATGTTCCAGACACCTTTCCAGAAGTATTTCCAGTCTGTTCTGAAGGGCTTTTCCAGCTTTTGCAGCAGGTATCTTCTTTCGGATTCTACAATTTCTTCAAAGGTTTTGGGCATGTCTGCATAGAAAGGTGGCAACAGGCCAGGCTTCGTTTTAAGGCGTAACTCTTGCATATCGGGCGGATACAGCGAGAAGTAGTGTTCGCTGAGGGCGCGCACTCCCACCAATCCCAGCTCTCCTTTGAAGAAGTTCAAAAACTGTGACAGCTCGTCTATCCACAACTTGCGAAACACTTTACCCCATGAGGTCACCCTAAAGTCATTCTTAAACTTGCCGCCTTCCTCCAGGTCGCCTGTGGCATACACATAGCTCTGCAGGTATTCGCTGTAGGGATGCATGGTGCGCAGCTTTTTCACATAGATCACCTTGCCGTCTTTTCCCAAGCGTTTGAGGCGGATGAAGGGGCCATAGGTAGGATTCTTGTCGGTGCGTGGTGCGCCCGTTTTCTTGAGGATGAAGTACATCGTGCCGTTGATCTCGCGCTTGTGGATCAGCTCAAAGCCGCAGAAATAGAAGCGTCCCAGCATTTCGGTTTCGGATAGTGCCCTGCCCCTGCCTTTGGTGATGGCAAAATACCAGCCCTGCAGGACGGGCAGCTTGGGAAACACCCTCTTCAGGATAAATTCAAAGCCGTAGATAAAGATGCCTAAATAGGGTGTATAGCGCTTCAGGACATTGTTGCGACGCTGCAGAATAGTCTGACCGTGGCAGATATAAACCCCACCATCCACTAGCATCTCGTTGACGCGGATGATGTATTGGTTCAGGCGGCGGTGATCATTGATTTTGTGGAGGTTGATAAAGAGCTGGCGTGATCCTTTCTCCTCATTTTCGATGTTGTAGACATGGGCACTATCCAGAACGAGGGTTTCTTCCTTGCCAAAGCGCGTGAGATCCAGGTAGTCGTTGATGAAATCAAACAGCTCTTGGTTTCCCGCCAAGTATTTCTCCCAAAGCGGCATCATGATACTATTTTCCGGGCTCACCTCTACATAAGGTGGAACGTAGGTGGTGTCAGAGATTGCGGGTACGGCGCTGGCACTGTCGATGAAAAACTTCGGACTCTGAGATTCCTCCAATTCTTTGGAATGAGTCACCAGCTTGGTACTGGCAAAAGCTTCATTCTCCGTGCGGAACCTTAATGCATAATACATTCCCACATAGAGAAATAGCTCTATAACTACCGAGCCGAGCATGGTGCCCAGAACGATAGCTCTGGAGTAGTGGAAGAGGTTGAAGACAAACATCAAGCCGAATATGATGGCTGCCGCCACCACATCGCATTTGAGCACACGTCTGGCCATATCAGCACCGCTATTCACCGTCTTCAGAGAGTATTTTAGCCCCCAAATACCGGAACCTATCCAGATAACCAAAAACGGAATCAGGGATCTCCAGTAATTGGCAATAACCACACGGGTTTTCGTCTTGAATTTGGCTATCATCAAGAACGCAAACACCACAATGGCGATGTTGAGTATGAAGAGCGAGGCTTTGGTGATTTTGTTTCTCATAGCTATACCATAGCCGGCTAAACCGGTTTGCTTCTCATGATTAAAAGATCATATTTGCTTCCGGGACTTTTGCTTCCCCTTACTGCCGGTCTCTTTATCTCAAAAGCGATTGAACCGTTCTTTCCAGCCCCTCCTCAAAGCCCACTCTTACCTTGTATCCTAAGATATCCTTCGCCTTTTCGATTCCGGCCAGTGAGTGCTTCACGTCACCTGCTCTATCGGGTGCGAACTTGGGTTCAATGTTTTTACCCAAGACTTGGTTGATCATCTGTACCAGCTCAATCAGGGTGTAGCGTTCTCCGCAAGCGATGTTGATCACTTCACCAGGTGCCTTTTCCGCGGTGCAGGCCTGGAGATTTGCCCAGACGTTGTTTTCCACATAGGTGAAGTCACGGCTTTGGGTGCCATCTCCGTAGATCACTGGCTCTTTGTCGTTCATGATCAGCTTGATGAATTTCGGAATCACAGCACTGTATTGCGAGGTTGGGTCTTGATTGGGCCCAAAGACGTTAAAATAACGCAAGGCAGCCGTTTCCAAACCATAGAGGCTATAAAACACCTGACAATAGCGCTCCTGCGCATATTTGGTGAGTGCGTAAGGCGACATAGGATTCACAGGCATGCTTTCGATCTTGGGCAAGGTTTCGCTGTTTCCATAGATGGAAGATGAGGATGCCAAAACCACACGTTTGACCCCAAATTCCTTCGCTGCTTCCAAGATATTCAGCATACCCAACACGTTCACATCATTGGAAGTAATGGGATCGTTGATGGAACGCGGCACGGAAGGCAAGGCACCCTGGTGCAGGATGTAGTCCACTCCCTTCACGGCAGAACGCACAATGTGAAAGCTGCGTATATCGCCTTCTATCAGGGTGAGTAAAGGGTTCTTCACGTAGGGCAGGATGTTCTCCCGCCTACCAGTGGCGAAGTTGTCCAAGACCACCACTTCTTGGTCTTGCTTCAAAAGTTCTGCTACAATATTGGAGCCAATAAATCCGGCCCCACCAGTAACTAAGTATTTCATGTTTATATCAATCCTCCATTTAGGTTGATCTGAGATCCGGTAAAGTAATCTGACATATTGATAATGATGTTATTCCCTGCTTACGGTCAAGAACTTTTGTGACGAAGCTGCGCCAAAACTCTCTTTGCCACGTTTTTCACGTTTTGCATCACCAGCTCCCGCATCCACGGCACGATATTATCATCCCAGCGCTGCGGATGTGTGTTGATCATCATCTTATCTGGCAGTTTGTTCTCCTTTAGAAGTTGGATAAAGTGAAAAGTGCTGTCGATCCTGATATCGAAACCACTTTGCACCTTATCTCTGATGCTGGCATCGGCGTTGTTCCACTTGCGGCCTGTATCCGTTACATAGAAGACATCATTGTAGTCCAGATCGAAGTATGGCTCGCCGATGATGTCATATTCCCTATAGTCATAGTCTTCCCAGAGGTCCTTGTTGTCATACTTTGAAAGCGGACTGCCATGCATGCAGATGGTTTCTATGGGTGCCAGTTTTCTCAAAAGAGCCAAGTTTTGCGTGAAGCTCTCTATCGCCACAGATGAATCCCCTTTAGCGGGATCCATGTCCTCGTAATGATAACCGATCTCGTGACCGAGACTTTTGATAGACAGCAGCTTATCCGCCTCCAAACTTTCTTTCACGATCCGGAAGTAATAGGACGCAACCAGCTGCTTTTCCGCCTCCACCTTGGCAAAAGAGAGCGAATTGCCCGGTCTTTTATCCACATCATGCCTGAGGATTACAACTCTTTCTTTTGGCTTGAGTAAAAAATCCCTGAAAGTCTGAAAGTCGTATCCTGCTTCAATGAGTGCATCTAACAAGAGAGAGTAAGTTTCTAAAGTAAAGTCACGCATATGGATTGCTATCTCCAACCCATCATTCCTCAGTGTATTTGCTGCTCAGTAATGAGCTCAAAACTATCACCATAACACTGCACGCCGCCCCAATCACGTTATAAGCCATATCCACCCAATTGAAAGTCCGCCAAGGTGTAAACAGTTGCAAGAGCTCAAACACAATCGCTGCCATTAACACTATCAGTGAAAACTTTGGTGCTTCAAAACGCCCAAACCAACGCACTCCTCGCTTCTTCCCCAGCAGCCATATGCAGGCAAACGGCAAGAAGATAGAGATGTGAACCAGGTAATCTAAGCGCAAAGAAAACAATTTCTCACTACTCAATCCCTGACTGTTATTCCCTGATCCTAAGCTTATCGGGAGCACATTGAGCAGCAAAAGCAAGATCAACCAGAGCCAAAAGAGATGTTTTGTTCTTTTTCTGTTATTCACACCCACTCACGAACAAACGGCACCCAACTAATGCACAACAACTGTGGCTGACTCTATATTGAGCTTATCAATTCCCAGTGAATTATCAGTTCCAAACAGCAGATCATCGGATATTGTTTTTAGATCTTTGACAAATGAATCCTCGTTTATGGGTTGAATCACCCAGTGAAGCCCTCTTAACCAGTCTACAGGAAAAGAAGAAAGTCGCATGGCAATATCTGCCACATCCACCAATTGCTTTTGATTTGCTTGCTCATATGCTGTACGCCAATTGAAAGAATAGGATTTTGATAGGCTGTATATATCAAATATATCTTTGGGCTCATCCCTGCTGACGATACAACCGAGCTTATTGGCTAAAATGTTGGCAGGATTATCGACCTCAATATCTCCTACAGCAATAGCACCACCCCAGCGAGGTAGGGTCTCCAAAACAAAATCTATTTTCAATTGGTGGGGCTTTTGTATGTGCAGGCTAACGTATGACTGTGATCTTAGATTAAGGCTCTCATTGAGTTGGAAACGCCTCCTTAGTTCTTGATATATCTCGTTTGTTTGAGATATGAACCCCTCTTCATCGGCAGTAAAGAAGTCCAAATCATCACTATAACGATGATGTAAAAAGAATCTGCCCAGAGCAGTGCCACCGGTAAGATAAAATCCTGCTAAACAATTGGATAGAACCTCTATCACCTCATCTTGAAGCTTATACAAAGAAGGGAAGTCTGGTCTTGATGTATTCATATCTTTTTTGAATGTCGGGAAAACGTAGCTTGCTCAGGTCTTGCTGATCCAAGAGCTCCTTGATCCTTGCCAATGGCAGAATATCCATGATAGCATACCAAGGAAAAGACTCAATCAGCTTTTTGAATAGGGAATTTGCATCGTAGTGTCCAGCTCTCTCTCTTTCACCAATCAAAACCTGATAAGCCTCATCCGATGAGATGTTGTAATCCCACAGTAGATGACTTAACTCATTATTCCTCATACTCTCATTGTGCGACATCTATTCCTCCCAATAGCTTGATAACCTTCAAAACCACTTCCACGTATTAAGATAATCCACAACCTCCAAATGTCAACTGCCAATTGCCTGCAATCCTCCGGTAAGTGCCAATGCAACCAGTCAATATGCGCTTTCTTCCTTGACATATCCGTGTACATTCGTGAAAAACCAACTGCCAGCGAAGCTGTCTTCTCTCCCTCTCTCGGCCCCTCACTCTCTCACCCTCAGAAAGCTCCCTCTATAATATACCCTGACGACGCTACCTAAGTGATGATAACAAAGTTCACCAAAACGCCATATCTGCCCGATCAACAGCTCGATACGAGGTCAGGTCAAATATTGACACAAACAGCCAGTTTGGCAAATACCTTTGGATTGTGATGCTGTCTTTGCTTTCGGTGAGGAAGTGCGAGAAAGTCAGTGACAGACAGCCTTGACAGAATCAGATAACTGGTACAAATACGAGACCACTACCCTCACCCCTTCGGCTTAGCACTCTTAAGCTTCATTCTAAATGACACCATTCCAGAGCCTAGACTAAAAACAGCTCTATGGAGTGTTTTAGCACTGTTGCTATAACACACGTCACGCCCTTAGTAGAGCCCGCTCCATTGCTTATGCAATCTTGCGGTTCCCATCACCAGCTTCAGCACCCTCATGGATGTGTTCGCCACTTCATATTCGGGGCAGATCTTTTCGTACTCGGCGTTTTCATCCACCACCAACTTGATTGAATCCAAGACGGTTTGGGGGTTAAAGCCGGTTAGAACAATGGTTCCGGCATCGATAGCCTCGGGGCGCTCCATGGAATTGCGGATAGTTATGGCTGGAAACCTCAAAATCGAGCTTTCCTCGCTGATTGTCCCACTATCCGAAATCACGCACTTAGCATTCATTTGCAGATAGTTATAGTCCAAGAAACCGAAGGGCTTAAGAAACCTAATCAGTGGATCGAAGACGAAGCCATCCAGCATCTCTATTCTTTTCCTGGTTCTGGGGTGGGTACTGACAACAATTGGATACTGATAAGTTTCAGCCAATGTGTTCAGCACCTTGCCTATAGCCTTGAGGTTATCGGGATAGTCCACATTCTCTTCTCTGTGCACGGAGACCAGAAAATACTTCCTTGCCTCCAACTCCAGCTCCTGGAGAGCCTTAGATTCTTTAATCTTAGGCAGATGCTGATTTAGAACTTCATACATCGGTGAGCCAGTCAAATACACCCTGCGATGTGACAACCCTTCTGCCAGCAAGTGACGTCTGGAGTTCTCCGTATACACCAGATTAAAATCAGCAATATGATCGATCATTTTGCGGTTGATTTCTTCCGGCACATTGGCATCAAAGCTACGATTACCCGCTTCCATATGATAGATGGGAATGCGCATGCGTTTGGCCATAATGGCCGCGATGCTGGCATTGGTGTCGCCCAGGATCAGCATGGCGTCGGGCTTTTCCTTGCGCAACACTTCCTCAATCCCGATTAACGTTTCACCCAAAACACGCCCTAAAGAGGAGGTGTCTACATTTAGGAAGTAGTCCGGTTTTCTTAAACTTAGATCTTCAAAGAAAATCTCGTTCAGCTCATAATCGTAATTCTGGCCTGTATGTACCAGGATATGGTTTGTATATTTATCAAATAGCTGGATCACGCACGCCAGCCGGATGATCTCCGGCCGGGTGCCAACTACTGTTACTACTTTCAGCATTTTACCCTCCTTTTCACACTTCCTCATAGTATGTATCTGGGTCTGTTGGATCATAAAACTCATTGATCCAAAACATAGTAAGCAGCTCAGTATCCCCAATATTGGTGATGTTGTGCGTATACCAAACCGGCATATCCACATAAGCTGGCTCTGAGCCGTCCAAGATGTGCTCTATCACTTCATCGGTCCCGTATTTGCGCAGCTTGATGGAAGCTTTACCTTTTATCACGGCAAATCTTTCTACCTTGCGGATGTGAAAGTGATTTCCTCTTGTTATGCCTGGCACGGTGGTGGAAAAAGATGCCTGTCCACCCGAACAGACCTTCATCACTTCCACAAATACTCCTCTGGGATCAGCATGCTGAGTGTATTTCACCGGGAAATGCCCTGCGGGGATGTAGCAACGGAAGGTATTAAACAGACAGCATTCAAACCAGTCAGAAAGGTCTGGGAAAACACCCTTTTCCATATATAACTCTTTGTAGCCCCTGAGCTTGGCCAGGAGCTCACTTACCTTATGCTGTGCGGTATGCTCCACTTCAATGCATCTTTGCCTTGAACTGCTCTCGTCCACCAATTCCATAATTTTATTCACCAAATCACCCACATAGATCAGCTTTAATTCTGCATCCACCTCAATCTTGGGCTCCAGCCCCGTGGCCACTTGGTGAGAGAAGGTAGAAACCACGGAATTGTAGAATGGTACTCCATAGGGACCAAACACATTCGGAATGATCAGACCTGTAAAAGCAGCATCATTTCTATCTGCCCACTGGTTGAAGAGTTCTCTCCCCTCGCGTTTTGAACGGCCATAGAGGTTGTCTCTTTCTTCTTGTAGAGATGAACTCATTATCACGTATGGTTTGCCCTGAGTCCTTTCCATGGCTTTGATCAATTTCTGAACCAACTCGATGTTGGTTTGATACAACACATTGGCGTCACTGTGCCTGTTCATGGCCGCCAAATGAACGATCACATCGCACTGCTGCACGAAATCATCTAAAGTGCCTTCAGAATCGAAGAAGCTATCCTCAAAAGGCACTGTAACATATTTATCTTTTTGCAAGCTCAGGGTATTGAATAAATGTGTTCCGATAAAACCGGCTTGTCCGGTGATACCTATCCTTATCATGATCTTATCCTCCTATCTTGTTGATCGCAAAGAGGGTTAACCCATACTAACTTATCACCCTATTTAGTTCTACTCTTAATCGCGAGCAGCTAATTCATCCCTCACATACTGCAGCGTGAGCAATTTTTCTTTGATCTCCGGAATGCTCAGCCTATAGGTATTCTCAGAAGTGTAATCCTCGGCTTCTGCAAGCTTTGCCTGACCATCACTGAAATACTTGTCATAATTCAGGTCTCTGGTATCTGCAGGAATGCGGTAGTATCCGGGAAGATCGATTGCCTTCGCCATTTCCTCTCTATTTACCAATGTTTCGTGCTTTTTCTCACCGTGCCTGGTGCCTATTATCCTGATCTCAGTTTTAGCTTCAAAGAGCTCTATCAGGGCCTGCGCCAGGTCGATGATTGTGGAAGCAGGGGATTTTTGCACAAAGATATCGCCCGCAACTCCATTTTGGTAGGCAAATACAACCAATTCCACTGCTTCTTCCAAAGACATCAGATATCTGGTCATATCAGGATCAGTAACGGTGATTGGTTTCCCTGCCTTAATCTGCTCGATAAACAAAGGAATCACTGAGCCACGTGACGCCATCACATTACCATAGCGCGTGCCACACAAAATTGTCCCATTTTGAGGTTGCTGACGTGAATAAGCCACCATCACCTTCTCCATCAGCGCCTTACTCATTCCCATGGCATTGATGGGGTAAACCGCCTTGTCCGTAGAGAGCACTATCGCCTTTTTAACCTTGCTGGCGATTGCGGCACGGAGCACGTTTTCTGCACCCAAGATATTGGTTTTTACCGCCTGCACAGGGAAAAATTCACAGGATGGCACTTGCTTGAGCGCTGCAGCATGAAATACATAGTCCACGCCTACCATAGCGTTGAAAATGCTGTCATAATCACGCACATCCCCAATGTGAAATTTTATTTTATCGTTCTTATACAGCTTGCGCATATCATCTTGCTTCTTTTCGTCACGACTGAATACGCGAATCTCCTTGATGTCGGAATCCAGGAATCGGTTTAAGGTAGCATTGCCAAATGAACCGGTTCCACCGGTAATAATGATTGTTTTGTCCTTGAACATATTCGTTCCTCTATTGATTTGTTATTTAGTTATTAATCCACAGCTCAAAGCATATAAGGACATAGGAAAAGGGGACCCTTTTCCTATGTCCTGCCGCTTAATGGGATAAATTTGATAACCGCAATTTATCTAAAACGATCAAAATCTACTTTCTTTGCCCTCATTGCCTCCAATGAGCCCGGAACATTTTCAAGCATCCAAGCCCAAAATGCCGTGACATCTATCTTATCCCTCAAAAGGGTTTTTCTTTTCTCAGACCACTTTTGCTTATAATCTTCATCACTAAGCACTTCGCCGATTTTCTTCAGCATCCAATCAAAATGTCTTGGATGGTAACTATACGCGAGGTCGTAATACTTTTCGATTTCCTCAATGACGGTCAGTTTCCCTGCAAAGGTATTGCACCTGAATGCAGGTGTGCCCAGGATAGCTGCTTCTGTAGTCATAGTCTGGCTATCACATATCAGCATAGAAGCATAATAAAGCAGAGAATGGATTTTCTCGGGGGCTAAAGGAATGTGATACTTTACAAATTCCGGATCGTTGACTTCTGATGTTATCATGACCTTCCCATGAGGCTCCAAAAGCCTGATAAGATCCCACTTTTGCTCTCTCGAGAGACCATACATGCCAATATCATGATGAGCTTTAAACGCAGTAAACCTCAGCACAAAAAATGGATCACCTTCCGTTAAGCCGCATGAAAATACAACTTCAGGATCTGGTGTAAACCTATTTGGATGCAAGTAGGCCAGTTCTTGATACCCGGGATAACAAATTTGCTTTTTATGCTTTTGAAACGCTAATGTCTCCGGTGTCATCAAATAATCTGCGAAAGGATAAACGAACTTAGCAGCAAACGGCAGCACAGTAAGATCACTATCTGTCGTAGCTATAGAAATTGCTTTGGTAAAAAGAGCAGCATGCACATTGGAAGCAGAGGAACCAAGCGCGATATCGATGTCCAGTTTTTTCTGCAGTCTAAGACATTCTAAGTCGTATCTAACCTGATTGATAGCCTTTTGAGCTATGCTGTCCTTCTTCTTTCCGTAGGAGTAATAAGGAATTTCATAGGCTAGAAACAAACTATCAATGATAGGCACCTCTTTGCTGCTGAAAAACACCTTATGTTCACCAGATAGCTCTCTATACAGGTTCCTGAAATAGTGTACCTGAGCTGGATGATTAACATCAATGAGTATATTCATCAGTCGTTATACACTCCTGCCTGATTTGGTCTGGTACTGATAGGCTGAAAGTCTACTATCGTTTTTAGAAGATGGTAGTTTGCATCGGTACTACTTTCATTGTTCCTGTCGTAAATCAAGTCCACAATTGCATGCTGGTCAGTGGTGTTCCAATAGTTTCTCGTACAATCCAGATGCACAATATCAGAATTGTAATACATGCACTGTGATTTAATCCCATACTGGGAACAGTCAAGGTTATTGTAGTTTGCCGTTAAAGTAGCATTGACTCTATATGCATAGATGCCAATATTAGCCTCTATATCATTGTGGTTAGCAACCATCTGACCCCGGTAATTATCAATTGCTATATTGGTAGATCTAAAGGTATTATACTCTACCAACCCTTGGGCATCTTCGTCAAATCCAAAGTCAAACATGGAGTTATCGGCAAAGTAATTGTTTTTGACTGTCACATTGGAGCTCAGGGCGATGCGTGCACCCATTGCATTGCCAATAAATATATTCTTTTCAAGCAGAGCATTGGGACTATGCTCAATTCTCAGAGCAGACCTAATCTGGTCTTGAGATTTAGTAAAGCAACAGTTTTTTATAGCAATCCCTTGCGTTGCTGTTACAGCCATGCCCTGATAGGGTGAATTCAGATAGGCATTGGTCACCAAAATATCATTTGAATTTGAAATTCTCAATCCCAACAAACAATCTGTCACCTTAAGGTTTCTGATCACTTGATTGCTCTGGCTTACAAAATCCACCGACTCAAAAGCGACCACATTTTCATTTGAGTGTGAGTAGAGAGCATCTGAGGACATCAGTCTCAATGAAGAATTGTCTTCCAAAATAAGGGAACCGTGGATATTAATTCTTACGTTGGGGTAAACGAGCAAGGTTGCGTTTCTTCCCACCGTAATTGACACACCAGGCAAAACAACAGTTTCTGTCGGAACAAGATACATTCTTTCATCATCCAAACTCATGTCGCTGGTAATTACCGCAGGCATTTCTAATACCGGAAGTAGTGCTGCCCGAATACCAGATATACTGTCATCAACCAATATGCCATTTTGGTATTTAAAGCCAAATCCTTCCTTGTAGAAAACAATTCTGTACCTCCCCTTTTCCACCTTGGGGAAAACAAAAGCCCCATCTACATCTGTTTTAACACTAAAGACTGGGCTTGATATCCTGTGGTCAAAATCATCAAGCATGCCAATATCGCAACCATGATTAGGGTACTCAGCCTTTAGTGTCGTCAGTCCTACATTTGTCATTTCATACCTGAACAGCAGTATCGTGACATCAGATAGCGGCTCGTTATTCTCTGTTACCACTCTACCGGAGACAGCATAAGCTTTGGGCTTTGTTGCACCACCACACGATGTTAAGGTGAGCACAATCGAGGCTAACAGCAAAGCATAGCATAGGCATGAAAGTGGTTTTATAAAGCATCTTTTCATTTTTCAAATCTCCTTATCACCTTTGCAGGGCAGCCCGCAGCAACGCAATAATCTGGCACATCTTTGTTTACCACTGCACCGGCTCCCACTATTGCACCCTTGCCTATGGTAACACCTGGCAAGATTATTGCACCAATGCCAATATGAGCTCCTTTTTTAATGCGAATCCCTGCTACTTTGAAGGGCATATCACCTATCCAATCTCCAACCTTATACTTGGAAATATCTCTTTGATGGGTCAACAGCATGCAACCCGCAGTTAAAAACACGTTGTCTTCAATGACAATCCTTTGGGGGCCATCGTCATCAATGGTAACATCCAATCCAATGAGGACGCCCCTTCCTATCTTTACACCCCGCAAACGGTGAAAAAACACCCTTACAACACTGGGGAAAGAGTGTCTGGCAAAATGGTGCAGGAATCTGTTACAAGTTCCCTCAATCGCTTGGGCTATGCTTCTTTTGCGCATACTACTTAACTTCCTTTAACTGCATAAATTCCTTCTCCCACAATTCAATGCTCGATCTATATGAGTGTTCTTTGACGATTATCTCCCTCGCCCTGTCTTGCAGTTCTTGCAAGCCATCCTGGTTATTATAAACATATTCCATCAAGTAGCACAGTCTGTCCACCTCACTGAGATGAAAGCCAAATCCAGTTTCGCCATCAAGCAAAATATCACCAATATTGCCTACCAATGAAGTGATGCATATCATCCCGCAACTCATGGCCTCCATTAGAGCACATGGTAAACCCTCGTTATCTGAAGCCATCACGAATATTCTTGATTTATATAACCAGCTTCTGATATCCTTTTGAAAACCATGAAAAGAGACATTAGCCGCGAGGCCACACCCTTCAACCATCCGCTTGAGGTCATCTTCTTGGCTACCATAACCCACGATTGCCAAGGATAGGGCCGGATTTTTACCCACCAGTCGTTTCATGGCTTCAATTATTCTATTTACACCCTTGTAATCCTCCAATCTTCCGATATAGATAAAGTCATATTCTTTCTTGGCTTCGGAGGGCACATAATAATCGGTATCAATGCTGCTGTGAAGGATCTGCACGTTATCGAAACCTAAGCCGTTCCAAAAGTTTAGTGATTTGTTACCTGGAACATTCAGGTAGACAGCTTTCTTTACCACCATTCTCAGAAAGGCTCCCTTTAGAGGCTTCGCTGCCAGCTTCTCAACATCCGAACCTGTTTGTCCCAAGATATAAGGCGTTCTCGTGAATATGGAAGCTATGAATGCCAGATAAAAATGAGGCACATAATGATATGCCAAGATAAACCTCGCCTTATGCTTCTTCACCTCCCTAATGATCACGAAAGGCGTAATGAGCATATTCATAAGCGGATTCTTGCATATCTTGGGCAGAACGCGATAGAGCACCTTGGGGATTACAGGCCCAAGCTCTTTTCTGACAATTACTATCTTGTCTACATCTTCACATAGGCTAAGGGGTTTGAACTTTGCCTCAAAAGTTCCTGCCCCCATCCTACAGGTGCTCACGATACTAAATTTCTGATTCAATAGTCCACCTTAGAGATAACGAATTTATGCTTTCCAGCCTTGGTTAAAGGGATATAATCTACCAATTGGATTTCTATATCGATTCCTTCACCGGCATTTGCTCTTAACAGGTTTATTAATGTTTGCTCATCTTCTTGGTTGTAGGCTTCCGTTACTATGAGTTTTGCTATAATGAGAGTAGGTTTCTCATGTATAAGTTGCCATTTACGTATCTTATCTGCCCAAATATCAAAAGCTATAGAAATTCCATTTAGCACCCGACCGTTGGGCAAATAAAACACATCGGAAGTTCTGCCAATTATCCTATCCAGAGTAGGCAGAGTGACTCCGCATGTACACTGTTCTTTGCTCACTATCGCTTGATCTCCCGGAGTGTATCTGATAAATGGCATAGCATAGTCATGCAAAGCGGTAACCACAATTTCTCCTGTCTCACCCGGTGCTGCCTTGTTTGAATAATCAGAATTCAAAAGCTCCATAATGCTGGTTTCAATATTCATATGAAATTTATCCGACAGATTGCATTGACTTGCTCCAGCCATCCCATCACCGCAACCATAGGTATCAATGATATTACACCCGAACACCTCTTCGATCAATGCACGATGATGCGGTAACAACATCTCGGCGGTAGTAAAGATTCTATTGAGTTTGAAGTCCACGTCATTCTCTTTTGCCCACCGAGCGAAGGTATATATCGCTGAGGGGAAGCCTCTCATATACTTGATCTTCTTGCGCTTCAAGTTCTTCGCATACATAGACATGGTCTCATCTGTCATGTTTATAATGGGAACGGTATAATTCTTTTGAATCCAACGCCAAACCTTGGTCTTGAAACGATATTTCCCATCGCCAGCCAATATAGTCCCGCCTTTCAAAATAACAAGCTCATCTTTGCCTAAGCGGTATCCACCCCACTGAAAAGCTCTGATTTTCGTAGCCCAATATAACCCCCAACTTTTAGTATCATTGTAATACTGGAAAGGCACGCCTGTGGTTCCACCTGTAGTCTTTTCCCAAGGATGATATCGCTCAAAATCTCTGGCCAGAAAGTCTGAATAATTGGCTATCATGTCCTCTTTGGTTATTACGGGAAAGTGGCTTAAATCATCAAGTGATTTTACATCATCAGGGTGCATACCCTTAGTCTTCATCACATTCCGATAGTAGGGCACGTTAGCATAAGCGTGTCTCACTAATTTTCTCAAGTGGCGCAACTGATAATCATAAATCTGATCTTTGCTCCAATATTGGTTTTCATTCACGAAATCCATCATTTTCTTAAAATTAAACCCGCGCCTCAGGCCCACAAGGTAAAAGGTTAAGTCGCTACGATTCATTTTTTACTCCTTTTTTTGGTATAATAACTAAGCTTTATGGTGGTCAATCAATTGGCAATGGTCAGCCCTTCAAGGCCAAGAAGCCATTCATCAAAATGCTTACACCTACTTCTGATTCTATTTAGGCCAATAGCTTTTGCTACCCTACTCCCAGCAAAGCGTTTATTGTAACTTCTGATGGCTCGCTTGATTCGCCGTGAGGGGCAAGTTTCCGGGTTATCGTTTATCAGCTCGGGGTTTACTTCTTCGCTCAGGGCTACTAAGCCGTCTATCTGCTTATCATTATCAAAATAAATACGCCTTAGCTTATTGGGGTCGCTAAAGATCAAAGCTTCAAACTCGTGCAGTGAAATATAGGGAACAAACCTGCCATCCCTTATATCTTCTGCAAAGGCTGCCTCCAAGATCTCCACCCTCCTATAAGGGTCTTCCTCACGGTAGGCCTGATAATAAGAGGGAAAATCCGCGGGGAGCCCATAAAAATCTATCATGGTGGTAACTCTCAGGCACTCCCTTTTGTCTGCAGTCAGCCGCCTCATGATGTCACTCTTCACTTTTTGGTAATTACTGATGCCACCCTTATACAGCTTTCCAGTTTCCTCATCAAACTTGGTAACAAATATACTTGCAACTACTTTGATTCCATAATTGGCCAGATGACCCACGAGCAGCTCTTTGATAAACCTTTCTTCTGTATAGCCTTCTCCGATGATATGCAACTCAATCACTTACTTGCCTTCTTGTTTTTACCACAGATGCGCACGGATATTCTTTTCATTTATCCACGGATACACACGGATGGACACGGATGAGCGTTTTAATGGGGAGTGTGCACACAAGCTTTATCACGATACACTATCACATTTCATGCCACTATCGGACTCTTCTATCATATCCACAAATTGCATCACTACTCATTTACCGAACCTTATTATCTATCAATTCGTGTGTATCCGTGGACTATTATTTATCCCATCCGTGAACATCCGTGTGTATCCGTGGACTATCTTTTTCACCCATTAGTGTTCATTCGTGCGCATTCGTGGAAAGAATTAGGGACGTCCACCGAGGATGTTCTTCTCCCACAATTCAGCCAAAGAATAACCTCTGACCCACTGTGCCAACTCTACTTTATCCAGCCTCTTATACACCGTGGAGCCATTTTCCACATCCACCACAATGACATCATCTACATCAAAGAAATTCAATAAAAATGAAGATTGGGTGCTGAGGATGATCTGACTGTTTTCAGAAGCGATTTCTATCATGCCTACCAAGTCCATCAATGCCTTGGGATGCAGACCAAGCTCCGGTTCATCGATCACAATCACGCTGGGCAGATTTTCAGGTGGCTGCAAAAGGAGTGCTGTCAGAGCCATAAAGCGCAGTGATCCATCTGACAACTGATGCGCCCCAAAGATGTAATCTTCGCTCTGGGATTTCCAAGCAAGCTTGATATAGTTTGGGTTTTCAACGGCAGGCTCCAAGAAAAAGGCTTCAAACTGAGGCATCACTCTCCGGATTGAGGACTCGATGCGATCATAGTATTTTCTCCCCCGCTCAGATTCACGCATCGCATAGAGGAAAGCAGCCAGATTCCCGGCATCAGAACGCAGGCTGCGACTGTCGTTAATATCCACAGGCTGCCTGATGGGAGCATTAGCTGAGGTATCGTGAAATTGAAACACCCTGCAACCTTCAAGCAGTACAAGCAGAGCCTGGGCTTCAGGTAAACGATTACTATATTCTTTCAGAGAACTTTCTTGCTGCCCGGCACCCAAGCGATACTGTTGACCTTTGCTCACGTACTCTATCGCTTCGTCAATAAAGATCATCTGGCCCTGATATGCATGGCCCAAAACAAAGCTATACCCTATGGAACTTTCTTGGCTTTCACAGCTTATTTTTACTTTTAGATGCTCCGATCTCTTGGTACCAAAGTAGAGCATGGAATCCGCATAGCCATTTCTGCCGATGAACAACTGCAGCCTATTGGTGGCGACATGATTCAACATCTGAAAAAATGAAACCAGATTGCTCTTCCCCGCCCCATTGGCTCCAATCAGCACATTGACGCCACCCAGGTTCAATGTCTGCAGCTCGCCAATGGACTTGTAGCCGATTACACTGATTTCTGTAAGCTTGTGTCTATCTTCTATATTCATTGTCTATCCCTATGACAACGATTGGGCACTCCCTCCCCTAATCCTCTACATCAACCACACCCATTGATATAGCTGGAGATTTCACCCATGGTTCCAACCCAGAGTTTGCCCGCTTCCCTCAAGTCCGCGGCGTGCTTGAGTACTTCTGGCATCACTTCGGCAATGGTCCATTTGTCCACAGAGGGGTGAAGCCAAATATGGGCTACTGTGTTCGTCTTGACCGCCTTATTCAGCATAGTCTTAAACCTATAGATGTAGTAGTCTGCACTCCAGTCATAGATCTTGCCAAAAGAGGATGTGCTTGGGGTGATCAGCATACCATGCCCATCTGAATAAGGGTAGGCGAGATCGTGAGCAAGATTTCTTCTGTATATTTGAAAACCGTGCTTTCTAAGGATTGGGAAGTTCCCCGCAGTTCCCCCAGGGAAAACAAAAGACTTCAGTTCAATACCCCATTTTTGGGCAGCATTTTTACAGGCCACAATTTCGTCGTCCAAGACCTGAGGCGGACAATTGCGATCCAGACAGTCTATATGTGAAAAGGTATGACAGCCAATCTCGTGTTTGACTGGGGATTTTAATATCAGCTCCAACATGTCGGGAGCGTACCAGGCGCTGTCGGTTTTGTAATCCGTATAAGGATCTGCATCAAACCAATCCCCTGAGGTATACCTCCAGTGATCATCCATATAGGGCAGCCTCTGCATCCAGTCATGGTCACCTTTGTTACAACTCTCAAGCATCAGGTGCCCAACTGTTGCCCAAGTGATAGGGATATCATATCTTTCAAATAGCTTGATCAACGTGGGGATATTTTCTCTCTCCAATTGTGCCATAGCAAGTGGATCCACCTTGCGTTTGGAGTAGCGGAAAGCCCAAGCCATTTCAAAATCTGCTGAGATAATGAAACCGCCTCGCTGCTTTTGCGAAAAGCCCTTGTAGTTAGCTTGGTTTTGGGCATAGACGAAGGGCTTACCACTGATGGAAAAGACGAGTTTGGATAGGGCTGACCTTTGCTTGGGGCCTAACTTAGAACGAAGAGACCTATATAGCTTCCTTACTGGCATCTGATCACCTACTCACGCCCACCATCATAAATCCTAATAGCTGCTTCCAGTTTTAGATCACAGGATTCATTGGTGTTAAAATCACCCTCTTCAAAAATCCATTTACCATTCTCCTTCTTCATTCTACCTACCTTGCCATCTATTTTGGTAAGAAAACCATAAGCATTGCCAAAAATGCACTGGATTTCATTCACAAGATAGCCACGATCGGATTCAAATAAATCTACGCTAACAAAGTTGAAGTCGTGTTCGTTACACAAAGCTTCGATAAAGTCCAAAAGCTTATCCGGGGGACGGCCATACTCTTTGCCCATAGCTCCGCTTGCTTTGTCGCCAATCAACAGCTTTTTATGTGCAAAATAGGAATCCCCAATCTTCACTGTTCTCCACTCAAAAGTGTGAGGGATGTACTCTTGAAAGATTACATATCCAAACTGGGGGTTACTTTGGACTTCCAAATAGTACTTGAGTTTTTTGATGAAATAACTGGGGCTTTTAATGGTTTTAGCTGCCCACTTTTTGGGCGAGCCGGTTACTCTGTTGGGACCAAACCTCCTCGTGATTCCCTTTCCCTTGAAGGCAAGATGAATATAAGCCATCGCCTCTTTGGGAAATTTAATAATTTTGACACCTGAGCCCGAAGCACCGATAGAAGTCTTAGCCACAAAGGGATATTCGGCTTTTTGAATGAAACTCTCCGCCTCTTGATAGCTATAAAAAACCCAAGTTTTAGGATGAGGTATGTTTTTGGCATCAAAATAGTATGAGCTCATCTTCTTGTTTTCATAGATCAAGCTTTCAGTAAAACTGGGAAACACTTTTAGGCCCAGCTCTTGGGTAATGATATAAAGACGCTCGTCAAACATGGTTTTAAAGCGCTCATATATCCCCGGGGGCTGGGTAACAAAGAAATCTGCCTGACTGCTCAGAACCTGCTCTAACCAGTTTGCTGCACTAATGTCTATTACTGTGTAGTCCAGCTTCCTGTCCTTGCAGGCTTTAACCCAACCTTCGGCGGATTCTGGGTCCTCGTTGCGAATTATGCCGATTTTCATAATAATCATCCTTATTAATCTGTTAATATCTTAGCAATAATGGAATCGTAATTATGCAACATACTACTCACACTGAATCTGCTGCTGGCAATTTTGTAAGATTCATCTGCCATATCTTTTCTTAGGCCCTCATCCTGCAACAGTTTCTTGATAGCTTCATAGAGCTGCAGGTCGTTTTTATATTCAAAGAGAATTGCATTTGAACCCACGATTTCTGAGGTACCGCCTGTATCTGAGGCAATCACGGGCAAGGCCATATACATCGCCTCCAGGATGGCATTGGAACAGCCCTCTCCTTTGGAGGAATGGATGAATATATCAGCCTTGTTTAGATAGTTCTCAGGTTTATTAACTCTGCCCAAAAGCTGGATCATTTCAGACAGACCTAACTCCTTTATCCTTGCTTCTATCTCATTTCTCAGTGGTCCTTCACCTATAATGAAGTACCGAAAGCCGAGGCCATCATCTTTGACCTTTTTAAGAGCCTCAAGCACGGTGAAGTAGTCCTTGTACGGCACCAAATTGGCGATAGATAACAAATTGAGAACTCTGTTTGTTGGTTTTGGGGGCTCTTTTGGCCAATTAGCTTTATCAAACTTGGGATCAATGCCGTTATAGAGCACGTAGCCCTCTTTGATCCCATTTGCTTTGAGGCCGGCATATGAATTTGCCACTATATACTTGGACCTATGCAAAAGCCATTTCCTAAAATGACCATAAAGTGATCTATTAAAAATACCGTGCCGGATGCTTCCATTGATGATCTTGGGGTTGCGCCCAAATACAGCAAGGGATGCGAAGGCAAAGGGCAGGGATGCCCAAGTATAGATAATGTCCGGTTTTTGTTCACGCAGAATAGACCTAAGCTCAAGCAACATCCTAATAACATTCTTGCTCTTGAACACTTTTATCTTGGCTGAATCACCCAAATAGTCTGTAATCCTATCATTGAAAGACCAAATGATATTGTGTGTCGCAATCGAATGATTTACGATGGTGGCTAACTGACGTTCCTTGCCGCCGCGTCCAAGAGAGGTAGTAAGGTGCAGAATAGTAGGCTTGTTCATATTTAATAGGCTGAAAACCCTGGGAATCCAGTACGAGATGAATTACCTAAGTGCAGCAAAGGCTTTTCGTAGTTTCACTTTAAAAACTTGCGTTGAAAGGAGATCGTACCCCAGTTTACAGATTCGCTCTCGTTCTTCTGATGTGTATGGAGATAACTTTTGCGTATCTACATCAAACGCCCCATCTACCATACTTACCACTTGGCCACAATTATGCTCTCGGACAAACTCTGAAAAGTCGCCCACACCTTCAGAAATGATTACTTTCAAGCCGGCTAAGATATATTCTGCGAATTTCGTGGGAGATGCCTGGTTATTGATGGGCAGGTTCTCCCGAAACAGGATACCATAGTCCGTTGCATTCAGATAGTCGTTTATCTCTGCAAGTGTTGTGTAAGTTATGAAAAATGAGGAGTCCGAAATCTCATTTTTGGCAAAAAGTTGCTTCGCGATGTCCTTATCCGGAGTTAGAACGATGAAGAAGGAATTTGGGATATGGGCGTGAATATGCCTAAAGGTTCTAAAGACCTCCTCCGGTATCTGCCAAGGTTTGTCCAGTCTTCCAGAGTATAGAAACACCGTTTTGCCTTCAATCCCCATTCTTTCCCTGACCGCATTCCTCAGTTCTTCGCTATAATAGAACTTCTGGGGATCCGCTGCTCCGGGGATAACGAGCACCTTATTGGATATCACAGCCCCGTACTCTTTGGCAAAGAAGTCCTTCTGTTTCTGCGAAACTGCTATGATGAGATCAGAATATTTTAGAATAAGTTTCTCACGCAGTTTCACTATCCGCTCTTTTCGAGCACTAATCTTCCCTGCATCTACGCTGTATTTATATTCAACAGTGGCTGTACCACGTGCTTCATACACCAGCTTAAGCTTGGGAAGCAGGGAGATGATAGGATTTATAAAAGAAAACAGCATGAAGCGCGATTGCAAGATCAGTGAGCCTGCACCTAAATGCTTAAAGTATAGCTTCAGCACAAAGAGCAACAAGATTAGATCTCTGATGCCAATCACCCCGGGCAGGGCTATCTGGTAATATCTGATTCCATGCTCAGACTCAATCTCATCTACCCTCTTCTTACTTAGTTGCCCCCCTTGGGAGGAAACAACACTTACAACAGCATTGTGGTCAAATAAGTCACGCGTAGTTTCCAGCCAACTGAATACCTGAGATTCTATCACAGTGGGCTTGTACTCCTGCATGAAGATATAACGCACTGTTTTAGCCATTTAGTTCTTCCTGAATCTTGATTGTCATTTCAGTTGTTTCAATGATACTGTTTACCTCAATCAACTCCTTACCACTATTGATTGCTTGGGCAAAAAGAGTCATTTCTTCATAGTAGCCCTTATGAAAATCCCTGAATCTGATGTTTTTCTTATTGATTCCATAGAAGGTCAAAGCTTTAAAATCGTCTAAAACTATGGATTTATTGGCAAAGTGCACTTCCACCCTTTCCTTGGGAAGCTTGGCATTACCTACAGCTATGTATTGCAGGGTACCCAGGGAGCCATCCTCGAAACTGATATTGATGCTGAGGTTGTCATTTGCCTCTATACCATTTTGTCCTGCAGGAATGTTGGAAAAGGAGTAGGACTTAATGGGTTTATTCACCAAGTATTTTATATAGTCGATAAAGTGGCAGCATTCGCCGATAATCCTTCCCCCACCAATGGACAAATCCTGAACCCAGACATGCTTGGGAATATGTCCGGCATTGACACGATAGATAATAAACTTGGGTGTGCTAACGTTCTTGATGGCGTCCTTAATCTCCTGTGTCAGAGGAGAAAAGCGGCGATTAAAACCAACCATCAGTTGCTTGTCATTTTGCGAATAGAGCTCCCTAATAGTATTGAGCTCCTGCATGGACATACTCAAGGGCTTTTCTACCAAGACATGCTTACCTGCCTGCAAGCCCTCAATGACCATCTTTCCATGCAAATCATGACGTGTGCCGATAACTATAAGACCAACATTGGGATCGCTGAGAACGCTTTTATAGTCTGATGTGATCTTTTGTGGTTGGTACTTACGTTCCAAAAGCTTTAGGGTGGCAGAGGATACATCACATATTGTCTCAATGTGGTAGAGGTCTTTTTGCTTGTGAATGTTGGGCAGATGATTTGCTTGGATGAACCTCCCACAGCCAATAAAGGCAACGGATATCTTTCCCTTTACCTTGCCTAAGGCGGGTTTAGAGATGATCTTATGCTTTTCAATTTCGACTTCAGAATCATCATCACGGTACTTCAGCAACACGCCAATTCCCTTATTTGGCTTTTGAACCAGGTAGTCGAAAGCACTTTTAGCCTCGTCCACATGGTACTCTCTGGAAGTCAAAAGATCAAGCTTGACCTTCCCTTGACTTACAAGAGCCAGAAAGCTCTGCATATTGCGATTCTCAGTCCATTTAACATAAGCCAGAGGGTAGTCCACACCCTCCAATTCATATTGATCATCATACCTTCCAGGGCCATAGGATGTAGACATCAAAAGGTCTATCTCTTTTGCATACATGCTTTCACGTTCAATATCAATGGCTACATCACCCACAAGAATCACCTTGCCTTTTCTTCTGCAGGAATTCATAGCTTGGTTAATCACTGAAGCACTCTTTGAGGCTGCATAGATGATTACGGCATCAGCCCCTACACCATTAGTAATGGTAGAGACATTGGCATTCAAGGAGTCATCTGATGCGTTGAAAACATAATCTGCACCCAACTGCGAGGCTATATCCAGCTTTTCAGGAATCAAGTCTATACCGATCACCTCCAAGCCGCTGGCTTTGGCTATTTGAACCGCTAAGAGTCCCAACAGCCCCAAACCTACAATCACCACCGTATCCCCTATCTGCAGGTCAGCTCGCCTAATACCATGCAAAGCAATACAGCCTACCGTAGTAAATGTCGCTTGCTCGAAACTTACATTCTCTGGCATCTTGGCAACAAGGTTGACGGGAACAGCCACATATTCTGCGTGTGATGCAAAGCCGGAACCCGCTCCGGCAACCTTATCACCCACTTTAAAGTCTCTTACATCCTTACCAACATCTACGATAACACCCGAAACACTGTAACCAAAGCTATACAGCTTTTCCAATTCTGTGCCAGATTTAAGCTTGGATTCAAGCTTTTGTTTGGCAGCTTTAAAGCCTTGGTCTTTTAGATATTGACCCAGCTTACTCAGGTTGTTGCGATTCCTGACAATCTTTTGGCCCAGATTCAGCTTAACTTTTCTCATGGAAGATGTTTCTGTGCCTGTGCTGATAAGGCTTCTCTGCACTTGGATCAGCACCTGTTTATCCCCCAATGCCGGTAGGGGCACATCTTGCACGGTGATTCCCAAATTGCTTTTGAACACTTGCTTCATTAAAGACTCCTTTGAATCTTTGTTTGGATTTGTAGTGGACAATTAGTTTCACAACTAAGTTTAAATACTTTTGCCTTTTCCCTTTTAGAGTAAGCCTTGGATACCCAGCCATCCATGATGGTTCCTTCGAGCTTTACAGATGAACTGAAGCTAAGCTCAATATTCGCTCCCTGCTCACAGGTTGTCCTGAGTATTCCCGCTTCATAGACGATCGGAATATCGGCATCAAAGTGGAAATAAACATCAATTTGGTGCTTGCCAGTGCCTTCCAAGCTGTCCACGATTAGCCAGTCTCTTTTCTTTTTATCGTATTCTATTCTTCTTTTGTGGGTCACAGGTTCTTTTAGACGCTGATAGCCGCTATGCTCACCCTCAAATACAGTTTTATCCTCATCTTCTATCCAAAGAGCGGTCTTGGGGATGGCGTTCCTCTCAAAATTCCAGAGCACATCCCTCTTCAACTCGTTTTGGTTTTGCCCGTCCACCACCACCGTATTGTGCATGGGGGTGCTCCTAAACAGCATACGCGCATCAGGATCCGCAGAATAGATATAAGAGCCCGGATCCACGATAAAGCTTTTATCATCCATATACAGCTCAAATGACAACAAGTCTGAGTGAGTGTGGGTGCCACTACCCAACTCGGCATTCTTGCTTTTGCCGCTATTGTTGATAAACATGTAGTCATTTTTTTGCCGAATAATATAGAAACCCGCATCGGGAAAAGAACGGGAATGCAGCTCCAGGGCGATATCCGGTATCTTATCATACTTTTGTTTGGCACTTTCGCCCAAGAGCATCATCGCATCCAGATTGAAGCCTAAAGAAGCTGCCTTGAAGTCAGCCCTGTTAAAAAGGACGGCAGCTGTACAGAGGAGCGACCTATGTTCCAGATTGTGTTCAAATGAAAAGGGATGTATGCGGGCATCATCCTGATCTCCAATCACGGGAGCCTTGCCATCAGGCTTGGTGTAATACATGATGAATTCCAGCATTTTGTCCAATCTATGCCGGATGTCTAAGGGGATTTCAAAACCCGCTTTCTCGATCTGAATTATGGCAGATAGGAACATCTCGGTCACAAGCCTGTGGTAGTTTGTGCTGCGCTCATAGGAAGGCCCGGTAGGCAAGACTTGGTAACGCATCTCCCTGAAGAGTTCTTTTATGCCCCAAGACAGCCACTCCCTGCCAAACTTATCGTGCTTAAATACCAGTCCCAAGTAGATTTGACCTACCAGGTCTCCCAAATAGTGGTTGTGGTTATTGAAACGCCCCTTTTCGGGATGCAGGTATACATAGACCCCATGCTCATAGAGGGATTTAGACAGGGCATGATAAAAACTGATGTCCTTCTTTATCCTTTCTTGAAATAGAGAAGCTGCCCAGACCCAATTCACCGCCCTGATCGCCACGTCCTGAGTGCAACCCCAATTAATGCTGTGCATAAAGGGATTCTCTTTGATCCAACTGAGAATAAGTCTACGGAAATGAAGATAATAATTTTCAGCATCAGTATATCTGTAGGCAAGCCCCAAGGCCAAGGCAAAGTGAAAACGGCTGATTTCCCTGGGAATCTTGACATCAGCATCATTAGTGAGATCCACTTGAACGTATTTACGGAAGTACTTACCCTTTGGCCACACAAACCCGGAAAGGTAATCCTTGTCCCAATCTATGCCATCTGACACTTCAATTTCGTTGTTTAAGACTTGTATTCTGCCTGCACAGATCTGATTTGCCCGCTCTACATATACCTGCTTGTAGACATCGGGCAAAACTTGATCAAATTCCAAGAATTGACAGCAAACTCCCCTTTTAGCTGCTAACAGCTTGACTATACGTCCCTGATTGAAGTCAATAATCTTCCCAGGATACAGTACAAGCAACTGCCTAACGGCTAACTCCATAAAGTCATAGTAGCTTTCTTGTCGTCTAATAAATCTCATCATAAGCTAATACCGTAAATGTGAGCTTTCGCAAATTGTAGTTTCGATCCCAAGTGTTCAGCCAACCCTCACCTTAAGTATCTGGCTTACAGGCATCGTGTTGAGATTGACTGCGTTAAAATAAAGGTAGCCTTTTTTATCCACTCCAATGGGATAAAGCTTCCCAAAGGAATTCGCATTAGCAGGGAATGAAGCAATTTCAGAAAACTCAAATGACCCCTCTTGAAACTCTTGAATACAGAACACCCTGGCACGGTTATCAGCATTATACTTGCTAACCTCATAGCCAGAACTGAAAATAACTCTATAGCTATCCCCGTCTTGATAACAATAACTTGCCAAAAACGATTTATCCGGAATGGCAGCCACCAGTTCAACTGCATCTTCGTCAATAGGCCTGTTGTTTTGCTGCAATAATTCAGCTTTTCTCAACCTAAATATCTTCTGGGCATCATATTGTGAGTCCATTGCCCAATAAATGTAGTCAGGAGTAAACTCCACTGCTACGGTTCGCCATTTCTGACTCCCAGAGCCGATTACATTCAAATCAACAAGCCCAGTCTCTTTGTTTTCCTTAAGGTAGTCAGTGCTGTAGAAAAGAAACGATTCGTCATCAAAATCACCTGTTCCAATTATGATAAGATCTGAAAAAGGGTCCTTATGAATAGTATGTAAATGTCTTGTCCTTTTTCTATCCAAGGTGCTGAGGTAAATTTGGCCTTCTTCCCAACTCATATCGTTCCCAGTGGAAATCGTTTCTTCCCAGTATTCTTCCCATATCTTTCCCTTTAGGGGCTCACTGTCATCAGACGAACGGTGACTCTTCTTGCAAGTAAAGGCCAGATTTGAGCCATTGTACCGGATGGTAACTTTTGCTGAATGAGTAGGAAACTCATAAACCTTAGAAAGCAATCCCTTCCCAACATCATTCTTTCTCAATGGGTTCACGATATGCTGTGTAGTATTCGCTGCTACTGAAAATGACCCTATTGAGATAATAGCAGGTGGAGCCGGGAAAGAATTGTTTTTTTCGTTAATAAACAAAAAGCCCTTGCCTGCTTTTTCGTCGTAGCAATAGTCCCAGCCCCGGTAAAGAACGTAACTTCCAGGATAGTGGAAATGATGAACCGAGTCCCACTTTTTCAGATCATGGGACATCATTACAGTTCTTAAGCCTGAACTCTCACGAGGAGCTAACGCCACAAAATATCCAAATGGTGTTGCTAAAAACTCCTGTATTGCTGATTCAAAGCGATACATCAATTTACAACGCCTCATGATGCCACCCTGAATCCGGTAGAGACAGTTTTTATATCGCTTGGCCCTACCTGTCGCAAAAAACGAACTATCAGTTCCAGCGTTATCAATAGCCAGAAGCTGCAAATTCTCTCTCAAAACAAGCTTGCTAATTCTACTGTAGGCTCTCTGAATAAGTTTTCCGGGCACAGGTTTTGAAAAACGCTTGTTCAGCCTGCGTCTAATCCCCGTGATATTGGCATAAAATGAGCTTGAGCACACAGGGAAAAAGCATGAGGTATTTACCTCCCACGACACTACCGTAAGGTGAAGCGACAGGATGTGCCTATTGAATTTGTCATATATATACACAACTGCAGTGCTGAACCTTCGTACCCATTGTACCGTTTTGCCATCCTCAATATAAGAGCTTTCATGATATAGTCTATCGCTGTACCAACTATCACGCCATATATGCTTATTGTCTACCTCTTTCCAATACAACTCAGACTCTTTCGAACTCCCAGGCCTTGTTTTTATTGATGACCTGTGGTCTTTTAGGCAACGATAGACAATCCCATCAACTTCCACAGCCTGCCCATATCCAGGTATCACGGTGCGGAAACCAGCAATACTATCTATGTCATCTTGTTGGTTTGCTCCTGCATAAATACCGTCCCAATCAGGTATATTTTCTCCCGAAACACCTCCTTTAGTACACTCATAGATAATGCCATCATGTTTTACCAAGTCGTGTGGTTTATACTCTTTACCACTTACCCAACCTCCAATGTCTGCAAGCGTAAGAGCTGCCCCTGTGATGGTAACAAGATTGGGTGAATCCGTCTCCCAGCGCGCACCGGCTTTTGAGATGTCTTTCAAATACAGAGTTGAGTCCGCCTTTACTGAGATACTTATCTCTTTTATACGCATATCATATCACCTATAAGCATTAATGCTTTTGTGGCAACAAGAATTCTATGTTTCAAGGCAACTTGTCCCCAGTCTGAAGGAAACCCCAACTCCTCACCTATCATCTAAGGCCCTAACTTTTGGGACTCTTGTATCAATGAAAAAGCATGGTCTCCAAGATATAGCGCTCGAACAATTGTCAATCATCTTACAGCTCATTCAGCTTTAGCTTGTTAATCTTACGTAGCAGCTTCGTTGGCTGCGTTAATGGGTAAAACGGCAACAAAATTAAGTGTATCACAAATCTTTTACTCGCCATCCACTTCAGCATCTGCAAAAAATGAGAAATCCCGTATTTCTTGATGCGTGGAATCCAGCCTCCAGAAATACTACCCAAAATGGATCCATGCGAAAGATGAGTATAATATATTAGTTTGTATTTGAATCTTTCAAAGGGTGTATCTAATTTATCGGGAATCAGACGGTTTATTTCTTTCAAATACCCAGATACTTCTTGCTTGATAACTGGCTGCATATTCCAATTTGTTAGTGCCGGAACCTGGGTAGCCTGAATCGTATGGCTATCAGAAATAGTAAACTGGACAACATTGGGCATATGATGTACGGGCTGCTGCCTTACAGAGTGACTCCTCATATTAAAGTTGCCCAACGAGTAAACTATAGCGTTTTTTGTCCCTTTCATGACCAAGGGCTGCGGAGTATGTGAATGATTGCCAATTACGATTGAACAACCCGCATCTATCATCTCTTGAGCGTGGTCAATCTGCTTTAGAGAAGGCATCAAAACCTGAGATTCTCCCCAATGGATCATCACGACATTCAGCAAGCCTGGGGCACTCTCGTATTTGGGAGCAGAAAGCATCATTTCCTGGTACTCGATTTTGTGTCTAATATGCTGGGCCAAGCTATACACCCTTAAAACCTGCCCCTTTATTTCAAAATCCTTATGTTGATCTATCGGGCAATACATATAACCTGACTCTTTCAAAAAAGTAACAGTATCCTCATAACCCTCCTCCCCATAGTCCAGAATATGATTGTTGGCAAGACAGAAAACCAGTTTTTCTTTGTATCTGTGCAGCCAAGTCAAGCTCTCTTGCTCGGTGGACAGCAAAACACTTTTCTCCTGCACATTTGGATAGCGTTTGTTTTTCTTTAGTAAACAGGCTTCAAGATTCACCAATACGAGATCTGCTTCAAAGAATAGATTAGCAACATATTTAAAGGGATCCTCTCCATTTTTCGTCCTCAGCAAGGTGTCCCCCAGCGCCAGAATCTTCATCATACACCACCTCGCTTTACATTGTCCCCTTTAACGTTTTGGATTAAAAACCTTATTTTATTGGTCGATGACCTCTCTAAGCTATCTACATATTTCACATGAAAACTAATCCGCCCTCTGTACATGGTTTCGAGTGCCTTTTTAATCCCATCCTCATCTTTTTGTGAGTAGGACTTAGATTTCACAATCAATAAGCCTGCTTCGCCGGGAACATCTTGAACGTATTGCGAATCTACCACATTTTCAAACCTCGACATCAGAAAGGAGTATCCTGTGCAAATGACGGGCTGGAGATCGGCATCGTAAAAACACTCTTGAGTTCTTCCCTCTATGCTGTCTAAAAGCTGGTAGTTTCTGCCGCACTTGGTGCACTTATTATCCCCAAGCACTGCTCTGTCTCCAGAACGGTAACGAATGAGGGGAGTAGCGTAGTTCCAAAAGTTTGTACCGACTACCTCGCCAATTTCACCTTTTTCAACCGGATTATCACCTGCATCCAGCACCTCCGTAATGCTCAATTGAGGATATATGTGAAACTTATCAACATGCTTACAATAGCCTGCTAAACACACCCCTTCAGCCATTCCATACCAATGCGTGATGTTGTCTCCCAAGTGTTTCTTTATCATATCAAGCTGGAAGGGATAAAGCTTTTCTGAGCCAAGCGCAATCAATTTGAACCTTTCTTTTAACCTAAGCTTTTGTTGATCCATTAGCCTGGCAAGCAAATATGCTGAAGATGGATATGCGTGAAGTAACTCCGTCTTTCCATATTCATCAATCAACTTAACATACTGGTCTACGTTCCTTTCCGTAAGCTGGTAAGTTGATAACACTAAGCCTTGTTTAGGTCTGAACTCAAACAGGCTCTTTATCTTGTCCCCTCTAAGGCTGGTTCTGATCGGCGATGAAGAAAGTTTCTCAGAGCGGCATCTCCATACGTCAAGAATGAACTCATTGGTAGATGCGGTATCTTGTAAATCAGTATAAAACGAAAAAGGATGTCCAGTGGAGCCACCTGTGTACCTCAAAACCTTATCTTGTACTTTGCTGTTGGAAAAAAGGGGTAAGTCGCTTCTGATATCATTTTTCTCAATTATGGGAATCAGGGAGTAATCACTAAGACTCTTTAGTTTTGAGGGATGAAAGTTTGCTGCTCTCCACATGTCTCTGTAACCTTGGATGTTATTCCAAGAGTACTCAACTATCCTTCGCAGCATCCTAAATTGCATTTCTTCCAATTCTGCATACGTTTTAAACTCGGTGCGCCTAATGAGGCTTCGAGCTCTTTTGGCGGCAACTGTTCTTTTGACAAACCGTTGTAAAACTCCTCTTTTGTACTCCTTCTTCCTGCGCGCCATCATGATATCTAACAAAGCCTTATGTGCTTACAATTATTTCGATAACTGTAACTTCGAAGCGAAATCCCTGCTTACCTCATGCAAGCTATGACGTTTTTGGGCAAGGGCTATTGCTCTCTCGCCCAATCTTTTCCTCAAATCCTTGTCTGAATATAAGTCCATAATCGCATTTTTGATAGCGTCACAAGTCCTTTCCGATACTACATTTCCCCATTCATATTCAGACGCATACTTATTCAGCGCAGTATCAGGGTGTGCATAAACCAAGATCGGAGTTCCAGATATCATATACTCGCTCGTTTTTGTGGGCATGGAAAGCCTTGTAACGCGAACATAATTATCTTCAAATGAAAGAGGTAATAGCAAGGTGTCCGCTGCCACCATTACATCGATTATTTTTTCGTTTGAGACAAAGCCAAACACCTTGATGCCTTTATATTCCTTTAATCTTTCCGCCTCAGGTGAGGCAAAATCATTTGTATAAACATGCAGTTGAATATCCAAGTCCTGCCCTGAATTAAGTTCATGTACTGCCCTACAGACTTCGACAAGTGCCACATTCTTCCTCCCCAACTTGCCTGCAAACATAATTACAAATCCGCTTCCGACTTTATCCCAGTCTTGCCTTGATTTTGGCCCCCATTTGTCTATATCCACCGGATTGTGGTAATAAAGAAAATCTCGATCAAACCTTGATTTGTATTCAACCGCCATCCACTCGCAAATGCCCATTAACACGTCAGCTTGACGAACCTGATTAAAAAACAACTCGTACCAGTCTATATTTTGCGTTAGTTCATTTGTTTTTTGGATCCAATCATCCATAAAATGAATGACATATGGCTTCTGAAGCGCAATGCGTATCTGTTCGAATAGAATAATGGGCTGTATCCCGCCCAATTGTGTGTATATCACGTCTGGATTGTATTCTTTTATCCATTGATACAGTCTCATCGAAAGATAGCTATAGCCATCATACTTTTGCTGGGAAAAGATGCCTTTGAGCCTCCCTAAGAACAGTACTATCATGGACAACAACGACCCTATTGCGTCTCCTAAATAGCCCCCAAAGGAATTTCTCGACTTCAGGCTCTTTGCATGCTTGGTAATTTTGCGGATCAATGAATTGGCCTTGGGCGTGTTAAAAGAATAACGATACTCGCCTCTTCCCCAAACATACACCCTGCTGCAGAATGAAAGATTGGAGTTTATCCTGTTTGTTGCTACAGCTATCTTATCCTTGGGATAAAGAGAAAACAGGTTTGAGAGCGTAATACCAGGACCTGTGGTATCCTCAAAGTTTTGCCCTACTATCAGAATCTTTGCAAATTGTTTCCTATTTTCCATGAGGCCTCCCCTACTTTACATCCTCAGCAACAATAGCACTCCTCTCATGAACGCTATCCGACTCATCATCGGTTTTCAGGTATTTCAAATAATACATCCCCGGTATAAGTAAAAGTGGGTAATAGAACATGCGACCACTGGTATTCTTCATAAAACCCAATACTACAAACAGGAGGCAGGACACCAACATGTAAAACCGGAAATAATGATCGGAGCGCCTGAGGCAAAGTCTCAAATGATGGTAAAGGATAAGGACCAAAGGCACAGTCCCTAAGAGCCCCACCTGAGCTAATCTGTTCAGCCAAAAGATATGAAATTCAACTTCGCGACCTGTTCCAAATATCGGGTTCGTCGCAAACGCTGCCAGGTTTTTCGGGACTCTTTCAGCTCTATATTCGACAGTAGAAAGTGGGTTTGATGTATCTATACCTGTTTCTATCACATAGCCAATATCCTTCATCTTCCTGGAAAGGTCTTTTTGTGTAACCACGTCCGATATTGAGTAGAAGAAATCGCTTTTTACTGAGGTGGGAACAACAGCTACGAGCAACAGCAAAATTGCTGATACGATGATTGAAGCACCCAGTCTTTTTCTCCCTGCAAGAGCGAAAAGTAGACAGGCGACTGCCATCAATAAAGGGGCAGTGATGGCTGACATAAATACAGAAACCAGGATAATTGCAATAAAAAGCAAGATGATTATCCGCAGGTTCTTTCTTTGGACAACCCCATAAAAGGCAATAAGCATGGGAATAATAAAGGGGACAGATGATGTAAAAGCATATGTTCCAAGGGCGATAGCGTAAACGGGGCCTCCCAAGCCACCAAAAACAGACTCATCTCCAAATAGTTGCCTTGCAACCTCTGGATACCTGATGAGAACATAGATATTGGCAATTGCAGTAATGGCAATGATAATCAGAGTTGCCAGAATGACCCTTGCATAGCTGCGATGATCTCGTGAGTATACGTAGTAATTATGGATTAAAACTGCCGAAAAAACCGGATAATGCCATTCCATAAACCACTGGTTTTCAACGTCATAGTAACCACTAATCCTCATAATAAAAAAGAGGATATAGTACAGATATATCAACTTCATGGTATCGGTAAAATAAACACGGGGAGCTCTAAAAAATATGATAATATAAAAGAGATAAAACACGTATTCTCTTTTGATAAGGTTAACTCCCAATATGGGCTTGGTATTCACAAGAACGTTGAATAATCTTGAAAAGATAAAGCCCATCACTATGATGGCTATAATGTCGATTACTTTGTTGAGTTTCATCACACAAGCCTGTTGTTATTCTACAATGATCATGAATTGCACCCAGTATTATAGTAGCTATGCAGCTATTTACAAGAGATTCCTATACCCCTGTATTTTACCTCTATACCTCTCAGCTGCTTCGGGATACTTTGATCGCCATTGAGCTACAATCTCAGCGCAAACATCGGGATTATGTATCTTGGTGCCGATGTAGAAGGGGTTGTCGCAGTTTTTGGCGAAACTGAGTTTAAACTTATGCAAGCCACTACCACGCACCCCGCCACCCATTGAGTATTTTTGGACACCAAGGCCAGAAATATGCTTGATCAGCTCCCAGCGTTGGAAGGTGTTGGCCTTATACTCATAATAGTCAGCCAGCGTGCCACCTAAAAAGCCAAAGCAGAGCTGCTCATCAATCAGCAGCAACTCTGTGCTGATCGCTTTATCACCCAAATAGGTAGTGCAGAGCAAAACCTTGTCCTTCATCACCTCTACCAGTTTGCTAAAAAAGGCTAAGTCAAAGTAATAATAGTCGTCCGCTTCGTTGCGCTGCATGGTGCTATTGTAGATGGCAAAAAACTCTCTTATGGCTTCCGCGTCAATTTGCTCACCAGAAAAAAACATCGTCTCAAGGTTGTAGGAGGAACCTTTACGGACTGTTTTTCTCACCCGGTATTCAAATTCCTCCTCCCATACATAATCTGCCCCCTTGGATAGATCCACATACACATTTTCCAATACATTTATCTGCTCTGTATAGTTGTGATACTTCCGATTCCCAACCAGGGGGCAATAGCGCACAAACTCCGTCACCACCTTGTTCTCATGCAAATACAATTTCAGCTCATTATTGAACGAAGAGATAAAGTTAGGATCCTTTACCTTGCCCAAAGGGCCATTATACCCATAGGCACCGCAGAGGTCATAATACTCGTCATCCAGCTCGTATCCCAGAGCGTTGACGCTCCTGATCAGAAACGGATAAAAGAGGTAGTTGTCCTCATCTTGGTAAGCCCAAAAACACTGAACAGGATGGTTTTCAACCTCTAAATAAGCTTGATAGTATTGAGGTGTGAAAAAAGGAGATTTATCACGCGCTGCAAGCCCATTATAGAGCTCATTCCATTGCTTATAGTTGTTGAGTGTATCAATACCTTGTTTCATGGCTTATTTCATAGCTCGTATTGTTCCCATAGCTCATCAAACTCTTCTCTAAGTATGGATAACACATAAAGATCCTTGAACTCCCCATCCACGTAATTAGCTCTTCTGAGCAAACCTTCTTTCTTGTAGTTACACTTTTCAAGCATGCGCAGAGAGCGATTGTTATCTGCCAACACATATGCCCAAACCCGTTCTAAACCCTTATCGTGAAATGCATGTTTAAGGCTCAAGACTTTGGCATCCGTGGCATACCCTTTCCCCCATAGCTCTTTTACTCCGATGAAGCTAGAGCCACATGCGGAACGGTTAATATAGTTAAAGTCATATAGAAACATACAGCCAATGAATTCATCAGTTTCTTTAAGACAGACCGCGCAGCTTACGTTTTCCTTATCAAATATTTTGTCTTCTACCCATTTTTTCTCATTCAAGGTGGACGTAAAACGGCGGGTACCACTAAAAAGCCTACCTATCTCCTCATCGTTGCGCCACTGATGCAGTTTGGCATAGTCTTCCGGTTCCAAAGCTCTCAGATATACTCTGATCTTCTTTTTTTTCTTCTCCATTCTTTACCTCACTGAACTGGGTATATTCACCAGCCTGTCAGCTATTTCCTGAGATACAGGTAAATCTGCAGCGATACAATCTTTATACATCTGCAGCTCGTTCATCAAGATCCAGGCGGGGCGGCTCATTACTCTATTTTCATTTGTTTCTTTCAGGAATGCTTCACGTGCTGATACATCTTTCAGCAGGATGGCATTGAGCCAAAAGTTGGAAACACAGCCTTGGGGTTCATCGATAAACTCAATCTCTGTATAGTCTGAGAAAAAGCTTTGATAAGCCTTGGCAGTTTCCCGCTTGTTCTTGAGTATTTCGGGCAACTTCTCCATCTGCGCACACCCCAAAGCCGCATTGATATTTGGCAGACGGTAGTTGTAGCCTATCCTGTCGTGCTCAAATCTCCAAGGGTGTGGCTTTTTGGCGGTGGTAGTGATGTGCTTTGCCAGGGGGCCCAGCTCATCGTTATCTGTAACGACCATGCCGCCTCCACCCGTAGTGATGGTCTTATTGCCATTGAAGCTAAAGATGCCCAACTTACCGAAGGTGCCGGTATGCTGATCTTTATAGTAACTGCCAATGGATTCCGCAGAATCTTCCACCACGGGGATGTGATAGCGATCGCAGATTGCCACAATCTTATCTATCTGGCAGGGATGGCCAAAGGTGTGCATGGGAACGCAAGCACTAATTCTCTTTAATCCAGGCTGGTTCGCTGCTCCCACGTCCGGAACCGCCGCGCCTTGCTGGGGTTGATAGTAGCAGTCCCCTGCCACAACAACGGTATTTGCCTTGAGCCAGCTTTCCAAGGAGTCTGGTGACATGCCCAGCGTGTCTCTACCAATATCCACAAACACAGGCTCTGCTCCACAATAGATTATCGCATTGCAGGTGGCGATGAAGGTAAGAGCCTGAGTAATGACTAAATCACCCTGTCCCACACCGGCAAGCTTGAGGGCTATATGCAGGGCTGCGGTGCCATTGACGGTAGCGATGGCATATTTGGCACCGGTATATTCTCTGATCATCTCTTCAAAGCGATCCACATATTTCCCCACGGAAGAGACAAAAGTGCTGTCTATACAATCCTGGGTATACTTGCTTTCATTACCGGAAAAATGTGGCTCATGAAGAGCGATAAAGTCCCTACCGGGGTATAAACCACGGATGAAGGCTATGATTTGTTGTATTTGTTCTTTATCCACTAATTCCTTCTTTGTTTTCCACGGATGCACACGGATGAACACGGATAAGGGTATCATGGGGGAGGTCGAAATATGCTATCTGTCTGTTACACTTTATGATACGCACTGCTCTGAGCCTCCTTATATCTCCCACGAATTTCACGAATTAACACGAATTGAGGTGTATGTAAGATGACAGTATGCTATCACTCTTGTTAATTCTCATTTGTAATCACCATCTACACGCCAATAATCTCCATACTACCTACTTCTGTCAAGCCCACACACCTTACCAATAATTCGTGAAATTCGTGGGCTTTCTTACTCATCCGTGCTAATCCGTGTGCATCCGTGGACTTTATTATTACGCATTCGTGGAAAGAGCTAAACGTTGTATATGCCGGCTTTGTATTTCCTCAGATTTTCCGGTTTTGTAAACCACTGCACTGTCTTTTCCAGACCCTCTCGGATGCTATAGCGTGGCTCGAAGTCGGTCAAAGCCCTTATCTTGCTGTTATCGCACCATAGCCTGAATACCTCTGACTTTTCAGGGCGTATTCTCTGTTCATCTCTGATAAACTCTACATCGCTGTGCATGATGTCTTTGATCAGCTCTAAGGTGTCTTGAACGGAGATCTCATAATTGGAACCAACATTTACCGTTTCACCTATGGCTGCTTCGCATTTAGCCAACTCAATAAATCCCCTGCAGGTATCCTCCACGTAGTTAAAATCACGGGTGGGCGTAGTATCACCCAGCTTTATCTGCTTCATCCCGGCAGCAATTTGGGTAATAATGGTGGGAATCACAGCCCGGGCTGATTGACGTGGCCCATAAGTATTGAAAGGACGCACTATAGTGAGAGGGAGCTTCAGGGCATTGTAAAAACTCATAGCAATGACGTCAGCCCCTATCTTGCTGGCACTATAGGGAGACTGCGGCTGCAGAGGATGCTTTTCATCGATGGGAACATATTGCGCTGTGCCGTACACCTCACTGGTGGAAGTAACCAAAATCCTCTGCACCTTTGCGTCTCGAGCTGCCTGGCAAATATTAAGAGTTCCTTTTACATTGGTATCAATGTAGCTGTCAGGCGCAATATAGGAGTAAGGAATTGCGATCAGGGCAGCCAGATGGAAGACTATGTCCATGTCCTTACAAACCTCACGGCAATAGTTGGGATCACGAACGTCGCCAGTGACTATTTCCAGTTCTGGTCTTGGTTCTACATCTTCCAACCAACCCCAATTATTGAAACTATTGTACTGCGCCAATGCTCTTACATGGTAACCTGCTTCTAACAGGTGTTCTGTAAGGTGAGAGCCGATAAAACCGTCGGCACCGGTAACTAATGCTTTCATATTGTTATCTCTTCTTTTTATCCACGAATTACACGAATTACACTAATTAAAGTGTACTTAAGGGGAAGGTCATTATAAGCCGTGTCTATATTACATCTTGAGATCCGCACTGCTCCACGGTTTATGTTTTATCCACGAATTTCACGAATTACACTAATTGAAGAGTATGTAAGATGACAGTATGTATCACTCTTGTCAATGCTCATTCCCTGTCACCATTCAGCCGCCACCAAACTCTTCACTACCAATCTCCGTCAGCCCCCACATCTTACCAATAATTCGTGTCAATTCGTGGAATTCGTGGACTCTATAAAACACAACGCTGATACTTCAGGCTAGCTTCTCCAAAGTTGACGAGTAGTCCAATCTGCATTCCCGACGCTTTAAGATAGTTGAGCAGTTGTGAAACATGGGCATCACTTAAAGATGACGTTGCTTTTATCTCTAAGACGATCTTATCGTAACATACGAAATCGGCGACATAGGTCGATTTGAGTTCCACTCCGCTATAGATGATCTTAAAAACCTTTTCGCTTTCGAAAGGAATGCCTTGCTTGTTGAATTCCACTACAAGAGCTTCATGGTAAACAGGCTCCAAGAAGCCGCTTCCCAACTCACGGTGTACCTTCATGCAGGCACCGATGATTTTGTAGCATTCTTCCTTGAAGAATAGATCCGCATCTTTTTCCACTAATGCCACCAATTTCTTTTTTTTACTTCCCACGAAATACACGAATTTACACTAATTGAGGGTTTTCAATGTGGAGGCCATAATAGGCTATCTCTCTGTTAAACTTTATGATACGCACTGCTCTAAGTTTCTTTTTTTATTGCCCACGAATAACACCAATTACACGAATTGAGGAGTATGTAAGATGACAGTATACTATCACTTTTGTTAATTCTCATTTGTAGTTACCATCTACCCGCCAAAAATCTCTTTGGTACCTACTTCCGCCAGGGGCCCCCACATCTTACCAATAATTCGTGTAAATTCGTGTAATTCGTGGGCTCTATTATACTCATTCGTGGAAAATCTTATTTAAAATGCTCCCGATAGACTTCCTGAGCCTTTTCATAATCCTTCACCTGGCCGATATCGAGCCAATATTCTTGGATCGGATAGTGGGTGATGGGCAATCCTTTAGCTAACATAGATTTGATCAAGGAATCCATGCCGAAGTACTCATCCGCGGGAATCAATTCCAGTATCTCGGGCTTGAAGATATAGATCCCTGCCAAGATGGTGGTCCTAATATCGGGCTTTTCTTCTATGCCTGTAACATATTCACCTTCGGTGTGGATATTGCCAAACTGGAAGGGAGTAACTATTTCTTTGGTGCAGATGGTAAGTAGTGAGCTTTTATTGATGGCAAAATCGTAGAGCTTCTTGTAAGGTAGCTGGGTGAGGATATCTCCATTCATCACCAAGAAGGGCTCATGGAGCTGAGCTTCCAAAAGCTTAACCGGCCCCGCCGTCCCCAAAGGCTTATCCTCTTTGCTTACGGTGAGGTTAACGCCGTATTTACTGCCATCACCAAAGAAGTTTTCGATATAGGCTGATTTGTAGTTGGTGGCCAAAAAGATATGATTGAAACCATTGTCCCTGAGGTGTTCGATCTGAATCTCCAAAACCGCTTTCTCGCCTATGGGGAGAAGTGGTTTGGGGATTACTTCAGTAAAGGGCTTGAGGCGGGTTCCAAGCCCGCCGGACAGGATAACTGCTTTCATTTAATCCTCTGTGAATGAAAATCTTTGATTACATCGTTGTATGTATCAAGGTGTTGTTTTGACACATTCCTGCTCTCGTATCGCTTTTGCATGCATTTTACCCCACGCTCTCTCATATCTTGATACATATCGTCGTTGGACAGCAAATGAATCACCTCTCTCGCCAAACCCTTGATATCCCCTTTTTCCACCAAGAGCACACATTCTTCCTCATCATTGAGCTCTGAGATACTCCCCACATTGTAGCTGACCACCGGCAAGCCAAGCTGCAAACTTTCAATGATGGTACCCGGTATGATATCGTGGTAGGTAGGTAAAACGCTGATTTTGGCAGCAGATACCTTGCGAAACAACTCATCTCGGGTAGCTTGATAACCTAACCAGGATATGCTGCTCCCCACCCCATTTTCTTCCGCGAGCTGCTTCAAATAAGACATATAGTCGGGAGAAGATTCGGGGCCCAATACCAAAAGCGTTACCTCACGATAGTCATCTTTTATCTGTTTGAGAGCCAAGATCAGGTCTTCAATGCCCTTATCCTTGCAGATACGGGCGTAAAAGACCAGATCATGCGTTTTTTCAACATCCAAAACACTTAATTGCGGCACAGTATAGTATAACCAGTGCAACTTGGCTTCTGGGTTAATCGCCCTCACGTCCTTGCCCATTTGGATGGTTCTGATACCAAAGTGGTCAAACTTTTTGATGATAGTACGTTCGATTTGGATTCTCTGATCTGTTTTACTGCTTCTTTTTTCTCTTGAATGTGAGATAAATCCCTGAATGTTGATAAGAATAGGATACTTGCCTGCAAGAGGCAGAACCGTTGCCGAGTAGTAGGCATTTTCAGCACCCTGAAGGTGTATGATATCGGGTCTTATCTTATCAACAATCCTCTTTACCCGCATCTTATTGACGGGATAGTCGAACCAACGATTAACGGGTAGCAAGAGATTGAGCAGTGTTCTGGCTTTGTTGATCAACTTACCAGGATAGTTGTTATCGAAAAAACGCTCAAAGGGTCTATAAAAGTGATACTCAATAGAATCAACTGTAAAGCTCTGCTGCAGTGTTGTCATATACTTGGCTGGTACCACTACATGCAACGAGATCCCACTTTCAGCACTTAGTGTTTTTAGAGTATTTGGAATCCAGAGACCAGTACCCTGTGACTCAGGACAGCCCTTTTTAAAGCTCAGTTTCTCCTCTATGGCACGTCCAACGCCATGACATATCCAAACAACTCTTAATGGCTTATGAGAAGAGTTTGGCATTATTGATTCCATATCCCGGTGGCCTTATGATTAACAATCTTGTGGTATTGGATGGAAGAGACTATAAGGCTGGCCAAATTGCATACTGCAGTACCCGCAATCACTCCTGCAATGCCCATTCCCAATGGTTTGGCAAATAGAATAGAAAGAGGGATATTAGCCACAATCACAATGGGTGCCAAGAACATACCCAACTTTATCTTGCCTGTCCCGTTGATAAAAAGGCTGAAAGGAGTGACAAATATCTGCAGCATAATTGATAGCCCCATAAAAACAGCCAGAAGTATAGGCAATTCTATCTTCCCTCTCAACCATATCCTGATTACCGGTTTGTGGAAAATAAACATAATAACGATCAAAACTGCCAGTGCTGCTCCTATCTTCGTCAGTTTTTTGGTAATTGATTTTATCCAGGTAAAATCCTCCCTCACGAAGGCCTTGGTATAGGCAGTCCACATAGGCGCGGAAACAAAAGAGAAAATTGTTAGGGCCTGAGAGTAGTAGTGCCGGGCCATATTGTAAACAGTGACATCTGCAGTCGTAAAAAGGCGGGTAATAATGATGTTGTCGGTCGTATGTAGAACCATAGCCGCAATTTGCGCAAAGAAAAACTTAAAACCGAGTGAAGTAATATTCTTTACTTCATCCTTACAAAAGAACTTGGGCGAGGGACTATACTGACTGAAGATGGTGGAGTAAAGGACAAGGGAGAAGATGGTCAGCACTATGAGAGGAATGCCGTGATCTATCAAAACGTATTTAAACAGCGAGGCCGTGCTTATCCTAATCGCTATCAAGATGGTAAGCAGCTTTAACACCTTGATAACCAAGTCGGTTATCCCGTTTAAAAACATCATTTGATTGGCTTGCAATACCGTATTGATGAGCCGCACGCAAAATGACATCAAAAGCGAGAAGATAATAAACTGCACCGACCATAAGAGCTCTTGGCTATTGAGATCAACCTTGAGAACGCTATTCCAATTGATGAAAGATGCCGCAATCGAAGCTACGATAAACACCACAAACATGATGGAAAAGAGAGCTACGTAAGCGGTACTTACCAGCCTCTTTGCCCTGTCAGTATCGTTTAGAGCAATAGCCGCCGTGAGATGGTTTTTCAGCCCATTACCTATACCAATATCTGCCAAGTATAGCCAGGTAACAAATGAGTCCAAGGTCATCACTATGCCCAACAGAGACTTATCCACATAGGTAAGTATGGTGGGCATATAAACCAAGCCCAAGGCTAAGGAAAAGAATTTGATAATGACCGAAACAAGGATGTTTCGTTTCAATTCTACGCTCTGCTCGTGGCCGCGATTAAGCTTGGAAAGCAAGAAATCTACGGGTTTGCGGAAAAAACTCATTTTGTCCTTTTATTGATCATGACCCATAACTAATTAGTCAGTAGCAACTATATCTAATCCTAAATCTACCGTGGCTGACTCATGCAGTTTAAATGAACCGCATAATACGAAGCATAGAAATAAGTTCTTCATTAAAACCACCGCCAGTTCAAAGCGACAAAACAAAAGACCGTGATATCCCAAAAAAAGCGATCAGCCCTAACGCAACAAAGGCTTAAAGATATGCTTATACCTTTTCTGCATTAGCCGTTCCTTGAAATTCAGATATCCTTGTTAATATAGTCCATTATAGAGTAAGAGCACTGAGGTTGATTTCCTAATCACCCCCCAGTACTCGTGTTATAAACTTGCTTAGATAATCTGCGTGAACCTATCACTATCTTTCACATTAGCCAAAAACCCTGCATCGATAGCAGTACTGATGGATCTACAGGGAAGATTCTGCTCCATCACATCTTCCCGGGTAAGTTCAGTGATATTCAGCTCCGGGCTTGCCTTCAACTGAGCAGACATCATTTTCATCCAGACGGAAGGCCAAGAAACTAACGCTCTGCCTTGCTTACGATAATAGGCGTTGTAAGCCCGGATGTATGCATCGCAATCATCTTTCCAAGCTTGGCTCAGATTGATGCGCTTGGCAAACTTGTAAATCTCCGAGGTTCTCTTGGTAGAAACACTCTTCTTTGGCGTTACCTTCCTGCGCGTTACATAACAATTCAACTTGGAATTGTAGTAAATCACCACATCGTCCATGTTGCCGGTGAAGCCAGGCAACAGCATTTTGATCTTTGCTTTCATAAAAGCCTCCTACGTTTTTATGTTTCGGAGACCATAAATCCAGCAGCAGGAATTTTGTCAAGCCATATTTTCAGTTATACTAACATTTCTTTTAGCCGCTGCTTCTTTCTTACTGAGCCACGGGGAGATGCCGTGGAGATACTCGGGTTTTTTACGGGAGGCTCCGAGTAATATCCGGGCGGGTGAGTAAGGAAGAGGTTGCTGCGCTTAGATACAGCTTCGCCCCGTCGCTTGGGGATTGCGACTAAAAACACGCTATACGCTGAACACTAAAACAAATCAACACACTTCAGAATGCAGCTTTACAATGGCACAACAAAAGCCCATCTCAAAGCATAGCTAAGCTCTGAAATGGGCTATAAGCCTGACATACTGATAGACATGCTCCCGTTGCAAAGCACAAGCTTGTCGTATGTATATAGATTCGTATTAATGTTTTCCATATTGCAAGCTATAATTGTGAAGAGGGGTTTATTGTCAAGTGAAAGTTGCTTGATTTCGCTGATAGTTTCGAGTTCGGATTAGTTAGATTCTAAAAGTCCACGAAATAACACGAATGAGTTAAAAAAAAGAGTCCACGGATACACACGGATTAACACGGATGGGTGTGAATTATAGATGGGTCATACTGAGCTGGGTTTGGTTTGTTTCAGGGATCGAGACCAACTGTGGAAGGGATTTCCCACGAATTACACGAACTATGTCCAACTCCATAGGTCTAAGTAAGTTGTGAATATCCTAACGAGGACATTAATAGCAAGATTCCGGTAGTGACAAACTGATCAGATAGTGTCATTTCCATAGTTGATACCTGTTATAACAAAGTATGGAGTATTGAAAGAAATGTAGTTGCTACTTAGTTAACCAATAGTTGATGATTTGGAGTGCTGTAATGCCATGCTAAGCATTGAGCTTTGCTATTTGAGAGCTGATTTTTCCCTATGGTGATTGGTGGGATTGTGGATCGCGAGATATATCTATACGCTTATTGTTGAAAACGAGCTTGCAGTCAAGACGGCGGCATCTTTGCATTCATCTTAAAAAGCCGTTTTTAACTTGATTCGAATGACTTTTGGGACAGTGCTTTCTATTCACTTTTATCCTCCAAAACAAAAGTTAGTATTTAACTATCTGTCACTCACATGGATAACCCCCTTTTTAGCAACTACCTTTTTTGCAATAGACCTAAAAAGATGAAAGGCTGCAAATTGGTGCACAATGACAGTAAAGGCACAGAAACCATGGGATATATCTTAAACATCGTTGCCTGTCTGCAGGATGGCAGTGGTTATCGGTTGCAGCCGATCAGCAGTGACCTGATCTCCACCGGCATAGAGCTTGATTCCACCAAGGACATCATGTTTGACCGCTTGATTGATATTATCCTAAAGAGCAATTGTCGAGGTGTGTTCGTCCTTGACCGTGGTTACGATGACCGCAAGGTTATAGGTTTTCTGGTGGATAACGGTGCAAGCTTCGTTATACGCGGTGTCGAAAAAGAAACATCTTAGATGGCACACGGAGGATCGGAGTCCGTACCAGTGGCTACCCTTCCGGCAAAGCAAGCAGCGTTGAGGCTAGCCTTGTAGTTGACTGCAGGTTTAAGGATGGCAGATAAATAGGAGATGATTTCTACCTTATCTGTGACTTCGCCGCTCCCAACCTGCCGGAAATCGAAATCATCCAGCGGGCGTTCAATGCTTACAATAAACGCTGGAAGATCGAAGAGGTGCATCGCCAGATGAAGCAAGATCTGCAGTGGGAGAAAATGCGTGTACAAAGCTACGATAAGCTAAAAAAACTCAATATGTTGATGACCTTGGCACTGTACTTTATCTGTTCTTGCAAAGACTTGATTGATAAAATCGCGGTGGCTTTCCCTAAAATCATCTGCTTTAGAAAAAAAGGACTGGTACAAGCTGTATAAGTTCTCCTGTTATAGATTGAGCCAAGTATCGCAGATCATCTTCCTATGGATCAATCACTATAAAAAGTCGCCATATAGAGCCGATAAAACCGAGCGACACCAATTGAAAATAAGGCTGGAATAAAAATGGGAGAACGCCGTATATTTTTTCTTGACAAAAATCGTTAATGCTTTATTTGGGAATCGGAGTTGATTGGTAGTTGCATGCTATCTTATAATCTACTTTGTGCTGCACCGGTTACATTCTGATTATTAAATGCGCGCAGTGGGGAAGACGCTATGAGTTCCGTCATTATTGCCTCAGCAGATCTGATCAGAAGCAGGGCTTTCAGTCCTGAGGGGTATTTGCGTCTCCCTTTTTTGCCCACTTTTGTTTTCGCAATATCGCCCCAGATGTTTCCCCGTATGCGGAGACTCCACAACACCAACTTACAAAACCGGAGCTTGCCAGACAGCTCTTGGAGCTAAAATTGACGAAGCCCACATCTCGACAACCGACCTAGGAATATCTATATCAAGGAGAAAGATATGAGATACTCATCTTTTTTTGTGTTACTGGCTCTGATGCTGTGTATCTTCGGCATGAGCTATGCGCAAACAACCGTAACCATAGGTACTGGAACCAGTGGTTATTACGACCCCTTCAATGCCTTTTATGGTTTTAGTCGTTCTGTAGGGCTTTACACCTGTGCCCAGATAGGACAATTTGGCCAAATCACCAACTTGGGTTGGAGCGTCTCCTCTACCTGCCCTACTGCCATTCCTTACAAGATTTATGTCAAGGCTACTACCGCAACCGAGTTTGAGCAAATGACTTGGCTTGATTTCACCACTGGAGCCACTATGGTGAAACAGGGAACTTACTCCTTCAGCACCTCAGGATGGAATACTTTTGCCTTGGATACTCCATTTGCCTACACAGGTGGCAATCTGATCGTGGGCGTGGAAACCAATATTGGCGGTTTTGGAGCCGACACTTATCCCATGTTCCACTATACCTACAACACACCAAACTCACACCAACAGTGGAGTGCTAACAATAGCGAACCCACGGGCGATGGAACCTTGGAACCATGGCTGCCGAACCTGCAAATTGAGCTCTCAGCTCTTGCAGGTGATCCTGTATTATCCGTCAACCCTGCCGGATGGGATTTTGGGCGCGTAATGTTCAATGCTGCAAGTAGCAAAACCTTCGTCATTGGCAATGCCGGAGGTGGAACTATTACCGTCAATAGCTTGACTCCCACATCCAACGGCTACTTTAGCGTGACAAGTGCTCCCGCCTTCCCGTTGGTTTTGGCCAGCGGTGCAACTGCAACCTTCACTATTCAGTATGCTCCCACCGCAGTAGGCAACCACAGTGCTATCTTTACCATTGCAGATGGCCGCGCCACTACAAACGTAAATGTCAGCGGCGAAGGTTTTGACCCCACCATTACCAGTTTCCCTCACTTGGAAAACTTTGATGGAACTTGGACTGGCTCGCCTCTCGCCCCCGAAACCTGGACGGTAATAAACGCTGACAACGATGGCTACACCTGGAGGCGGGGGAACAGTTGGATCACACCCACTCATTCAACTCCTTACGCCGCCTATGGTTCGGGAAACAACAATGACTGGCTGATTACACCCCCCCCTCAACCTCAGCGGCATAGATGTGAGGCTGAAATGGTGGGACAAGGTGGAAAGTTCCAGCAATCCCAACTCTTACAAAGTCTTTGTATCCACCACTACACCGGAGGTAGCTTCCTTTACCACAGAATTGGCTGATATTGTCTGCACCAACACAGCTTGGACTGAGCATTTGCTTAATCTGGATGCATATACCGGACAGACTATTTATCTGGCTTTCTATCAATACGACTCTTCTGCCACCTATTATGGATTTGGTATAGATGACTTTCTGCTGGATGAGATTCCTGCCACTCCCGTCGTCGTCTGTACCCCTTATTCCTTGGACTTTGGTGTTGTTCGTTTCAACAATCCCACGGCATACCAGAATGTAACCGTGACCAATACCGGTGGCGGCATACTGAACCTGACTGCGGCAGATATAAGTATCTTGGGAATGGATGATGTAATGTTTGAGTATGATCCTGTCAACCTGCCTCTTGCCCTTGCAGAAAATGAGAGCGGCGTCATCCCGGTTCGCTACAATCCCACCGAAGAATGGTCACATAATGCCACCCTGATTATAGCTTGTCATGGCTATGAGTATCACGTGGTTTTGAGTGGAATTGCTGTTGGCCCAAATGCTTTGTTTGAGAGTTTTGAAGGTACCGCCTTTCCACCTCCAGGTTGGACTGTCCATAATGGTGGAGGTACCCAGGGATGGCAAAGGGCTACCACAAGTCCTCGTACCGGAATTGGCCATGCATATCTCCGTTACGACTCTGTCGCCCACGATGACTGGTTGATTTCACCCAAGCTCGCTCCTTCAGGTACAAACTGGACCTACAGCTTCTGGGGGACAAATAACAGTACTAATTTCGATGAGAGGTTCAACGTCTTGGTCTCTACCACAGATGCCAATATCACATCCTTTACAGCAATCGATTTCGATGTGAGTACCGGTGCTTCAGATTATATGCACCACACCTATGATTTGTCATACTACATTGGCCAAGAGATCTTTGTTGCCATTCAGGCTATCTCCACAGACCAGTTGTATCTGAGCATTGATGACGTGTCTGGTCCAGATATCGTGGTGGAAACACCCTCTGCACCCGTGTTGGTCAGTCCCGCTGATGCTGCTATCATGGCTCCCCGCAATCCTGTCCTTTCTTGGATTTCCGCTGCTGGTGATATCGTCACCGGCTATAAGGTATATTGCGATACAAACAATCCGCCCACCACATTGGTGGCAGATGTCACTACTACAAGCTTCACCTTCACAACGGCTCTGCTACCAGAAACAGAGTACTATTGGACGGTGAAAGCCTACAACAGTGCAGGCACAAGCGCAGCAGCTACGCCCTTCAGCTTCACTACTGTTCCCGGTGGTTTGGCATACATAGGCAATGAAACTACCTACAATACAACTTCTGCCTATCCAGCCGTTTACGGTGGACGGTATATGAATGCATGCGAACAATACATCGTCACTGCGGCTGAAATGACCGCCGCTGGGGCTTTGGCTGGTAATATTACCACCATTGGTTTCAACGTCTGTAGTACAAATGGTTGTGGCAGCCTGCCCAACTTCACCATTGGTTTGCGGAATATTGCTGATACCGAATTTGCAGATAATCACTTCTTGCATGGTGTCCTGGAAGTGCACACAGAGCTTGCCTATACTCCCACAGCGGGATGGAACGAGCATACCCTCACCAGACCCCTCTACTGGGATGGTGTATCAAGCATCCTAGTACAAACCAGCTTTGACATGCAGGAAGAACACACGAATAACGCCAGTACCTATCATACCAGTACATCGCCTGCATATCGAGCCATGTATTACTGTGATGACGATTCTAATTGGAATACTGCCACAACGGGAACTCGCAGCTACAACCGTCCCAACATGAAGCTGCTACTTGAAGCACCAGCGGTCGCTGTTCAAGCAGCACCCATTCTTACCTATCCTGCTGATGCTGCCGGTGGCCTTCCCCAAGCAGGCTTTGAGCTTGTCTGGGAGGCTGATATGCTTAATGGTGGAATACCAGACAGGTATGGTGTGTGGATGAACGACAATCCAGATCCAGATGAGGTATATAATGGTTACTATTGGGAAACTACCAATACCTACTTCAACCCTGTCACCGAAGGAGGCATGAGCTTAGTTTATAGCCAGTGTTATCATTGGACCGTTGTCGCATTCCAAGGTGACACGGAAGCTCAGGGAGAAGTTCGCTTCTTTAGCATCCAAGCTGATCCTACCGTCTCCACCTGCCCCTGGACAGAGGACTTTGATTCGGTTGCCGAAGGTGAAATGCCGGTTGGATGGGCTGTCATTGCTTCCCATACTGGAGATGATTACAGGGGCTGGGCTGCCAGTTCTTATTACATGCCCAGCTCGGAGCCTAATGTTGCATTGGCGGATTATCACACATCATACCCCAAAGATGAGTGGATGATTACTCCTCCCATTAGCATGGAGGCTGGGCAGAGCTACGCAATTGAATTCAAAGTACGAGCTCCAGGTTATGGTGGATTGTATGAAGCCCTGGCAGTACACTGGGGCACAGCTCCCACCGTGGACGCCATGACCGCCAATCCGGCCCTGTATGATGATAATCAGATAGCCCATAGCTCTTGGACTCAAAAATCACTATCGTTCACCGCACCCAGCACAGGTCTCTATTACTTTGGTTGGCATGCCAAGTCGCAAGCTGATGTGTGGTACTTAATCGTGGATGATATCCATATCTTTGAGGTATTTGCTACAGACCTTGCTGCCACCGGAATTGATGGTAGTTTGCTTGGCAAAGTTGGCAGCACTATTGAACACCAGGTGTCCGTGAAGAATCTAGGTTGTGAGGCTCAATCCAACTACACCATCTACATCAAAGAGCAAGGCTCGGGAACAGTATTGGGCCAACGACTGATTTCGGATATAACCAACCCCTTTCAAAGCAAGGTGTATACAGTAAGCTGGGTTCCAAACACCACAGGCCCCAAGAGTGTTTACGCTGAAGTGGTGCTTGTCGGTGATCAGGATGCTTCCAACAACGTTACCCCAGCAATTAGTGTGACTGTCTATCCCTCAAATACGGAACTCCTCTCCGTGGGTGCCAATGAAGGGCTGTACGAAGTAAATTACTGTCCCTTGGACGTCTATTTCAAAGCTTCCGTGGTAGAAACAATCTACTTGGCCAGCGAGATTCAAGCAACTGCCGGGCAGATCCAGGGACTTATCTATTACAATCATTTCAGAACGGCCCGAACTGTACCCGCACAGATCTGGATGAAAAACACCGACGCTACAAACCTGAGTGCGGGATGGTCTGCTTGGAATGGCTATACGCTCGTATTTGATGGCACCATCGAATGCCCCACGGGCGTCAATGAAATCTTTATCCCCATATCTCCTTTCACCTATACGGGTGAAAATCTGAGCATCAGAACCTCTAAAACTTTTGAGGATACTTGGAATAGTTCCAACTACTGGGTAGTCACGCAGGATCTGAACTATCCAAATAGAACCAGATATTTCAGAAGTAATACTGCCGGTGCTGTGGTTTACGATAACCCTGCTACCGGATTTGTGGTTAACAATGTGCCCAATATCACCTTCATCATGGCTCCTGCCACCTTGGTCGCCTCCTTGGCAGCTCCTGCGGTGGATATGACTCTCTCCGGCACGGACGCAGTGCTGAATTGGGCACTGATCCCCTATGCCTACAACTACAAGGTCTATGCCTCAGAAAACCCCTTCGGCTTCGGTGACGAGCCTGTAGCCACAGTCTACACCAATAATGCCACCGTAGCTGCAACAGCAGGCAAATGCTTTTACAAAGTCACCGCTAATACCTATCGTGACTTCAGAAAAGCACCAGTTGTAATTCGAAATCTGGAACCAAGACACCTCAGAGTTATAGATGACGACCTGAGTAACAGCCCAACTCTAAACAGAGCTCAGAGATTCATACTCGATGACAAGTAAACTCGTCAAACCTGCACCTTTTTAGGCAATGACTTTGAGATACAAGAAATAGCCCCCGGGTCTTAGGATCTGGGGGCTTATTCTTTTCACGGATACACACGGATGGGCCAGCAAGCTGGCAGTTGTCAGCGAGTGAGTTGTGAGTTGTGAGCGGCTGCGCTGGCTTCAGAGTTGTGCGTGATCTTGGCGGAAAGCGAGACCATAAATGCCAAGGTTCTTTTCCACGGATGATCACGGATTAACACGGATGGGTTATTATAAAGTCCACGAATTACACGAATTGACACGAATGAAAGTAAATACGTAAATAATGGGATGAGTACGAGCCTGCGAGCGGTGCGGGTGCCAAGTGTAATGAATGTCGAACCTACACCTGATAGACCGATCACTGCCCCCCCCTATTCGTGAACATTAGTGTTTATTCGTGGAAAACGTCAAAAGCCCCAGAGTAGCACGGATTTCAAGATGTAACAGAGCAAAACCTTATCATGACCTCTCCCCTTAATCCTGTTTTAATAGGTGTTAATTCGTGAAATTCGTGGGAAAAGAAAGTGCTACAGAGCAGTGCGTTTTTCCAGATGCAACAGAAACTGCGCCCGAAACAGACACTCCATTAAATCCCTCATCCGTGCCCATCCGTGTCCATCCGTGGAAAAGAAAAAAGTTCATCCGTGGAAAAGCTTGCCCACCACAAAACACTTGACAATCCCTACCCCTATAAAATCAAGGTTTAAACCGAATTGGTGGTGAAGAACACAATGATAGCCATAAACATAGACAACAGATTAGACCGCTTTCAAAATCGAATCCGTTATGCTTTCGAGTATGCTCTCTCCGCATTGGGATACAGTTATCTCTTTGTGGAACACAGGGAGCAAGTGGGCAAAAATGACGTGTTGATCCTCTACGGATACACGGAGCCCACCAGCGAAGAACTGCAACAGATTTCGAGTGACTACATCACCATTTTCATCCAATGTGAGCCGGATCTTTATGATGATTCCGCATATACGGCGGCGAAATTGAAGAGCAATCTGCGCAAGGTGAGCCTGCTCTCCCCCACCTTGGTGATCAGCTCTCATGCTTTTGAATATCCGGCGGTGAACTACACTGAAGGTTGCCTGAAGGCGGGCAAGATCACCTTTGACCTGATAGCAAACATCTTCTTCAGGCTGTCTATGCGTGAAGAAGTCATCTGCGCTGCGGGAAATGAAGACTTTACCCTGGCGGACAGTCAAAGCGTCTTTCATGACAATATGGAAAGTCCCGCGGTGGACAATCTGCTCTGGCTGCTGGATTCCATGATCGTGGAATATGTGCGTTCTTCGGGCACTTATATCAGCAGAAAGCTGAAGTGGCCAAGAGGAGAAAAAGCCGCAGTCTGCCTCACTCACAGCGTTGATGCCCTGCAAAAGTGGAGCATTTCTTCACTGCTGCTGGGCATTGCCGATGATCTGGCGCTCTTTTTCACCTTCAAGTGGGGGCGCCTCTGGCACGAGATGAAGGGCAAACTCAAATACCTCTTCACCAACTACGAGCTGTATTGGAACTTTGCCGAATACCGCAATTTGGAGCGCGACGCCAAGGTGAAAAGCAGCTGGTTTTTCGCCTCCGAAGCGTGCGAGGATATAGACTATAGCCTGGATGATGCAGACTTGCTCGAGGAGATCCAAAACCTGGAAAAGGAAAACTGCGAAATAGGCCTCTTAGCCACCGCAGACAAGCTGAATCGGGACGACTTTTTGAGCCGTAAACAGGTATTGATACACCTCTTACACAAGACCAACATCGGCGTTCGTCAATTAGGTTACAAGACCAACGCCAAGATTTTGGAGCTGCATTCCAAGCTCTCACCCGCCTACGGACAAAGCCACGCCCCGGATGAAACAGTGGGCTTCAAATATGGTTTTGGCCTGCCGTGGATGCCTTGGATAGCCCAGGCGCAGAGCGGCTTTTGGGAAATTCCGGTGGTGCTGCGAGACAAGTATCTGATGGTGACCAATTACAAAGAACTGCCTCTGGATGATGCCAAGCGCATGGTGAAGAAGATCTTCCAGCAATGCGTCAAATCTGGCAGCGTGATGGGCATAGATATGAGCGTGGCCGCCTGGGCAGACATCAGCTACATGGACAAGCTGTATCCCTTTATTTTGGAAATGATTAAGACTGTAGACACCTGGATCAGCAGTCCGGCCAAGATTGCAGATTGGTGGCAAAAACGGGCAGCCGTGATGGTAGATGAATCTGAATATGAAGTGAGCGTGAGCTTTGCTAACGATATGGAAAGCTTTACCCTGCAACTGATTGGCGATATCAGGATCAAGGAAATCCTGAACGGCAACCAACACGAGCTGGAATATGAAAACGCCACCGCCAAAGACAATATCATCTCCTTCAAAGACGTGAAAGCGGGCGATGTGGTGGTGATGAGGATAGACAGATGAAGCCAAAAAGACGGGAAAACCAATAGGAGAATGACGTGAACCACCTTATCATATTGATTGCAGCAGTTTTGACCCATGTTCTCACCCACCTCTTGGTTCCGTTGAATATCAAGTTTTCCCTCAAGAAAAAACTGGTTGCCGTGCCGGGTGAGCGTCATATCCACAAAAAGGTGACTCCGCTTGCAGGCGGACTCTCTTTTGCCTTGCCGATGTTGGCCATCCTGGCAGTTTTGGGCATCGTGTTCATCTCGGAGCCGGAAGGCATAATGCTGTTGCAGCTCAGTGGAGTTGGGATCATCGTTTTGATCATTGGCCTGCTGGATGACCGCTACGACAGCAATGCCTGGGTCAAGTTTTTCGCTCAATTGGGCATCGCCCTGGTGATGTATTTGATCGGTTTCAGGGTGATCTATCTCACCAATCCCTTCGGAGAAGACTTCACGCTGGCAGGCTTTTCCTTGCCGCTCACCATTTTGTGGTATTTGGTGATGATGAACGCCATCAACCTCATAGACGGCATGGATGGCTTGGCTACAGGGATTGCGGCCATCGTGAGCGGAGTGCTCCTGATCGTGGGAATCAAGCACGCAAACATGCAGGTGACCCTGCTTTCATCCATGCTTTTTGCCGGAACGCTGGCTTTCTTGCGTTACAACTTCCATCCCGCCAAGATCTTTTTGGGAGACACAGGCTCACTTTTTATAGGTTTTATCATCGCCGCCATCAGCACCACGGGCAACCAACAGTTTAAGGGCATCACCTCCATCACTTTAATGATCCCGCTCACGGTGATGGCTGTTCCCATCCTGGATGTGGTATTGGCGGTCTTCAGACGTATCAGCGTGGGAAATATCTTCAAACCGGACAAAAGCCATATCCACCATGTGTTGCTGGAGCTGGGACTCTCGCAGAAGACAGTGGCTCTGATCGTCTATTTTGTGACGCTGCTCTTCGGCCTGATTGCGATAGGCTTTTCCTTCTCCTCGAGCAAGATACTATTCAGCGTGCTGATGTTTATCTCAGCCTTTGCCATTGTGACCTGGTATCTGGTGATGTCGCGGCGGAAGTGACCTCTAACGGATCAGCACAAACTTCCCTCTGCCCACCTCTTTACCATCTGTAGCAACCACAAAGAAATAAACTCCGGAAGCACAGTAGTTTCCTGTCTCGTTTTGCCCATCCCACTCAAAGCGGAAGAAAACGTTTTCCTTGAGCGTAGCCACCAAAGCACCGGAACTGTCGTAGATCCGGCATTGCTTGGTTCCCATGGGCATTTCGCCTGAAGGTTCGTTGACGATTTGCACCGTTTTGCCAGGGCCGGGCGAGAAGGGATTAGGATAAGCCTTCAGTGTTTTAAGTTTGCTGGGTGTTTTGACGGTTTTACCGATTTCCAGGGTGTTAAGTCCATCGGGTGTGCCGATGAGGAGCAAACCTTGGGAAGGCTCATATCCGAGGGCAGTGATATGCGCTGAGAGCAGGGGCGAATTTGCCGGATAGTAATTTGTAAAGCGCTCCTTGACAGGATCATACATGCTGATGCCGTTTGCCAGAGTGCCGATCCAGATGCGCTCGAAGGGGTCTTTGAAAATGCAGGTGGGAAAGGTGCGCTCGGAGCCATAAAGCCTCTCTTCATCCACATAATAGAGCATATCCCGCTCCCAACTGTTGCTGGTAGTGCTGTAGCGATAGCGTTTGATGGCGGTATCATATTTATACCAATACGTTTCATTCCACATAAAAAGTCCGGAGCTGCAGGCAATCCAGTGTTGCAGGCCTTCATAGGGACTTTCGACGGTCACCACGCCATAGATATCGGCACTGGCAAGTTCTTGAGCTGGCGGCACTACCCAATGTCCGGCAGACCCCGTGACGGGCACAGAGTCGTGGTTCCAGATAGCCAAACCGTGGTCATTGCGTGAGCCAAAGAAGTATTGGCGGCCATTGTGGCTCATATAATTGACCCATTGCCTGTTGAGCGAAGGGATGGTCAGGTTGCCGATGTGCTCGATGTTGGGATCCAGGATGGTGAAGCCTCTCCCGGAGCCAGCGACAAAGGTGTTTCCAGATAAGTCTGTCCCGATGTAGGGAATAGTGGAGCCGAACAATTTTGGCGATGCGTTAAAACCGCCCCATCTGCCGGTTTCATGGTTCCAAAAGCGTGTTCCCGTGCCATTCATGTGAATCCAGGTGTTGTCTTGCTCGTCCCAGATGGTGATGCCATTTTCCCAATCGGGAGGGCTTTGATTTGACACGTCCCAGGCACCAAACCACTTGCGGTTGAGCTTGTCCACGTTGACAGCGAGGATATTGTCGGAATGGAGCGGACTGTTTGCCACGTTGAAGGTCTCCCACTGGCCATCTTTCCACCTGCTCACACCCAATGAACTTTTACGGGTGGGGCCGGCAGCGTAGTTACCACTGCTAAACCAGACTGCATAATCTTGGTCTACGGCGATCTGATTGATCTTGGGAAAGCCGATGCCATTGGATTTGAATGAGTTCCAGCCATCTTCCTCAAGGCGATACACCCCGTCTCCCCAAGTGCCCAGATAGACGTTTCCATCTTTGCAAAGAATGCGGGATACGCAACGTGTGCCCAAGCCATTCTCTTTGAAATCATAATGATGAACGGTGCCGTCAGGTTCAATCCTGCTAAGCATGGCTGCCAAAGAGTCTTGATCTGCATACAGCATCTTATCTTCATCCCAGGTTCCATAAGCCACCCAGAGGTCATTATTTGCATCCAAGGCAAAGGTAGAGATGACTTCATTCTTGAGCTCCAAGCCACAGGTATAGGAAGTCCAGCCCGCTTGATAAGGGTCGATGGAATGCCGATGGATGGAGCTTCCAGTGCTGACGGCGATGTAGTTGCCGTTGATCTCCAGCTTGGGGCATGCACCCAGAGGAGTGGGAGTGTTCAAAGCACGCCAAGCGGCATCAGTAGCCAAGGAATCCAGATGCACATAGTTCAGGCCGGCTGCGCTGCAGAGCCAAAGATAGCGGTTATCGCCCAACGCCATACCGGTCAGTTCATCTGAAAGCAGGGCTCCGCCTGTATTTTGCCGGTTGTAATTATGCAACATCAGCGGAAAGCTCACCCCGGGAAGATAGTAGTATTCCGCTATGCCGCTCATGGTGGCTACCAAGATGCGGTCTCCGGCTTGCAAGATCTTTCTCACCCGGTTGGATGAAAGTCCCAGGTTTTCATTGAGCACCTGTATACCTTTGGGGGATACGATGCTGATACCTTCAAATTCGCTGCCAAGCCAGAGCGCTGAACTGCCATCCATGCTTTGCAGATGGCGGATATCGTTGTTTGGCAGGCCGTTACCGGTGTTCCAAGAATTGGTTTGCTCCCAGTGAGTGATGGAAGTGGCAGCATCCGGAGCGGTGATCTCCACCACGCCACCCCAGGAAGAAAAGACGAGCTTGTCACCTTGGGTGATGATGTCGAAGACGTGTGAGGTATTGGTGAAAGTTTGCCAAGCTCCGGCAGATAAAATGCCTACACAAAACATCAGGAACAAGGCACTGAGGATAAAAGACTTGGCTGAGCTATTGCGCTTTGGTATTGATTTTATATACATGGGACTGCTTTGCTCCATCAAAACTTTTGTAAGTTGTTTACTGCGGTTGAATGAGTAAAAGTCATCATCTCATCTCTTAGAGGTTTATCTCCACCCACACACCCAGTCTGAAGGTGCGCAGGCCATCATCTCTGCGCTTATCTGAGGTGATTTCATAGGTTCCGGTGAGGTCGCCACGGATGTCTTGATTGAATTGGTAGCTAGCTCCCGGAGTGAAGGCCAGACGCGTGGTGTCCCTATCTATCTGGTGGTTTCCTTCGCGGCCGGTGGTGTCGTCCAGATTCTTTTCATACACGAAAGCCAGGCTGGAGGTAAGCTCGTTGTTGATGTGGATCTTCTTCTTGGTAAAAGGCACGGTGAAGCCGCGTCCGCCTCTGAAGGAATAGGAGATATTACCATTGAGGCTGCGGGAAGAGGTGAGCTTTACGATTTTGTAAGTTTCCATGTCTGTGGTATTGGTGCTGTTCATCATGCTAAAGCTCAGGTTGGTGCTCACTTTCTTAAAGAGAGTTCCGGCAAAGCCGATCAGCGGGTTGAGGGCATAGCTGACCGTTTCTTGCTTGGGTTGATCCCAGTCTATATTGCCACTGGCTCGGACGGACTTTTGGAAACCGGTATTGAGGCGCGAGCCAGAGATATAATTTCCCAATCCCACCCACTTTTCTGCCTCCATGACGCTGAGCGTAATATCAGGGAAGGTGATTGCGGTATTTTGGTTGCTGGCGTTGGAATAGCGCTTGTTGATGGTATAGGAGTAGTTTATTACGCTATCCAATTGACGCGTAAACATGATGCCGCTGGAGAGGGTGAAGGTATTGTCGTTGCCGGTAGCATCGAGGAAGTCCGCGGGCACGCTGTGAGGCAAGCCGATCTGGAAGGCAAAAGGCGGCCTGTCTTCCTTGCGCGTATAGTTCATGGCATAGGTGTTTTGATAGGACGCACTGATGTTTTTGATCTTGGAAAGATAGCCGATCAGCAGAGCAGGGAGGTATTTCACACCCTTGGGCGGGACATAAGCTCTACCGGGATCGTCTCCCTGATAGGATGCACCGGGACCGAAGCCCACGCCGTCCTTGCCATCCATACCTTCTCCAAAAGGATCTTTGAAATCTCCACCAAATGGATCCTTATAATCTCCGCCGTAAGGATCTTTGTAGTCTCCACCGAAGGGGTCTTTATAATCATCTTTGGGTGGAGACCAGAAGTCAGCTTCTTCTTTCTTGCGTCTTTCCTCTTCTTCCATGCGCATCTTTTCTTCTTCTTCCCATTTCTGCTTCTCTTCTTCGCTCATTTCCTCTTCTTTTGAGGGCTCCTTCTTATCCTTGGCTTCGGGATCCAGCTCTTTATCTTTGTCTTTCACCCCTTCGGAAGCTGCGGCTTGCTCAGCTGCTTTCTTTGCCTCCTTGGCCGCTTTTCTGGCCTGATATTTGCGGGTAATGTTTTGAGCCCAGGCACCCAGCAGCGTGGAGTTTTGCAGGCTCAGGTTTGCCCTCAAGCCCCGATTGACGTTTCCGTCGCTTTGATACACCTCCACTTGCGTGCCGCTGGTACTGTCATAGTAGCGTCTTTGTGTTTCGGTATAGCGTGTGTTTGCGCTGGCGGTGAAGGTCATAAATTTGCGCAGGTAGTTGGGATTGTAATTCAGACCAAAGTCTTGCACGTATTCGGTGAGTTTACCGATGTTGAATTCCTTCCAGTAGGCCTTTTGGTTGAAGTCTCGTTTGGTATTGAGCCTGCCCGTGAGGCCGATGTCGCTGGTGAGGCTCCAGTTGACATTGGAGTCGGTAGTCAAAAGCTTGGTGGGCAACACACCCTGCCGCGGGAACCAATAGGTCACATGTTGGCCGTCTATCATGCGCCGCTCCCAGTTTTCACTTTTAGGATCGGTGCTGTTGAAGGTGATGCTGTTGTTCCAAGTGGAAGGGAACCAGCCCAGACGATAGTTTTTCCAGAGATTAAAGCTCACTTTATCGCTGGGAAAGCCAAGGTTATAGTTGACGGTGCCACGCACGCTGAAGGTGCTGTCCCGACTGGTGGGCTGATTGCGCACGGAGCTCTCCACACGTCCGCTCAGCGCGGTGCGGTAGATGGTGTATTCCAATATCTTGCTCTTGGGCGGGCTCTTGAGGCTAAAGGCAAAATCCGCCGCATAGAGCAGGCTTTCGTTGCGCTCTCTCAGCTTGGTGCTGTCTGCATCGATGCTGCTGCGCAGGAGGTCTGAATTGGCACGGTAGCGAGGGATACCCAGAGAATAGTTGCGCACCAGAGTGACGGGAATGTCCACGCTCCAATTGCGCGGGAACAGCCTTCCCAGGAAGTATTTGTTGGAAATATTGAGCGAGGTGGTGCTGGTGAAAGTGTTGCTGCGCCCTCGCTGGATGTTGGGATTGAAGTTCTCGCTCTTTTCTTCATAGTCGACGTCGAAGGTGCTGACATCTGCAAAAGCCGCATTGAGAGATACCCGCTTGGCTACTCCCATATCCTCATAGGGATCCAGGAGTTGCAGCTCATCAAAATATATCATGCCGTTGTAGACTTGGTTTCCAGCCGGATTGGCCACTCCCAGACAGATGTCTCTGATGGTGGAAAGAGTGGGACGTCCCCTAAAGCTAAAGCGCGTATTTTCATCCACTTGGATAAACCCAGATGTGGTATCCGGATTGGCCTCTCTCAGCTTGGCGATATCTGACAATTCCCAGGTGAACATCAGCCACTTATCCTGATCCATAGCCAATTCCCAAGGATTGATCTCCACCCGTTGCTTGATCTCGTAATAGGTATATTCATCTGCGCCCAAACGCAACACCATATCCACATTGCCGGGATGGCTTTCTCCGGTTCTGAGAGCTTCGGGATATACAAAGAGCCTCAGCTTTCCATAGGAGAGCAGACTGTAAGCATCGATGGAGCGTTGACGCAGCAGCACCTGATGCCCTGCTTGCAGCTTCTTGGTTTCCAAGGTGAGGGAGGATTCCACGCTCTGCCTGCGGTCTTGGATGTATACGGTTCCTTCGGGAGGCCGGTAGTGGCTGCTGGTCTGATTGGTAACGATTCCCGAGAGATAGGTGGTTCCCAGCGCTGCAACCACATCTTCAGTGAGCTCGATATTGCCTTCAGTGCGCACACCAAAATCCTGCCACTTATTGCCCACGATAGCCATATCTGCGATATAAACCCTGGCTGGCAGGTCGGTCTGCAACCAGATTCTGGCGTAGGAAATGCGGCTCATGGAGGGTTGCACGCCGGTAGCAGAGTCTGTAAAGATGTTGTAGGCAGCCGGATCATGCAGAGGGATGCGATAGAGGCGCCAGCCGCTGTGGTTCTCGTTTATCAGGTGTTCTGTGCCGTTGAGCGCAAAGCTATAGCTGAAGTATCTGTTCACTTGATCCAAGATACCATTTCCGTTGAGGTCTTCGGTATCCAAGACCCTGTTTCCCTCCGTGCCATTGATGCCGGGCCAAGTCTCATTGTGGTGATTTTGCAATACCGCCGGACAGATATCGTTGGGATCGGCTCCTGGCGTGCCTTGTTTGCGTCCATCCAAGCCTATATCCTCTTCCAGAGTGAGCACACCGTCTCCGTTGAGGTCTTCCGAATTGAGCACTCCCAGACCGCCATTTTCGGTGTAAAAGTCTTCACTGATGTCGCCCAAGTCCACAGTCATGATGGGGTTGGGTATCTCCTCATCGGTCTTTACATCCAGCTTCACCAGCAGTTCTATATATTTCTTTTGGTTAAAATCCAGTTGGTTGCCCAGATATTTCATCACACCCGCCCAGCTCTGTTGGGTAGAGCCGGCCACACCCAATTTGGCAGGAGTATTCTTGAGAGCCAGCACGGTCACATACTCGTTCTTTTCACGATCCGTAAGCGTTTCCGGATCATCCACCAGCTCTTGCCTGCGCACGTTTTTGGGGTTATACCAGTTCGGTATTCCTTTGGCCAGGTTATAGCCATAGGGTTTGCTGGCCCTTACCCAAGAGCTCATCGTGACGGGCAAGGGATATGAATCCATGATGGATTCCATGTCGTCCAGATAGATGTTGTCCTTCTTGCCTTTGGGGTCTCCATAGATATTGGGCATGGTGTAGGCGATTTCGCCGGAAAGACTGAAGCGCGATTCTGCCGTGGTGCTGATCAGTGGTAACTTATCTATCCAGCGTGTAACAAACTTGGGCTTGTAGGTGATGTTACCATCGATGTTAGCCAGGATCATTTCGATGTTTTCATTGCCGATCCTGGGACGCTTGTCAGACACATTCTCGCTGCGATAGATGAAGGTGCCGCCCAGCTTGGCCCAATCCGTAAAGTTCCAATCCATGCGCACGCCCGCCAGGGTCTTGCTGGCGACGTCAAACATGCCCCGGAACTCATAATCCACCTCGATCTTGGCATCGGGGTCTTTACCCGCTGGGGTGAGGAATGTGATGCGCCCCGAGTCGTAATCCACAAGGTAATCCAGGTTTTCCTTGAGCTCCAGCGAGTTTACCTTCACTCTCACGCTACCCTTGAGGATATTGGCTTGATTGAGCTCCAGCACATCACGGCCGATCTTTCCCTTCACGGTGAGGAAGATGTTTGTATCCAGAGGGTTGATGCTATAGCTATCATTTTCAAGGCGATAGATGATGCCGTCTCCCAGGGGCTCAAAAGGCCAGAGCATGGGGATGATGATGAGCCCTGAGACCAAGTTCACGGTAGCATCGCTGCCATCCACGCGTGAGTCACCATTGCTATCCATGCGCAGGTAATCTGTATAGCGCACATTTTGCCCCACGTTGAGGCTATCCGGCACAAAGTAGTTGCGCGTGCGGTCTGTATTTTCGGTATAGATTTCCAGCTGGAAGCCATCGTTGCGGATGTTGGTGCTGTACATCTGATACACGTTTCGCATCTGATAATCCCAGGTGCTATTGGGGTTGTCCGGCTCATATCGTTGGTTATAATTGCGCAGGATTTTGGCGTAGAGCGTGTCTGATTCGGCCTGCTGCGGCGTAATGATGGGCATATCTATTCCGCCGCGGGTGGTATAGCGCACCCCCACTATGTGCGAGGTAAGCACATTTCGGTTTATCTGGATGATACCGCTATCATAGTCGGTGGTAAAGTCTGCCCCCTCCATCAGTTCATCCCAGTTCAGCTGGTAGCTTTGCCCGTTGATAGTGATGACTTCTCCCGGGGCGGAACCCACGTTGTTGGTGGCCACGAGGTCATCGATATACACCTTCACAGTTCCCGGAGCGGGCAGCAGCATAGGTTCCTTGATCAACCAAGCTCCATCGGGTGCGGTGCGGATGGCGTTGTTTGCATAGCCCGCTTTACAATCCGGATCGCCTTCTTCATAGAGCTGATACAGGTCTTGCGGCTTTTCCAGATAAAACATGGTGCGGGTGGTATATTGCTTACTATCAAAGATGGTGGAGTCCGCCTGACTGGTGCCGATGTAGCTCTGGGTATTTTTTTGGCTCTCTTCTTTACTGGCGATCAGCGTGACATCCAGATCCCCATACTTGAGTTTGGAAGACACGCCAAACAGTCCCTGAGAGCTGGTTGAATACGAGATATAGCGCGAACCGGAAAGCGACAGGGTGATGTTTCCGGCTTCGATGGATTGCACCAATTCATCTTCTGTGCCCGTGTATTTGATGCTCACGTTGTTGGGATCAAAGAATTGCTCATCCTGCTTGCTGTTATACTTCAGGTTCACGTCTATCTTATCGCCAATCTTACCCGAGAGCCTCAGGTTTGTCTCCTGTTCCATCTTGAGGTCAAAGCGGCTCTTGGAGCTGGTTTCATAGATGGGCTGCAACTTGCGTTTGGTGCTGCCTGCCTCGAGGGTCAGCTTTTGAGTTCCATCCAGATTGAGCCGTCCCGCCGAGGAGCCCAAGAACTTCTTCACCGCCTTGGGCATGGCAATGGAAGGCAGCTCCAGCTTAAATTCTCCGATCAAGCCGCTGGTGGTAACCACCGTCTGCTGCCGCTTGGTTTTCACCTGAGAAAAGTAGCTCTTGCGGAATGTTTTACGTTGCAGGGAATCGAAGTAACTATCAAAAGAAATGACCCTGTCCGGAGTGACCTTCATATCGTCTATCAGTGTAGAGATGATCACCCGCCGGTTGTCAAAATCTATCTTTTCCTTGGTGGTAGGCGCCAGATTATTCACCAAAAGCTGCCTCTGCTTGATGTAGCCAATGCCTTTGTCAAATTTGTAAAAGAGCACCTTATTATCCAAGAGCGGCTGGTAACCCTCCAGATACAGGTGCAGAGGAAACACATTGGCAAACAGGCTTCCAAAGATGACAAGCCCGATCAGGCAGAGCAGAATCCTTTTGATCATAGCCCCTTGATTATTTACCAGTTTGCCGCTCTTGGAAAGCTAAATAAAGCCCCTGGAGCGTGAGGTCGGGCATATGGATAAAGCTTGAATCCAAATACTCCATGATGGATGCAGACAAGCCGCCCGTAACCAACACCGGCGCATTGGGATAAATGCCGTGCAGCTCTTGAGCAAAGCCTTTGATCATATAGACATGCCCGCGCACAATGCCGGAGAGGATAGACTCTCGCGTGTTGGTGCCGATCAACTCTGTAGGCCGCTCCAGCTTTATCGTTTTCAAAAGCGAAGCACCCTGACCCAAGCTCTTGAGAGAAAGCTCCAAACCGGGCACGATGACGCCACCCTCAAAGCAGCCTTCACGGCTCACCACCTGGATTGTGGTAGCTGTGCCCAAGTCTATGATTATGCAATGATGCTTGTATATCTTCCAAGCGGCAAAGGCGTTAACTATCAAATCCGGCCCGATGAAAGAGGGATCATCAACCTTGAAACTCAGCCCCAGATCGCTTAGAGCATTGACCTCATACACAGATGCCTGAAACTCGTTTTCTGCCAGCTTCTTCCACTCATCCGTGAGCTCGGGCACCACGCTGCTGATCACCATCTGCCGGATGATCACATCATCCATCTGGGCAAGCTCAAGGTGCAAGAGGATGCTATAATCCTTGTAGCTATTGCCTTTTTTGCTGGCAAACAGCAACCTGCGGATCAAACGCGATCCGTCAAACAGGCCAACAACAACCGTGCTGTTGCCTATATCCACAGCCATGAGAAGTTCGCATCCCTTGGCAGTGCCGCTCTCATCCCCCAGCTTTTTTAAGCTGTCGGGTGTATTGGTATTGGGCATAAATCTCACCTTAAAATTGAATTTGAAAATATGAAAAAGAATGGGGGACTATGGAGAAATCACAATTATTGGCTATTGCTTTTGTGTCAATCGAAAAAACAGCCCCAAGCTGCAAGACAAATCTCCATATAGCTGAACCGATGACCAGCATGACCGGGGAATTGACCTGTTCAGAGTGAGTTGCACAACCATCTCAATCCCTTGCCACGCCAACGTCTCCACTTTTTTAAAGATGCCTTAAAAGCCGATCTCCTTCAGATTGCTCTTCTTTTTCCGCCAATTGGGCACCACCTTCACCCACAATTGCACCCGCACCGGCACGCCCAAAAACTCGCTCAGCTGCGCCTGTGCATACTCACGTATCTTCCTCAGACCTTCTCCCTTTTTGCCGATGACGATCACCTTCTGGCTGTGTCTGTCCAGCCAAATCTGCGCCTCAATCACCACTTGCTCCGGGTGCTCACGATAGCGCTCGATGATCACCGCCGCACTATAGGGAATTTCCTGTTGAAAGAGGTGAAAGATGGCTTCGCGGATCACCTCAGAGGCAAAGAAGCGCACCGGCAGATCCGACAGCTGATCCTGTTCGTAGTAGGGATCATGGAAGGGTATATATTTCAGGATACTCTGCATCAAAGCATCCACATTTTCACCCGTGGTACAGCTCACAAAGTGGCTTTCCTCGATCCTGACAGGCAGCAGCTTGATGAGCTCCTCCCTATCCACCTCCGGCTTGAGGTCTATCTTGTTGAAGACAGCGATCTGATGCGCCGAGCTCTTTGCCAAAAGCTGCAAGACCTCGTTATCATAATCTGTAGGAAAGTCCGTCACATCGGTGATAAAGAGCACCAGATCAACGTCTTTGAAGCTGTCGTGCACGATGTCCAACATGCGGCTCTGCATCTCGTAGCGTGGCTTGAGGAAGCCAGGTGTATCGATGAAGATGATCTGCGCATCGTCCCGATTGAGGATGCCTTTGATGGCGTAGCGCGTGGTCTGAGGCTTGGCCGAGGTGATAGAGAGCTTCTCGCCCAGGATGCGGTTGAGAAAGGTGGATTTGCCCGTATTTGGCTTGCCGATGATGGCTACCCAACCACTGCGAAATGATGTGTCAGTCATGTGTTTCCCTTGATATTCAATCTGCGAAAATGCGCGGTTACCACAATAAATCCGGCGTTTCCACCGGATTTATTGTGTTTATTGGAGTAACACGTTTTTATCGTTTTACAGCTCGGCAAACACACTCTTGATGATGTCGATGCACTCATCGAGTTGTTCTTTGGTGATGACCAGAGGTGGTGCCAGGCGGATGATGTGACGGTGCGTGGGTTTGCAGAGCAAGCCCTTTTCTTTCAGCATCACGCACACGTCCCAAGCTTCCAAGCCATCTTTGGGTTCCACCACGATGGCGTTGAGCAAGCCTTTACCGCGCACCAGTTTCAGCATGGGGTGATCTATCTTCTTCATTTCCTCGCGGAAATACATTCCCAGCTCATAGGAGCGTTCTGCCAGTTTCTCATCACGCAACACTTCCAGAGCGGCTTTGGCAGTGACGCAAGCCATGGGGAAGCCACCGTAGGTGGAGCCGTGTTCGCCGGGTTTGATGGTGAGCATGATCTCTTTGTCTGCCAGCACGGCGGAGACGGGCAACACACCACCGGAGAGGGCTTTACCCAGGATCAGGATGTCTGGGCGCACGTCTTCATAATCCACGGCAAGCATTTTGCCGGCGCGTGCCAGGCCGCTTTGGATCTCGTCTGCCACAAAGAGCACATTGTGTCTTTTGCAGTGATCATAGCAGGCTTTGAGGTAGCCATCATCCGGCACATACACGCCCGCTTCGCCCTGGATGGGTTCCACGATGAAGGCGGCCACGTTTTTGCCGTGTTCATCCAGATATTTACCCAATGCGGCAGCGTCGTTGTAAGGCACGGTTACGATGCCGGGTGTGTAGGGACCAAAACCTCTGCGGCAACCCGGATCGGTGGATGCAGCGACGATGGAGATGGTGCGGCCGTGGAAGTTTCCTTCGCAGAAGACGAGGATGGCCTTATCTTCTTCGATGCCTTTGACATCGTAGCCCCATCTGCGGGACAGCTTCATGGCGGTTTCCACACCTTCTGCACCGGTGTTCATGGGCAAAACCATGTCGTAACCGAAGAATTCGGTAATAAACTTTTCATACTCACCCAGTTTGTTGTTGAAAAAAGCACGCGAGGTGAGGGTGAGCACCTTGGCTTGTTCGATCAAAGCGTTGATGATCTTGGGATGGCAGTGTCCCTGGTTCACAGCGGAATAAGCAGAGAGAAAATCGTAATAACGGTTTCCTTCCGGGTCCCAGACAAACACTCCCTCTCCCTTGGCCAATACCACTGGCAGGGGATGATAGTTGTGAGCTCCATATCTGTCTTCCAGTTCCATTGCTTCAGCTGAGCTAATCGTTCCATACTTCAAATTTTGGTTCATGACCTTCCTCCAGTCAGTCTGTTTTACTTTTCTATTGCAAAACCAATTCCTATCAGTGGCTTTAATGTCAAGTCTAAAATCTGTGTCTCATCACAGCTCAGCTTCTTAAAATGAAGGAGCCACACCTCCGTCAATTGGCTTTCTAAGCACGGGAACAGACCTGTAGATGCGTTTGCTTTCGGCTTCACCTTCTTCCACTTTGTTCAGCGTCCAGCCTTCCTCGATGGTGGAAACGCTGTAGGGCACGGGCGGCGTTTTGCCTCCATGCAGGATGCCCATCTGCACCGCTATCTTGTCGGCCAAGGTCTTCAAGTCCAGATTGGGGACTTGGATCTCTTTTGCCAAAGCCTGTGCCAGGAAGTTGTTCTTTGCATCTTGATCCGGCTGAATTGTGTTTAGAGGAGAGCTATACATCAGCAGCGTGTTGCCCGCCACCTTTTCGATGCCTGTCAAACCAGCTTCTTGAAGCTTAAAATGCAGGTTCTCAGGGCTTCTGGCGGCATCCAAAAAGACCATTCTCACGCTGGCTGCGGATAGCTCGCTCAGGAGCCAGTTCAACTCCGGAGCAACTTTGACGATGTGTTCTTCGCTTTCAAATTTGCCTTGGGGAACCAGATAGTTGTTTCCATCGATTTGGATCGCTTCACCGCTGAAAAACACCAGAGCCGGCTCGTCTTTTTCGAGTGCGGCCGCAAATTTGCTGATGCTGGGCTTGAACGACTCTTCATCGAGATTGCTGTATTTGTGCACCTTCCAACCCATCTCCTTGAGGGTGGCATCGATCAGAGCTGCATCTTCGTGGGAACGCGACATGGCCTTAACCTGAAGAGCTGCTTCCCGGGAGGGCATCGCACCGCCCTTGAGCGCCTCTTCACGGGTGCGCAACTCGGTCTCCTGAAGCGGGCTGCCATTGCTGACGATCAGGGCTTTCTGAGCCGGCAGTGCGCTCAGTGCCAAGAAGGCGACCAGGACTAAACTTAGTAGCTTTTTCATCATTACTCCTTATGTGAATCTTTGTAATTTTCTGCAAGCTCGAGTGTCTCTTTCAAAACCTCGCTTGTACCCTTTATACCATCCTCATCACCCAAATACTGCTTAATTTTTATGATGTGTTCATAGCAAGCAGCCGCATCTTCATATCTTTTCAGGTGCTTATACGCCTCAGCCAAATTTCCCAACGCCCGGATGCTTTCCAATTTATCGTTGATTTGCTGCGCATATTGCAGCTGGCGTTTCAGATGAAAGATAGCCTCCTCATATTGTCCGGTGAGGATCAAGACGTAGGCCAGATTGCCAATCGCTTCGGATTCCGTCTTGAGAATACGGTGTTCAGAAGCCAATTCCATGCTCTGGCCAAAGGCGTGCTTAGCCTCATCCATCTTCTGCTGTTCAAGATAGATCAAGCCCAGGTTGTTGAGTGATTTTGCCTCCTGGGCATAGTTATTCAAGCTGTGAGCCAGCTTTTTGCTGTGGAGAAGCCGCTTCAGCGCCTCATCCAAAAGTGTTTGATTCCAATACCAGATGCCCAGCAGGTTCTCGATCACGCAGATCAGCTCGGGATCATCGGCTTCCTGTGCCAAGAGTTCAGCCTGTTCCCAATACTCTTTGGCAAGCTCCTTTTGGTTGCGGCGAAAAGCAAGCAAACCGCTGAAACGCAACTGATGAAACCTCAAAGCGGGGTCTTGAGCCTCATTGCTCCATTTTTCCAAGAGAGCCATAGACTCATCTATATCCTTCCAATCGCCGATCATATACTTGATTCCCAAGCAGTTCAAGAGCACCTCTGCCCTATCCTTCCAGGCATCCTCGGGCAAGATATTCAACAGCTGCTCATAAAGCTTCAGCGCCAGAGAGTTGTCATAGGCCTTTTGTGCATTTGTAGCCGCTTTTCTCAGCCAGGGAAGGGCCTCCTGAGGTTTATCCGCCTTCAGATAGTGCATAGCCAGTTGATGCGAAAACTCGTCCAAACGCCCCGGGAAGACGCTCTGAACTGCCTCGGCTACCAGTTGGTGCAAAAGCTTGCGATTGGTGCCCAACAGGCTCTGATAGGCCACGTCCCGGGTGCTGATATGCTTGAAAAAGTATGCACTGTATTCAAATCCCGTCTGAGGGATGATCAAAGCCTGTTTTTCCAAGGCATTCAAACCCTCTTCCACCGGTGTGGAGCCGTCCAGACTGCGCTCCAGTTCACTGAGCACATCCACCAAAAACTCCTGCCCGATCACAGCTGCTTTTTGCAGCAACATCCTGAGGGCTTTGGGAAGGCTGTCCAAGCGTGACTGGATCAGCGCATTCAAGCTGGAAGGCACGGGCAGGTCTTGCCACTCTTGTTCCGGCAAAGTGCTCACATAGCTGCACCATTCTTCCAGGTAGAAGGGATTTCCCGCCGCTAACTTGACCACCGCTTCGATGCTGCGCTCCGAGAGGTCTAACTGCCTGGTATACAGCATCATCAGCTCGGTAATATCGTGCTCGTCCAAAGGTTTGAGCTCCAGATCCCGCCAGCCACGCATGCGCTGGATGGAATCCGGCACTTCAAAACCAGGTCTGTAAAGCAGCAGCCACAAGCTGGGTAATTTGCTTTGGCTCATGCGGTTGACCAAATTGCCCAACAGTTCTTTGGAAATATCATCCAGCCATTGCAGATCATCCAAAATCAGCACCAGAGGCTTGCCACTCTTGTCACACTTCTGCATGATGGCTTCCAAGACGGTATTCAGTGCCATCAAGAGGTGTTTCATCAGCTCTTTTCCGTCTTGTTTCAGCCTTGCATCCTCCACCCTGATCTCCAAAAGCCAGGCAATCAGGGCAAAGGCATCATCCAGTTGCTCTGCAAGCTCTTGATCCACATGCTGTTGCAGATCCTTAAATCCACTTTTGAGCTTGGCCAACCTGGCCTGTGGCTCGTCACCCACGCTGATACCAAATATCTTGTGCGCAATACGCGCAAAGAGATGCAGCGGCGTGGGGCTCACACCATCGCAGGTGGCTTCCAAAAACTCAGCCTGCTCGAGATGGCTTTGGAAAAACTCATAGGCCAAGCGGCTCTTACCCATGCCCGCATCGGCGCAGACGCCGTAGATAAGCGGCCTGGGCGCTGGAAGCTCGGCAGTGTATTCTGCAGCGCTGCTTTGCGCAGAAATCTCTTTCAGGGCATCAGAAAGGAGCGTCAGCTCGGAGCTGCGACCCAAAAATGAGCCGGAAAACCTCTTCAGCTGTCCGGAACTAACCGCACTTATGCCGATCGGACTCCAGCACTCCACCGGTTCAGCAATGCCCTTGAGCTGCTTGGCTCCCAGATATTCAAAATCAAAAATATCGTCCACCAATTCCTTGGTGTATTGGCTCAGCATGATCCGACCCACGGGGGCATTAGTTTCCATGCGGGATGCGAGGTTTACCTCGGTGCCGTAGACGGTGAAGTCGCCCTCGCGGCTCTCCCCCACTTTGCCCACACTCACGATGCCGGTATTTATCCCCACTCTCATGCTCAGCTCGATATCCTTATATTCCGGATTTTCATTGAGCTGATCGTTGTAACGCCTGAGCTGCTCCATCATCTTCAAACCCGCACGGATAGCGCGTTCCGTGTCATGCTCGCTGGCCTGTTTGGCTCCAAATAAAGCCATGATGGCATCGCCGATATACTTGTCCACAAAGCCGCCATAAAAGTTCACGCAGCGGGAAAATATCTTCATCAGCCTATCCATATGCATGTGAATAGTCTCGGGATCGAGCTGCGTGGATAGATCTGTAAAGCCTTTGATATCAGCAAAAAGGATCGTCACCTCACGAAGCTCTCCCTCGCGAAGCTGGTGTTTCTGCCTGCGATTCAGATTGTCGTCTTCAAAATCAAACAGACTCGAACCGAAGATTAGGTCGTCTTGCAAAGCGGCTCCTTTAGCGTTTTATGGTTTGAAGCCTATTATTTGGGGAGCCAAAAGAAAGTCAAGAGAATAAATCGACATATTGCCTCCAATTCTGGAAATGAGCAACTATAGACGCCGTAAGACCGCATGCGCGGCCGGCTTTCCAACACAACTCCAAAACTTACCGCATCTATACCAAAAACACGCACATCTCCGAAGCCAGCGCAGCCGCTCACAACTCATAACTCACAACTCACAACTGAGGCGAAGCCGCCCCCTCCTTCCCTGCTTAGCCTCCCGGTGATTACCCGGAGTCTCCCGGAAAAAAACCGAGTATCTCCACGGCATCACCGGGCGGGTCCCTAAGGAAGAAGCGGCAGGGCCTGCTGGCAGTACTACGCAAGTACCGGCTACTTTTTTGGGGTCGCTATGGCAAGCGACCGTACTGGAGCAACCGCCTTAACTGGTTGCCAGGCTTAAAACTGGAAGTAGATGAAGGGCTGAATATCTGCGCTCTTGGCTTGGAACAATATCCAGATCACGACGGCCAGGATCAGGGATTGCACGATCAAGGGGCTGCGTCTGAGCACGATTTCATAGCCCTTATCCCACTTTTGGGGAATGAAGTGGATGAGGTAGCCAAAAGCGATGAGGAAGGCGACCACGGGATAGCCGGAAACCCACTGGGAGAGGATGCTCAAACTGGCGGGGGTGAAGATTCTTTGGATCACGAGAGTTGCAGCTTCCAAGCCTCTGGCTCTGAAGAAGATCCAGGTAAAGCTCACAAAGTTGAAGGTAAAGAGCCAACCCAATACTTTGATCAGCACGTTGACTCCACGTGAATATTCTCTTTTGCCCATCAAGCCAATGCGCAGCTTGTCTATGACCAAAGCGACGCCGTGCAGCGTGCCCCAGATCACAAAGTTCCAGCTCGCACCGTGCCACAAACCGCCCAAGACCATGGTGATCATCAGGTTGATATGTTGGCGCACCTTGCCTTTGCGGTTGCCGCCCAGGGGGATGTAAAGATAGTCCCTGAGCCAGGTGGAAAGCGAGATGTGCCATCTGCGCCAAAAGTCTGTGATGGAGGTGGCGATGTAGGGGACGCGGAAGTTGACCGGCAGGTTGAATCCCATCAAGGTAGCCAAGCCGATGGCGATATCCGAATAGCCGCTAAAGTCGCAATAGATCTGCAATCCATAGCCATAGACGGCAAGTAAGTTTTCCAGCGAGGAAAAGAGCTCCGGTGCATCGAAGACCCTATCCACAAAATTGATGCTGATATAATCCGCAATCACGCCTTTCTTGATCAGTCCGGCCATGATCAGCACCAATGCGGAGGCGATTTGATCTTTATTCAGGGATAGTTTTTTGTTGATTTGGGGAATAAACCACGAGGCGCGCACGATGGGGCCCGCCACCAGCTGCGGGAAAAAGGACACAAAGAAACAGAAGTCTGCAAAGCTCTTAACCGGTTGCATCGTGCCGAAATAGATGTCCAAAGTGTAGCTCATGGTTTGGAAGGTAAAGAAAGAGATGCCCACGGGCAGGAAGATGTCATAAAGAGGCAGGTTGCCGCCCAATTGGTTGATGGTGTCGATAATGAAATTGGTGTATTTGAAATAGCCCAGCGAGCCTAAATTCCAGATCAGGCTGAGTAGCATCAACCATCGCTTTTTGGCTTTGGAATCTGCTTTATGGATACCGGCACCGATGATGAAGTTGATCGCCGAGGTCACCACCAGGAGGATCACATAGAGGCCACCGGTTTTGTAGTAAAAATAGAGCGAAAAGATGAGCAGATACCAAGTGCGCACCTTGAAGTTTTTCACCACCAAGGGGTAGAAAAGCATCACTACGGTGAAGAAACCCAAGAAGAAGCCGCTGTTGAAAAACAGGGGATTATCCGGCGAATAGAGCAGTCCCTGCAAGAGCTCCGTCACTGCCAGCTCCCTCCCACCAGGTTTTGATAGCTACGCATAATGGCCTGATAAAAGAGGTAGCCTTGCAACATGTAACCCTTGGGACTAAAGTGCAGCATGTCTTTGGATGCCAGAGTGTTGCTCCTCCATTTGCTGATGGATCTGTCACCGCCCATCACCTCATACATGTCCCACCAGGCAAAACCGTTTTCCCGCGCATAGGTCTTGATCTCCTCACACACCTTCTTCACATCCGCATTGTGTCTTCTTCTCTTGTAAGTATCGGGCGGCAGGGTAAAGATGATTTTGGGCTTGGAGATCTGCTCAAAAACCCTGTCCATGAAGCCGCTCATCTGGGCTCTGAACCTATTGGCATCATAATTTCCTTGCGCATCATTGGTGCCCAGAGAGATGATGATGAGATCCGGCTGCAGTTTGCGGATCCGCTCAAAGATATCGTCATTGGGGGTGAGGTTTTGGAAGGAAGCGCCGTTTATGCCCGTGTGATAATACTTTAGCTTGGCTTCACTCACAGAGGTGCCATCCTCAAAGAAGTTGAGCAGCGCACCCCGGACTGTGCTGGAAAAGTAGCCCGGCCGGATGTGTGAATCGCCGATCTGATAGATGGTTATGGGATTTTGGCTGCCGTTGCGCAGCTTCATCAATTGCTGGAAAAAGCCTTCCACCGGCTTCATGTTGCTGATGGTATTCTGGTCAAAAGATAGAAAGCTGAATTGCTTCAGGTAGTTTTCGTTGTCCAAAAGCTCGTAATAGCTCTGGATAAATTCTTCCAAGCTGTCCACTTCGATGGGAAACTCCGATATAATCTCGATTTCCGGTTCCTGAGCCAAAGGTAGATGAGATTCCGCCGCTGCCGTGAGCACAAAGCAGGGCAGGATCAAGGCAAAGACAAAGTAGAGCGTGCGTCTCATCACCTCAGCTCCTCAGGCTGGTTGTTGATCACCTTCAAAAGCATCTCACCCACCTTGGTTGCGCCTCTTAAGTTGAAGTGAGTATAGTCTTTGCTGGCCAAAGCGGGGCTGGCATTTACCCAATTTGACATGGAATTGAGGCCACCCATCTCGGAAAACAGGTTCCAGAAAGCAGAGCCGGTCTCTTCTGCCACTTGGCTTTGCGCATGCACCAAAATGGGGATGTCCGGCGAGGTTTGATAGCCAGAAGCGGTCTTCACGCTGCGGTCATGCGCACTGATGATGAGAACGGGCACTTCGGGCATGGAAGCCTTGATGTGTTCCACGCTTTTGATCATGCCTCTGCGGTAAAAATCGTAGCTGGTGGTCTTGGGATTGCTCACGTTTTCGCCATATTGAAGGATTACCAGATCATAGTTCAAGTGCCGGGCAAAAGCATCCAAAAGCTTGGACGGGATACGGCTGAAATACATGCCGGAAAAGCCGCGAATGGAGATGTTGTCCACATAGATGCCGCTGGGCTGATCGAAGCTGAGCCCATAGACATGCACGGGCTTGTGGGCAGGAAACTCCAGGCGAATCTTTCTGATGGGGCTCGCCGGTGAGAGATTGAGCACTTGCAGCTCATCTGAGGGAATGAGGGTATGCTGCGCCCTCGTCTCCCCGTCGTAGATCACGGTAATCTCGGTCTGCTCCGGGGCTTTGCTGTAAAACAATCTGATATGAGAAAAAGTGGTAGCGCCACCCGCAAAAGAGGTGCCGGAGTATTCCACCCAGGCCGGACCGCCGTAAGGCACACGCTCTTTGACCTTTTGAGGCTCTGCAACCGCAGTGGTATCCGCAGTGGCCAGGCTGTCATCCGTGGGAGCTTCTTCGGGAGTGATGGTGCGCTCTTTCACCTGATAGCTCTGCGGGATGTAGGTGTGCCCCAAAATGCCCAATGGCACAGAGGATTTCGTCATGAAAGATATGCTCTGCCAGTTGGGCGAAAAGCTGTGCACGATGGTCTTTCTAAACCTGTTTACGATGGAGGTGATGCCCACCAAACCCACGCCCTGCCCGCCATATAGGGCTTGCAGCTCCTTGCGCAGGGTGCCGGAGACGAGGTCGCCTTCGATGATGGAATCTCCAAAATAGGCGATCCTCAGCTGTCCCCGTCTGCCTTTTTGGTGCTCGTCAAGCTTTTCCCAAAAGCTTTCCAAGGGCTGAAGCTCCTTGGCAGTGCTGCGCTTCTGAGCCACTTCCAGAGCCACGCTATCTGCCACGACCAGTGAATCCTTCCCCAAAATCTGCCCGATCACGTCCATGCGCTTGATGGGAAAGACGTCGTTGTCCCACTCAGGGATGAGAGGAAAGACCAAAACTATGATCAATATTGCAAACAGCAGGATCAGCAGGGGTCTGACAAATTGCTTATCTATCACTCTTTTCTATCCGGATCACTTCAAGTTTACCACGCAAAAAAGCCCCTCTTTGCAGAGGGGCCCTGTTATGCTGATTTTATTTGTTGACTTGATAGGTTTTATCGCCTTTTTCCAAGAATCCGATGATCTGCTTGGCTGCAGCGACGCCGGCGTTGACGTTGGCTTCACCGGTCTGAGCACCCATCTTCTTGGGGGTGCAGAAGATGCGGTCTGCATACTTCTCTTTCAGCTCGGCAGCGTTATCAGGAGCCACGTCACTGGCATAACGGAACTTGCTCTTTGCTTCAAAGGCTCTCGCCAAGGCTTCTTCATCCATCACCTCTTTGCGGGCGGTGTTGATGATGATGGCATTGTCTTTCATCAGGCCAAAGAGCTTGTCATTGATGGACTTTTTGGTTTCGGCGGTAGCAGGAATGTGCAGGGAAATGTAATCTCCCATTTTGAAGATGTCTTCCACGGTATCCAGCGGTGTCACGCCGTCTTGGGTCATGATGTCTTTGCTGATATAGGGATCATAGGCATAGACCTTCATTCCCACGCCCTTGGCCATATTGGCCAGGAAACGGGGCACCCAGCCATAACCATAGAGAGTGAGGGATTTTCCACTAAGTTCGGAACCGGATTTGCCGTTGTACATGCCTCTGGCCATGTAGATCATCATACCCAGTGCCAGCTCGGCAACTGCGTTTGAGTTCTGACCGGGGGTGTTCATGGCAACCACGTTGTGGGCGGTGGCGGCTTTGAGATCGATGTTGTCATAACCGGCACCGGCACGAACCACTACCTTCAGGTTCTTGGCGGCGTTAAATACAGCTTCGTCCACAATATCACTGCGGATAATGAGGCCGTCAGCATCGGCTACGGCAGCGTGAAGCTGAGCAGCTTCGGTGTAGTTTTCCAAAAACTCATAATTGTAGTTGGCAGCTTCAAGCTCTGCCTTGATCTTGTTTACAGCTTCTGCTGCGAAGGGTTTTTCGGTGGCAATAAGGACTTTTGGCATTGATTTCTCCTACTGTTTTTATATTTTTGGTCATTTTAAAAAAGATATGCAGGATGTCAACCTAAATCTTCAAATCCAGTGCTGGACTGCTTCTCCGATATGGGAATTTGCTGCGCTGGATACACTTTCCCGGGCTCATTGCACGCTGTGCTGAGGCACAAAAAAAGCCCCGGAACTTCCAGGGCTTTTCAATGTTTACTGGTCTTGGGCTGATCAGTTGGGTATCACAGATACATACTTTCTGCCCAAGGCTTTGGTTTCAAATTTAACGGTGCCGTCAATCAGGCTGTAGATGGTGAAGTCCCTGCCCATGCCCACGTTGAGCCCAGGGTGGAACTTGGTGCCTTTTTGGCGGACAATGATATTGCCTGCGAGCACATTCTCGCTTCCGTATTTCTTCACGCCACGATATTTGGGATTGCTATCGCGACCGTTTCTGCTACTTCCAACACCTTTTTTATGTGCCATGATTCACCTCATTCAGACCGAATATCGGTCACCTTAATATTGGTATACTGTTCGCGGTAACCCTTTTTCACGCGATAGCCTTTGCGGCGTTTCTTGTGAAAGATCACCTTCTTCTTGCCCTTGCCGTGTTCCAAGACTTCGGCAAGAACCTTAGCGCCTTCGATCACAGGCTGGCCAATTTTGATCTCGTCCTCATCTTTGAGCATGAGCACGGTGTCAAATTCGACGCTTTGACCAGGCTCCGTGTTCAGTAAGGGAACGCGCAGGATGGCGTTTTTCTGAGCCCTGTACTGAAATCCTTTAATTTCTACGATGGCGTACATCTTTTTCTCCTTGAATTTAATGCATGAGGTACCAAGGTTTTGAAATGGGCAAATCCGTCAAGCAATACTTTTACTTCAGCTCGTCCGGGATGATCAGTTCTGCTTCTGTGGCATCGATAACTTCCTGCACGGTAACTCCCTCGGAGAGTTCTTTCAGCAGCAGGCCAGCAGGTGTTACTTCCAGCACACACAGGTCGGTAATGATGAGGCTGACTTTGCCTTTGGCAGTGAGGGGCAGGTTGCATTCTTTGAGGATCTTGGGATTGCCTCTCTTGTCCACGTGTTCCATGGCCACGATCACCTTCTTGGCGCCCGTCACCAAGTCCATGGCTCCGCCCATGCCCGGCACCATCTTGCCCGGAATCATCCAGTTTGCCAGATTGCCGTGTTGATCCACCTGCAATGCGCCCAGAACGGTGACGTCCACGTGACCGCCTCTGATGATGGCAAAGCTGAGGGCACTGTCAAAGAAGACAGCACCGGGATTGGCTGTGATAAATCCACCGCCGGCGTTGATCATATCAGGATGTTCTTCGCCTTCTGCAGGTTGAGGACCTGTACCTAATATTCCATTTTCGCTCTGCAGTGTCACACGCACCCCTTCCGGGATGTGGTTTACAGCTTCTGTGGGGAGGCCGATGCCAAGGTTGATATAGTCACCATCTTTAAATTCGGCCGCGATTCTGGCTCCAATACGAGATCTCTTATCCACTTTTATACCTCCTTAACTACTATATAATCTACGAACACGCCAGGCGTCACGATGTGTTCGGGGTCAAGCTCACCGGTGGGAACGATCTCATCCACTTCCACGATGGTGATCCTGCCTGCCTTGGCCATGATGGGATTGCTGTTTCTGGCAGTTTTGCTATAAACGAGGTTACCGCATTCGTCTGCCTTATGAGCCCTGATGAGTGCAAAGTCGCTCGGGATGGCCGGCTCCAGGAGATACTCCTTTCCATCCACGGTGATAATTTGCTTGGATTCCTGCACCACGGTGCCCAAACCTGTGGGCGTGAGCACGCCTCCAAGGCCTGCGCCAAAGGCTCTCACCCTTTCCATCAGGGTGCCTTGGGGCACGAGTTCGATGTCGATCTCGCCGGCATTCATCTGTGCCTGAATCTCTCTGTTGGTTCCCAAATGGGAAACCTGGGCACTGCGCACCTGGCGGTTTGCCACCAGCTTGCCGATGCCTCTGTCTTCCCAGTCCGATGCGATCACAATGATGTGCAGATCCTTGGTCTTGGCAGCTACGACAGCATCAATGAGGCTCTCCGGAGCTCCAACAGCCAAGAATCCACCGATAGCCACGCGGCTTCTGTCTTTGATCATGGCAGCAGCTTCTGCCGCTGTAATTCTTTTGAACATTGAGGTTCTCCTTTACTATGTATTTTTTGCTTAATCTTTTGAGTTATGAACGATGTAGTCGCTCACCAAATGCAGATCACGCGCACTGATGGTAAGCTTGACCTCCACCCCATCCTCGCTGTAATCCTCAGAGTGGATGGTGGCGATCTCATGTAACTTGGAGCGCAGACTCCCCTGGTCAAAACCCAGCTTGATGGTGATCTTGCGTGCATCCAGGAGCTCTTTCTCCACCTGCTCCAACAGATCCAGCACCCCGATATCCTCCCTGGCGCTCACCAGCACACAGTCAGGATAGCGGCGCTTGAGCAGCACGATGAAATCCTCATGTAGCAGGTCACATTTATTAAACACCAGAATCTGAGGGATTTCATGCGCATCAATGCTTTCCAACACCTCATTGACCTGCGCGATATAATAGTCGTGCATCTCATCCGAAGCATCCACCAAATGCAGCAACAGGTCTGCATCCTGCACCTCCATCAACGTAGCTTTGAAGGAAGCCACCAAATGATGCGGCAACCTGGAGATAAAGCCCACGGTATCAGAGATCACCACAGGCTCGCCGGTGCTGAGCTTGAGCTGCCTGGATGTGGAATCCAAGGTGGCAAAGAGCTTGTCCTCCACCAAGACCTCGGCATCCGTCAGTAGATTGAAGAGCGTGGATTTGCCCGCATTGGTATAGCCCACCAGGCAGATCTTGAGCGCGGAATCCCGCATCTTGCGCTGCGTATGCTTTTGCTTGGTCACTGTCTCCAAGGCATCCTTGATCTTGCGGATATTCTGACGGATAAGCCGCCTGTCGATCTCGATCTGCTTCTCACCCATACCCCTGGAAGCTGCACCTCCGGAAACACGTGCCGAGCCTCTTTCCTTGTCAAAGTGATCCCAAAGCCTGCGCAAGCGCGGCAACTGATATTCCAGCTCCGCCAGCTTCACCTGCAAACGTGCCTCACGCGTACGGGCATGGTTGTGAAAGATGCTGAGGATGACCTCGGTGCGGTCTATCACCCGGATGTCAAATTCCTTCTCGATGTTGCGACCCTGCATCGGAGTCAGCTCTTCATTGACGATCAGGACGTCGGCCTGAGCCTGTTGCATCTTGGTGGCAATCTCATCCAGCCAGCCCCTGCCGAAGAAGGTGGCACGCTCAGGCTGGTTCCGCTTTTGACTGTAGGCACCCAAGACCATGATTCCGGCAGTATCGGCAAGACGACCCAGCTCTTCAAGTGTGGCCTGCGCCTCCTGCTCCGTCTCATTCTGACGCACGATACTGCCTAAGAAGGCAGTCTGCTGCGAGTCTTGAAGCTCTTCTTCCCAGACCTCGTCTTCCAGCTCATAGTCTATCGGGATGTTGTCCATTCCGCACATGCTGTAAGCTCTGCTTGCAGCAGCACGGACTTCATCGCCTCCCGGGCTGCTTGCATATATCTTATGGTTGAGACAGGGTTATCCGCAACCGCCATATCAATTTGCGCACAGCCGCTCCCCTGCCACGGACTTGACGGAACAAGCACCGCAGCACTGAGCCTGAAAAGCGCCGATGCGATCACGAATAACGGTAAATTTTTCATAACAGTTCCAAGAAAGAATGGAGAGCATTCTAAGTCAAGTAAAATCTGTAGAACCTTGATAATACAGGATCTGAGCCTCAGCCCCTCCCCAAAGGAGCATTCAGGACAAAATGAAGCCTTACTCCTTTATAAACAATGCGTTAGAGCCGCCATCCCACTTTTGTTAAGAAGAAAGAGAGCTCGCCATTATTTCTATTGACAAAAAGCCCTATACTATAATATGACCCTTGAGACCTGTTTGGAACCGATACAGGCTGTATATCACTTTAGCAGCGCCTAAGGTCTTGTTTATTAAAGGCTTGCCCAAATATGGGCAAGATTGGACTTAGAACAAATTTAAAAGACTAAAGCAAGGAGAAGACAATGTTTAGAAAGCTTATTTTAGCTTTGACACTCGTCCTGAGTCTCGGATTTGTGTGGGCTCAGGGAGCAGAGACTTTCGAGAGTTTGACTATCCCGTCAAACAGATATTCCGATGGAACATTTGTAGGTGATGAAGGCTTTACCTGGACATTTGCACAGGCTAGAGAAGCCGCCGACAACCCCATAGATGGTAAAGGCATAACCTTCAGAAATGCAGCCAGCGGCTATTTGGAAGCCACTATCCCTGGTGGCATCGGTAACCTTTCATTCCAATGTAGAAAAGCCTTTACGGGTGGTACTACGAGGACACTAGAAGTATTAGTGAATGGCACTTCGGTATATACGACACCCCCATTTGATTCTACCGTTCAGACTTTCAACCACGACATCAATCAAGCCGGCAACGTCACCATAAAGTTTAAACCTGAGGGTACAAGTGCACAAGTAACCCTAGACAACATCATCTGGACGGGCTACAGCGGCGGCAACACCCCATCCATCAGTGTGAGCGGCACTCTGAACCCCTTCAGCACCTACGTGGGCACCCCCTCGCAGTCTCAGAGCTACACCCTGTCGGGTTCAAACCTGAGCGCCAATATCAGTGTAACTGCCCCGACCGGCTATGAACTTTCTACAGATAACACTGCCTTTACAAGCACACTTTCTTTGGCATCTAACTATTCTGGCCTCGTCTACGTAAGGCTCACAGGTGCAGCTACCGGCACATTTACCGGCAATATAACTCATTCCAGTGGCACCACCACCGGTGCAAACATGGAAGTTACAGGCGAGGTGATGGCAGCCACGCCCACCATTTTCGTGGACGGCACCCTCAATGACTTTGCCACCTATGAAGGCACACCTTCCGTTGCACAAAGCTATCAGCTCAGCGGCGTGTTTCTCACCGGTAACATCAGCGTCACTGCGCCCACTGGCTACAGTATCTCGTCTGACAATACCACTTTCAGCAGCAGCCTGAGCTTGGCACCCGCCTATAACGGCCCCGTCTACGTGCGTTTGGATGGAACCACACAGGGCACATTCAACGGCAACATTGATCACAACAGCACCGGCGCAACTCAAGTGCAATTGCCCGTGCAAGGCTCCGTGAATGCACCAGCAACACCCACCATCTTCATGGAAGAAGAGTTTCTTTATACCTCTGGTACCACACTGGTTTCCAACGGCTGGATTGCGCACAGTGGAGCCGGAACAAACTCACCCTTGGTTCACACTGAAGGCCTGAGCTATACCGGCTATCCCTTGACTGCCGGTTTGGCCGGAGTCACCCTGGGTAATGGAGAAGATGTGCAGAAAGCCTTCCCCGGTGGTGCAATCACCGAAGGCTCAGTTTACACATCCTTCCTGATCAATGTGACCAGCGCCAGCACAGGCAATGGAGACTACACCTTCCACTTCATGCCGCAGGGTGCAAACAGTACTGACTTTAAAGGCAAGATCTTTGTGAGCAAAAATACTGACGATCAGTTGAGGTTTGGTCTTACCAAGTCCAGCGCTGCAACGGCTGCAGACTGGACCGGATACGATTACGCACTCAATACCACCTATTTGGTTGTGATGAAATACGAATTTGTGCCCGGAACTGCTAACGACATCGTTACCGCTTGGATTAACCCTACCATTGGCAATACAGAACCCACCCCTCTTTTGAGCGCAGCCGTGACCGAAACGGATATTTCAGCTACCAATGGTATTAGCGCCGTGGCAATACGCCAATCATCAAGCACCCCCATCGCCATCTTCGACGGTATCCGTGTAACCAACGACTGGGCTAAACTTTTTACAACTGAAGCCCTTCCCTCTCCCGTGCTCCACACCAGTGGTGAGCTGGATTTCCTCTATTGCATCGCCGGTGGTGCACCTTCCGAAGAAGTCACTTCCTACGCCCTCTATGGTGAAAACCTGTTGGGCACCATCAGCGTGACCGCTCCCACCAACTTTGAAATAGCCACCACAGCCGCAGGCCCCTGGCAATCAAGCCTGAGCCTGTCCGCCGACTTCAATGGTCTCGTTTATGTGCGCTTGAACGCCGCAAACGCAGATACCTATGTTGGCAATATACTCCACAACAGCACCGGTGCTGCAGAAGTATCCGTGCGTGTGGAAGGCGAAGCCATAGCTCCCACAGTCACTTGGAACAACAGCGTAAGCGAGCTGAACTTTGAAGCTGAAGTCAACAGTGGAGACTCCATCCTCAGTTATACCCTGAGTGCTACAGGTGCCAACGCAGACCTGGCCCTCACCCTTTCCGGTGATGCCTTCTCCATGCGCGCCGGCACGACCGGTGACTGGGTTAATTCCCTCACCCTGCCCTACAACTTCAACGGCAGCATCTATGTGAAGATGCCTACCACAGCAACCGGAAGCTTCCAGGGAAGCATCATGCACAGCACCCTCAATGCAGCTTACATGTATGTCACCCTCAGCGGCAGCGTTACCCCTCCCGGGGGCGCAACCTATGCCACAGACCTCTTCTTCAGTGAATACATAGAAGGCAGCAGCAACAACAAAGCCCTGGAAATCTTCAACGGAACCGGCGTGACTGTGGATCTGAGCGACTACAAGGTAGAGCTCTACGCCAACGGTGCCGCAACCCCCACCAACACCGCAACACTCAGTGGCACTTTGGCCCATGGAAGTGTATACGTCCTTGCTAATAGTCAGGCTAACGCTGATATTCAAGCTGTTAAGGACATCAGCTCTCCCGTCTGCAACTTCAATGGCGATGACGCCGTTGCCTTGATAAAGATCGGCACAGATGTAGATACCTACGTAGACATCTTTGGCTGCATTGGAGAAAGACCCAGTGGCGCATGGACAGATGGTGATCATAGCACTGCAGATAAGACCTTGGTGCGTAAATCAACCGTCACGCAAGGAATCACCGTGAACCCCACCACCGGTTTCCCCACCTTGGCAGCCGAATGGGATGTATATCCTCAAGATACTACCACCTTCTTAGGCTCACACACTTTCGCATCCGGAACCCAGGTCGCCGAAGCACCTGTGATTTCACCCGCAGGCGGTTTGCAGTCCGGCCCCGTGAACGTGAGCATGAGCAGCAGCACACCCGGTGCCGTGATCCACTACACTTTGGATGGCACTACTCCTGATCAAAACAGCACAGTTTACACAGCACCATTTGCGGTTTCCACCGACACCACGGTGAAAGCCATCGCCTACGCCACCGGCTATGACCCCAGCCCTGTAACCAGCGTGACATACAGCTATCCTGTCCAAGTGGCGAATATCGCCGCTCTGAGAGCCAAACCCATAGGAGCAGGCAACTATTACCAGCTCACGGGTGAAGCTGTGCTCACCTTCCAACAGAGCACTCGTAACCAAAAATACATCCAGGACGCCACCGCTGCCATCGTCATCGATGACAATGCTGGCGTGATCACCACCACCTACAACCTCTATGATGGTATCACCGGCATCGTGGGAACACTCGGTTATTTCAGTGGCTTGCTGCAATTTACGCCAGCACTTGATCCTGGCCAAGCCACTTCCTCTGGCAACGTGGTGACCCCCGAAGTGCGCACCCTGACCTCTCTCACCTCAAACGACCAGGCAAAGCTGATCAGAGTGTGCAGTGCGACCCTTGATGCCACTAACGTCAACTTCGGCACAACTGCTGAAAACATCGACGTAACTGACACTTCAGGCACCATTACACTGAGAACCTTCCCCAGTACTGACTACAGCGGCACGCCTATCCCCACTGATCCTGTGGACTTGATCTGTCTTGTGGGACAGTACAACACCACTATTCAGGTTTCACCCCGTTTCTTGGCAGACTTCCTGCCTGCGACAACCCCGCTTCCCGAACCCGTGATTTCACCTGCGGGCGGCTTGCAGTTTGGTCCCGTGACCGTGAGCATCAGCAGCAGCACTCCCGGCGCCACGATCTACTACACTGTGGACGGCACTACACCAAGTCAAAACAGCACAGTTTACACAGCGCCCTTCGTGATATCCACGGAAACCACGGTGAAAGCCTTTGCTTTCGCCACCGGCTATATGCCCAGCCCTGTTGCCAGCGCAACCTACACCTTCCCCACCCAAGTGGCAAATATCGCTGCCCTGAGAGCCATGCCCATTGGTATAAGCAACTATTACCATCTCACGGGTGAAGCAGTGCTCACCTTCCAACAGAGCCAACGTAACCAAAAATACATCCAGGATGCCACCGCTGCCATCGTTATCGATGACCAACCAGGCGTGATCACCACCACCTACAACCTCTACGATGGTATCACCGGCATCGTGGGAACGCTTAGCCAATACAACAACTTGCTGCAGTTTGTACCCGCACTTGATCCCGGCCAAGCCACTTCCTCTGGCAACGTGGTGACCCCCGAAGTGCGCACCCTGGCCTCCCTCACCTCAGATGATCAAGGCAAACTGATCAAAGTGCGCAGTGTGACCCTTGCCGCTACAGGAAACTTTGGCACAGGCGCTCAGAACATCAACATCTCTGACGCTTCAGGTAGTGCTGTGATGAGAACCTTCCCCAATACAGACTATAGTGGCACCCCTATCCCCACAGATCCTGTGGATGTAATCTGTCTGGCGGGTCAATTCGGTTCCACTATGCAGATCTCACCCCGCTTCCTGGCAGACTTCCTGCCTGCAACAACTCAGCTTCCCGCACCTGTGGTGCAGATCGTTGAGTCAAACGGCGCCGTGACACTCAGCTGGGAAGCCGTCACCGGTGCAGTGAACTACCGCATCGAGAGATCGAGCGATCCCTACACCGGCTACGTGCAGATCGGCATCACTTCCACCACCTCCTACATCGATGCTGCAACAGGAGCAAAGCAATTCTATCGTGTGATAGCTGAATAAACGATAACCCTGTAAATCATACTCGCCGTGGGCTCAGATGAGCTCACGGCTTTTTTGTGTCTTGGGATGTAGGGCCGGCCTTTTAGGTGTTAGGTGTTAGGTGTTAGGTGTTAGAGCTGCGCTGGCTTCGTGGATACGTGTGCTCTGAGCAAAGACGAGACCAGCTATAGAAAGGTTTTTCCACGGATGCACACGGATTAACACGGATGGAGTCCGACTTCGTCGTCCAGTTGTGAGTTGTGAGTTGCGAGCGAAGCTCGCTTCTGCCCCAAAAGAAAAACCGCGGGCGACTGGGTGTCCTTCCCGCGGTCTACGCTTATTAAGGAGGCGTTTATTCTATTTTATTGTTGTTGGTTCGACTGGTTTGGGGGCGACAGTTCTTCTGATGGGACGGTCTTCGGGGTTGTCGAGTTGAGCACGACGGAAGCCTCTTTTTTGGCGGAAGCTGTCATCGCACATGCGTCCACCCAACAGGGCACCGATGCCGTTGCCGTCTTTTTCACAAGAATCTTTGATGATTGCTTTTTGGCCATCAGTTAGCTCATTGAATATGGCCTGGATGGCGTCGATACGGGCATTGGCCATGGTTTTCTTGAGGTCAAACATCTCTCCGGTGACTTTCTTTGCACCATCAAAATCTCTGCTTTGCATGGCTTTTTGTTTGTCCAGTCTCAGGTTTTGGTGCTGGGCAATCCAGACGTTCATCTGCTTTTGCAGGTTGGTCTTGATCTCGTCGATTGTGGCAGTTTGTTTGGGGGAAAGGACGAGCATTTCCTCGAGGGATTTGTCCTCTTCGATGGGTGTAAGCCTGTCCTTGAGTTTGGGATTGGGATCTTCGCCCGGGGTGCGTCCTGCAGGGACTTTTCTGTCCTTGATATTGGCTTGGGCAAAGAGTCCTCCCACGATCAGGGTCAGGGCTATCAGGATTATGGTGAGTTTTCTCATCTTATTGTTCTCCTTGTATTAAGGTATTATTCGTTATCGAGTTGTCTTCTGCGTTTTTGACGCTGCACTATCTCTTCGTAGCGTTGGGTATAAAATTCTTTGGCTTCTTCCGGGGTCAAGCTTTGGCGGTGCCGGATCAGCCGTTCTGCCATGTGGTTTTCCAGGATGGCCTGATTGGCGAGGGTGCGCGCCAGGATGTCGTCCAAAGCGTCCATATCCAGCGGATCTTTGGCCAGTTCTTTCATAAACTCAGCCTTGAGATCGGAAAACTCCCGCCACAGCGCTCTGGTGGTATCGCTGAAGGCAGGGTTCTCGCTTGGCCCGCGGTTGTATCTTCTGAGTGCAGGTGCGTATTTGCTGTTGGGGCGAGCGGATCTATGGGTGTTGGTAAAGTAGATATAGCTGCCCAATACGGCCAGGTTGAAAGCGAGTGAAATCAGTAAAAGAGTGATCAACCAGCGTCTATTCACCGCTACCTCCGCCAAAGAAGGCATCTTCCACCAAGGTGCTTTCTCCGAAGAAGCTGATCTCTTGCACCTGATCGGTGGCGACTCTATTGCTGAGTGCAGACATCTGGAAGCGGGTCACTCCCAAGAGTGAACCCAAAACAAAGCTGAGCACGATCGCCAAGGTGGCAGGCACAAGCTGCAGCCTGAGCTTTTTGCGCACGCGCAGGCGTTTGGGCTCGTGAGCCTTGCATTGGTGCAGGATCTGATGGTGGAGCCAAGATGGCACTTGTGGGCGGGGTGCCTGTTGGATCAGCTCGCGCAGCTTGAGGCTTTGCTGCTGATAGGCCAGGCATTTTTTGCACTTATCAAGATGTGCCTGCAGCTTCGCCGTGGAGGCTTGGTCTAAGGCTCCATCTTGCATGAGGTCTACTTGGTGTCTAAATCTGGCACATCTCATTGTAATAGCTCCTTTGTGTTTTTCTGTGTGCTGCATCTGAGCACAGTAATATTGGTTCTCATACTCTATACTCTCATCCCCTCAATTTCCTTCACAAGTTTTTTCCTCAAAATCTTACGTGCCCTCACAAGTAACGATTCAACCGCTTTAACAGTGATTCCCAGGCGTTCAGATATTTCTTTGTAACTGAGGGATTCATAATATTGCAATTGGATCACGGCGGCCATGCGGGGTGGCAGCTCTTTGATCGCATTGATGAGTGGAGTATAATCCGGCTCGGGTTCCGGTGGTGGTTTATCTGCCATGCGCTCAAACACTTCCGGCTCTGTGTGAACAAAGCGGCTCTTTTGCTTGAGGAAGGTCATCGACTTGTTGTAGGCGATTCTATACAGGTATGAAAGTGCCGTGGGCTCCTCGATCCTGTCTATATTTTCATAAAAGGCGATGAAGCTCATCTGCAAGAGGTCTTGGGAATCCGCCTCATTCCCTGTCAGTGAAAGGAGATAGTGGTAGATGCGTGCCTGGTTTTCCAGCAAAAACCCTTCAAAATCCTCAGCTCGCATTCGTCATCTCCTGCATTTGGTAAAATCTCATAATTCCAAGGTCAGCTCAGCCGTTCCTCTTGATCTGGGCGGAAAAATCCCTCAGGTAGAAGGGCTGCAGGTCTGCCAAAGCATCAAAGTCGTAGACACTGTCTGCTCCCAAAAGTGCATCCAGGGTATAGAGACCGATAGCCGGCACATAGCCCAAAGCGGTGGGATGCAAGCTCTTGAGCCGCTCATCGGCCGGCAGGATATGACTCCCATCCCCGATCAACCACGCATCACCAAAATCCCAGTTGAGGATTTCTGCTGGGGGGCAAACCTCGGGGCCATGCAGCAGATTGAGCTCTTCATCCCAAAGCGCGGCATAGACTTCCTTCATCCGGGCATCGATCACGCTGATGATGTTTTTGCCGCAGTTCATGCGGGGCAAAGCGGCTAACTGGAGGGAAGAAAAGGCCTTGAGCGGGCAACGGTTGGCATAGGCTATCCCTTTGGCTGTAGCCAAGCCTATCCTCAGACCCGTGAAAGAACCCGGCCCATTGGCCAGCAGGATTTTGCCTATCTCCGCAGGCTGAAAGCCAGTGAGCTTCAGGGCGTTGTCCAATTGAGGCATCAGGGTTTCGCTGTGCGTGATCGACACGTTGAAATATGAGGCATAAAGCAGAGCTTCATCCTCAAAAAGGGCAAGAGACCCCGAAGCCTGCGAAGCATCCAGGGCCAGAGTCAGTTGCCTGGGTCTATCCATCATGATATGAAAAGCCGGAAGCCGTGCAAAACATAGCTTCCGGCTGTTGTTAGCAAGTTAATAGTTTAGTCTTCGTAGGGCTCAAACATGTCTTTGCCCACGCCACATTCGGGGCAGACAAAGTCTTCGGGGAGCTGTTCAAACGGGATATCGTCATTCTGAGCGGGATCATAGATCCAGCCACAGGCTATGCATTGGTATTTTTTCATGGTTTCCTCCATTAGTAGGTTTCTTTGTGCAGTTCAAAGTAGGCTTGAGAGTGTTGGCAAGCGGGGCAAATGCTTGGCGCTTTGGGCCCTTCATGGATGTAGCCGCAATTGAGGCACTTCCAAAAAACGCTGCTATCTCTTTCAAATACACGCACGTTTTTCACGTTGTCATAAAGGGCGCGGAAGCGCTCCTCGTGCGCCTTTTCCACTTTGGCGATATTTCTGAAGGAGGCGGCGATATCTGCAAATCCTTCTTTCTCTGCGATTTCTGCAAAGGCGGGATACAAATCTTCCCACTCCTCTCTTTCGCCTTCGGCGGCATACTTCAGGTTGGCCAAGGTGTCATCGGCACTCCAGCCCACAGGGAAGCCGGCTTTGATCTCGATCACTTCACCTTCAAGGCCATGATTGCGCAGATGTTTAAAAAACACTTTGGCGTGTTCTTTCTCGTTTTCTGCGGTCTCCATGAAGATGTTGTGGATCTGCTCATAGCCTTCCTTCTTGGCTGTTTTGGCACTATAGACGTAGCGCATGCGTGCCTGGCTTTCACCGGCAAATGATTGCATCAGGTTTACGGCGGTTTGCGTATTCTTGAATGACATTTTCAAAAAACTCCTTTGGATGGTTGATTAACTTGTCTTCCACAAACCATGCAGATTGCAGTATTCGCGAGCGAAAAGCACATCCTGCATGGGGACTGGGAATATGGCTTCAGGTGCATCACCGGGCTTGAGCTCATGGCGATACACGCAATCTTTGGTAACTACTTCGATAAAGGCAATGTAATGCTTCTCTTCCATGGGGTGAGCGACGCTGCCCACGGCTACCTTGATCTTTCCACCGAGGTCTGTGATTTCAGGAATGTGCTTTTCAAAGGCCGCTTCCACGGTGTTCCCTTCCAAAAGAACCATGGGCTCACCGCAGCAGACCAGCGCACCGGGACCGGCGAAAACAACTTCTGCAACATTGCCGCATTTAACGCAATGGTATATCTGACGTAATTGTGTCATTGTAACCTCCATTTATTTTTGAATGGTAAAAACAACATAGCCCAGATACCCCCCTTTTGTCAATACATATTTTCCACTAAATGGTGTTTTTCTCTTAACTCACAGGCATAAAACATCATAGCGTGTTGCCTTATCAGATGGTGGAGGAGGTCGCCATTTGTCCAGCCGCTCCAAAATGGAATAAACACTTTGCGCGAGATCGGCTGCCTGCGCAAAACCTGCGCCTGAAAGACACTTTTCAGAAGAGAAAATGCAGGCAGCTTGAAGCGAAAATCCGCGCATATCTGGCGCTTAATTTACTTGCAGATTGTGAAACATCTCGCAAATATTGACTTTCCGCCCGGGGTGACCACCCTCCGTGGGCAGCTTTTTTCTCCACCCGGCTCCGCCTCCTATCTGCCTGCTTTTCTACTACTTGCTTACTCGAGGAGCAGGAGAGCAGCAGGGGCGGAGTTGGCAAGCCGCATGGAATGGGCATTTGAGGAGGGTCGAATCGGGCGGTTATGCGTTACCGATTTATAGCCAGAGGTCAAATATTGATTTTGAGCCGGCACTCCCCGGTGCCGGAGCTTGGAAATGAATACCCACCAAAATGGTAGGTGATAGTGGAGGAGGCATCCATTCATTTGCAGATTTGGTGACAGGCATTCATTTTGTGGTTTTGGTGAGCTGTTTCCACGTCTCAAAAGCGGACAATTGATAAAACCCTGCTTTTTGCGCATTTTTCTCTTGCCAAAAAAACCGCTCATGTTTTTATGGTAATAAACTATGACTTTGAGGTAAGGAACTTAGATGAAACGGATCGCATTAGCCCTGCTTGCGCTGCTGTTGCTCACCGGCTGCGTGGAATATGATGAAGAGCTTTGGATCAAAGCGGATGGCTCCGGGAGAGCCAATTTGCGCCTGGTGCACAGGTCTTCCTATGAGAACCCGGAGGAGATCATGCGCAAAGCCCAGCTGCCAGGCATCAATCTCCTGGAATCGAAAGTGTCACGTTCGGGCGCTGATGTGATCTATCAAGTGAGCTTTACCTTCAAAAATATTGAAGCTTTCAACAACGTCAACGATATGATTGGCACGGCGGATTTTTGGGGCAAGATCACGCTCAATCAGGAGCCCAAGGGCAAGGTGAGCTTCAAGCGCAGAATCGCCTTGGGCAGGACTGAAAAAGACGACGAAATCGAGAACATCTTCAGCAATCAGCAGGTGGACTACCCCGTGTGGAAATATAAGGTGCATCTGCCCTGGAAGATCATTTCCTCAAATGCGGAAGAGAAAAATATCAACCGCAAATCCAAGACCGTTTCCTGGACTTATGACACGCGCAAGCTCTGGCACAGCGATGAATACATGACCGTGGAGATGGAAAAAGGCATCCCCATCTTCCCCATCATCCTGATTGCGGTGCTGGTGATCATGCTGGGATTTTTCATCATCTGGCTGAACCGCATCGCCAAGCGTTCGCACTTCCTGGAAAAGCTGGAGCATGCCAAGCAATTTGAAAAGGATCATAAAGAATAGCGATTTGACAAGTTACATGTAGGAGTGACATCGTGGAAAAAACAAGGATCTGGCAGATATTGCTGCTGGGATTGTGTCTGTTTTGCCTCATGGGTCTGAGCAAAAGCAGGCAGGTGATACTCAGCGTAAAAGTTCCCACAGCTATCTACAAACTACCTCATGAAATCCCGGATTGGAATTGGGATGCCAAAGATATCCGCTATCTGGGCGAAATGAGCGTCGTGGAATGGGACAGGGTGATGAAATCCATCGACTCATCCCAGGATGAGAGGCAGGAATACTACATCAGCCTGGAAGAGTTTGAAACGCTCCTGCGCAACAACATCTTCCTGCTCACGCGCATTGGACTTTACCATGACTTCAAACCCTGCTTTTGGGATGTGAACAATAGCATAGGCCACAGTCGCACTCTAAGGCGCCCGAATGCCTATGCCATGGGTAAAATGCTCACCGACAGAAAACAAAACTCCAAGCGCGAGGCATTTGTGAAAGCGGCAATCCGCATCCTGAAAGACAGCAGAACCAAACAGGCTTGGGAAGCGCAAAGACAGGAATTTTGCGATGAAATGACGCGCATCTGGAGAGTGCAGGATGGCGGCAGGGGTTGGACAGACTATCAGCGCGCCCTGTATGTAGACTATGAGACCGCCATTACTATGGCCCTCAACGATCTGCTGAAATATATGAAATCTACGGATTTTACAAACAAAGTGATCCCGGAAAGCCGGTGGAGAATTGTGCGGGTATTCAACACCTACGTTGAGTATTTTACCGACACAACGCCCTTTGGAATCCAATCCGCCTGCTTCAGGATGGGACCCGAGGCTACTCAAAAGCTGATTGGCTATGTTCAACGCGGCTTTGACAGCCTCAAGAAATAGCCAGAAAAGGAGTGACATCGTGAAGCGAAATATTATCCTGCGTCTGATGCTGCTGGGTTTGTGCGCCTTTTGCCTCATGGGAGTGAGCAAAAGCGGGCCAGCCAGATTGAGCGTGAAAGTTCCCCTGGAAGTCTTTAGAATTCCTGAAGGGACGTTTTGCTGGGATTGGGAGAGCAATGAGATCGACGACCTCGGCTATGTGGAAATCATAGAGTGGGATAAAGTGATAGAAATGATGGATAAATCTACCGATCCCAGATATGACTATTGGATCACGCTGGAAGAATTTGAAACGCTCTTGCGCAACAACATCTTTCTGTTTACCCGTATCGGACTTCACAGGGATTTCATGCCCGATATCTGGGATTTGGATTGTAGTGTGGGCTACGGTCGTGAATTGCAGCATCCCAATGCCTATACCCTGGCTAAAATCCTCACCGACAGCAGACAGGAAGCCGCACGGGAAGCATTTGTAAAAGCGGGCATGCGCAGCCTCAAAGACCCCAAAACCAAGGCAGCCTGGGAAGCGCAAAGACAGGCTTTCTGCGACAGGCTGGTCCGCGTCTGGGAAGTGGAAGAAGGAGAATGGGGGTGGACAGACTACCAATGCGCCAAAAATGTGGACTATGAAACTGCCCTCGCCATTACTATCAGCGATATGCTTACAATCATGAAAAACACAGATTTCACCGCAAAAGTGCTCCCGGATGAATACTCCTGGAGAATCGTGAGGGTGATAAACACTTACTTTGAGACTTGTTATGACCATTCACCCTTCAGGTTGCAAGCCGCCTGCTTCAGGATGGGACCCGAGGCTACGCAAAAGTTGATCGGATATGTGGAAAGAGGCCTTGAAAGCCTGAAGAGATAATCCCTTACTTTTTTTGAGCACTCTGGAGTCTATTTCAGAGTGCTCTTTTTTAATGCCTTTGAAAAAATGCAAGCTGATATTGCAGCGCTTCAGGCACGCTGGTGGAAGTCGCAGAAGTGGATAAGGCAACAGTCGCCTCAAGACGACCCTTCTCATGCTCACACTCTTTCGCAAAATTGCAAATTATGCCTCCAGTTTGAATTGCATACAGGATCTGACAATACCATGCCAAAACACGTTAGCTATTCATAAAACCATCAGATAGCACGATATTGTAAAGGCGAAAGCCTCTTTGTAAAAATAGTACTTGACAGGAAAGTTTAACCATGTGATAGTGCGCCTTGATCGTGGGAGCACCTATGGTGTGTATTAACGGGGACTACTTGTGAGATCCCCACGAATGATGGCTGGTGATATTGCGGATTTATTGCACATTTACCAGTCACTAACCTTAAAGACACCCGGGAAGTGAATGATGAAAAAAGTCCTTTTCGCCGCACTTTTGAGCCTGTTTACAGTCTCTTTTTGGGGAATTGAGGTGGGAGGCCACATCAGTAGTGATACTGTCTGGTCTCCTGCCGAGGGTCCCTATATCATCACTTCATTTCTGTATATTGATGCCGGGGTAACGCTGACTATCTTGCCCGGAGTTCGGGTACATGCAGTAGGTGCACTGAAGGATGACATCTACAACTTCAAGTGGACAGGCAGTGCTCAGCCGCATGCAAAGATGATTATCGTCCATGGTACAATTAACGCCATAGGCACTCCTGACAATCCGATTACCTTTGATACAGAACAGGCAGGTGAAGACTACCGTTGGGGTGGGATCTACATCTATCCCGGTGCTCCTATGTCAACTTTTGAATACTGTGAGCTCAGCAATGTCTTTTTCTGTGACTATATACCCGATCAGTGGTCGCTGTCAGCGATTAGCTTTGAAAACGGG
>JAKOXG010000002.1 GCA_029781115.1 Candidatus Cloacimonadota bacterium
TGATGTTAGCGGTTTTGACCTCTATATCGATAGCAACCTTGTGGTTGACAACCAGCCCGCAACCTCTTACACCCTTACCGGTTTGGAGGCAGGTGAGCACAGCTGGTATGTGGTCGCCCGCAACAATGTCGGCGTTTCAGCTCCATCTGAGACCAGGACTTTCAGTCTGGTAAATGGAGTGATCATAGGCGATGGAACTTCAAATCAACAAGATCCCTTCAATGCCTGGTATGGCTATGGACGCTCTTTGGGGCTCTATACTTTTGACCAGATAGGGCAGCTTGGTTCAATCAGCACCTTGGGTTGGAACGTACATACCGCCGGCACCGGAGCTATCCCTTACAAGATCTATGCCAAGCTTACCGATGATACCGCCCTCACTCAGATGACCTGGGCAGATTTTACTGCCACAGCCACTCTGGTAAAAGAGGGAACCTACACCTTCGATACTGTAGGCTGGCATCAGTTTACGCTGGATATGCCGATTGCATATACCAATGGCAACTTGCTGATTGGCGTGGAAGCCAACCATGGCGGCAGTGGAGCCGGAACAGGCGGCTATCCCAGGTTCTATTACACCACCGGTAATACCGGCTCTCACCAATACTGGCGCAGAGACAATACCATCCCAGAAACCAATGGAACCCTGAACACCAATCTACCAAACATAATGATGATTCTTTCACCTCTTTCAGACGAACCTGTGTTTGTAGTCAGTCCCACAGAGTGGAACTTCGATCGCGTGATGATCAACACCACCAGCAGCCAAGCTTTCAGCATCGTAAATGGTGGAGGCGGCACTCTCAACGTCACAGGTTTGAGCCCCATGAATGATGGTCCCTTCACAGTCACCAACGCCCCTGATTTCCCAGTGGGTTTGACTTTGGGAGAATCTGCAACCTTCGATATCGAATACACTCCCACAGCAACCGGCAACCATACCGCTACCTTCACCGTCACTGCTGGCGCTGAAACCCAGACCATTACGGTAAGCGGCGAATGCTTTGACCCCATCATCTATGACTATCCCTTCACTGATGGCTTTGAAGTGGGGCAAACTCATGGTAACCAAGTGGTGGAATGGACGCAGATTTTGGACGATGGCAAGACCAAGTATTGGATGGCCAACTCCACCAATACCAACTACAACCGTGAGCCACGCAATGGTGACTTTAATGCCACGTTGCAGTACAATGCCAACGCTTGGCTGATGAGACCCTTCTCACTGCAAGCAGGACAATCCTACGACGTAGAGGTATACGCCAGACAGGATGGAGCCAACGAGGCAAATGCCAGCATGGGTATTTTCTATGGAACGGATGCTACACTGGATGCCATGACCAACACCATCGCTGAGCAAACCGGTCTCATCAATGGAGATTACCAGCAGATTCGTGGCAGCTTCATACCTGCTGCCAGTGGCGTTTACTGGATTGCGTTCCATGGTGTAATCAACAGCACACCCTGGTATATCAGCATTGACGATATCGCGGTGCAGCATTCACCGGAAACTCCCATTTTCACCTACACTCCAGATGCCATTGACTTTGGAACCAGCTTTGCAAACACTCCCACAGCCTACCAGAACGTAACCGTTACCAACAACGGCGTTGGCACCTTAGAATTGCCTGCAGCAAGCATCAGCATCGTCGGTGATGACGCAGCGATGTTTGGTTTTGATGCCACCGGCTTGCCCCTGGCTCTTACCGCATACCAAAGCGGCGTTGTTCCGGTTCGCTATAATCCCACTGCAGAAGGCACTCACAGTGCTACTTTGCGCATGGTATATGGCGGCGAGAACTACGATGTGACCTTGAGCGGAATCGCTCTGGGTGAAAATGCTCTCTTTGAGGGCTTTGAAAGCGAAGTGTTCCCACCTCCGGGCTGGGGTGTGGTCAATGGTGGCGGCTCCAACACTTGGGCCAGAGCTACCTCCTTCCCCTATTCTGGTGTTGCACATGCCCAGATCCGTTGGAACACCACTGCTCACGATGACTGGCTGATCAGCCCCAGGGTCGCTCCCACAGCTGCGAACCATACATTCAGCTTCTATGGAAGCAATAACAGTGGCACATATGACGAAAGATTCAACGTGCTCGTCTCCACGACAACCCCTGAAGTCACATCCTTTACCGACACCCTGGGCACAAACGTCCAGACAGGTTCTACAACTTACACCTTCCACACCTATGATCTGTCAGCGTTCATCGGCCAGCAGATTTATGTAGCCATCCAGGCTATTTCCACAAACCAACTGTATCTGCTGATCGACGATGTATCCGGTCCGGACATCGTGGCGGAAATGCCCTCTGCACCCGTCCTGCTCTCTCCTGCAGATGGTGCTGCCATGGTTTCTGTGAGACCCACCCTTACCTGGAATCCCTCTGCCGGTGGTATTCCGGCTGGTTACAAGGTGTTTTTGGATACCACAAACCCGCCTACTACCGAAGTGGCAGATGTGACTACTACCAGTTATACGCTCACAGACCAGCTTTCCGGCGAAACTACATATTATTGGACGGTGAAGGCATACAATGATGCGGGTACAAGTGATGCACCCACGGCCTTCAGCTTTACCACCTCTCCTGCCGGCACAGTGATAATCGGTGATGGAACCTCATCTCAGCGTCAACCGTTTGGCACCTATTGGGGTTATGAGAAATCAGCTGCCTTATACACAGCTGACCAGATCAACCTCCAAGGGCTGCTCAACTTTGTTGCCTGGGATGCCAATGGCACTTCAGAAATCCAGGTTCCCTACAAGATATACGCCAAAAACACTGATGCTACTTCGCTCACAGCAGAAAGCTGGACCAACTTCAGCACAGGCATGACCTTGGTAAAAGAAGGCACACACGTCTTCAATACACCCGGCTGGAACGCATTTGCCCTCGATACTCCCTTCGAGTACACCGGTGGAAACCTGATCGTTGCCGTAGAAACCGACTTTGGCGGAAACGGTGGCGGTCAAGGACACACCTTCAGATACACCACAACCCCAACATCGCACATGTTCTGGAATGTTGACAACAACCCCAATCCAGACCAAAACGGCACCGTGAACAGCAGCCGTCCCAACGTCATGCTGGGCTTCCTCACCAATACCGGCAACATCTCCGGAACCGTGACAGGCGCTGGAAACCAACCCCTGGCCGGTGTGAACGTGACCCTCACCGAGCGTGAGTATCACGCCACCACCAACGATGCGGGTGAATACCAACTGGTAAACGTTGTGGAAGGCAACTACACCCTGACCTTCACCAAACACAGCTACCAGACCCACACCCAAAACGTGACTGTGGCAGTAGATGACGAGCTGGTGATCAACGTTACCATGCAGCTCTTGCCGCAAGTGACCGTGAGCGGAACCATCCTGGCCAGCGATACAGGTGCCGGACTTGCCGGAGCCGCCATCACCCTCACAGGTTATGAGGACTATACGGCAAATACGACTGCAACCGGTGCTTTCACCATTCCCAACGTGTTTGCCAACAACGTCTACGATTACAATATCACCGCTGCCGGTTATGTGTCTCAAAACGGACAGCTAACCCTCGCAGCCTCTGACCACGACATGGGCACGATCACGCTCCAGGAAGTGGCTTATGCTCCAGTGGGCGTAAATGCTGTAGCCAACGATGCTGATACAGAAGTGACGATTACCTGGCTTGCTCCAGATCCCAGCGCCACTGAGATCACCGAAGGCTTTGAAAGCACAACCTTCCCGCCTTCTGGCTGGACGCAAGAGATCACCAACACCGGCCCACCCAACGCTTTGGGTATGTATCCAACCTGGTGCAGAATTGGCTCGGTCACCATCTCCGGTGATTTGGTTGCCCCCATAGAGGGAAGCTACCAATCTGCACTCTACTGGTCTGAAAGCCACCAAGACGAATGGCTGATCACACCTGGCTTCAACTGCCCTCCCAGCGCATACATGACCTTTAACACCCTTGCCTTCCTGGGCTCTGAACACGATGATCACTACTATGTGAAGGTGTCCACAGACAACGGTAACAACTGGACTGTGCTCTGGGATGCCACCGCTCAAACCGGCGGCTGGACCGATTACAATACACCCATCACCATAGACCTCAGTGCCTATGCCGGCAACCAGATCAAGTTGGCCTTCCACGCTGAAGATCCACCCATTAATACCGGTCTCTGGTACATCTGGTTTATCGACAACATCTACATCGGCAACGTGATATCCAAGGTAGCCTTTGAGTCTGACGACTTCGTCAGGGTCTCCGCTTCTGATAACCTGACAAGAGCTACCACCGGTGCCATGACCTCAATGGAAATCTCACGCGATCGGGCTTATGGTGCAAAACACAACGAGCCCAGATTGCCACGTCCTGAGGCCGTCAGCCGTGTGAACAGGACTCACAGAGCCCTCACCGGTTATAAGGTTTACAGACTCACCCCCGGCAACGAGCAGAATGAAGCCTCTTGGACCCTGCTGAACCAGGAGCCAACAGCCGATCTGAGCATCGTAGACCCCGCTTGGGAAACCCTCGCAAACGGTGACTACCGCTGGGCTGTGAAAGCTGTTTACACAAACGACGTCCTCTCTGTTCCCAGCCTCTCCAACACGCTCAACAAGTTTGTCCAAAGAGGCAACATCATCGGAACCGTGAAAGACAAAAACAACAACTACATCAGAGGTGCAGTAGTCACAGCAGGTGAATACAGTGCCACCACAAACTCCAGCGGTGCTTACAGCCTCTCGGTGCCTGTGGGAACCTATGATGTAACTGCCGAAGCTGATGAATTCAAATCCGAAACCAGGGAAGGCGTGGTGGTGACCGCAAACAGCAACACCACTGTAAACTTCATCCTGCAACCCGTGAGCAACGACGATCCTCAAATCCCCGTAGTGGCTACCATGCTCAACGGCAACTTCCCCAACCCCTTCAACCCTGAAACCACCATCAGTTACAGCGTGAAGGAAGCGGGCAGAGTGAAGATCGAAGTCTACAACATCAAGGGACAATTGGTGAAGACCCTGGTCAACGAAGATCAAATCACCGGTCATTACAAGCTGGTCTTTGATGGCAAGGATGCCAGCGGACGCAGCATCTCCAGCGGTGTTTACATGCTGAGGATGACCGCTCCCGGCTATCAGAAGGCCACCAAGATGATCCTGATGCAGTAATGTAGAGTGAGTCTGCTTCGGTAGACTCGCTCTCAATAAATCTAAGCCGGCTCGAATACGGGCCGGCTTTTTTGGCTCATGTTCATTTATAGTGGGTCAAATGACTGCCACCTGCTGGTATTACCAAAGCAGAATAATGTCCCTCACCAACTTCTTCCTTACTGAGCCTCCCGGATATTACCCGGATCCTCCCGTAAAAAACCCGAGTATCTCCACGGCATCACCGGGCGGGTAAGTAAGGGCCAAGTCAGTGATAAACTTCTACCCACTAAAACTGAACATGAACCAAAAGTACTGTAGAAATGTGGCTATCTCATGAATGGACTTACCCACTTAGTTTGAAAGTGAGCCTTTTAATATTGTGTGTCACAAGTAGTTAAGGTTGAGCAAGTTGTGGGCAAATATTCCACAACATTTGGAATGGATATTGCTTGCCATGTGCCGCATAATGATAAATCCCGGTAAACGAGAGAGGAAAAGAATAATGAAAAAATACGTTCTCTTAATCGTAGTGGCATTGATCGTAGGCTTTGCATTTGCGGCAGTCAGTGATTATGTGCCTGTCGACTACAGGTCGGCCTTTGAGGTCACCAACAGTAATACTGGCAAGATGAACATTCGTTTCACACTGCCGGAATACACGCTTGAAAATGTAACTGTGGGAGACATGCAGTTTCAAAGAGTCCATATCCAGGATGCTGGACAGACTGTGCAAGATGGTCTTCCGCAACTCCCTTATTTGACAATCACGCTTGCTATCCCATATCAGGGAGCACCGCAGCTGAGTTTGATTGGTGCTCAGACGCAAGTGATCAATAACATCAGAGCATATCCCGTTCAAGAGGGGATGGCTGAGGAGAGCCCCAAGGGATTTGTGTATGATGCTGAATTTTACCAAACCAACACTCTATATCCGCAGAGTCCCTTGGAATGTAGCGAGCCCTACATCCTCAGAGATTTCAGGTTGGTAAGTATCCAGGTCAATCCCTTTAGCTACAACGCCACCACGCAAGAGCTCACCGTGAGCGAGAGCATGGAGTTTGAGCTGGATTTTACGGATCAACCCAGTGCAAATGAGATTGCAGGAGAGTTCGTGGGCTATTCGCCTGCATTCAGGAAGATTTATGAAGCCAACATCTTCAATTTTGATGATTACCGAAATCATGTGACCGCAAACCAGCCACCGCGCTATCTGATAATCTACGGTGGCTCCAATCATGACAACAGCTTCCAAACCGCGCTGGACAACTTTGTGCTCTGGAAGAGGCAGAAAGGTGCAGAGGTGGATTTAGCCGGCAGAAACGAGACCGGAAGCTCAAACACCACCATCAAAAGCTACATTCAAGGCAGATATGACAACCCCCTCACCCGGCCTGACTTCATTATCCTGCTCGGGGATACCACGGGTTCATACAGCATCCCCTGCTTTGCTACAGATAACAGTGGAGTATCTGACTACAATTACACCTTTTTAGCCGGCAACGACTCGGTGGGTGATGTGATGATTGGCCGTATTTCTGTGGAAAACATCTCACAATTGCAGACTCTTTTTGCCAAGATCTATCTCTATGAGAGAGACCTGAACATAAGTACTGCAGATTGGCTTAATAGGATGCTTTTGGTGGGGGACCCCAGTAGCAGCGGAATAAGCTGTATTTACATAAGCAAATATATCAAAGAGCTGGCTCTCAAGGTCAATCCCAATTATACCTTTACCGAACTCTATAGTGGCTCCTTTTCTACCGGTACAAACCAGGCTATCAACAACGGTGTAGCCTTCTTCAGCTATCGTGGTTACATCAGCATGAGTGGCTGGAGTCCAGATGATCCACAACTTTCCAATGGCTATAAACTGTTGCATGCTGTCATTCCTACCTGCGGTAGCGGCAACTACGGTAGCACCGCTACCTCTGAGAACTTCATCAGATTGGGCACGGCAACTGCGCCCAAGGGAGCTGTGACCGCTACGGGAATGTGTACCATCTACACCAAGACAATTACCAACAACACACTTAGTGGCGGCACCTTTGGTGGTCTTTTCATTGGGGGCATGCGCACCATGGGTGAAGCGGTGCTGAATGGAAAGATCCTGTTGCACGAAACATTTGGCCCGAGCTACTACAACTCCACAATGTTGAAACACGCTTCTTGGTTTAACCTGATGGGCGATCCCACTATGGAAGTCTTTGTCGGTATTCCGGATACATTCAGTGCTATCGTTCCCACCACAATCGCTTTGGGATCCCGTCTCCTTGATGTGGTCGCACTCAATGGAGCCCTGGAGCATGTAGCTGATGCCAGCGTGACCCTTTCCCAAGGACAAAGCATCCTCAGTAAGGGTTATACTGATGCAAACGGAGCAGTCACTCTGTTCCTGCCAGCTGAGATGGACAGCACGGATTGCGTGCTTACCATCAGCAAACATGACTTTAAACCCGTCCAGATCACCATTACCGTGGATGCTACCGGCACTTTGACGCCTGGCACGCTGATTGTGGATGACGACAACCAAGGCCAATCCCAGGGCAATGCGGATGGAAATATCAATGCGGGTGAAACGATCGAATTGACGTTTGGCATCAACAATACCAAGGCGCAAGCCATCAATGGCGTGAGCGGATATCTGATCTGCGATAGCCCCTATGTGACTATCGTGGATTCCACCGCTACCTTTGGCAATATTCCCGCCGGCCAGATGATCTTCAACAATCCTCCCATCGTGTTGCAGATCGCCAACAATATCCCCAACAACACCAATATCAAGCTTACCCTGCAGTTGATAGACAGTGAATACAAGGAATATCAAGTGGTGGACCAGCTCTCGGTGGGCAACGCTGAGATCATGTACCACTCCTATCAAGTGATAGATGCAGGCGTAAACAATGTGCTGGATCCGGGCGAAACGGGCGGCTTGAGAGTTACTTTGAGCAACGTAGGCGCTCAGGACTTGACGGGTGTCTCTGCCCGGCTTTATAGCGACAACGATCTGGTCTCGGTAACCAGCAGCAACATCGTTTTTTATGGTGACCTGCTGCAAAATATAGAGATTACGCCCAACAGTGAAGCCTTCGGGCTCAAGGCAAGGGATCAGGTGCTGCCCGGAATGACCATTCCCATGCGGATGAAAATATACAATGATGCAGGATTTGAACAATGGGTCTATTTCAGCTTTACCGTTGGCAGTGTCACTGTGCACTCTCCTCTTGGGCCAGACGAATACGGCTATGTGATCTATGATGATGGCGACGTGTTTTATGAAGAATGCCCCATCTATGACTGGATTGGAATAGCGCCCGCAGAAGGCGGATTTGGCACAGCTTTACCTATTACAGACACCTACTCTTCTTACAACGAAGGAGACCAAACAGCAGCCAATTCTTTAGCAGTGGTCACACTGCCTTTCACCTTCCAGTTTTATGGAGAATCTTATAGCCAGATTACGGTGTGCTCCAACGGCTTTCTCGTGATGGGAATTACAGAAAATGCCGAGTTTAGAAACTATCGTATACCCGGCCCTATGGGTCCAGGCCCCATGATCGCACCTTTCTGGGATGACCTCGCTACACACACTGGCAGCGGCATTTACACCTTCTTTGATCGGAGCAACCATGCCTTCATCATCGAATGGTACAACATGCGCAATGGAGCAAACGGAAATTCACCGGAGACATTCCAAGTGATATTGTATGACCCTGCAGTGCACGCCGGTTCAATGGGTGATGGTCCCATCAAAATCCAATATCATACCTTCAATAATGTGGACGCTTCGACGTCGGTCCCAGGTCACCATGGACGCCATGCTACCATAGGCATCCAAAATGGCTTGGGCGACGTTGGCTTGGAATATAGTTTTGCCAATACCTATCCCGCCGCTGCTTCACCACTGGGGAACAACCGTGCGCTCTATATCACCAATGTCCCCATCCACTATGAAGCACCGCATATGGTGATCGGTGAAACACATGTAACTGATCCCAACAATAACGGCGTGTGTGAACCGGGCGAAACCATCAATCTTGGTGTGGAACTCAGCAACATCGGCAACACCGTGGCAGATCAGCTTAGAGCTACTTTGAGCACCATGAGTCCCTATGTGACCATGGTACAGGATACTGCGGCCTATTATCCCATCGATGGAGAAGCTTCGGGTTACAACCGTACTCCCTTCATCTTTGAAGTGTCCGGATGCTGTCCAGATGGAACGATACTGGATTTTAATCTCGATGTCACAGATGGAGAGGATGCCGCCTGGTCCAGACCCTTTACCCTCAGAGTGGATGCTTCAAACTTGGAGTATCTGGGCTTTTTGATCAATGATGCAGACGCTGTCTATGATGGCGTGATCGAACCCGGAGAAACCATCAAGCTGGCCATAAATGTTAAGAACAACTCTTCCGTGGCGGCTACGGGCTTGATGGCGACGCTCAGCTCCACTGATTCAAATCATATACTGATCAACAACCCTATTATCTTCAAAGACTCTGTGGATGCAAACGACATCATTCAGTTTGTCTTTGAAATAGAGTTTGAGCTCACGGATACCGAAAGCTCTTATAAACCAATGCAATTCAATGTAGGTTTGGATAATGGCTTGCCGATGAGCACCAACATCATGGTTCCCTTCAACATGAACAATATCTTCAGCGATTTTGAGACCGAAAATGGTGGCTTCACGCCTGAATTAGGTTGGACTTGGGGCACACCTGCCCAAGTGACACCCTTCTCCGGAATCAGGCTCTGGGCTACCAATCTGAGCGGAAACTATCCAGACTCTGCGACATGGGATCTCTACACCCCTGTTTATGCTTTGCAGACAGGCTCGCAGCTCAAGTTTATGCATCGCTATGGATTTGAAAATGGCCGCGACGGTGGCAATATCGCCATCTCTACTAACAATGGGGATACCTGGACCTTGCTTACACCCAGTGGAGGCTATACACACAATAGCTTGACGGGGCTGAACTCACAACCGGGCTTTTCCGGATTCCTCAGTATGTGGCAACAAGTGGTCTGTGACCTCAGCCAATATGCAAACCAGATGGTGATGTTCAGATTCCGCTTGGGTTCTGATGAAACAAATGAATCCATCGGCTGGTTCATAGATAACTTTGAGCTCAGCGGTGTTGACCAAAAGACCGGCTATATCACCGGAACGGTATTCCCAACTTCCGACGCCGATGTCACCAAAGCAAACGTCAGAGCCAATACATTCTATTCGACCAATCCTGATGAAACTGGGCACTATACGCTGTATCTGCCCAATGGGACACATAGCATCACAGCTTCGTTGCCTTATCACCAGTCATCCACCGTAAATGGTGTCAGTATCTCGCCATCAGCTCCGACATATGAGCTGGATTTCACCCTGATCAACCTGCCCCCTCCGGCTGAACTGGCCTTTACTGTGGACAATGATACGGGATTGGTCTCACTTGCCTGGGGTGCACCTTTCGATCCAGTGAACCAAGTGATGGGATATTACGTATATAAACGCTTCAATACCGGGCCATTTGTGAGATATCAAGAAGTCAATAGCCAGACCCTTGGCTTTGAGGATCACATTGACCTGGATATGTTGGGTCAATACAAATACTACGTCACCGCCAAATATCTCAATACTGAAGGTGAGCCCAGTAATCTGGCAGAATTTGACTTCCCATACTACCCGCCTCCAGAAGCAGAGCAGACACCTGCCTTGGTCACCAAATTGGCACAAAACTATCCCAATCCCTTCAACCCTACCACTACGATTAGCTTTGACCTGGCCAGACCCGGACAGGTGAAACTGAACGTCTACAACATCAAGGGACAATTGGTGCGCAGCTTGGTTAATGGTGCTCTGAGTGCCGGTAGTCACAAGGTGGTATGGAACGGAACGGATGCCCGCAACCGCAGCGTCGCTTCCGGCATCTACTACTACCGCCTGGAAACTAAGAACTATACCAAAACCAACAAGATGGTTTTGATGAAATAGGCAAGGTCCTTGACGCTTTAACCTGCTAATCTTCCCTGCACGTAAAAGCGAACAGCGTTGAGGGCGGCCTTGCAAATTGAAGATGGGCCTTTTTTGCTTGCAAAAGAGGCCCACTTTGGAAAAGCCTTGACGAAAGCAGCCCCTCAGTTTCCTTTGGCTTCAAATATATTTAATTGCACAAGGAGAACAAGCATGAGAGATATCATCATTGCAGGCAACTGGAAGATGAATAAAGACGCCGGCGAGACAGCCAAGTTTTGCGGCGAATTGAAAGACAGGTTGGCAGATGTGTCTGCCCCCGGATTGAGGGTCATCGTAGCGCCCGCTTTCGTATTGCTTCCCGCAGCCAAGCAGGCCTTGACGGGCAGCAGGATAGAGGTGAGCGCTCAGGATGTCAGCAGTCATGTTCAAGGTGCTTTCACCGGCGAGGTGAGTGCCCCGATGTTGGCTTCCTTACAGGTTTCTTATGCGATTGTGGGTCACTCCGAGCGGCGCCAGTATCATGCCGAGACAAATGAACTGGTGCGTGACAAAGTTCAGATGCTGTTGGATCATCAGATCATCCCCATCATGTGTATTGGTGAGACTTTACAGCAGCGCGAAGCCGGCGAGACGGAAGCTGTGTTAGAAAGCCAGCTTACGGGCTGCCTGAACGGGATTGAGCTGCAAACAGGAAAAGAGCTGGTGATCGCCTATGAACCCGTCTGGGCGATCGGCACGGGCAAGACCGCCACTTCCGAGCAAGCTCAACAGGCGCACGCCTTCATCCGCAATTGGCTGCAAGCTCGCTTTGACGCCCAGATTGCACAGAATCTGTCCATCCTCTATGGCGGCAGCATGAAGCCCGGCAATTGCGAAGAGCTTATCTCCCAGCCTGATATAGATGGTGGGCTGATCGGCGGTGCCTCGCTCAAGACCGATGACTTCGTCTCCATGGTCCACACCGGTATCTCCGTGCTGAAGAAAGGAAAGTAAACCATGTTGGATATCAGGTTTATCAGAGCTAATCTGGATTTGGTGAAGTCTGCTGTCACCAACAAAAACGAGAAGGCAGATATCGAAGCTATCATCGCTCTTGATGATGAGAGGCGTGAGAAGCAGTTTGCCTTTGAAAACTTGCGTGCGCATCAAAACAAGGTTTCTGCCGACATCGCCCTCAAGAAGAGAAACAAAGAGGATGCCAGCGAACTGTTGGAGGAAATGGGCAAGGTGGCCTCCGAGATCAAGGAACTCAATGGCAAATTGGGTGAGATCAACGCGGAGCTGGAAAAGCTCTTGCTCACCGTTCCCAATGTCCCCGATGCCCAGGTGCCGGTTGGCAAAGATGAAAGCGCCAACAAAGTGATAAAGACTTGGGGGAATCCGCCCAGCTTTGACTTTGAGCCTGCGGATCACATCAGCCTCATGGAAGCCAACAAGATGCTGGATCTGCAAAGAGGAGCCAAGATCAGCGGTTCCGGCTTCCCCATCTACACCGGCACGGGCGCCATGTTGGAGCGCAGCCTCATCCACTTTATGCTCAGCAAACACATCTTTGAGCACGAGTACACCGAGCTGCACGTGCCGCTTTTGGTGACCAGAACCACGATGACGGGCACCGGCCAACTGCCCAAGCTTGAAGAAGATATGTATCATGTGGGGGAGGACGACCTCTTTTTGATTCCCACCGCCGAGGTTCCCGTCACCAATATCCACAGCGGTGAGATTCTGGATCTCGACGCTTTGCCTCTGAAGTATGTGGCCTACACACCCTGTTTCAGGCGTGAAGCCGGCTCTTACGGCAAGGATACCAAGGGCTTGCAGCGTCTGCACCAATTCAATAAAGTGGAGATGGTGCGTTTTGTGGAGCCGGAACAATCCGAGCAGGCTTTAGAGGAGATGGTAGCCGATGCCGAAAGCATCTTGCAGCACTTTGGCCTGCACTATCGCGTGATCGAGCTCTGCACGGGCGATCTCAGCTTTGCTTCTGCGCGCACCTACGATATTGAGGTATGGTCGGCTGCCACGGGCAGGTATCTGGAAGTATCCTCCGTGAGCAATTTCAGGGATTTCCAAGCCCGCCGCGCCAATATCCGCTACCGCACCAAAGAGGGCAAACCCGCCTTTGTGCACACGCTCAATGGCTCCGGTGTAGCTACACCCAGGCTGATGATTGCGTTGGTCGAACACTTCCAGGCTGAAGGACTCCAACTGAGGTGGGACGAGATCATCCGCTTGCTCACCGAACAGAAGTAAAGGACTTGTGGCGGGAATAAACCTCAAAAAGAACATCCTCATCAGCTCTTTCTATAGGGTGCTGGGGATGGTTTTAATCTTCCTGACCGGGTGGATTTCCACCCGTTTTTTGGGTGTGGAGCTCAAAGGGCAATATGGCTATCTGATTACTATCAGCAGCTTTACTTGGCTGATCATAGACCTGGGCATCCACAAGACCTATCCCTACCTCTTGCGCAAGGAGCCGCAGCAGGGCAATATCCTCTTCACTTGGTCCTTGCTGCAATTCTGCTGTGAAATCCTGTTCTTCAGCGGCGTCGGTCTTGCGCTCATGCCTTTCCTCTCGCAGATCCTCAAATTTGACTTCAGCCCCCCCATCATCCTCCTCGTAAGTGCTGCCATCGCTCTCACCAAGCTCAATATGCACATGCAGATGTATCATCTGGGGCAGGACAATGTGAGGTATAGCCAATCCTGCCAGACGCTTAACAGCTTGATGATGTTGATAGTCGTGGTGCTGGGCTATCTGTTTTTCACCTCTGCAGACAGACTGATCTATGTGCTCTGTGCCTACAACTTGGCGATGTTGACCAGCGTCACCGGCCTGGTCTTTCCCAAGCTGTTCACCCGCTTTTGGAAGGGCTTTGACCTCTCCTACATCTTCAAGAGCTACAATCTCGGCTGGCGCGTCTTTCTCTCTTCACTCTTCATCAATCTGCTCATCCGCTTTGATATCATGCTGATCCGCAGATTTTTGCCTTTTGAACACCTTGGCATCTATAGCGTTGCCTCCAACATCGTGGAAATGCTGCAAATGGCCTCCAACATGGTTGGCTCGCTGCTGTTGGTCAAGCTTTCGGATCTGGATGATCAGTTCCAGAGCTGGGCTACGCTGAAGAAGGTGTTTATCTTCTTCTTCGGCCTGCTGACCGTGGCGAATCTGGGCTTTGTGCTCGTAGGCAAGCCGCTGCTTGGCTTCATGTATGGCAAGGATTTCACGCCCGTTTACAATGTCTATCTTTGGTTGATTCCGGCGAGCTTTGGCCTCTCCTTTGGCTCGCTGCTCAATACCTATCTTTGGAGCAAGGGCTTCCCCTGGATCAGCGTGCTCTTGCCAGCCTTGGCGCTGCTGCTGAATATCATCCTGGATATCATTCTCATTCCCATCATGGGCATTTCTGGAGCCGCATTAGCTACCAGCATCAGCTATACAGGCTGGTTTATCGCCATCATGCTCTATGAAAACCATAGGACTGAGGGCTTGTTCTTCACCCACCTCAAGCCCAGTCGTGCCGACCTGCAACAGATGAGCTCAAGCATGAAAAGCTGGGCAACAAAACTAAAAGAGTGGTAAGATTATGTTTGCTTTTATCAAGGGTTTAACACCACCTGAGGGACTGCCGGAAAGGCAGCTGAAGCTGTCGAGCTTGGCAGCTCAGGATTGCCATCTCATCACCAACTCTGCCCCGGAGGTCAGCAACGATTCTTATTTGTATCAGGATGAGGTTACCCTCGCCTGCTTTGATGGCTGCCTGGCAAATTCCAAAAGCCTGATAGATTCCTATGCCGTCCAGGGCATCAATGAACTGTTGGAAAAGGTGTTGGTGGATCAGGATACCGGTTTGCCTCATTATTTCTATGGCCAGTTCACCTGCATGAGCTACCGCGCAGAGGAGCAAGGGAAGGGCATCTTCTTTGGCAATCAGGTGGGTTCCGCCAAGTTGTATTACTGGCATCAGGGGCAGCAGCTGATAGTCTCCGGCTCTTTGGCCATGGTGGTGGCCATTTTGCGGCACAACAATGTAAAGTGCGAGCTCGATGAGATTGGTGTGAGGATGCTGATGGCGCATGGCTATCTCTATGCGGATTATACCACTATCGCCGGCGTCAAACACCTGGAAGCGGGCAGCATCCTGCATTGGGATGGGGGAGAGCTCAGAGAGACAAAGTATTGCCGCTACCCCACCGAGATAAGCTCAGACGGCATGCACAAAGCCGTGCATATTCTGAACGACCTCTTCAGAGAATCCGTGCAACACATCCATGAGTGGGATTTACGTCACCAGAGAAAGCATCTTGCTTTCCTGAGTGGTGGTCTGGATTCACGCATGACCGTTTACACGGCAAAAGATCTGGGTTTTAAAGACCTCAGTGTGCTCAATTTTTCGCAAACAGGCTACAAAGACCACACCATCGCCCGCAAGATTGCCCGCAAAGAGGGCTTGAACTTCCTGTTTTATCCTTTGGATGGAGGCAGGTATCTACTGGATTCTCACACTGCCATCAACTACAATGATGGTCAGGTCTTTTATCAGGGAGCCACGCATCTGGATGCAGCTTTGAGAGCTATCAATCAGGTGGAGTTTGGCATCATCATGAGCGGGCAGATTGGGGAGTTGATGTTGGGCAGGTTTTTAAACAAGCCCGAGCACGAACCAGCAGGTGCCAAAAGCATCAGCATAAACCCGGTGCATGACCCGGCGCTGGATGACGTCATGAAGCAGGTGGAAGCTGCTTATCCCAATCACGAACACTTTTCCATGTACAACCGCTGCTTCAATTCTGCCTCCAATGGAGATTGGGCCTGCTTCCAAAAGGGGCACTCCATCTCGCCCTTTACCTACACACCTTTTATGATCTACAGCTTCTCTTTGGATCCCAAAATAAGATACAACAACCAACTGTATTTCAAGTGGTTTAACACCTATCAGAAACGGGCAGCAAGAGTGCCTTGGGAAAAGACATGGCTGCCACCCTCTCTGGGGTTGAAAGCGATGGAGCTGGGCATGTTGGCGCACAAAGTGAGGGACAGGCTCAACATGATGGGACTCACCCTGCCCCAAAACATGAATCCCTATGCCCGCTGGTTCAAAGCCGATCCCGCGCTGCTCAAGAGCCTGGATGAGATGATCAGCAATTCTGACACTCACGGAGTGATGGCCGCTTCCAATCTGGCTGCTTTGTTCAATGAAAACATCAATTCACCGCTCTTTAATGTTCGCATGAGTGCCTACACGGCTGCGCATTCCCTCAATAAGATGCTGGGTGGCGATCAGCCCTGGATCCCTGAGCGGTTTACAGGAGGATTTTAAACACATGCCAGAACTACCAGAAGTCCAGACCGTCCTCGGTGGCGTGATCCAAAAGCTTGGCACCAAGCAGATAACGGGCTTGGAGTGCTACTATCCGGGCACCGTGATCGACAGGCTTTCCCCGCAGGATCAGCCTTTCCCTGCCAAGCTGCGCCAAGGCTACCGCCGCGGCAAATATATGATTTTGGAATTGACCAGTGGTTTTGCGCTCATCATTCATTTGAGGATGACGGGCAAACTGGTGTGGGACAAGGACGATGGCGAGCCCAAAGCCCATGAAAGGGCGGCGATCCTGGTCTCGGGCGGCAATCGCCTGAGGTTTATCGACATCCGCACCTTCGGCAAAATCACGCTTTTACCCGGCACGCAGGTGCACGAGGCTTTGCCCAATCTGGGAGCAGAGCCCCTGCAGCAAGGCTTTGGAGCCGCATATCTCAGCGCACGCTTAGCCAAGAGCAAGCGTCCCATCAAGACCGCACTTTTGGATCAAAGCATCGTCGCCGGCCTGGGCAACATCTACGTCTGCGAGATCCTCTATGAAGCAGGCGTGAATCCCTTCAAGTTCTGCAATCAGCTGAACGAAGAAGATTTTGCCAAAATAGCCGCAGCAACCAAGCTCATTTTGGCGCAGGCTCTGATGCACAACGGCACCTCCATCTCGGATTTTAGAAGGGTGGACGACAAAGCGGGCTCCTTTCAAAACTTCCTCAAGGTATACCAGAAAGAGCACTGTCCGCAAGGTCATGAGGTGCAGAAGCTTAAGCAGGCCGGGCGCAGCACCTACCTCTGCCCGGTGTGTCAGAAATAGCACTTCACACAGGAGAAAATAGTGCTTGGCAAGCCCCGGAATTTACATAACCTATCACCAAGATTTGATAAACAATAAATGCAAGGAGAATCAAAATCATGATCAGCAAAAAACTCGAAAAAGCAATAAATGAACAGATCAAACACGAACTCTACAGCGAATATCTCTATATTTCCATGCAGGCATGGTTCGCTGGCGAGAATCTCGACGGTATGGCCTCTTGGATGGAAGCTCAGAGCCAGGAAGAGCGTTTTCACGCCATGAAGTTTTTCCGCTATCTCTTGGATCGTGGTGGCAAGGTGGAGCTGATGGCCATCGAAAAGCCTCCCGTCGATTTTAAAAACCCGCTCAACGCTTTCAGAGAAGCGCTGAAGCACGAACAGTTTGTCACCGGTAAGATCAACGAACTGATGGACTTGGCTTGCAAGGAAAACGACCACGCTTCCAAAAGCTTTATCCAATGGTTTGTGGATGAACAAGTGGAGGAAGAAGCCACCGCAGAAGGAATTGTGCGCCAATTGGAGATGATCGACGGCAATACTGCCGGCATCTATATGATCAATGCCGAGTTGGGCAAACGCACCTTTACTGCGCCAGACACAGAACAATAGAAACAATCACATCCCCCTAATGTGTAAAAAGGCGCAAAAAAGCACTTGCAATTTTGCGCCTTTGCCTTATATTTTTCACTTTAAGGATGCTGATAGGCTAATCAATACGATAATTGGAGGAAATTGTATGTCCGAATTGGAGATATCCCGTATTTACAGCAAAGTGTTCCAAAGCTCGATGGTGGCTATTGGGATCACTGATATAGAGGGCAACTACATCATGGTCAATCCCGCTTGGTGTAATTTTATGGGTTATACTGAGGAAGAGGCTCTCAAACTGAATGTGAATGATGTGACTGTGGAAGAAGATATTAAACGCAGTGACAGATCCATGAAAAACCTGGCCAATGGCACCGCAGCCAGCATCCGCATCAAAAGACAATTCAAACGCAAAGACGGGAAAGTGTTTTGGGCGGAGCTGCATGTGTCGCCGCTTTTGGATGATGATGGGCAGACCGACGGCATCATCGGAATGCTGATCAATATCGATAGACAGGTGAAAGCAGAGAAAAAACAAAAGGTGCTCAACCGAAAACTGGAAAAACTGGCAAGGCATGATCCGCTGACCGGATTGTACAACCGCAGAGCCATCAGTGAAATAATGGAAAGACAACACAGAATAGCCAAACGTTATTCCAGGGGCTTTGCCGTAGCCGTTGCCGATCTTGATGATTTTAAACAGATAAACGACACCTACGGCCACCAATGCGGAGATATGGTGCTGAAACGCTTGGCACAAATTTTCTTGAAGTGGATTCGTGATACGGATAGCGTGGGCAGATGGGGCGGAGAAGAATTTCTTTTTGTGTTTGCAGAAACGGATTGCGATGGAGCAATTACCGTGGCAGAACGTATCCGCAAAAGCTTGGACGCAGAATTGTTTGAATGGGATGGGCACAAGTTTCGCATCAGCATTACCATCGGCATCAGCTATCGAACCCAGCAAACAACGATCCAGGAAATGATAGAAGAGGCTGATAAGGCCACATATGAGGGGAAAGCCAACGGCAAAAACCAGGTAGTATGCAAGAGGTATTGAAGTTAGTGGGCTGTAAACTGGTCGGTTGATAACGACACATCAAACTAATAAAAACATAGCAACAGCTTATGCTGAACTCCTACTGAAATAGTAGGAGTTTGTTGCTGAGGTCAGCCCCCGGTAGACCTCGTCCGAAAGTCAATATTTGCCTTATTGGCAAACTTATCTCAAGAAAAACCTCCCTTTTTGCCATCCCTCAAATGCCGATTCCATGCGGCTTGCCAACTCCGCCCCTGCTGCTCTCCTGCTCCTCGATCAAGTAAGCAGTAAGAAAGCAGGCAGTTAGGAGCAGGAGCCAAGCGGGAGCGAAGGCGGCTTTTGGAGGGTGGTCATCCGGGGTGAAAAGTCAATATTTGCGTAAATGCCTGTTTTTAGCAAGGAAATTATGGGGTAAGATTGAGCATTTTGGGGAGATAAAACAGCCCCGATTCCCACCAGGTTGAGGATGCGCTTTGGAGGCCAAAGCCCATCTTGCTGGCAGGCATGCAGTTTGTTTCCCTGCCGGGCGCCGGTGTAAACACCTCCTTTCGGGTGTAAACATAGTGGACAAAACGGCATGCTGTCTATCAAGCGGGGCTTTATTCAGTCAGTTTGCGCACCACAAAAAAAGCCCCCGCAAGAAGCGAGGGCTGATAGTCTTTTGGGTTTGCTTTATTTCTTCTTTTCTTTCTTGGCCTTTTTCTCATTTTTGGCTTCTTCATCTTTTTTCAGTTCTTTCACCTTTGGGAGCTCATTCTCCTTTTGAGGCTCATTTGCTTTCTGCAGTTCGGGCTCCTGCCGCAGTTCTGGTGCTTCTTCCGCTTCCGGCGCTTGCTCAAAGCCCTCTATCTCCAGTTCGACGTTGCCTTCCAGGGTGTCGATCATAAACTGGGCAGAGTCATTGAGTTCGCCACTGGGATATTTGACCAGGAATGCCTTGAAGAGGTCTAAGGCCAAATCTGTATTCTGCATCTCTTCGGCGATCAGGAATGCTTTCATAAAGCTTGCTTTATAGTCGTCTGAGCCGTTGGGATAGTGTTCGATGATTTGGTTGTAATAGTTGATTGCATCTTTAAATCTGCGCATTCTGGCGCTGTCATCGGCGAGGTTGAAGAGCTCTTCCACGCTCAGTTTCAGCTTGATCCTGTCGAGGTGTTTTTGCAGGTTGTATTCTTCAAAGAGTTCGTTTGTGACCTGGGTCTGTTGGCTGCTTTCTTTTTCCTTTTTGAGTATGCCAAAGATGCGGGGTTCCATCTCGGTGAAGCTTTTCACTTCGGGTGGGTTTTCTTTGGTGGTGCGGAAGAAGACGATATCGCCACGGGCGGTGGTAAATACGGGGCTGAGGTATCCCACGGGGTTTTCCCAGATCATTTTGGAAAATTCTTCATCGGGGCCGATGCCGGTGACGATGCCGTTGTTGTATTGGTGGTCAAAGATGCTTTGGTTTGGGTTTTTGGAATCTTTGTCGATAATCTTTTGCATCCGCTTTTCGTCGCCCAGCTTGTGCACGCGGCTAAACTTCTTTCTGGCGGATTTGGCTTTTTTCATGTTTTCTGCCCAAAATACCTGGATGCATCTGGAGGCGGGGGTGGTGTAATCAGCGATGTGGCTGTCATAGTATGCCCGGATCTCTTCTTGAGGCACTTCGATGGTGTCCACGATCAGCTTTCTATAGACGGCATTGAGGATGAAATAGTGTTTCATCTGGATGAATTCTTCTTTTTCTTCCACATATTGCCCGTAGTTTTCCTCGATCGCATCATGGAGCATCAAAGCGCGGCTCAGCTCTTGGTCTATCACCGCTCTCGCACCTTCTCCCTTGATGTAGAAGATCTGCTCCTGGGGGGTGAGCTTGTTGAAGGAATCCAATATCTGTCCCACGGTGAAGCTGATCTCAGCTTGCGGTGCTTCGATGACAAATTGCTCGCGGATAGCATCGTTGTTTTCCATGGTTGCCAGGTCTATCTGGGCGGCCAATTCTTCGTTGACGGTTACGCTATATTTGACCACCAGCTCCTCTCTCAGAGCTTCCATCTTCATTCTTTCCATGGTGGGGCGCAGGCGTTGCTCGATCTCTGGCAAGACTTCTTCATAGCTCTTGTCGCGTCTGGGGATGTGTTCGGTAACCATAAAGAGGTGCCATCCCGTTTCGGTTTTCACCGGGCCGACGATCTGGTTCAGATTGTCCAGATTTGCTTCGATGAGCTGCTCGAGTTCTCTATCCGTGCCGACACCGGGGATGTTGCCATTGAGGCGGATATTTTTGATCACGCCCTTGAGGCCTTTGATGTAGTTGTTTCTGCTAAAGGCGTTTGATACTTCTTCCCAGCTGACGTCGGTACGCAGCTCGGCCAGGGCGGCCTTGGCTTCGTCTTCCGTGGCAGTGCTGATGTAGTTGATCGTGATCACGGGCAACATCACAAAGAGCTCTGTGTTTTCGGTGAAGAAGTCTTGTCTGTCAGCCTCGGTGATCTCTACTTTGTCTACCACCATCCTTTTGTAATACTCTTGGATGTAAAACTGGCGTGTGCCTGTCTCGATGCGCTCCTTTACCTCAGGATCGTTCTCGATATCCATTTCAATTGCTTTTTTGAGCAATACGTTTTCCAGGGACAATACGTCCAAAACCTGGATCTGTCCTTCAATGGTGCGGAAGCGTCCCTGCTGGTTTGGCGGGATTTTGGAGATGCGGTTATCCAAGTCTTTGCGGGTGATGGTGCCACCCTCATATTCTACGAGGACGGTGTCGTCGTCCATTTGGTTTTGATTGCTAACGGTCACTTCTGCTTTTTCGGCAGCAAATAAGGCTAAGCTTAGGCTGAGTAGAAGCAGAATAATCGGTAAGGCGGAATATCGCTTCATAATTGAGTTTACTCCTTGCTTGAGTCTGTTGATAATCATAAAGCCAAAAAAAATGGTGGACAGGAAACCGTCAAGTATTTTATTGTTCCCATAACGTGGCGAACACTTTTTTTGACAATTGGCTCGTTACGTGCATCATGAAATTGGAACACTAAAAACATTTCCCAGGAGGAAAAGCGAAAATGCTGAGTAAACTCAAGAACCAAAAGGGTTTCACCCTTATCGAAATCTTGGTGGTTGTGATTATCGTAGCCATCTTGGCGGCCTTGGCCGTGCCTCGTTATCTAAGGTATGTGGAAAAATCACGTTCCACCGAAGCCCAAACAGCAATTAGCACACTACGTAAAGTCTATGACGTTCAATTGCAGACAACCGGAACCACTGAAGGTTTCACCAAAGAACAAGCTTTGAAAGAAGCTCGCTTGGGCGAAGCCACAGTCCGCAACTGGCAATTTGAAGTCACCGGCAACCCCCCAACCAAATATATTGCCACCTCCACTGCTGATTTCCCCGGCGGCGAAGGCAAGCAAGTTTGGTATGATGTAAAAGAAGCCAAATTCCATGGTTATGGTATTGATACTTGGACAAACCCGGAATCCGGAGGGACCGAAACCGACTGATCTGGAGGATTTAAGTTGACTATCCACGAACTACTACGGTTCACAGCCGAAGCAGGAGCCTCGGACCTTCACGTGGCCGCCGGAGCTCACCCGATGGTGAGAGTCAACGGCCAGATGAAGAAGCTGAATCTACCCGTCCAAACACTGGAAGATGTGGAAAGCCTCGTTTATGGAGTGATGAACGAAAGTCAGCAGGTGCTTTTTAAGAAGAACCTTGAGATCGACTTTTCCACCAAGCTCTCAAACGATGTCCGCTTCCGTGTGAACGCTTTTCATCAGATCAACGGCATATCAGCAGCTTTCCGCGTGATCCCGAACGAGATCAAGCCCTATGAAGAGCTGCACTTGCCCGAGGTGATCAAAAAACTAACGCAAAAGGAAAAGGGATTGATCTTGGTGACAGGTCCCACCGGTAGCGGTAAATCCACCACACTGGCAACTATGATTGATACCATCAATGACACACGTTTTTGCCATGTGATCACGGTGGAAGACCCCATCGAATTTGTGCATCGCAGCAAAAACTCATTGATCAACCAAAGAGAGCTGGGGCATGACACCTGGAGCTTTACCGCCGCACTCAGAAGTGCCCTGCGCGAAGACCCCGACGTGATCCTCGTTGGTGAAATGCGTGACCTTGAGACGGTATCTTTGGCACTGACGGCTGCAGAGACCGGGCACCTTGTGTTTGCTACTTTGCATACCGGAAGCTGCACAAAGTCGATTGACCGCGTGATTGACATGTTTCCCAAAGAACAGCAACAACAAGTTCGTTCCATGCTGTCTGAATCTTTGGAAGCGGTGATTTCACAGACGCTTATCCAAACCAAGGACGGCAAAGGACGTGTGCCTGCAGTGGAGATCATGATCGCCAACGCCGCGGTGCGAAATCTGATCCGTGAGGAAAAGACATATCAGATTCCTTCCGTGATCCAATCCAGCACCAAAGAAGGCATGCAGACGCGTGATCAATCTCTCTACAACCTTGTAATGAACAACCTAATCGAGCGCACAGTAGCTGAAGAATTGGCAGACAATCCCAAGCTCTTTGCTACCGGCGCAGGATTTTAATTATGAAGCTTCCGATCATGGGCGAAAATCCAAACTCAGATAATGAGAGCAAAGCAAACCCCATGACCATACTTCGCCAAGCCAGGGGCTTCACTCTGATTGAAGCCCTGGTTTTGGTGTTGGTCATTGTTGTTCTCGTTACCAGCCTTTACATAGGCATCATCTATGCCGAGAAAACCCTGGCTACAAACTACCGAGACAGGGTGGTTACACTCCTCTTGGTAGGCCAACTGGAGCTGGAATACTACCGCAAGGAAAATGGCCAGCCCTTCCAATTGCAAAACAATAGAGAATATGTAATCCAAGAACTGGACAAAGGCAGACCTATCACCGGAAAGATGACGATTACAGCTCGGGTTGGAAATGATGTATCAAACGACAGGTCCCTTCAATTCACGGCCCTGACAGCTACGATGACTTGGAAAGACCCCTCCACCAAACAAGTTAGAACCCTGAGTATGCGTGAGGATTTCTTCTAAATGAGACGCAGACACCTTAAGACACCAAATATAATATCAAACCAACGAGGCGTCAGCCTGATAGAGCTGATCGTGGTGATGGGTATCATCGTGATCATGTCGATGATATCGGGCGGTGGTGTGGCTCTTTTCTTTAGAAAATATGATGAACTGAGAAAATATGCCGAACTGCAAAATGACGCCATTGAGCTGCTGAACTATATCAAGTTTGGCATCCCCGTGGGCGATGAAGGTGCAGCCCTCACTCAGACCGGCCTTGGCGACTACCAATTTCACAAGCCAAAAGAGTATTATGGAGTCAACAACGCCCTTACCATCCAATTTTTGAATGCTCCCTATGGAGCCAGACAATCAAACTCCATCAGAGTGATTCCCATACTCGTACAAGATCATGGGCTCACACCCTCTGATTATGCAGATTTTTATTACCATAATGGTACTGTGCGTTGCAGAAGGAGCTATCAAGGCTCAGGGTCTTCGACAGTCCTGACCCTATTTCCCAAAACCGGGACAAGGGATTACATCTCCCTGGATGAAATATCGTTCAAACAGTTGAACAACGGAAGCAACATCTCAGTGCTTGATGTGACCCTCAGGGCCAAGGTCGAAGTTGGACCCAAAAGATATAAACGTTTAATGTATCGCACCCAAATGGTGAAGAAGTAACATGGCACCTTTTATGTTGTTGAGGAGTGTATCATGAAAGCAATTTTAAGAAACCCAAGCGGTAACGTTAGCGTCGCCATGCTCTTGGTGGTGATAGCCACGATGTCCGGCTTTACCTTGGCTGGGCTTGCCTATAGGGACATCATGAGTTTTCACTATGAGTATGAAAACGTTCAATCCCTGTTGCTGCTGAGGAGCGAAGCCCTGAGAGGCCAAGCCCTTATGGGTGCCTTGGGTATGATTACTATGCCCGTAGTCACCAGCGAGCGAACTGTGGAAGTTTCGGGAACCCAGGCAAGCAAGAGCTTCAAGATCAAATCCCTGATCGTTCCCGGTGGTTCAGCACTTGTGGATGAAAATATAACGCAGGGCGATTCCAGACAAATTACCAACGTTCATAGCCGCGTGTATGTACACAGGGGCACCAAGTATGCGTCTGCCGGCAATCCCAGATCCGTAGTGCAAAAGTATGGTGTCTATACCTTGGAATATGAGACCTTTGCCAAGTTTATGTATTTTACGGATTTTGATAAAGACCCAAACGGTTACCCGATTCGCCACTATGGCCCTGACATATTCTACGGCAGAGTGCATAGCAATGAGGATATCTGGATACGCCAGGCCGGTGGTGGAAACAACGCTGGTTGGCCCACCTTCAATGGCTGGGTTACTACGGCCGGAATTGTGAGAGTGTATCCCGGTGGTGGGCATGATTTCCCCGAAGATACTATCTTCAAGGGCGGCCTCACCGAAAACTATGCCTATACAAACTTCCCCGACGAAGCTATCACTTTGAGAAATAAGGCAAATACACTGGGGCCTACCATTTACGATAAAAAATACATCGTCTACTTCAATGCCAGTGGTGGCAGTGCAGACGTGCTTTTGGGTAATGTCGGTCTCGGTATGATGGAAAGTTTGGCGGTTTATCCGCCCAATCTCTATCCTCCGGGAACGGTGGAACCCCTATATGCAAACTATTACAGGGTACCGGATACTACTTGGACCAGACTTAACGCCGGTGGTCTTTCAGGAAAATCATTCTACTCTTATAACAAACTGTGGATCAAGGGTCATTTTACCGGTTACCAGACCTATGGAAGCCGAGATACCATCTTTATACTGGGGGATATCCTGCTTACAGGAACACCCAGGGGGCTGAACCCGGAAGGCAACAAACGAGATGTGGTGGGCTTGGTGGCTGAAAAATCCATTGTGGTCAAGTATGGCTATCGCGATCCTGTTGATACCTTGCGCCACCATGATACCAGTGGTTCTACCACAAGCGATCCCTTGGGCGGAGTATGGATCTATGCTGCCATGGCCGCTTTGGGTGATGGCCAAGGTGATCCCAGAAAAGACGGCGTATTTACATTTGAATATCAACACCCACATCCATCAGTACCCGATGTGAGAATGAATAATATCATTTATACCAAGGTAGACCTGCATCGCAGACGCTTCCCTCAGCAAAACAATACCGGTTGGAGCCAAGCTGACTCCAGGATAGACTACCCTTGGTACAATCCACTTTGGCCTGAAAGAGCACCTTATCTGGAGCGTGGATATATAAACGTCCATGGCTCCATCTCGCAACGCAGACGTGGATTTGTGCATCGCAACTATCTTGACAGCGATCATCCTAATAATGCCGGAGTTTGGGATCAGCCCCAAGATCTGTGTGGGAGAAGCAGTGCTCCCGCTGCGGTGCGCCATTCAGACCCTGTCGTGCCGGGCCTTATACTCGAGACGAGAAACTATCCGGGAGCCTCCGGAAGCGGTATCGGCTACCAAAAGAACTATCACTACGACAATCGCTTTTACTACACCTCACCCCTGCACTTTCCAGAAGTAACACGTGAAGAATCCAAAACCTTCACCGGGGTGAAATGGGAAGTCAAAAACCCGAGCTCAATGCCACATCCTATCAGGTAACAGAGTCCATATACAAGAGTAACCATGAAGAAACACAAATCGCTCAAGTTCAAGGAATCGGTTGGAACTGATCTTGGCAGAGACATTACAGTGCTTGATATGACCCTCATGGCCAAGGTTAGGCCCAGACGATATGAACGCTCAATGTATCGCACCCCGGTGGTGAAGGAATAACAACATCTTTTATGTTGTTGAGGAGAATCTCATGAAAGCAATTGTAAGGAAGCCAATAGGTAATGTGAGCGTCACCATGCTCTTGGTGTTGATAGCCACTATGTCTGGTTTTACTTTGGCCGGACTTGCCTATAGGGATGTTCTATGTTTTCACTATGAGTATGAAAACGTTCAATCCCTATTGATGCTGAGGAGCGAAGCCCTGAGAGGCCAAGCCATTATGGGCGCTATAGGTGTAATCACCATGCCCGTGGTTACCAGTGAGCGCACCGTGGAAGTTTCCGGAACTCAGGCAAGCAAGAGCTTCAAGATCAAATCCCTGATCGTTCCCGGTGGCTCAGCACTTGTGGATGAGAATATAACGCAGGGCGACAGAAGGCAGATCACCAACGTCCATAGCCGCGTGTATGTGCATAAGGGCACCAAGTATGCACCTGCCGGCAAAACCAGGTCTATCGTGCAAAAGTATGGCGTCTATACCCTGGAATATGAGACCTTTGCCAAATTCATGTATTTTACGGATTTTGATAAAGACCCAAACGGTCACCCGATTCGCCACTATGGCCCGGACGTATTCTACGGCAGAGTGCACAGCAACGAGGATATTTGGATACTCAAAGGTAGTGGTGGAAACAACTCCGGTTGGCCCACCTTCAATGGCTGGGTTACTACTGCGGGAACGGTGAGAGTATATCCCGGTGGTGGGCAAGATTATCCCGAAGATACTATCTTCAAGGGCGGGCTCACCGAAAACTATGCCTATACTAATTTCCCTGATGAGGCTAATACCTTGAAGAACAGTGCTCAAAAGGTGGGGCCTCCCATGCAAGATCAAAAATACATCGTCTACCTGAAAGTTAATGGTACCAGTGCAGACGCACTCTTGGGCACAGTTGGTGATGGCACTTTGGAAAGTTTGGCGGTCTACCCACCCCACCTCTATCCCCCGGGAACAGGGGAACCCCTATATGCAAACTATTACAGAGTACCGGATACTACCTGGACCATGCTGAGCCCGGGTGCCCTTTCCAATAAGTCATTTTATTCCATGAATAAACTCTGGATTAAAGGTAATTTTACAGGTTACCAGACCTACGGAAGTGAAGATACCATCTTCATATTGGGGGATATCCTGCTTACCGGTACACCCAGAGGGCAGGAACCAGAAGGCAACAAACGAGATGTGGTGGGCTTGGTGGCCAAAAAATCCATCGTAATCAAGTATGGTTATTATGATCCTATCGATACCGAACGCCACCATGATACCAGTGGTGCCAGCACCAGCCAACCCTGGGGAGGAGTGTGGATCTATGCTGCCATGGCCGCTTTGGGCGACGGTAAAGGTGATGCCAGAAAAGACGGTGTGTTTACCTTTGAGTATCAACACCCACACCCATCCGTGCCCGATGTGGTAATGAATGATATCATTTACACCAAGATAGACCTGCACCGCAGACACTTCCCTCAGCAAACAAACACCGGTTGGAGCCAGGCTGATCCCAGGATAGATTACCCTTGGTACAATCCGCTTTGGCCTGAAAGCCAACCTTATCTGGAGCGGGGATATATAAACGTCTATGGCTCCATCTCGCAACGCAGACGTGGATTTGTGCATCGCAACTATACAGACCGTGACCACCCAAACAATTCAGGCATTTGGGATCAGCCCCAGGATCTATGCGGATATAGTAGTGCTCCCTTTGCTGTGCGTCATTTTGATCCAGTCGTGCCGAACCTTTTACTCGTGACGAAAGACTACGAGGGATCTTCCGGAGGAGGTATCGGCTACAAGAAAAACTATCACTACGACAATCGCTTTTACTACACCTCGCCCCTGCACTTCCCAGAGGTGACGCGTGAAGCATCCCAAACCTTTACCGGCGTGAAATGGGAAGTCAAAAACCCGAATTTAATACCAAGTGCTATACAATAATAAGGTCCATACATAAGAGGAACTATGAAGAAACAAAAATCGCTCAAGTTCAAGGAATCGGTTGGAATTGATCTTGGCAGCCACAGCGTTAAAGTCGTGCATCTTAAACGACTGAACGAAGGCTTTAAGCTGCTCAATTATGAAATCCGACCCACAGTTGCCCACGGAGTGGAATACATTCCGGGCGACCTGCGTCCTGAACGCTACGGCCCCGTGCTGGTGGACATCCTCAAGACCCTGCGTATCAACCCCAAAAGAGTCCAACACCTGGTCACTTCTGTGGGAGGAGACAACACCAGCATCAAACAAATCAAAACCATCTTTCTTCCAGACGACGAGCTGGAATCAGCCCTCTTCTTTGAAGCCAAGAAACACATTGCCATCTCTGGATCAGATATGGTGTTGGATTATCAGGTGCTCAGCGTTGAAGAGAAGACAAACAACATGAACATCCTCTTGGGTGCCACCTCCAAAGAGCTGATCAACGAACACACCAACATCTTGCAGACTGCCGGTCTGGCACCAAACTTGGTGGATATCGACTCTCTGGCTGTGGCCAATAGCTTTATGCTCAATGCCTTTGTCGAAGAAGGTGTTTATGTGTTATTGAACCTGGGAGCTCATCGCACCAATATGGTGATTTGGGGCCCCGATGCAAGATTCTTTTCCCGTGATATCCCCTTTGGTGGCTACAACTTCACCAAAGACATCATGCGCAAACGCTCAATGGAATGGGAACAGGCAGAGAATTACAAGCTGGAATTTGGCCTGCTGGACGATCCCAGCAACCCCGAAGTTCGCACTCTGAGCATGCTGGATATCACCGAGAAGCCCACCGAAGAGGCTATCGTCGAAGAGATACGTCGCTCGCTGCGCTTCTACGTCAAAGAAGCTGGCAACAGCGATTTTCGCAAAGTCTATCTGATGGGTGGAACCGCAAAGTTGAAAGGCTTACCTGAGTATATCGAGGAGAAAGTCAACCTTCCCACCGAGATATTCTTGCCCTTCATCAATGTGGAGATGCCCGAAAAGTTTATCGATAAAAAAGACCCTCAATTGGCTCTGGCAGTTGGCCTGGCCATGCGGGCGGAATAGGAAGATGGTATGAATCAATTTTACTTCAAAATCAATCTAAACAAATACGGCGATCTGAAGCTGCAAGCAGAACGTGAAAACAAGATGTTTATCCAGGCAGTCGTCGTGTTTGCCATTGGAATTGTAATCCTTTTGGCCGCCCACTTTTATATCAGTTCACAGCTGAACAAAAAGGTAGCCAACAGGCAGAAGTTCCTGAAAGAGACACAAGCTCAGATTGATCAGTTTAAAACCAGTGGAGAATACCTTTCCAGCCAAGACTTGGATCGTCTGGGAAAGACCTTCAATGATCGTATCTTCTGGGCAAACAAGCTGGTGGCACTCTCTCAGGAAATTGACCACAAGTTAGCAGTGCGCAAATTTACCTTTGCCAACGGTGTGCTCACGCTCAATGGGATCACACCTGTAGACAACAATGTGAGGGAGATCGACCTGATCAACGAGTTTATCCTGCGGTTAAAATCCAACCCAGAGATAAGCAACGACTTCCCCTACATCAAATCTGGTGCCATAAGCAAGCAGGTAGTCAAGGACACCGCAATCATGGAATTTGTGATTGAGTGCTACAGTAAGGAGCCCTCAAGAGTTCCAGGAGGTGAGATACAATGAGGGAAAAATATCTCGTATTCATCGTGCTGATGATCTTGATTGCCGTGCTGATCTTTACTGCCAGTGCCAACAACCTCAACAGTGGCCTCAAGAAAGTGAAAGACTATGACAACCAGATCAAGACTGCACAGGAAAGGCTGAATAGCGCCCGCATCATGAATGAAAAGCTGTCCCAGTTTTCATTGATCATCGACAACAGCTTGTCAAAATCTGGAAAATTCACCTTTGAAGAGATCAACGACTTCAAAAGGCGCATCGGCGAACTGGCCCATGACCGCAAAATTTCCATCAACAAGCTCTCGGATACCAACAAGTTCTCATTGCCGGGGCTGATCGAAACCACCTACAACTTGGAACTGGAGGGAACCTTCGTTCAGATGGGACAATTCCTTTCAGACCTGGAAGCTCTCGACAATATCATTAAAATCCACTTCATAGACGTCACTCCTTCTGCTGAAGGCGATAAAAAGACGGAAGACTATGCGGTGTCCAGATACAAAATAATGATTGAACTTTCCATATTCAAAGTGAAGAAGGAGGCGTAAATGCAACTGAGATATCTAAAAGACCTGGCCGTCACTTTGATCGTGATCATCTTCCTGGTATTGGGAGTTCGTCTCTATACAAATTACTACAAGATGAAAAATGTCCCAGAGCATTCCATTCACTCCAAGGAATCCGTATCGGATGCGCTGCTCACGGATATCAAGGCGATTGAAAGCTCCATCCAGGACCGTAAGGAGTTTGTCTTTACTATCACCCGTGACCCATTGCGTCAGGGCAATATCATCAAAGACAAATTGGATCTGGAGCGTGAGTTCCTCGAGAGTGTGAGAAACACCTTCAGGCTTTCCTCCACCTCTGTGCTGGAGAATGGAAAGAAATATGCAACCATTGAATATCGTGATCAAAACTACTATGCCACAATCGGTGAAACCGTGGAAGGCCGTAGGATCGTTGATATTGGTGAAAACTGGATCAAGTATTATTACGGTGGCAACACGGTGACCGCCTACCTGGCACCCAGACCACCCATGCCAGATTTTGACGCCATGAACGTCAAGAATACTGACAACACTGGAAATTGGTAAATAAATATAATGTAAATAATGGGAGAACCTAAATGACACTTAGCCCAAACTCAAAATCATTTTTGCGGATCATCCTCCTGTTGGCCATGGCATGGCTGGCTGTTGGGCTGATGGCGCAATCCAGCAAACTTACTACCAAAGTTAGCTACAATGCCGATGATGCAACGCTGTCTTCGGTATTGAACGCCTTGTCACGCCAAAGTGGCTGCAACATTGTGCTGGCTGCCGATCCCCGCGCAGCCGCCGATAAGGAAGAACGTAGAGTGACCCTGAATATCAAGGATGTGCCTATCGAGACAGCAGTATCCTTGGTGGCCAGAGTTGCTGGGCTTGCCTACAAAGTAGAGGGTGAAAACACCTTCATCGTAGGTACCAAGCAAAACATTTCTGAAGAATCCGGAGAACGCAGCAAGATCATCTATCTCAAGAACCTTGATGCTGAAAAAGTGGCCAAATCCTTGGAAAACACCGCCGGCAAGGTGGTGCCTCTGGAAGGCCAAAACGCAGTGATGGTCTATGCAAATCCCGAAACATTCAAGAATATCGAAGATTTGGTCACCAGCATCGACGTGGATCAAAAGCAGATTGAGATCAGAGTGCGCCTCATCGAAGTGCATCTCAACCATGCAAGAAAGATGGGCATCGACTGGAGCCGCCTCAACCACCTCACCACAATCTTGGCTGAAGACCCTGTAAATGCCAGAGGCACAGGACTTCCCTTCAACTACACAGATGTTGAGGGATACCTGCCGCACGGCGACCCCATGGACTTTGAACAGCTCCCAAGAGAGCAACACTTCCAACGCATCAATGGATTGAAAGACATCGGCCACTTCAGCCGTCAACTCACCGCTTTTGACATCACGGTAGATTGGCTCTTGGAAAACAACGCTGCTCAGCTGCTCACAGACACACGCGTTACTACCATAAACGGCTCAGAAGCTACAATCCACATGGGAGAAGTGGTGCCCTTTGTGGTGACAGACAACGACAAGCAAGTTCAGGTCGAGCGCGAAGAAGTCGGTATCATCCTCACCGTCACACCCACCGTAAATTCCGACGGTATGATCACCGCGGCAATCGCTCCCGAAGTAAGCTCTGTGACTGACCTCGTGGGTGGCTATGTTCCCCGCACAAAAGTGCGTAAAGTGACCTCTACCGTCACAGTTCCCAACGAACAAAAAATCGTTATTGGTGGTCTGCTCAACAGCAGCATCAGTAAGAAAACCAATAAAGTTCCTTTCCTTGGTGACCTGCCTTTCGTCGGCAAGCTTTTCCAACACCATTATGAAGTGGTGGAAAATACTGACCTCATCATGGAGATCACCCCCCGCTTGGTATCGGTCTTTGAGGCAGCTCCCGAAATCAAAGTGGATGAGAGACTCACACGTCAGTTGATCGAATATGAAGAGGAAGAAGTAGAAGGTGAGGAAGTCGGGGAAGAAGGGGGAGAATAATGAGATATATCTACAGACCCTTAATGCTCTCTGTCATGGTGTTGATGCTCGTGATTTTGGCCACATCTTGCGATAGGCGCAATATCCCCGTGGTCTTGGATCAGGAGCCGGTACCTGTCTCATCAGAGCGTTATATCACCTCGATAGTAGCTACACCGGATACCATCTATGCCGACAACAACATCACCTATTCCCACATCAAGGTGCAGGTGAAAGACGGTGAAGGCTTTGGCGTTCCAAGCCAGATAGTGAGCTTTAAGACCGACCTCGGCAGGGTGCTCACCAACGTGCCTACAGATAGCACAGGTGTGGCCACCACTACCTTCTGGGATGATGGAGACGAAGGCCAAGCCACAATCACCGCAGTGGTACGCAAGTATTCTGAAGAAGACGAAACCGTCGTAATCTCAGAAGCTGTCGAAACCATCAATGTGCAAATCTTGCCGGTTCCCGCCATTGAATCAATTACTCTCAAGGCGCCCAGTTTCTCAAAGGTGACCCAAACCCATTCTATCACTGCTACAGTGAAAAACGAGCTGGGTCAAAGTGTGCCCAATAACACACTGGTAACCTTTGATTGCATCATGGGTTCGTTCTGGACGGATGCAGGTGGAGGTGAAGCTGGTGCAGAATTGGGCAACTCAACCGTCGTAAAAACTATCAACGGCATTGCCAAGGTTACCTACAAGGCCTCCAACCTCATCACGGATGACGAGAACGTCGAAACCATCACTGCCTCGATCGGAGCAGTGCGCAAGAGCCAAAATGTGACTATCACTGCAGGCGATCCTGCCGCTCTGACATTGCAGACATTTGTGATCGACAATGGTGTTCCCAATGAGACGGATACCAGTGCCTTGGAATCTGACGATGAGATCCGCCTCTCTGCGAAGCTTACAGATATTCACGGCAACGTCTGCAGCGGCAAAAGGGTCAAGTTTGGCACCAACCTCGGCACCTTTATCAATACCCAACAGCAGATCAACATAAACACGCAGGCTGACGGCTATGCGCATACCCGCCTGATCCCCGGCTTATTGGCTGGTGCTGCCACCATCACGGCTTCCGCCAATGGAGACACTCTCCAAGCTGAAACCGTATTCACCATCACTTCCAGCATGATCTACTCCATCGGATTTACCCAGGAAAGTTCCATTAAACTGTGGGTAGCCAACACAGGTGGAGAATCATCAGCCATCCTGAGAGTAAAGCTCAGAGACATCAATGGCAACTTGGTTGATACCCAGCAACCGGTATGGTTTGAGATGGTGGGCGCTGTCCCGGCAGGAGCAAACCTGAACAACCAACCTCCCAACGCACCAGTGATGGTGATGAGTACAGGAGGTGAAGCCCAGATATCGGTCAACGCCGGAACTGAATCCGGAGTTCTGGCCATCAAAGCTTCACACACAAGAGAATCAGATAACGTGGAAATCTTTGCTATCAAGACCAATATCATCATCCAAGGTGGTCCTGCTGCATCCATTACTCCTTTCATTGGTCGCCAGAATTCAGGACAGGATATGGGTGGTGGAGTGTGGCGCGTTGTGGCAGGGGCAAGTGTATTTGACATCTATGGAAACCCCGTGATAGATGGAACCACGGTTCACTTTGAACTGATCAACAATATGACCAACTGTACCATCGATGCTGCTGGTTTGGTGGGCAACGTGAGCGTGGATGACGACTCTCTCGCCGGAACTGCCTACACCGTTATCACCTATTCCGGCATCTACACCAACGAAATGATCACTGTCAAAGCCTCCACAGGTTCTGCAGGGAACCCCAATGGTATCTTCGGTGTTGCCAACCTCAAATTGCCACTCAATGAGCCTCATCTGGAGATCATACCCAACCCCTTGCATATCAACTTTGGTCTGGAGGGTCCCCCAGTATGGAAGTATGTAAGTGTCTATTGCACCGTCACTGACGGGCAAGGCCAAAAGATAGGCAAACAGCCCATACACATTACAACCACATTGGGAAACGTCGTGCTTATAGGATCTTCACAACCAAACCTGACACCAGAACTTGATGAATCGATCTATGCTCCGCCGGTCAACGATCCGATTTATCCGTGGATTATCAACACGGTGAGCATGTTCAATCCCGGTCCTGATGCCAATCCAAACCTGATCGACTATCACGGTATGGCCAAGAGCAGGGTCAAGTATCACAGAGATATGTGCCCTCCACCTGACCAGCCAGGTGTCGCCGGAGAAAACTCCGGTAACATTATCGCCACCTTGCTTGGATATGACGTCAGTGCGACTACGACTATCGGATTAAGACGTTACTGGTATGATCCAGTACCATTCTAATTGAATAAACAAACCAATATAAAGGGCACCGGAAGGCTCCGGTCTTCCGGTGCTCAACAAATAATGACACTGAAAGGAATGCTATCGACACAAGCGGCTAACCTTAGCTTTACTTTTAAAAAATACCATTTAAGGAAGAGCCAATGAGCTACAACCCACAATTTGCCCGTATCGGCGAAGTGCTGATAAATGAGGGCTTTGTAAACGAAGATCAGGTCAAGGAGTCCATGATCAAGCAAAACAATTTCGGTCTGAAATTGGGTGAAACGCTGATCAAACTGGGCTATTTGACCGAAAGACAACTTTTGACAGCATTGCACCTTCAGTTGGGCTACGACATCGTAGACACCACTGAATTGATGGACTTGGATTTGGAAATTGTGTCCTTGATCCCGGAGCCCTATGCGCGGGAAAACCGGGTCATCGCACTGCGTGAAGAGGCTGATGGCGTTGTGGTAGCCTTAGCTGACCCCGAAAACCTCACGGTTTTGGACAGCGTCAAAAAGCTGATAGGAAAACCCATCAAGCCGGAACTGATCGGCGATACCACACTCAATGACACCATCGAGAAATACTACAAAAGCATCCGCACCACCAGCCAGGTGGAAGACGCAGTGGGAGACTTTGATTTTGTGGCTGTCGACGAAGATGAAAACGAGATCACCATCTCCGCCTCCTCGTCAGAAGCAGATGCACCGGTAGTCAAGCTGCTGAACCTCATCATCAACGAAGCCATCAAAGCAGGTGCAACTGATATTCACATCGAACCTTTAACCAAAAACACCCGCATCCGCTACCGTGTAGACGGTGCCCTGCGTGAGGTAATGACGCCACCCATAGGCATGCACCCCGGTTTGGTCTCACTCACCAAGGTGATGTCCAAGCTGAATATCGCCGAACGCCGCCTGCCTCAGGACGGTCACATCTCACTCAAGACGGCCATGAAAAGCGTGGACGTCCGTGTGTCCATCACTCCCACGGTGTTGGGCGAAAAGGTCGTGATGCGTCTGTTGGACAAGGGAGAATTTGGTTTCACCCTCTCCACTTTGGGATTTGAAGAAGAGGATATGGAGATCTTTAACAAGATCATCCGCAGACCTTACGGAATCATCATCGTTTCCGGTCCCACCGGTAGCGGTAAATCCACCTCGCTGCACGCTGCGCTCAAAGAGATTCAAGACGTCGAAACCAACATCATTACCGTGGAAGACCCCGTGGAATACCGCTTGGATGGAATCACACAGATCGAAACCAAAGAGCAGATCGGCCTCACCTTTGGTGTTGCCCTGCGCTCCGTCTTGCGTCAAGACCCTGACGTGGTGCTCATCGGTGAAATTCGTGACGAAGAAACCGCTGACATCGCCATCAAGTTCTCACTCACCGGTCACCTGGTGTTCAGCACGCTGCACGCCAACGACGCCCCGTCCACGGTCACACGTCTGATAGATATCGGAATCAAGCCCTATCTCGTGGGTTCGTCTCTGTCCCTGGTGATGGCACAGCGCTTGATGAGAAAGATCTGCCCCTATTGCATAGATGATTATCAACCCACACCGCAGGAAATAAGCGACGCAGGACTCACCGAGGAAGAAGCTGCCACGATCAAGTTTAAGCTTGGCAGAGGCTGTGTACACTGCGACAACACCGGCTTCGCTGGCCGAACCGGTATCTTTGAATGCCTTACCGTGAATCCTGAAATCAGGAAAATCATCTATGAAGGCGGCAACCAGGATATGATCAGAGATGCTGCGCTGAGAGCCGGCATGCGCACTCTGCACGATGCAGCTATCGTTAAAATGAAACGTGGCATCACGACTATTCGTGAGGTCATCAAAATGACAATCGTCGAATAATAAACTCAAATAAAAGGTACTACCCATGCCAAATTTCGCTTATGTCGTAAAAGATGCTAAAGGTGCTCGCGTTGAGGGAGTTATCAAAGCGGATACCTTGGATATAGCAGTGGATAAACTGGCCAAAGAAGGCAGCACCATCATCAGTGTTAAAGCTGCAGCAGAAGGCGCTTTCAAAGGGAAACTATCGCTCTTTGACAAGCTGATGTTCACCTTCTACAAGTGGCGCACGGGCGTTTCCCTGCGCACTTTGGTGTTCTTTACGCGTCAGCTTTCCACTATGTTTAGTGCAGGTCTCACCATTGAAAAGGCTGTCACAGACCTGGAAAAGGAAGAGAAAAACAAACGCTTCAGCCGTGTGCTGCGTAAAATTTCAGATGATATCCGCAAGGGATATTCACTCTCGGAAGCGATGCAGCAACACCCCGGCGTGTTCAACCCCCTATATGTGGCATTGGTTACAGCGGGCGAAGTTTCAGGTACTTTGCACACCGTCTTGGACGAACTGGCAGAATACCAGGAAAAGATTGAGGATACACGCCGAAAGGTGATGTCAGCGATGGCTTATCCAATATTCATCCTGGTTTTCCTGGCTGGCGTGACATGGGCTCTGTTCTATTACATCATCCCAATGTTTGCCGAGGTGTATGGTGACTTCGGAGCAGAACTTCCCGGTCCCACATTGGCCGCAATTGCCATGTCAAACTTCATTGTGAACAATGTCTTCGGCACCTTTCTCATCGTGATTGCGATAGTGATAGGATTGTTTTTGGTCTATCTTACAGATAGAGGCCGCTACATTATCGACTCCCTGAAACTCAAAATCCCTGTGATTGGCGGAGTGCTTTCAAACTCCATCATGAGTAAGTTTGCCCGCACATTCTCCATCCTCATGGCCGCCGGTGTGCCGATTATGGACACCATGGAACTCACGGAAAACGTGGTCCAAAACGCCGTCGTGGAAGGCGGAATCCGCAAAGCAAGAGTGCTGGTAAAAGAGGGTTATGGGGTGGCAAATGCCTTCCGTAGAACCGGTATTTTCCCACCCACCCTGTTGCAGATGATTGCCACCGGTGAAGAAACAGGAGATATGGATAAACTCCTGGGTAAAGCAGCTGAGTTTTATGAGAAACTTGTGGACGCCGTGATCGACAGGCTCACATCACTGATCGAACCCCTCCTGATCGTGATTATGGCCGCCATCGTGGGTAGTATCATCGTCGTGATCTACCTGCCCATCTTCGACCTCGGTGATGCCATCAGCCAAGGATTTAACTAACACAGACATACATACTTACTCCTTAACTCTGAAAAGTGGGCGAAGTTGATCAACAACTTCGCCCCTTTTTGTAACCTCATTGATTCGGAGCAGAAAAACCGGAGCTCTACAGCTATTTGTTCTATCAATCACCCATGAAAATAGTGGGCGATATTTGGATAAACGAGGAGCTGCAAAACCGGAGCAAAAATCAACAATTGCTCTCAGGATAGAATAAGGTTAAGCAAAACTGCCTTTTTCGATACCTCTCAAATGCCCATTCCATGCGGGCTCCCAACTCCTTCCCTGCTGCCCTCCTGCTCCTCGAGTAAGCAAGCAGTAGGAAAGCAGTAAGTTAGGAGACAGAGCCAAGAGGGGGTGGAGGGGATGTCAGGCAGGTGGGTAGCACAGGCGAAAAATCAACCTTTGTGCTTTCCTCCGATTTTGGCAAACAAATTGCTCGGGTTCGATTGTGATGGGTAAACTTGATCACCCCTCTCTACTGGTATTACAGAGAAGGTCATTATGCATTCTTTATAATCCGTTGAATTTATTAATGTTAAGATTGTTCGGTGTCGCACTGTATTCTGTCCTGTCATGAGGCTACGACGCTCCATTCACCCTAATCGAACATAAGCCATGTATTTCTTTCAAAACTCCCCTTTTTGCTTCTTTTTGCAGATATGTCTTGACAGAAAAGGCGGGTCTGAATAAATGAGATTCATTCTCAACAAGGACTACTAAGATGCAAGAACAAGAATATGAACAAATCTTCAGCAGGTTCTTAGCCAAGAAAGGCTTGCGCTTGACCCTGCCCCGCAAACAGATACTCGATGCAGTATTCTCGCTGCACAGTCACTTTGACGCTGAGCAGCTCTTTGATGTGTTGCGCATTCGCAATGCAGAGGTGTCTCTGGCCACTGTCTACAGAACCCTGCCATTGCTGCTGGAATCAGGCCTGATCCAGCATTCCATGCGCCAGGAATCCAGGGATGTGTATGAGCATATCTTTGGGCATCCCCGTCATCTACATTGGATCTGCCGCCAGTGTGGCTCTGTGTCTGAGACTTCGCTGGATGACATCATGCCTTATCTGGAGCGTTCAGCGCGGGAGCAACACTTTGAGCTGGAGGATTTCAGCTTGAATCTGATGGGTCTTTGTTGGAGATGCAAAAATGAGAATAGGAATCAATAAGCCATGAGTAAACAGCAGTTGACCATCGCCTTAGCCGGTAACCCCAATGTGGGCAAGACCACATTGTTCAATGCTTTGACGGGTAGCCGTCAAGTGGTGGGCAATTGGCCTGGTGTAACCGTGGAGCAAAAGACGGGTTACTACCAATACCAAGGCCAGCGCTATGATGTCGTGGACTTGCCTGGAATTTACTCCTTCCTGGGTGGCAGTCCCGACGAGCAGATTGCCCGTGATTATATCTTCAATGAGAAACCAGACCTGGTAGTCAACATTGTGGACAGCTCCAACCTGGAGCGCAACCTCTACCTCAGCATGCAGTTGATGGAGTATGGCATCCCCATGCTGATGGTGCTTTCCATGTGTGACATCACCGAACGCAACGGCATCGCCATCGACACGGAGCACTTGCAGTCACACCTGGGCGTGAAGGTGATTTCTGCCACGCTGACCAAGGGCTTGGACGTTGACGCCGTGATGCAGGAAATAGCACAAACTGTGCAGAATCCCACCACTCCCATCGCCCCGCACTATGACGAAGTGGTGGAGAAGGCTCTGGAGAGAATCCAGGCCGAGCTGAAAGCAGAAGATGCTTCCACCGCCAGAAAGCAGGCTTTAAACTACTTGGAAAAGGAACTCCCCGCCGAGCTGAAACCGGAGCTGAAAGAGCTCATCGCCGCAGAGATAGACGGCATTGAAAAGCACCGCGGGCAGAAGGTTACAAACGTGATCGCCGATGACCGCTACGCCTACATCCGTGGCTTGGCGCGGGACGTGATCAACCGCAGCAAAGCCAAGAAACTCACCTACTCGGATCGCATCGACAAGGTTGCCCTCAGCGGCGTCTTTGGGCTGCCGATGTTCTTTGTTGTGATGTATTTAGTGTTTTTGGTTGCCGTCAAAGCCAGCGATCCGCTCATCGGCCTCGTCGAAGGCGGGCTTGAGTGGCTCATTGTCGAGCAATTTGGCGGGCTACTCAGCTCCTGGAGTCTGCCTGAGTGGCTGGTGTCTCTTTTGGTAGACGGCATCGGAGGCGGCATTATCACGATCGCCTCGTTTATCCCACCCATATTTTTTATCTTTCTTTGTTTAGCTTTACTTGAAGACAGCGGCTACATGGCCCGAGCGGCCTTTGTTGCCGATAAGTTTCTCACGCGCATAGGCTTACCCGGCCGTGCCTTCATCCCGCTGATGGTAGGTTTTGGCTGCACCGTGCCCGCCATCATGGCCACTCGCACCCTGGAAAGCAAGCGCGACCGCATCTTTGCCTCGTTGCTCACGCCTTTCATGAGCTGTGGTGCCAAGCTACCCGTCTACACTTTCCTGGCCATGATCTTCTTCCCCAAGCGTGCTGACATCGTCATCTTCGGCCTCTATCTGTTTGGTGTGGTGCTGGCTATGCTCTTTGGCCTGATGCTCAAAAAGACCATCTTCAAGAGCCCTCCCGGCAGCTTTGTGATGGAACTGCCCGCCTACCATATGCCCACCTTCAGAGGCATCATGGGGCACACCTGGTTCAGGCTCAGAGACTTCATCCTCAGAGCGGGTAAGACCATCCTGATCGCCATCATCCTGATGAACCTGCTGCAACTCATCACCGTGCCTTTCGCCGGCAACGAGGAAGGCAGAGCCAGTCTCTTGGAGCTTGCGGGCCGGGGCATGGCACCGGTTCTTGCTCCCATGGGCATCGGCTCTCACAATTGGGAAGCTGGCGTATCCTTGGTGAGCGGACTCTTTGCCAAGGAAGCCATCGTGGGCACGCTGCAGAGCCTCTACCAACGGGGCGGCACCCTGGAAGCCGCATCCGTAAACATCATGCAGGGCTTTGGCTCCAGTGCAGCAGCTTTGGCCTACATGGTCTTCGTGCTGCTCTACGCACCCTGTGCCGCCGCTTTGGCTGTTCTCTTCAAAGAACACGGCTTCAAGTGGTTGGCCTTTTCTTTTGTCTATCTCACCATCCTGGCCTGGATTATGGCCGTTTTGGTGTATCAAATCCTTTACTTTACCGCTGCCTCACTGCTCTGGATTGGTGTTGCCCTTCTCCTGGTAGCGGCATTTTACTATTCAATGAAACTCATCGGAAGGAGCGAAAGCAATGAATTCAAACAAGCATAGAAACCGTCAGCGCCGTTCGAGAGCAAGGCTCTTCTTCAATCCCAAGCCCTGCCCCTGCGAGAGAGGCGAATGCGTCGCACTCAAAGAATTGCAGGAAGATCAAAGCGCAGTCATCACCAGAAATGGCAACCTGGCCACCTTAGAACGCGGCCTCAACCAAGGCATGAAGATCACCATGTTTCGCAACGAACCAAACGAGCCGAACCTGATCATCGCCGTGGGTGACGCCAGATACGTGCTGGATAGAAGGCTGGCTGCCATGATCATGGTCAGAGTTATCTAAGCCATATACGAAAGATCCTGAAGCCGGGGCAAAAAACCTTGGCTTCGGGGTCTTTTTTCCCGGGAAGACAATTCTTTCCCGTTTATGGATTGATTCTTGCATTCCATAGGCAATATAACCATATACTTTAGGAGAATCAATGCGTTACATCGCCGCTATAGCCTTGCTTATGAGTGTGTTAGCTCTCGGAGCTGTGCCACTTCCAAGCTATTATTATACCTACGCCCAGATTTCGGATATGTTGACCGATTATCAAGCCCAACATCCCGATATCGCAGAGAAGGTGCTGATCGGTCATTCCCAAGAGGATAACGTGCCTATCTATGCCATGCGCATCACCGGGGACATTGCACAGGAGCAGTATAAACCCGCCCTGCTCTTCATCGGCCAAGTGCATGCCGAAGAGGTTTTGGGCGTGCAGATCACCATGAGCGAGATCGCTGAGATATTGGCCAACCGCCAACAGCGACCTTACAGTGAGTGGCTCAACACCCTGGACATTTGGTTTATCCCCACCCTCAATCCCGAAGGGCACAATGTGGTCACCGCCAATCCGGAGATGGACCGTTCTTACCGCAAAAACAAGCGAGACGCCAATGGTAATGGTATCTTTGATTATGACCCCCGGGTAGGCTATGACGAAGATGGCGTCGACCTCAACCGCAATATGAGCTTCAACTGGGTGCATGGGGACACGCTTTTCGCCCCCACTACCACTGCTACACCCGAGCTTTATGACTACTATCGCGGCCACGCTCCCATGAGTGAAAGCGAAAGTCAGGCCTTGGCTCAACTTTGTGAAGAGCGCCGCTTCATCTACTCCATCGTCTGGCACTCCTCACGCACCGGAAACCTGAGCGAAAAGTGCTATTATCCCTTCAATTGGAAGCAGGTGCGTCCTTCTCCAGACCTCAGTTTTGCCACCTCAATAGCCAACGGCATGGCCGCCACCATCGTCAAAGAAGACGGCAGCGGCACCTATGAACCCTCGCCTAATCTCAGCCGCAAAGGCGCCACGCACGACTGGATGTATCAGCAATTTGGCACCTTCCAAACCCTGATCGAATGCGGCACTTCAAACCTGCAACCGGACAGCACCCTGATGGTAGACACCGTGCAACGCTGCAGCAATGCCACTCGCTGGCTGCTCAACCGTGCCCTGCGAACCTCGGATTTACCCAGCAACTCCCTGCTGACCGGTGTGATAACCGACGCCGTGACGGGTGAAGGCTTGGTAGCGGAAATCATCATCGAGGAGCGTCACGCCCCGTGGTTCAGACCCAGGCTTTCCTATGAAAACGGACGCTATTACCGCCCGCTTGCCACGGGAATGTACACCCTCAGAGTGCGCAAAAAGGGCTATTTTGATGAAGTTGTTCAGGCTGGAGTTTTCAACAGCAACTGGACTACAAGGAACGTGCAGCTCACGCCCAAACAACCCGCCACCATGTGCGGCAGGATACTCAATGGAGATAGCGAAATACCCGCTCTGATCGTGATCGGAGACGTCTACGTGGACAGCCTCAGCGTGAATGGCAACTACGTATATGAAGGCTTCGAGGGAGAATATCCCATCACCATCCATGCCGATGGTTATTTCCCCTACATCGGCACTGTGAACCTGGCGCCCGGCGTCAACAACCACAGCTTCCAGCTCAGCCCCATCAACCTCGTCTTTGAAGAGGACTGGGAAGATGGCTTGGACGGCTGGGACATCAACGGCCCCTGGGTCTTGCAGGACGAGCTAAGTGTTTCCGGCAGTGCGATTACAGACAGCTGGGGCGGCAATGGCTTCTATGCCCAAAACTGCGACGTGTGGATTCAGACGCAAAGTCCCGTCAACCTCCCCACCGGCGTGAATTGCCTGCTCAGCTTTGATTCCCACCTCTACACCGAGTATGAATATGACCCCGTGATGGTGCAGCTTTCTGCCGATGGCGACGAGTGGACCACCCTTTGGACGGATTCCGGGCAAAAAGACTGGTGGCAGCGCATCTACGTTGATCTGTCCGAGTATTCAGGCGCTCATTACCTGCGCTTCAGGCTCACCGACCAGTCCACGCATATCGAGCTGACCGACCCGGGCTGGACTATCGACAACATCCGCATCTTCAGCGGCACAGCCGTGAGCAACGACGACCACAGCAGCCCCCAGATCGGCTCCTATGCGCTCTATCCCAACATCCCAAACCCCTTCAACCCCACCACCACCATCAGCTTTGCCAATGCCCAACCCTCAGCCGTTAAGCTGGAAATCTTCAACATCAAAGGGCAGAAAGTGCGCACTCTGGTAGACGAAATGCTGGGCGCCGGCACACATAAAGTGGTGTGGGATGGCGACGACGACCAAGGCCAGAGCGTATCCAGCGGCCTCTACCTGTATCGTCTCAGCGCACCTGATTTTGTGAAAACACGCAAGATGATGCTGGTCAAATAATATAGCTTGGTCGGCTTCCGGCAGCTATCTACCAAAGGCAGAATGAGTTACCGGATGCTTGCTCGGAGAGTTGGAGCGATAGCAGAACAAACAGCTATAAGGGAAACAGCCGCCAGGCTCTTTCCCTTTTTTTAAATGTTGACAGAATCCAAGCCTCCATTAAAGATGCAATCAATACATTTTGCTTGATGGAGCCTCAAATGCGTAATCCACTATCGTCGATTTTGACGCCTTCTGAACAGAAAGCGCTACTCTTTCTGCTGATCTGTTTCTTTGCGGGCAGTTTGCTCAACCGGCTGGGATTTTCAGCCATCGCTCCCCTTTCTGCAAATAAAGACTCGCAACTCACAGATCTGCAAAGCTTTGAGGATTCCCTGCAAACCGACGTGGTTCCCATCATTGACATCCGCACTGCCACCCTGGAAGAGCTCATCCTTTTGCCCGGCATCGGCGAAAAGCGGGCTCAGGACATCATCGAACACCGCAGCCGCAACCCTTTTCAAAACGTCAATGAGATCATGCTGATCAAGGGCATTGGGCTCAAAACCTATGAGAAAATGAGGCCCATGCTGCTGGTTTTTGGCAACGATGAACCAATAGACAAGAGCTCCACAAGCTCCAAAACCACTACCGAAGCCGGCAGCAGCAAAACCAGCACCAAGAAAGCTGACCTCACCGGCAAGGTAAACCTCAACACCGCCACCTTGGAACAGCTCTGCACCCTCGTAGGCATCGGCCCTGCAAAAGCCCAGGCCATAATCGATTACCGAACCGAGCACGGAGCTTTCACCGCCATTGAAGACATCACCAAGGTAAAAGGGATTGGCCCCGCCACCTTTGCCAAAAACAAGGACAGGCTGGAGATCTGAGGCAGGGATTCGGCATGTTAAGAGCGCAACTGACAGGATATAAAACCATTCCAAAGGCCTTGCAAGCCGCGCAGCGCAGCAAAGCCCTGCTCATCTTCCTGGCTCTCAGCACGTTACTGGGCTTCGCCTTTGCCCAGACCGTTCAGATCGGTAACGGCAACCTCCTGCGTCAAGGCCTGCCCATAAAACCTTATTTTGATTACAGTTACTCCCAGCAGCTCTATTATGCCACCGAGATTGGCAGCCCGGGCTTGATCACGGGAATATCCTTTCAATACGATGTCCACGACAGCTATTATTACCAAAACAACTGCCAGTTCAGGGTGTGGATGACCTCCAGCCCGCGCACTGCGTTCAGCACTTGGATGGATCCCGACAGCCTCAGCCTGGTTTTTCAAGGTCATGTTTCCCAATCCGCTTACTCCGGCGGTCTACCCGGAACGGGATGGATGTATATAGCCTTGGATACGCCTTTCGACTACACCCAGCAATCCAACCTGGTCATTGCCGTGAAAGAAGAAAGCCCCGGTCGTGGCAACACGAGTGACGACTTTTTCTGCACCTCGCATCCGGCTGCACGTGGCATCACCTGTTCCGCCCTGGAAGACTTTGCCATCGGAGAATTCCCTGCAAACAGCACCTACGTGCGCCAAGCCCATGCCAATCTCCGCCTGCACATGATCAGCACCCAAATGACGCCCATCCAGCCCTCTCCCGCTCACAACGCCATCAATGTCCCGCTGGATACCGGCTTTTCCTGGCTCAGCGTTGCCAGCAGCTTTGATTTTTACTTTGGCAGTCAGCCAAATCAGCTGCAATTGCTACAGAGCAATCTCACACAGCCCTCTTTCAGTTTATCAGAGCCACTCCAGATGCTGCAACGCTACTATTGGCAAGTGGTTGCGCATCATGATGGCAACACCTATACCGGCGACGTCTGGAGCTTTTTCACCTGTGGCGAGCAGATCGATCCGCCGCAAAACTTCCAAGCCTGGTTTCAGGATGGCAGCGTGCATTTGAGCTGGAATCCGCCCCAGATCGGCAATGCCTGCGAATACCTCATCTACAAAGACGAGCTGCTGGTGGCGAATACCTCTCAAAACTCCTACATTGACAGCGACGTAATCCTCGGCAATACCTACAGTTACTACCTAAAAGCCCGCAACCAACAGAACCAGCTTTCCGATCCCACACCCACGCTGCAAGTGAGTGTGCCCTACATTGACCCCAACTGCATTATCTTTCAAGACTTTGAAGCCTTGCCGCTCTGGAGCTCAGAGATCCCGGGCTGGACAGTCCTTGATCTCGATGGCAGCCTCACCTGGCAATGGGAAAACTACAGCTTCCCGCATAGCGGTGAACCTTGCGGCTGGATGGTATTTTCGCCCTCTTTCACCACGCCGCCGCACAACTTTCTGGAGGCTTACAGCGGCATCAAGATGCTGATGTCGCCTGATGCAACCAACCCTCCGGACGACAACTGGCTGATCTCGCCCTCCGTCTATTTGGGCGTGAATCCATCCGTGGGCTTCTGGGCGCGCTCGCTCACGGATAACTATGGCTTGGAAAGACTTAAGGTGTTGATCTCCACCGGCGGCACCGACCCCGGCAACTTCACCACTCTGCACAGCACACCATGGCTAAATATCCCTGCCGCATGGACTTACTATGAATATGACCTGAGCGCATATCAGAACCAAAGCGTGCGCCTGGCTTGGCAGGCGGTGTCCAACGATGCCATGGCTCTGTTTTTGGACGACATCGAGATCAAGGGCACGGGTGGCTATGTGGGCAACTGTGACGAACTTACGCCCGCAGCACGGCTCCGTGTCTCACCCAACCCCAGCACCGGTGAATTCAGCATCCAAGGGATCAAAGGGCGCTATGAACTGACTATCTACGACATCAAGGGGCGCAAAATCCACCGGAGCACGCAACAAGAGGGCAGCAAAAACCGGCATCCCAAGCTGGCAAACGGCATCTATATCGTGCAGGTCAAGCAGGCAAATCTTTGTCTCACAGCCAAGTTAGTGATCTGCAAATAAGCTTCCCATGCCACCAAAAGACTTTATCTATCATCTCTTTAGCGATGATCAGCTTGGCAAAAACATCGTTGCGCAGCAAAAGCTTGAGCCGCGTGAAGCCGGCTTCGCCGCTTGGCCGGAAGGCTTGGCTCCCGCCTTGCTCCAGAGCCTGCGTTCTTTGGGTATAGAGCAGCCCTACGAGCATCAAGCGGAGGCCATCCAAGCCAGTTTGGCAGGCAAGCATCTGGTGATCAGCACTCAGGTAGCCAGTGGCAAAAGCCTTTGCTATCAGGTTCCCATCATCCAAAGCCAGATCACCAACCCCAAAGCCAGAGCCCTGCTGCTTTTCCCCACCAAGGCCTTGGCACGCGACCAACAGCACAAACTGCACAACTTCCTCTTTGAACTCAGCCGTGATTCACGTGATTTTGCCAAACTCAGCTGCGCCACTTACGATGGAGACACACCCGCCAACGCCCGCAGCCAGATCAGAGCCAAAGCCCGCAGCATCTTTTCCAATCCGGATATGTTGCACGCCGGCATCTTGACCAATCACAGCCTCTGGAGCAGCTTTTTCGCCGGTCTCACGCATGTGGTCATCGACGAAGTGCACATCTACCGCGGCGTTTTCGGCTCGCATTTTGCCAACGTGATCCGCAGATTGAAACGCATCTGCGACCTCTACGGATCCTCGCCGCAATTCATCTGCACTTCAGCCACGGTGTCCAATGCCTTGGAACTGGCTTCCAGCATCGTGGAAGCACCGGTAAAGCTGATCGATAAAGACGCTTCACCCCGCGGCGAACAGCTCTTTTGCATCTTCAACCCGCCCGTGGTCAACAAAGCTTTGGGCATCCGCCGCAGCAGCATGGTGGAAAGCATCAAAATCGCCAAAAGGTGGATCAATACCGGCGGACAGGCCTTGCTCTTCAGCTCCAGCCGCCGCAGTGTGGAGATGCTCTACCGCTATCTGACCGACAATCCGGCCTTCAGAGACAAGGCGAGCAGCTACCGCAGCGGCTATTTGCCCGCAGAGCGCAGAAAGATAGAACAGGACTTGCGCGAGGGCAAGCTCTCGCTGGTGATCAGCACCAACGCACTGGAATTGGGCATAGACATCGGAGGTCTGGATGCCGTATTTATAAACGGTTATCCTGGTACCATTTCCGCCACACGTCAGCAGGCCGGCCGAGCGGGACGCAAAGGCAAGAAATCACTCTGCATCCTGGTAGCCTCCTCAAATCCCTTGGATCAATACATCTGCCAGCATCCCGGCTATCTTTTTGACAACAATCCCGAGCAGGCTCTCATCGATCCCGACCACTCGGAAATCCTCAAAGCGCAGTTGCATTGCGCTGTTCAAGAGCTTTCCCTGCACGAAGATGAGGGCTTTGGCAGCTTGGGCCCCGAACACATATTGCCCCATCTCATTCTCCTTGAGCAAGATGGCCGCATCCGCAAGTATCAAGACCGCTGGATCGGCAAACTGGACGCCTACCCCGCCGGCGAGGTGTCCTTGCGCAATATCGGTCACAATCTCAGCATCATGCACGCTGAGGAGATGATCGGCACGGTGGATATCGCCAGCGCAAACTGGATGACCCACCCCGGTGCCATCTACCTCGATCAGGGCGACAGCTACTTGGTAAACAGCCTCGACCCCGAAGCGGGAGTTGTGAAGGTAAGTCCCACAGATGCAAACTATTACACCCAAGCTATCCAGTCATCTGACATGGACATCCTCAGCGTCTTGCGAGCCAGCACCACGGAAAAGACCAAGAAATACTTTGGCAACGTCAAAGTCACCAGCGTTGTAACCGCCTATAAACGACTGAGATACATCACCATGGAGCTCTTGGGCTGCGAAGATTTGAACCTGCCGCCCTCCATCCTGCACACTCAAGCGTGGTGGTTCAGCATCCCCGCCCAAGTGGTGCATAAGGTGCAGGAAATGGGGCTTTGGCGAAATTACGATAACGACTATGGCACAGACTGGCCCAAGATTTCACAACAGATCAAGGAACGGGACAGATTCCAGTGTCAACATTGCGGCGCAAGCCAAAATCAGGAAAGCTTTGCCGTGCATCACATTAAACCATTCAGAACCTTCGCAAATGCCCAAGAGGCAAACCAGCCGGACAACCTGATCACCTTATGCCCACGCTGCCATAGACTTGCAGAACAGCAGGTGAAGATCCAAAGCGGGCTGGCAGGCTTGGCTCACTTGATCGTCAACCTGTCTCCTTTTTATGTGATGTGCGATCGCCGCGACCTCGATGTCATCTTCCAGGAACGCTCCTCACATACAGAGCTCAACCCCATGATCGCCATCTACGATACCACTGCCGGCGGCATTGGCCTGGCCCGCCGCCTCTACGACCTGCAGGACACCATCCTCAAAGACGCCCTAAACTTGGTGGAAAGATGCCCCTGTGAAGAGGGCTGCCCCTCCTGCGTGGGTCCCGTGGCTGAAAATGGCTCGGGAGCAAAAGCGCATGCTATCGCTATTTTGAAAGAACTGCTTGCCTCACAATAAAACACCCAGCAATTGTAGGGTCGGTCGCCGGACCGACCTTGTACGGGCGGTCGCTGAACCGCCGCTGTTTCGCATACCCTCGCTCCCCGAAAAAACACACTAACCTCCGTGAAGTGCGCAGCACCTCAAATCTGTCACCTAATCACCTACCAAATTGGTAGGTATTCATCACTGGCTTCCTCCTCCTGAAAAAGCCAAGTCAAAATCAATATTTAACCTCCACATATAACCTGATAAAGCAAAACCGACTCTTTCGACCCCTCTCAAATGCCCATTTCATGCGGACTCCCAACTCCTTCCCTGCTGCTCTCCTGCTCCTCGAGCGACTAAGGAGTAAGAAAGCAGTAAGTTAGGAGCAGGAGCCAAGTGGGGGCAAAGGCAGCTTTTGGAGGGCGGTCAACCACTGCCCAAAGTCAATATTTGCGCATAGCTCTGGTTTCTGCAAGCAATATAAGTGGCATAAGGGGGCACTTATTTGGAAATAATAGAGGCTTCTTTCTGAAGTGAGTCAGATCAAGCAATTTTTAGATTGACAGTATCCAGGGTCTAAATAAGTTTGGACTAAATATTAAATGGAGGAACTCATGACCAGAGATCGCAAACATGAGACTACAATTAAAGCTCCGCGTCAAGAGATTGGAAATGGAGTGTACGTTATTAGTTGCCACTATGACGGAGAAAAGATTGGTGAAACAAGGTTTTCCAGAGGTTCCGTTGAGGTAGTGGTCAAAGAAGGTCGTAGAATTATCAAGAAATCCGGTAAGATACCTTGGAAGAAATTTTACGAAATGATGCTTAAAGACTAGAACAGGCACTCAATAGTTTCTTATCAGCAGCTCAATTTCAGTCTGGGAAAGCTCCAGCAGAGAGGTGCTGTGTCTCGACTTCCCAGACCACACATCCTCTGTGTAGCCATTTGATGTAAGGATCGTTGTTGTTGTGGGATAGCAGGAACTTATCCCTGCACTGCTTCAAGGCTTCTGCCAGTATTTCATGATAGCTGAGGAGGTTTGCAACCTCATGCTCGCAGATGTGATCCTCAGTATAATGGGGAGGGAGTGCGGGAAAATCGACGCTTGCCAAGCTGATCTTAGGTTTCTTTGAGGCAGAATCTGGTGAGATATTCGTCAACGGACATCCCATCAATGATGTTTCCTTAGACTCACTCAGGCGGCTATTTGGCTACATCCCTCAAGATTGCTACTTGCTGCCGGGAACGATCTACGAAAACCTGGTCTATGGAACTGATGATCCTGACGCTGAGCGGATAGACAATATGTTGAGAGCTCTGAGGTTGGAGAGCTTTATCGACTCCTTGCCCAATGGTCTTGAGACCTCAATCAATGAGTTGGGAACCAATCTCTCAGGCGGCGAGAAACAGAGGCTGGCCATAGCCAGAGCCATACTGTCGAATGCAGAATGCATCATTGCAGATGAGATGTCCGGCAACCTGGATTTCAAAACCGAAGCCAGTGTGATGGGCGCGGTCTTTGAGGCAGTGAAAGGAAAAACAGCTATCATCATCGCTCACAGACTGGCAACCATTACCTCGGCAGACACCATCTTCGTGATGCAAAACGGCTCCATCATTGAGGCTGGCAAACATCACGAACTACTAAGCAATGAAGGAGTTTACGCCGCTCTGTGGCAAAAGCAGAGCGTTGAAGTTTCACCACATCAAGGTGAAATGGAGTAGTATCTCAAAAAGCTGTCGCTATCTCAGCCTAAAATAGTATTTGACAAATAGCTTAAGCCACAAAACCATGTCCAGACCACCTGTAGGCTATTGAAAACGTTTCCAACGTGGGATATAGATAAGTCAATGTTTAAAACGTGGTCTGGGTCACAAAGTGGCTTCAGATCAGGATTAAATAGATTCAGTTCATCTGATGAACAAGGAGTATAGATGAAAAAGTCAGTTTTAACACGCATCGCCATCACGCTTGCCTTTTGCATGTTTGGCTTGGTGCTGTTCGCTCAGCAGCCGGTCATTTCGGTGATCATGAGTGATTCTGTGCCCATCCCTCACAGCTATGATGACGTGATCATGCTTCCCAACGGTGATTTACGGTTTTTGGACTTCACCCTCAGCGAAGGCAGTATCGCCGTCACGGATTTCAGGTATCTTGCGCGTAGCGGCATGTTTACGGATGTTATGGAACTGGCTGTGATCACGGGACTGGATGGACTGCCTCAAAGATCGATCACTGCAGACCGGTTTGGCAGGCTCTATGCCGTGTATCAATACCCCTGGATTGGGACTCCTACAGGGCTGGTGGTGTTCAGTTTTGCCGATGATGACATGGAATATCGGGTGATAGATGAGCTGAATCTGGTGGCAGGCTTTGATGCTCAGCATCATGCGGACATCGTGGGTGAAAACACCCTGGCTGTCGCTCTGGCAAACCATATGATTTGCTACAACTTGGATGATGGCAGCCAATCTACCATCCTCGACGGTGACAGCTATCCCAGCAGCGCAGGCTTCAAAAAGACCATTGCCATCCCGGATGGGCACTTTTTGCTCACCTATTTCTCTGGTTATGAGGACCTTACGCACACCTTTGTCGTCTTTGATTCCACCGGCACGCAGGTAGCCACAACCGCACTCACAGACCCAAGGTTTGATAGCTTTACCTGCTTTGATCCTTCCTGGAGCAAAGATTACACGATGGTAAACGACAGGTTTTACCTCACCATACCCGGCTATGATTACGATGAGCTGATCCTCGAATGCCACTTTCCCACGGCGGACTCGCTGCACTGCCACATCCACCCTGATGCTTCGGCTTTCAGTGTAAACTCAAGACCCTCCTACCAGTTTAAGGAGTTTGGAGATGGCTACCTTGTCAGAGCCTATTGGGGCGTGAACGAATTGTATGAAGATTACTCTGCCATTGAGTTCACAGACGGCATTTATGGAGACGATCACCAAGTGATTGGTCAATACGTCATCAGCCCCAATAAAACGCATCTTAACGACGTGGGGAACAATCTGTTAGCCATCACCGCTCGCCAGTTGGATCAGATCGACATCAACATCCTTTGTCCCCTGGATTTCCCCACAAACCACAGCTTTAGCTTCAGCAGCCCCTACGACGGTGAATTGCGCTATCATCACAGCAAGGTGTTCTCACGCACCGGCTGGCTGACATTTGTGAGCAAACAGAACATTTTTGGCTTTAATGTGCATTACTCTGTGCCCAATGATGATGAAGTGGCAACCCCGGCAGTGAACGCCTTTACCGTCTACCCTAACCCGGTATACTTGAATCACATGATCTCTATCAAACACTCACTCCAAGAGCAGGTGAAGCTGGATATCTTCAACATCAGGGGGCAGAAGGTTAAGGCTCTGAGCTTTGACGCTGACAATAGCATCAAGTGGGACCTGCGCAACGATAAAGGCGAAAAGCTGCCCGCAGGCGTGTATCTCGCCAAAGCCCGCAATAGACAGGACTTAAAGCCCTTCAAGTTTGTGATAATACCTTAGGTTATGAGGACGAATATAGAGAACCGCCACTTGAGACTTTGCAGAATCTGGAGTCCGCTCGCTGAGATTTTCCTTGACTTCAGCACTTTTCTGCTTAATAGGTATCATTCTTGCATGTCATATTGCATAGCCTCATCTATATAGGAAGAACAATGAAAGTTAAAACTCTCTCTCTTATCGCTTTAATGCTGTTGATGGGCGTCTGCCTGGCTGCATTTCAGATCGACCTGGTAGCCCCGGATTATGCTCTGCAACAGCAAAATAAAAGTGTGCTCATCAAAGCCGGTGAGCCCATGTTGGCCTATTACCCCGTAAATATACTGCTGCCTTTTGGCATGGACTTGGTGGATGTGCAAGTGCAGCTCGGCAGTCCCGTGCAAACCCACAGCCGCATGGAAATCCCCATGGCCAGGATGCAACAGCCTATCTCTCTGGCCAGTATAGATATGACGGAGCCTAACAAGGACGTCTACGAAAGCAACAGCTTCTGGCCAGCTAAGGATTATGACTACTTGGGCACGCAGATGCAGCGTGGCTACCGCATCGCCGTCCTCAACGTCTACCCCTACAAATACAACCCCGTCAGCAAAGAGCTGCTCACCTACACAGATATTTCCATCACTGTCGAAGGCAGCCATAGCGAGGCGCTTAAGAGCCGGCAGGCCAATATGTTGCGCAGTGACGCCAAGGCTATCAGCGAGCTGAAGCAGATCATCGTAAACCCTGAAAACATCAGCAGCTACAGCCAAAGTTCAGCTTGGCGCACTCACAGTCCCAAAAGCAGATTGATAGACCTTTCCCAGCCCAAAAGCATGATCGTGATCACCTCCAGCTCTGCCGCAGAATGGTGGAACGACTATGTGGCCTGGAGAAACGCAAAAGGCATCAGCACAGCCATCTACACCACCAATGAAATCTACAGCACCTACACGGGAGAAGATAACGCCGCCAAGGTCAGAGCCTTTATCCAGGATGCATACCAGAGCTGGGTAAACACCCCCACGCCGCTGGAATATGTGATCCTGGGAGGAGACGACGAGCTGGTTCCGGAGCGGGGAGCCTTTGGACGAGTGGGATATACGGTGGATTTCCGCATGCCGACAGACATCTATTTCAGCAATCTGGATGGCGACTGGAACGCCAATCAAAACGAAATCTATGGAGAACCCACGGATAATGTAGACATGTTGCCGGAAGTGCACATCGGCCGCTTCCCTGCGGAGACGCAAGCCGAATTTGCCAATATGTTCCGCAAAACCATGTATTATACGGATAACGACACCTATAGCAACAACATCAGCATCATGTTTGGCGAAAACCTGAACAACAACCCGCTCACTTGGGGTGGAGATTACAAGGATGAAGTAAAGCTCCTCATCCCAGACGACTATGAGATGCATACCCAGTATCAACGAGACGGCACCTACAGCAGCACCACCGTGTGGGCAGCGATCAACAGCGGTGCAAACGTGATGAACCACATGGGACATGCCAACGAAAACATCCTGATGGGTCAGGGAAGTGGCAGCATCAGTCGCTTTGAGAACACCGAATATGGCTTCCTTTACTCTCAGGGCTGCTATCCAGCCGCCTTCGACCAAAGGACAAGTGGCGCCAATGCCGATGGCGAGAGCGTGGGCGAACACTTTGTAACTGCCGCTGGAGGCTTGTTTGCCTTCATCGGCAACACACGCTACGGCTGGTATTCTCCGGGCAACACTGATGGCGCATCCCAATACTTTGACCGTGAGTATTTTATCGGCCTCTACCAAGACGATGACACCACGCTGGGCGAAGCGCTCACCTATAGCAGAGTCCACAACCTGCATGCCTCCATGCAATCCGATGTAATGCGCTGGTGCTACTATCAGATGGTGCTCTTTGGTGACCCGTCCATTGCGGTTAAACAAGCTGATCCCTTCATGCCAAAGCTCAGCCTGGAAAGCTATTACTTCTCAGATGTCGAAGGTGACGACGACGGCAGCATCAACCCCGGCGAGATCATCCGCTTTTACCCAACTATCAAAAACGCAGAGAATTGGGACATTGCCACGGACGTAACCGTCACCCTGGAGGGACTTCCCGAGGGAACCGAGATGGTGAATAACAACTTTATCATCAATTCCCTGGCTGCTGGAGAGACCTCCCATGAAGACCTTTACATCAGCTTTCAACTGCCCAAAAACTTGCCCTATGGTGAGTTTCACCTCCGTGTGCTGGTCGATGGCAAACATATCCTCACGCAGGAAAGCGTTGGTGTGCGCAGCTTTCCCGCCAGTTTTGATGTGACTCTGATAGACAACCGTTTCCCCTGGGATTGCATGCACAACACCGCCAGCTCGCCCATAGTCTATGATTTTAATGATGATGAGGAGCTGGAAATACTCTATCAGGACGTCTATGGCGACGTGTATTTCTTGCAGAATGATGCCCAGCAATTTGGTGGATTTGACTTTAACGAGCAGCACAACCTGATGCGCAGCAGCGCCTTGGGAGACGTGGATGGTGACGGAACACCTGATCTGGTGTTTGCCGGCCGTGCCGGAGAGCTGGTAGCCTGCACCCTTGAGGGCGAGATCATCTTCAATTTCGAGACCGCATCGTCCTTCCTCTTCACACCCGTTTTAGCCGACCTGAATGCAGACGGCAGCTACGAGACCATCTGCACAGCTCTCAATGGCAAAGTGTATGCCATAAAAGGCGATGGCAGCCTGCTGCCGGGCTTCCCGGTACAACTGGAATCGCCCAATGCCTCCGAAATCGCCGCCGCTGACCTGGATGGAGACGGCTATTTCAGCATCATTGTGGCCACCATGCAGGGTAAACTCCACGTCATAGACTATCAGGGCAATCCACGCGCCGGCTTCCCCGTGAATTTGGGAGGCTCAGCCAAGGGCGCTCCCCTGGTATTGGAAAACAATCGTATCGCCGTAGGTGCCGGCAACAATATGGTTTTGGTTGAACCCAATGGAGAGATCGTCTTCAGCAAGCAACTGGGCTCGAGCTGCAATATCGGAGCTGTGGCCGCTGATTTGAACCGTGATGGAGCCACCGAACTGATATTCACCACCATCAATGGCTGGCTGCATCTGATGGATCAGGCGGGCAACTACCTCAGCGGCTATCCAGTGAACGTGGGAGGCAGCTTCACTTCGCCACCCCTGATCGCAGACCTCACCGGAGACAACTATCCGGACATCCTGCTCCAAAACTACATGAGCAGCGTGTTTGCCTATGACAGACACGGCAATTTGATGCCCGGCTTCCCCTTCCATACCATATATAGCGGCAACACACCCGCCACCTTGGTAGACCTTGATGGCGATGGCCTGATGAAGCTGGTGTGCGGCTATTCCACCGGAGTGGTGGTGATCAGTCTGAGGATACCCACCACCGCCAAAATGCCCTGGACGGTATACAGAGGCAGCCTGCTGCGTCAAGGCAGCGTGAGCTCCACCGGTTATGTATCAGGCGATGATCCAACCATCCCGCCGGTAAAGACCACTCTGGCACAAAATTACCCCAATCCCTTCAACCCCAGCACCACCATCAGTTTCAGCCTGGCCAAGAGGGATAAAGTGAACCTGAGCGTCTATAACCTCAAAGGCCAATTGGTGAATACCTTGCTGGCGTCCAATCTGGATGCAGGCACGCATTCCCTGGTGTTTGATGGCAAGGATGCCTCAGGACGTCCCCTGGCTTCCGGCATGTATTTTTACCGCCTGCAAACCTCGGAAGGTAGCCTCACCAAGCGCATGCTGCTGGTAAAATAACCAAGACTCATACTGGAGAGAAGATGAAACCCACGCTGTATTTGATCGATGGGACGGCACTGCTTTACCGTTCCTATTACGCCTTTATTGCCAAACCTTTAGTTAATTCCAAGGGACAGCACACCAGCGCCATCTTTGGCGTAATCAACAGCTTCCTGAGACTGCTTGAGCTCAAAGAAGCCGAGTATATCATGATCAGCTTCGATCGCAAAGCCCCCACCTTCAGGCACGAATTGAGCGAGGATTACAAGGCTACGCGTCCGCCCATGCCGGATGATCTGGTCACGCAAGTGGAGCCGGTAAAGGAGTTCTTTCAGCTCATTGGGTTGGAAGATATTTCCCTGGATGGTTATGAGGCAGACGACGTTTTGGCCACCCTCGCAGAGAGGTATAAACAGGACTATCAGGTGGTGATGGTGACGGCGGACAAGGACTATTCGCAACTGGTGGACAAAGACGTGAGCATCTGGGATCCCGGCAAAGATCAGAGCTATGACGAGGCTGGCATATTTGAGAGATACGGCGTGAGGGCAGATCAATTCATCGACTATTTGGCTCTGACGGGAGACGCTTCCGACAATATCCCCGGCGTGAAGGGAATTGGCCCCAAGAGTGCAGTGGAGCTGCTGAACAGCTTTGAAAGCGTGGAAGATATCTACAACAATCTGGATGCAGTGCCACCCAAATACCGCAAAAGGCTGGAAGGGCAACAAGAAGCCGCCAAGCTCTCCCATCAATTGGCGACCATCGTGAGGGATGTGCCCATAGAATCTGAGCCGCCGCAGCTCTTTGATATACAGGCTCTTAAGAAGGCAATGGCTTTCCTGGATCACTATGAGCTCTTCACGCTCAAGCGCAGGATTCAAGCCCGCATAGCCACTCCTCAAGAACCTGAAGCCACCATCCAAGGTGACATTTTTGCAGATGAAGCGCCCCCGGAGCCCGATGCACCGAAGTTTACCGCCAAAATGGCTACTGCAAAAGACCTCAATACCATCCTGGCAGAGATCAGCAGCTGTGAAGAAATAGCCCTGGATACAGAGACGGATAACGTGGATTCCATACTGGCAAATCTGGTGGGCATCTCCTTGGCTTACAAGCAAAACGAGGCTTGGTATCTGCCTCTGGCGCATCAGTTTCACGACAACCTTCCTCTGGCAGAAACGCTGACCAGCCTCCAGTCGGCGCTGAAAGGTAAGCTGCTCATCGGCCACAACCTCAAATATGACCTCATCGTGCTCAAAAGGCATGGCTGGACGGTGGATAACCCCATCTTTGACACCATGTTGGCCGCCTATGTTTTGGATGCCGGAACTGCCAGCTATTCCCTGGATAAATGTGCACAGAAAGAGCTGAATCACCAGATGATAGACATCAAGGAGATCATCGGCAGCGGCAAGAACGCCATCACCTTTGATCAGGCAGACATCCAAAAGGCCTATGTGTATGCGGCAGAAGATGCTTGGGCTACACTCCAGCTGGCTCCCATCTACCGGCGCAGATTGCAGTTTGCCTCACTGGACAAGCTCTACAACCGGATCGAGCTGCCGTTGATCAAGACCCTGGCGCGCATGGAGATGAACGGCGTGTGCCTGGATACGGCGATGCTGAAGGAGCTCTCCAAGAGCATCAACAACCGGCTCAGCGAGCTCACCGACCGCATCTATGACTATGCGGGCTATCAGTTTAACATCAATTCCACGCAGCAATTGGCCAAGGTGCTCTTTGAAGAAAAGGGCTTGCCCGCCAAGAAGAAGACCAAGAGCGGCTTTTCCACGGACAGCAGCGTGCTGGAAGAGCTGGCGGTCGATCACGAGATCGCCAAAGATCTGCTCGAATACAGGATGTTGAACAAGCTGGACAGCACCTACGTGGCTGCACTACCCGCACTGATAAATGAGCAGACAAACAAGATTCACTCCAATTTCAACCAAACCGTTACTTCCACCGGCAGGCTGTCCAGCTCTAACCCCAATCTGCAGAACATCCCCGTGAGGACCGAGCTGGGACGCGAAATCCGCAAAGCTTTTGTGCCCTCCGCACCCGATAGAGTGATCTTGGCCGCAGACTATTCACAGATTGAGCTGAGGCTGCTGGCGCTCTTTTCACGGGATGAAACCCTGCTCAAGGCCTTTGCGCAAAACCTGGACATCCACAGGCAAACTGCTGCCATCATCTACAATACACCCGTGGAAGACGTGAGCCCAGACCAGAGGCGTGAAGCCAAAACCATCAACTTTGGCATCCTTTACGGCATGGGACAGGTCAAGCTCTCCCGTGAGCTCAGCATCACCCGAAATGAAGCCAAAGAGATGATAGACAATTACTTTGAGCGCTTCCCAACCATCCAGTCCTACATCAACAGCAGCGTGCAGAGCGCCAGACAACATCACTTTTGCAGCACCCTCTTTGGCCGCAAGCTGTACCTGCCCAATATCACCAGCTCCAATCAGGGGCTCAAGAGTGAAGCAGAGCGCGTGGCTGTAAACATGCCCATCCAAGGCACCGCCGCCGATCTGATCAAGATCGCCATGTTGGAGATTGACAGTCAGATCAAGGATAACCCGCAGATCAAGATGATCCTGCAGGTGCATGACGAGCTGGTCTTTGACGTGGAGGAATCTGTGGTCGAGCAGGCCAGCGCACTGATCCGCAAAGCCATGGAAGATGCTCTGCCAGATCAATATAGAGAGATTATCCAGTTGAAAACCGACATCGACGTCGGCAAAAACTGGTTTGAAGCACACTGATTTCTCAAAACTGATCCATGCCCAAAGACCGGACTGTTTTTGGTTTTTCGGTGCCTGATTCCTGCCAAAACTCGCCCCTATTTTATTTGCCACAATCGGAAGAAAGCGCAAAGGTTGACTTTTCGCCTGTGCTACCCACCTGCCTGACATCCCCTCCACCCCCTCTTGGCTCTGCCTCCTAACTTACTGCTTTCCTACTGCTTGCTTGTTAGAGGAGCAGGAGGGCAGCAGGGAAGGAGTTGGGAGCCCGCATGGAATGGGCATTTGAGGGGTATCAAAAAAGCGGGTTTTGCTTAACCTTGTTCTATCCTGAGAGCAATAGTTGATTTTTTACCCCGGTTTATCGGGTTCCGAATCTCTGAGATTAACTCCTAATGTTTTTGTAGGAGATAAGCTCCTGCCTTTTTAGTAGGTGTTTGGCTCTGATTTCCGAAGGGAAAACTGTGGTTCTTTAAGCAGATCTCATGCAACATCCTGATCAATGATAGAGTTAAAGAACTTCCACCCACTCTTGTTGCACTCGAGCCATGGTTTTGTGGACCGTTGACTTAGGTATGTTGCCCCATTGCTACTTTGTCTTTGAAAGATCCACTGAAATTGGAGATGAGTTGATTAGCGTATCTACTCAGTAATCAAGAGTTACGTTGCAGCCTTAATTACCTTTATCTTACTTCCCACAGGATTCCTGAGGTTGTAAAGTGTCGTATACTTATACACTCTGATCGGATCTTCCAGCTTGTAGTAGGCATCACCTTTGATCAAGTGTCGGTTACCCAATGTGAGGACCAATCTTTCTGATTGGTCATTCGCTTTATACAAAGGATGGTCCGTAGGGAAGATCTCGTCTCTTTTGACCAGCTCGTAGTCCAGTATTTCATAATACTCCCTAATTCCTTTTTGGGCTATATAGGGCACAAAGTACTTCAGCTCCGAGTATCCAAACTTGGAAGGCTTTGCCGATCCGGTATGGTAAAGAACTGCTTGGGCTTGGGAAAAGTATTCGATCTGCTGCGGTGAGGATACTATCCCGATCAGGGCCTGAGGATTCGGTTGCTCGTAGTGCAGGTCCTTGTGGGGGATGAGCCCGTTTAGGATATCCTCGGTTGATGCCTCTAGTAAGCTTTTCAAATGTGCTGAGAGGATGAATTCTATCTCGTCATTGTTTGGTTTGAAAGGAAAGGCACCAATATTGATCTTGCCAATCGATGCAAAGTAATTGCATTTTTTGAACTCCTCCGCTCCGACTGATCCGGGGAAGAGGATGTATCCCCCGATGACTTCTTTTTCCGGCTTCTTAGTAACCTTGTTTTCATAATAGATAGCATCCCGGTAGCGATGCATTTGGTTGATTGCATCCTCGGGAGGTTTGTCAATCGTATCTCCTGCTTCTTCGATCCTGTATTTGGCATCGAAAAGGTAGGTGAAGGTATATTTGTCTTTCAAGTCGTTTTTGGTTATCTTGAGGACAATGTCAGGTTTCTGCTCCAGGGTATATGTCCTGTTCCCCGCCTGATTTTGCCTGTAACGAAATTCGTGGATGATTTCCACCTCATCTGAGTTTGCCCATTTAAAGACCACCCTTTTCTGTAAACCGCTCTCAAAGAAGAAGGGCCTTTTATTGATGGGGGGCTCAAAGCGTTGCTCCACCTTATCCTCAGGAAGCAGGCTACCGATCATTTGTTTCAGCTTCACAAAGCACCAAAGCTGATAAAGTTCGTCGATGTTCTTGAGTTCTATCTTCTTCAACCCATTCAAAAAGTCAATCCCCTTTTCCAGGATGATCCAAGCCCGGAAGACCTGAGAATAGCCGCTTGCTTTGTGCATTACCAATGACTCCTGTTTGAGAATGGTAGGTTTTCCTATTTGGGTAAAGAAATGATGCTGTTTTAGCTTCTTTAGCTTCAGTTTCCTTTCTTCTATCTCTCTCTTAGTTTCGTCGGATAAGTTACTGCCATAGTTGGCAAGAATCATGGCACTTATCCTTAGATAATTCTTATATATGAAGAAGACAATGTACTTGAGAAAGCGGTTTTCAGAATTGTCCAGAGACCGGACCTTGTTTTCAATGTAGTAATACTTGTTTGGGATATGCCTGTATCTGGCTATCTCCTCTTCCAGCAAAGGATCTACTTTCTTGATCCTGTCCAGCTTGAGATATTGGTGATCTTTAGATAACTTTCTATAGGGATGATCAATGATCATAGTAGCATACTTAATCAGCTCGTCGAATAGGTCCCTGAAAGTCTGCCACCAAACAATCGGATTGTTCAGTTCGCTTCCTGTGCTTAAGCCATGAAAAGTCTTTTTTAGATAGGAGAGCACTAGTCCAGTATATTCATCGTTGATATCCTTAACGATTGCCAGATAGTCACTTTTGTAATCCATCTTGCGGGGGAAAACCTCATAACCCAGCAAGACCCGCCTGTTCTTACCATCAACGCAATAATCGATGCACAGCAGTGTGTTGCCGATCTCGTTTCCATAATTGATCGATACTGGCAAATAATCATTGGACCGGTCGAATCTCTTTTCCATCTGATATAGCTTGGAGTGGGATGTCCTCAGGATGGGCACCCTGTCTAAGTCTAAGAGATTCGTGAATGTTAGGTCAAATGTATACTCCGTGTTTTCAAAAAAGACTGGGTGTACTTTGGCACCCAGCTCTGTTATTTCCAACTGCTCTGACACAGGGTTACAAAGCTCAAATTCCATTATGTCCGCGCCATCAACGGAATAAGTTGTCGCGTTGCGGAGTCCCTCGTTTCTCTTCTTCGCGGCTTTATATGTCTCATTAAATCTTTTCGCGTATATGCAGAGGGTAAATTCAGTTGTTTGCAACTTGAGGACTATCATGGATGTGCTTATGTCCAGAATGAAGTGTAGTGGTTAGCTTTTCTTAGATCGTTCATGAGTTCTGCTTTTGCCATGGACTTATCAAGGTTATGTTGTCCAAAAACCTTTATAAGGCCGTCCAAGACATCAGTTTTATCATCGTCACCCTCAATCCTGGGCAGGATCTTGATCAGTGTCATCTCGTCTAAGATAGCTTTGAGCTCGGCATCAGGATTCTGCAATCTGTAATTGTAAGCAAAGAGCAGAAATTCATCCCTCACCCGGTAAGCCACTTTAAATGGGGTGTTTTCCAGCTTCTCATTAACTTCTTTCAGATATTCTATGATCTCGTCCTTTAGGTTACCTAACTTGTCAGCGACATGATATCCGTGCGTATATTGAGGTATTGCCAGATCAGCATCATATGGTGTTTCTGGATATTCCCAAATATCGGCGGTATCGTCCAGACCGAGGGATAAGTCAATATCGTCGATTTCAAGTGACATTGCCCTGTCCAAGACCTTCCGACTGAAGGAATAAGTGGTCTCGTCCATATTCACTGTCCCCATTACGATGAGGTTTCTGGGCATGGTCAAGCCATCGGCTTTGAACTGCCGTTTTAGACCGTCTTTTTTCACTTGCAACTCTTTCCAGAACTCTTTATCTTCCTCATACTTGTTGAAGATGGAGGAAGAGATAAAGGGTTCCGACTTTAACACATCATCCTTCAAAAACCTGGTCTCGAGAATGCTGAGATACTCAGCAAAGTATTGCTCCACCGGGGCCAGATTCATCTCGTCCAGGCACAAGAAAAACGGGGCATCAGGATGATGCCAGGCTTTGACGATGAACCTGATGAAGTCCGTGATTATGTATTGAGGCTTGTTGATCCTGGATTCATACCCGATCAGTTCGGATGAATCGTGCCAGTTTGGCTTGACCTTGATCAGTTGGTAGTTCCCCGGGGACTGATCGCTTTGAAGTTCCTTTGGGCAAAACATGTAAGCCAGTTCTTTGACCAGGCGGGTCTTACCAGTCCCGGAAAGCCCGGCTAGAAGGACAAAGGGCTTGGTTTTTATAATCGAGAACAGGGTGTTATACTTTGACGTTTTTGGTTTGGGTTGTTTCGGATTATTACTTGTCTGGTTGCTGAATCGCTCTTTGAACTGCTTTGTAATCTTCTCCAAATCATCAAAAACAGCTTGTTCATCCAAGCCATAGTTGCTGTCATTAGGTAATATCTTATAAGCCTTATAAACGTAAGAGTTCCTGTAGACTTCAGGTTCATCTAAATTTTGTTGTTTGAAGTATTCTTTTATCGTAGGTGGAGTTTGCACGAAATTCCATTTTACGTCAGCTGTCTTCGAGGCACTTACCCCGTAGGCAAGCACTAGAGTGTTATGCTTTCTGTAGTAGAGGAAAACAGGATAGATTCCCCTTGTCATCTTCTGCTCAAAGCCAAGAAAAGCAACCCAAGGAACTCTAGCTATGTTACCCTTGCCAAACCCCACTTTTACCTTCAGTCCATTGTATGTGTCTGGATAACCGCTGGTTTTCATATATTCTGATTTGGGCAACTGATCATTGTCAGCGTGTCTCAGAAACTTCTGTAGACCTTGAAAATCAAACTCTGTCATTTCATATCTCCTTTATTTACAAACGGTATGCATGCCTGGCAGGTTTTAGCCTAGTGACTTTGATACAATCCAGCTTCACTAGAAAACCACCGCACCCATGTGCTTTATTATTTGTCATGACAAATCCTTATTGTTGAGGTCAGAGTGCCGGTGCAGGGGCAGAAATGCCTTGTGGTGCTCACCAACACACAGCAGGGCGATAGTGCACAGATAAGCAATTATCTGTCAAGTAGATTTTGTCGATGCGAAAATGATCGAGAGATAGCAGTTTGAAGTTTTCAGTGACGGTTTATACTGGTCCTATTCATAGGCACAGTAGAACTGATCAAGCTATATGACAGCATTATCCTGATTAAATTTTGTCCTCCGCATCATCTTGATATGCTGGCAAGCCGCACCCACAGGGTAAAAACGGGACTGGAAGCTATGTGAAAGACCGTTTCTTGTCTAAAGGTTGGCCGGGCTCTGGCACACAGTTCCACACCGGGGGGAGCCGCTTCACCTTGATATTAAGGGTTTTGGCAGCGAAACTTGGCTTCAGTGACAGAAAGCGCTGAATCCGCTACAGCGTCATCTCAGCGGTTTGAGCAACGAGTGGTGCTACTTCATCTTCCGGCAGAGTGCTGTCTTTGCCGAGCAGATCGTCCAGGACGCCGTCCCAATCCGCATTTTCCTTGATGCAGGTTCTGGCTTTGGTGCGCATCTGTTGGTAGGATTCCGGATCTTTCTCCATCAGTTCCATCATTTCCAAGATGCCTTTGATCCAGGTTTCCGGCTCTTGGTCTGGCACAACTGCTCCGACACTGTTTCTCACCAGTTCTTTGGGGCCGCCGTAGTTGGAAACCAGAGCGGGCAGTCCGCAGGCCAGTGATTCCAAGATGACCATTCCGAAGGTGTCCGTCACGCTCGGGAAGACGAAAAGGTCTGCTCCGTTATAGACTCCTGGGAGTTCTTTCCGGCTCAGCGCACCCGTGAAATGAGCTCTGGGATAATCCTTCAGTTCCTCTCTCATCTCGCTGAGATAGGGTCCGTTGCCTGCCACGACCAGGTTGATATCCTCCCTGATCTCGGTCAGACGCCGATAAACCTCGCAGAGGAGATCGAGTGATTTGTCTCTGGAGACGCGGCCCGCGTAGAGCAGGGTAAATCCGTCTTGGATGTTCAGCTCGCTTCTCAGATACTTTTTGCGGTCTTGCATGGGCATAAAATGATCCGCTTCGATGCCGCGGCGCAGCAATTTCACCTCTTTGACGCGGATGTCTCTTTCCTCCAATATCTTGGCATATTCACGCGTGGGTACCCGAATCTCGTCCATCTGCGAATAGAACCACTTTTCATAGGAGAGGATAATGTTGGAGATGGCTTCATCATCGACGATGGGCTTGGATTCCTCGTGATAATCCGTGTGATAGATTCCGACGCAATGCACGTTCAAAAGCTTGGCCATCAGCAGTCCCATCAGTCCCACCGGCCCGGGAGTGGAGAGGATGATCTGGTCTGGTGCGCTTTCCTCGATCATCTTCACGCTTTTCAGGATGGAGGGCACTGTGATCTGATAGCTCTCGTAATAGGGCAGTTTAAAGCTATACATATGCGGCAGATTCATGAGGTTTGGCGGAATCTCGGAACTGATCTCGCTGTCCTGTATGGAGGCCACGATCTTGAGGTCACGTCTATGAGTGATCGCCTTGTGTCCCATTAGTTTAAGGGTCACAGACACACCGTTGAGGTCGTTGATGGTGTCTGAAAACCAGAGGGTGCGACGGCTCTTTTCTTGCTGCGGGATCTGATGTTCTTCCTTGAAATTGGCCAGCAGTCCCAGCGAGCTGTTCAAATGCCGGACGGAGGTGAAGAAAGGCAGGATCAAAAACACGCCGGGAATCGACATGCTGAAGTTGCGGATGAGCTTGATGAGGTTGAGGTCCAGGAGGTCTCCCTCAAGGGAATCCAGCAGGATTTTAAAATATGAATCCGCCAGATCGGAAATGTGCAGATACACCTTGTCCAGCTTGTCGTTCATTTCCAAGTCGCGGGAGTTGTTGAGGGTGTTCAGTAGATGGGCGAAATTCTTTTTGAGTTCATCCCCGCGTATATCAGCCAACCCCTTGATGGTCTTGATCCTGAGCTTGCTTCCCAGGTCAAGGCTGCGGTCTTCAAACAGGGCATCGCTCAACGAAGTCAAGAGCGGGTTTTCCTTCTTCTTGCCGCTCTGATGTTTGGAAAAGTCGTAGGCAACCTTGTAAATGGTGAAAGCCAGGGAGTGAAAGTTGTTGTGTCTGCCGATTCCTTCGCTTTGTTTGGTTCGGATAGCCTCCAGAAACTCTGCCTGATTGGCAGCCTGGGCTTGGGTGTAGGAGTTGGCCACAAAGATGCCGGCATGGTCGTCGGAGCCACCAGTGTAGCCTTTGATCCAGGGGTCGTCGGAAGCGGGCTCAATGCGGTGTCTTTGATAGAGGGTATCGATGAGACCGGCGTCCAGATGGTCAAGAATATGTTCCCAGCCCAGGTTGTTGAGCACGTTGCGGCCGCCGTTGACGCTCTCAAAGACGTCAAACAGCAGGATCAGCTTTTCCAGGTGCGACTGCTTCAGCTTGCCGTTCACCGGATAGGAGGCGTGGGCGACACTGTGTGCGAGCCCGGTTTCCAGAAGGTAAGCCCTCAGTTCATAGATGTCCTTGCGGACGATGTTGATCGTCTCAAACTGCTGTTCGTTGAGACCGTAGATCAGGATGTGGATTTTGCAGCCGTCTTCCGGAAAGTAAGTCGTGCTTTCCACGCCCATGATCACTTTGGAGGGGTGCTTTTCTTTGAGCAACAGTGCTCCATCTATCTTGTTATGATCGGTCACGCAGACCAGGTCCATGCCCTTTTTGATGGCACGCTCATAGATGTAAAAAGGATCTGTGTATGATTCACGAGCTCCCAGCTTTTGCAAAAACCATTCGGCGGGATGCTCTGAATAAATCGAGTGACAGTGCAAATCTGCCTTTAACATAGACAACTCCTATACGTACGTTAGTATAATGTTATACGGTTGGCGGGTTAGAAAATTATAAGGATTTGATAAGTAATTCCTAACAGTGGGGCGGAAAGGCAGGCGAAGAGTGCTCCTCGATTGAAGCCTGGATATGAAATGAGGCTCATGTTTCTTGATGGTGGGGTATGCCGGCAATTTCAACGAGTTCTGGCAATACAGCTCACAACTACCAGTTCGCTGACACATCCCTCCATGATATTCACTGACGACCCCACTTGAAGGCAAACAAGCGATAACATCTCGTAACCAAGCGATACGAATCGGTCAATTATAGCTCCATTTTAGCCTTCCAGACCTCCGAAAGAGCTTGACAGGGCAGGCCATTGCGCGGACTATGCTCCCTGCTCTGTCCGGGTTGAGGACAAGGGCTTTTCCAACACGTGGAAAGGAGTTTAACATGCTTTACTATCTGCTAAAGGTAATCATTTCAGCGGCGCTGATCGTGCTGGTGAGTGAAGTCTCCAAGCGCAGCAGCTTGGCCGGGGCGATCTTTGCCTCCGTGCCCCTGGTTTCTTTTTTGGCCATCTTGTGGATGTATTTGGAGACCAAGGATGTAAAACAGATTGCGGCGCTGTCTACGGATATATTTTGGTTAGTGTTGCCTTCGTTGCTGTTCTTTGTGCTCTTTCCCGTGCTGCTGAGGCGCAACGTCAATTTCTACCTCGCTTTTGGGATATCCGCAACACTCATGGTGATATGCTATTTTATCACCACCTGGCTGCTCAAACTGCTGAGGTGAAGTCATGCCTCTTCCTTAGTCACCCACGGGGAGATGCCGTGGAGATACTCGGGTTTTTCCCGGGAGGCTCCGGGTAATCACCGGGCGGCTCAGTAAGGAAGAGGCAAGGATCCCTGCTTCAAACAGCCATTTTTCCCGCCATAAAAAAGTGAAGCTTGCAGACCGCAGTCCGCAAGCTTCTTTATGAGAGAGAGTTGGAGAGAGTTTATCTCATGTGCAAGATGCTATTTCATCATAACCATCTTGCGTGTTGATGTGTATTTTCCGCTTTGCATTCTATAATAATAGACGCCGCTGCCAACGCTGTTCCCGTTGTTATCAGTTCCGTTCCAGGTCAGGTGATGGTTTCCTGCGGGCAGTTTATCGTTGAGCAGTTCACACACTTTCTGTCCTCTTTGGTTGTAGATGTTCAGCGATACCTGTGCTTCATTTTCGAGGCTGAAGCTGATGGTGGTGCTGGGGTTGAATGGGTTTGGATAGTTGCCATTGAGGGCGGTGTTGAATAAGGGCAGGACGGGGTCGTCTTCACTGGTGGGTTGGTAGGTGTTTCCTGCGCGGTTATAGGTTCCCATAAAGCATTTCCATTCATAGCTTTGTGCTGGGCGTTTGATGTCGATCACGGCGATGCCGCTATCTGTGGGGATGACGATATCGAAGTCGATGTCATTGTCAATATCACCCAGAGCGGCACTCACTTTGAGGCTTCCGCCGATGGGGATGGGGAAGTTTGGGGATTCAGTGCCGTCGGCTCTCACGCTATGCAGCAGGCCGTCTGAATCTCCAAAGATCACGCCGGCGAAGTTGTCACCGTCAAATTTGGCAACCACGGGGGTGCATTCCACGGTTCTGTTGATGTTTACGGGTGTGTTTGGCATATCGGTTCCATCGGGATTGATGAAGTATACTTTGCCAGAGTTTGTGACGACTACTATCTTCTGGCTGCCGCTGGAATTGACGTCTGCCAACACGGCTCCGCTCCTGATGGCTCCGTCCACGTTCTTGCTGAAGTGCAGGGTTCCGTCGTGGTTGATGGCCAACACTTTACCGGCATTATTGGTGGTGATGATGATTTCGGGATAGGGGTCGGAATCCAGGTTTGCAATGGTGATGGGGTTTTGGGTTCCGCCGGACAATGTGACCGGGAAGCCGCTGATGTTCTGTCCAGTTTGACTGTCGAGGGCGTGGAGTTGGCCGGTTTGTCCGGTCATGGATGCCACGATGATTTCGTTGCGGCCGTCGTTGTTGAGGTCAGCGATTGCCGGAGGAGCCAGGACCATTCCCCCCACGCTTACGGGGAAGTTTGGCCTGGGATTCCCTTGGGTATCCAGAACTATCACGTTTCCAAATTGGGTAACGGCGATGATTTGATGGTTGCTATCCTTGTCCAAAGAAGTGATAACACAGCCGGAGCGCAGGTTGCTGCCCGCTGATTCGCTGAAGATGATCTGTCCTCTGGAGTTAAAGAAAACGATGTTGTTGTTTTGCAAGCAAGCGGCAAAGCCGAGCTCACCGTTGTTGCCATAGTGGGTAAGGGCGATGGAGCCGATCACATTTGCACCCAGATTCAGGGGGAAGCCCGGAACTTGGGTTCTGCCGTCTTTCTTGAGAGCGAGGACGTTGCCTTGGTGGTCGCTGACGATTATTTCAGGATCGGGGTCGCTGTCTATATTCCAGAGGATGGGGCTGGAGTTTGATGCGCCGCCGGTGATGACAGGCCATCCGGCTTGATAGGTTGAAAGATTTATGTCCAGGGGAATAGTGTGCTCGAAGGGGTAGTTTGAGCCTTCGTTTGCGGTGAGGGTGAGTTCAAAGGGAATTGGCTCGGACGGCAGGTTTGCGGCGGTTTTAAAGATGAAGGGTGTGGAAATGTTCCACATGGTCGAGCCGGCAGTTAATGAGCCGTAAGTGGCGCTGTTCTGGATGACATTGATGCTCGGATGATTGGTGCTCAGGGTGGCTTGGAGGTTTTCTGCAGTGCGCCAGGAAAGTCCGGTCATCATGTCCATATAGTTGCTCAACTCCACTTTCAGGCGGATCCTTTCACCGGGGTTTGGCACTCCGTCTCCATCGCCTTCATGTTCTTCAACGGCGATATCGTTGACGGAGATATTGGGGATCAGATCATGCATCACAGCTGCGAAAGCATTGACTCTTCCCATGCCCAGCTGGTTTACATAGTTGGGGTTTTTATCGTAGATATAATCCGAAGTCTCCATCAGGCGTTGCATAAGTTGCGTGGGTGAGAGGTGCGGGTGCATGGATTTTACGAGTGCGGCGACTCCTGCCACGTTTGGCGAGGCCATCGAGGTGCCGCTGTAGGCATCATAGCCGTTGTTTCTGATGATGGTGGAAAGGATGCCTTCGCCCGGGGCGCAGATGTCTATGGGGTTTCCGTAATCCGAGAAGCTGGATTTGATGTCGTTTTGTCCGGTTGATGCCACGCACAAAGCATTTGTGCAATCTGCGGGATAGTCTTGATAGTTGTTGTTATGCTCCTCATTATCATTTCCGGCTGCAGTCACCACCAGAGAACCCAAGGCTGTGGCGTATTCTACGATGGTGTTGGCGTAGTTGGCAGAACCGGGACCGCCCCAGCTGGCGTTGATGATGTCAGCGCCGATTTCGGCTGCATATTTGATCTGGTCATATCCATGCGAAATGCCGGTTGAAGGTGAATTTGAGGGAGCGCCTTTGCAGCTGATGAGGGAGACGACGGGGCTGGTGCCCACCACTCCGATTTCATTGCCGCCGACTGCGCCTGCGCAACCTGCCACGTGAGTGCCGTGGTCGTTGGTTTGGAAGAGTTGGATGGGGTTGTTGTCATTGTCAAAGAAGTCCCAGCCGAGGAGGTCGTCTCTTTTGCCTCCACCTTCGCCGGCGTCCAGGTTGTCGCCACCGCTGATGGTGCCGGCTTCCCAGTCGATGGTCATTCCGGGTGCTTCAGCGGGGTTGATCCAGATGTTGTTGCGCAGGTCTGGATGGTTCCATTTCACACCGGAGTCTGTGATTGCGACCTTCACATCGTAGGAGCCTGTGGTGTAATCCCAGGCGTCAAAGCTGAGGATGCGGGGATGGACGTATTGTTGGGGAAGCAGGGGATCGTTGGGCACCATCTTGGTCCTATTGATGGCTTCCAGCTCGGCGAAGAGCACGTTTTTGTCTTTGTTCAGCTCTGCGACAGCTTGGTCGATTCTATCGTTGCTATCCAGTATAACTCTATAGAGGTTTTGCAGATACACCCCATTTCTGTTCCAGGTGGGAACTTTCACGTAAGGGTGCATTTGCTTCATCTCCACAAATCGAAATTCGGCGGCGAGCTCATCAAAGCTTGCCATGCCCGTGCGGACAACACCATCGTGCGTGGTGTATTCTATGGTTCCTTTATCGTTGCCAACAGCCTCTCTGCTAAAGGCAGTTATGATAGTTCTTGGTTGGAAGTAGTATGGATCAAACTCAAGTGCGAACATTGCGCTCATAGCCATGATCAGACAGCCTACAAGGAGGAGCTTCTTCATATATACCTCGATTGAATAGTTTAGTATTTCAGGACAACATCATGGAGAGGGCAAATCAGTCAACCTTTTTTAATGAAGGCGGATCGCTAATACATGATAAGTTGTTCCCTGTCATGCAGTTCCCTCTTTAATATATCTTTTAAGACCCGGTGCTCTTCTGCGTTCAGATCCGGGTCTTTGGCGATGATTTCAAAGGCATCCTGCCTGGCTTTCTTTAAAATGTGCTGGTCAGCGATGAGATTGGCAAAGCGAAAGGCGGGCAAACCGGCTTGCTCTGTGCCAAAGAACTCCCCCGGGCCTCTCAGTTCCAGATCCTTTTCGGCGATCACGAAGCCATCCGTGCTGCTCACCATGGTGTGCAACCTCTGCGCTGCGATCTTGGAGATGGGCTGGTGCTCGATCAGGTAGCAATAGGCTTGATCGGCTCCACGACCCACTCTGCCTCTGAGCTGATGCATCTGAGCCAAGCCAAAACGCTCCGCATGCTCGATCACCATCACCGTCGCATTGGGCACATCCACCCCCACCTCGATCACCGTGGTGCTCACCAGCAGATCGGTCTCGCCCTGCTTGAAGCGTCTCATGATCTCGTCCTTCTGGGCTGTCGGCATGCGTCCGTGGATGAGCTCGCACCTGAACTCCTTAAATACATGTGTGCTAAGATGTTCATGCAATCTTTCCGCATCCAGGAGGTCTACCTTGTCGCTTTCCTCCACCAGAGGACAGACCACGTAGGCTTGTCTCTTTTGCCGCAATTGCTTGCGCACATCTTCCCAAACCAGGTCTATCTTGCGGTTGGAGCGCACCAGAGTGACCACCGCCTTGCGTGTGGGCGGCAGTTCGTCGATGATGCTCACCTCCAGGTCGCCATACACGGTCATGGACAGGGAGCGGGGAATGGGTGTGGCGGAGAGGTAGAGGATGTCCGGGTGTTTATCTTTTTGGGCTAAGCTGGCTCTTTGTTGCACGCCAAAGCGGTGTTGTTCATCCACCGCCACAAAGCCCAGGGAGTGGTATTGAGCCTTGTCCTGGATGAGGGCATGTGTGCCGATAATGAGCTGGTAGTGCCCGCTGGCGATGTCTTCCAGGTCTTGCGCCTTGCCCTTGTAGCTGCCGCCTTTGAGCAGGCAGACCTTGATGTCCATGCCTCCCAAAAGCCGGCTGATGGTGGCAAAGTGCTGTTCTGCCAGGATCTCCGTGGGTGCCATCAAGGCAGCCTGGTAGCCGTTTTCCACCGCCAAAAGCATGGCAAAGAGCGTCACCACCGTCTTGCCAGAACCCACATCGCCCTGCACCAGGCGTGTCATCTGCGTTTCGGAGCACATATCGGCAAAGATCTCGGTGATCACCCTCGCCTGTGCATCCGTGAGCGTGAAGGGCAGCTTGTGCTTCAAGGCGGTGGTATGCAGCTTTTTATTGGTGAACTTGATGCCTTGCACCTGGGTCTTGTGATAGTATTTGTGCCGTGCCCACAGGAGCTGGATAAAGAAGAACTCCTCATAGGCAAAGCGCTGCTTGGTCTGGTTGATCACGTTTACGTCCAGGCCAAAGTGCATCAATTGCAGCGCCGTATTCCTGTCCCTGAATCCATGCTTTTCGATCAGCTTTTGCGGCAGGTTTTCCTCAATGTATTGGGCATAGCCCTCAAAGGCGGTGTAGACGAGATTGCGCATCTGCTTTTGGGACAGGTTTGCCGTGAGGGGATAGACGGGCAGGCAGCTGCGTGACTTCCAGAAGTCCGTGTCCTCATCATCGCTGATCAGCTCAATCTCCGGATGCAGCATCTGCAATTGCCTGTTGTATTCGCTGATCACACCGTTTACCCAGATGCTCTGGCCGGGTTTGAGGATCTGTTCATACCAGGAAGGGAAGTGAAACCAGGTGCAGACCAAGGTGTTGTGTCCGTCATTGAGCCCCACATTGACCATCTTCTTGCCGCTTTTGGTGGGGCGGGCATCCACCCAGGAGATGTTGGCAGAAAAGGCCAGATGGTCACCGGGTTGAACTTCATGCAGAGCGGGATCGATATTGCGGCTGATGTAGTTACGGGGAAAGTGTTCCATCAGGTCTATCACCCGCCGGATGCCCAGTTTGGCGAGCATACGTGCCCTGGCTTCCCCAACTCCTTTGAGGAACTTCACCGGTGTGTTGGTGTCTTTGCTGTATCCCGTCTTGTTTTTCTCCATGGGGGCATGGTATTTAAGGTGCTGAAATCTGTCAAGAAAGACGCTCGCCTTCCCCGTGCGCTCACTTTGTATTTGCGTTGAGGCTCTGCCCGGTTAAATTATCTCCAAAAATAAACCATCTATGCAGGAAAACTGTATTTGCTTTGTATATTTATTAGGAGACGAATCAACCTAACATTAAAGGAGATAACATTATGAATTTTAGCAAACGTCTTGTCCCGCTCATGCTGTTGGTGCTGCTTTTTTCCTGCGCCAATGCGGCGGACGAAACCCTGCAGAAGCCCTCGGCTTTGCGTAGAGCCGGCAGTTCAGAGATGATCAAGCCGGCGCAAAACCCTGTGGTGGAAGTTGTTAGAGCTGTGCGTGAAGCTGTTGTGCAGATCAAGGTGGAAGCCAAGATCACTGTTAGAAATCCAATGAATCAGTTCTTTGATGATCCATTTTTCCGCTACTTCTTTCCGGAGCAACCCCGCACGCAGCAGCGGCCGGTAACCTCCATGGGTAGCGGTTTTATATATGATTTCAACCCTCAGACCAATGAAGCCTACATCATGACCAACAACCACGTGGTGGAGCAGGGCAAATCCGGCACCATCACCGTCACTTTGGCAGATAAGATCAGCTACACAGCGGAAGTGGTGGGCTTGGATCCCAATACAGACGTTGCCGTGATCAAGATCAAGGTCAAGCCGGAGGACGACATCACCGTCGCTCCCTTGGGCAATTCCAGTGATCTGGAGATCGGTGAATGGGCGATAGCCATCGGTAACCCCTTCGGAGACGTGGGCTTGGACCGCACCGTGACCTTGGGCGTGATCTCCGCCGTAGGGCGCGCCAACCTCAATTTCGGCGCCGGCTCACCCATCTATCAAGACTATATCCAGACCGACGCCGCCATCAATCCCGGCAACAGCGGCGGCCCTCTGCTCAATATCAACGGTGAAGTGATCGGCATCAATGCCGCCATCACCAGCACCAGCGGCGGCAATATCGGCATCGGCTTTGCCATCCCGATCAACCTGGCCAAACGTGTGGTGGACGACCTGGTCGCCACCGGCAAAGTCACGCGTGCTTACCTGGGCATTTCACCTCAGGAGATCACCGCCGACCTGATGGAAGCCTTTGAGCTCAGAGAGGTTAGCGGTGTGTTGGTAGCCAAGGTGGAAGAAGGCTCACCCGCAGCCAAGGGTGGCATTCAGACCGGTGACGTGATCGTGGAATTCAACGGCGAGAAGGTGCCCAATGTGGCCAAATTCCGCATCGCGGTAGCCACCTCCAAAGCCGGATCCATCGTTCCGGTAAAGCTGATAAGAGATCAGCGCGAGATGGACCTCAGCATCGAGCTGGATTACTATCCGGAAGACAAAGCGGCAGCCGAGGAAAAGAAAGACCAGATCAAGCTCAGCCATGGAATCACCGTGGATGACGTGAGCAGCGACGCCGCCAAGAGATTGAATATCAAAGAAACGCAAGGCGTGGTGATCACCAAGATCGAAGCCGGCTCCGTTGCCGCCAAGGCAGGGCTGATGATAGGCCAGGTGATCCTCAGAATCAACAACCTCCCTGTGAATACCCCCGAGGAATTCAACCTCACCCTGGATGGCCAAATCGACGCCATGAGCAAGGCAGACCGCAGCACCATCACCCTCTACATCAAAGACCGCAACAACAACTATCAATATGTGGTCTTGCGCTTTGAGAGCCCCAAAGAGGAAGAACAACAGTAGAAATCAACAGATAAAAGGGAAGGCCGTAGACAAACACTTGCTACGGCCTTTTTCGTTGATGAGGATGAGGGGGGATATTTGTTTAAAAAACTCTAAGCCAGACCCGGCTTTTTGCCCTATTGCCCGCTAATCCAGTCGTTTCATCTGTGGGAAGAGGATCACCTCTTTGATGGAATCGTTTTCGGTGAGCAGCATCACCATTCTATCTATGCCAATCCCCAAGCCTCCCATGGGCGGCATGCCATACTCCAAAGCCTCCAGAAAATCCTCGTCCACCGGTGTGGCTTCCAGGTCTCCCTTGGCTTTGAGGGCGGCTTGCGCTTCAAAGCGTTCTCTTTGGTCGATGGGGTCGTTGAGCTCGCTGAAGGCATTGGCAAATTCACCACCGGCGATGAAGAGCTCAAACCGGTCTGCCAGCATGGGGTTATCCGGCTTGGATTTGGCCAGCGGTGATATTTCCTTGGGGTAATCCACCACGAAGATGGGTTCCACCAGCTTTTCTTCCACATAGGTTTCAAAGAGCAGCTCGATCAACTTGCCCACCTGCGCACCCTCCGGTATTTCCAAGCCCTTTTCTTTGCAGAAAGCCAGCGCCTTGTCATAATCCATATCCGAAAGGTCGATGCCTGCATAACGCTTGACCAGATCTATCATGGAGGCTCTTTCAAAGGGCTTGTCCAGATGGATGTCATAGCCGCGGAAGTGGAAGCAGGTTTGCCCCAAGACATCCTCGGCCAGATGGTGAAACAGCCCCTCGGTGAGGTTCATCATCCCTTCCAGATCGCTGTAGGCCTGATACACTTCCAGCATGGTAAATTCCGGATTGTGAGTGCGATCCATGCCTTCATTGCGGAAATTTCTGCCCAGCTCATAGACGCGCTCAAATCCACCCACGACCAGTCGCTTCAGATACAGCTCCAAGGCTATCCTGAGGTAGAGATCGACGTCCAGGGTGTTGTGATGAGTGATGAAAGGCCGCGCATTTGCACCTCCGTAAAGGGGTTGCAAGATAGGCGTTTCCACCTCGATAAAGCCTCTTTCGTCCAGGAACTCACGCACCGCCGTCACGATCTTGCTTCGCTTGATAAACACTTCCCGATGCCGGGGGTTTAGCAGCAGATCCAGATAGCGTTTGCGGTATCTCAGCTCGATATCGGCAAATTCGTCATAGCGGATCACATTGCCCTTTTCGTCTATCTTTTCCTTAACAGCAGGCAAGGGGCGGATGTTCTTGCTCAGCATCGTCACTTCACGAGCTTTGATGCTGTATTCACCGCTTTTGGTGTAAAACATGCTGCCCCTTATCTGGATAAAATCTCCCGGATCAAAAAGCTTGAAGACTTCGTAGTTGGATTCACCCACGAGGTCGCGTTGCACGTAGATTTGCACCCTGCCACTATCATCTTCAAGATCGCCAAAACCCAGCTTACCCTGGCGTCTCATCGCCACCAAACGTCCGGCCAGAGTGACCTCCGTCTCAGCGCTCACCAAGGCTTCTTTAGCCTCGATCACGGCGCCGATCTTGTGGCTGCGGTGGGAAAGAACCGGATAGGGGTCTACTCCCAGTTCGCGCAGACGCTCCAGCTTTTGCAAGCGTAACTGGATAAACTGATTCGGCTTTTGCATCTGGGCTTTATAAGTTCTTGAAAGGATTATCGTCTTCCACGGTCACCTTTTGGTTTGCATAGCGGCGCCATTCTTCATCCTGACGCTGGCGTCCACCTCTGCGGGGAGCTCTGGAATCACGCTCATGGTCACGATCCCGGAATTGATTGTCATCTCTTCTTTGGTATTCCGCCAGTTCGTCGGCCGTGCGGTCTGTATAATCCAAAGTGATGCGGTGGTTGTCTTTATCGATGGCGGTAACCATCAGTTCAACCGTCTCACCGCTCTCGAATTCATCGCTTCTGCGCACTCTGGAGCGGGGCAACAGGCCGGTCAGCCCATCGCAGATGGTGACAAACACTCCGAAGTTGGTGGTATTTTCCACGATGCCTTCAAAAGGCTCATTGAGAGTGATTATCTCATCGATTGTATCCCAAGGGTCATCTTGCAGAGCCTTGAGTGAGAGAGAGATCTTTTGGGTGTCCGGATCGATGCGCAGAATCTGCACCTGCACATAGTCGCCTTCCTGCACCACCTCTTTGGGGTGGGTGATAGTGCGGCTGCGGCTCATCTCAGAGATGGGAATCAAGCCTTCCACGCCGGGTTTGAGCTCGGCAAAGGCTCCAAAATTGTGCAATCTCAGCACCCTGCAATTCACGACGTCGCCTTCCTTCATATCCTTCATGGCCGCGTCAAAAGGATTTTCCATCAATGCTTTCATGGAAAGGGCGATTCTGTCGTTTTTGATATCCAGGATCTTCATGTCAACTTCCTGGCCGATCTTCAGGACGTCCTGAGGTTTGACCACATGTTGCCATGACATCTCGGATATATGCATCAGGCCTTCCACACCGCCAATGTCCATAAAAGCACCGAAACTGGTCATGCGCATTACCTTGCCCCTGACCTCGGAACCAACACTGAGCTTGGCCAGCGCTGCTTCACGTTTATCTTTGGCTTCGGCTTCTTCAAGCTGACGGTGGGAAACCACGATGCGGCGGCAGTTTTCAGAGCATTCGATCACGAGGAAGTCTATCGTCTTGCCGATATAGGCAACGTTGTCACCCGTGGGACGGATGGCAATCTGACTGGCAGGACAGAAGGCTCTGGCTCCCAGGATGTCCACATTGAAGCCTCCCTTGGTGAGAGAGTAGATCTTCCCAGCAATGGGGATCTTCCTTTCGTAGGCATCCAGGATGGACTGCTTGTCCACATATTGTTTGGTGAGGCTCTTGCCCACGACGAAGCCCTCAGGGTTCTCATCCACGACGTAACCTCTAAGGATATCGCCAACTTTGAGGTTGAGCTCTCCGTTGTCGTCGGCATATTCACCGACATTGGCAAAGGCGTCAAACTTGCCACCGAGGTTCACGATGATGTGTTTATCATCGATTGCCACGATAGGAGATTCGACGACATCGCCTTTCTTGATTTCCGCAGTTTCTTCTTCGAAGGACTCTTCCAACATGCGAAGATAATCTTCCTTCATTTCTTTAACTGTGGCTTTGGTTTCACGCACCTTGTCTGACATAAGTTAACTCCTAACGACTAATAAAAGAAAGTACCACGATTTTAAAGGGGCTGATTTTGTAAAGGAATAAATTCATAACCTCGCTTTTTTACCCAGTTTTATGAGACTCAAGAGCAGCCAAATTGGTTGTACCCCTTATGAGTTAGCAGCTTTGCATTTTGGCTTTCCATCCATGCTTTGATGCAGAGGTTGGCAAGCCATTTTGGGTGATTGCAGGCTGACGCTCCTCCATCTTGTCACCAGTGCTTGGGAAAATGGGAGCATCACTCTTGCCATGAAACTCCTGCTACTTTACCAGCCATTATTTTGTTTGCACAAAGCCGATGCTTGGGGCAAATTTTGACTTTTGACAGTGGTTGACCGCCTCCCGAAAAGTGCTTTTACTCTCCCTCCGCTCCTACTCCTAACTGCCTGCTTTCTTACTGCTTAGCTGATCGAGGAGCAGGAGAGCAGCAGGGAAGGAGTTGGCAGGCCGCATGAAATGGGCATTTGGAGAGGGTCTGTAATAGGGGTTATAGATTGCTATATTGTAGCAATAAGTCAAATGTTGATTTTTGACCTGCTTTTTCTGACAGCGGCGCTTGCCATAGCGCCGCTGCTTCACACGGTCTCGCTCAGCGAAGATAGCACGCGCATCCCCGAGACCAGCGCAGCGACTGACTACTGACTACTGACGACTGACGACTGGCAAGCGCAGCCGGCCCTGTAGCCGGAGGTTGCCAAACCGCCGCAATCAAGCGCAGCTTGATGCTTACAAATGCGGCGAAGCCGCTCCGTTCGTGTTAATTCGTGTAATTCGTGGGGAAAGAATAAAGCCCCAGAGCCATTTGAATCCCCGTAAAAAAGCATTCCTATCCCCGAAACAAGCGCAGCTGCTATGTATCGTACTGAAATACCGGACAGAAAATACTAAGGAGAACATGATGAGAAAAATGTCTAACAGCGGAGTCATTATCCGGTACAGTGAAGCCTTCAAACTCAAGGTAGTCGAGGAGATTGAAAGAGGACACTTGACAATAACTAAAGCTATGCGTTTATATGACATCAAGGGTAGCGCTACCATTTACAACTGGATCCG
>JAKOXG010000006.1 GCA_029781115.1 Candidatus Cloacimonadota bacterium
ACAGTCTGCATCCGTAAAGGCCAGGATGTCGTGTTTGGCTGCGTTTATCCCCTGCAGAAGTGCTGCCTTTTTGCCCATTACTCCTTCCTGCTCGCCTTGCCAGTCTATATAATGGAAGTTGTAGTCTGCCTGATGGTTGGCTAATATTTCCATGGTGGAGTCGGTGGAGTGGTCATTGATGATGATGACTTCATATAAGTCTTTTGGGTAGTTCAGCTTATCCAGGGATTTGAGCAAACGGGGCAGGTTGTGCTCTTCATTGCGGGCAGCAATGATCACGCTGATGCCGGGCGTCTCGCTCGACTCCTCACTTCTTTTGATGAAGAGGTTGATCGCCGCAGCCAAGAGCAGGACAACATGGAAGGGAGTGCTAATGATGAATAGCAGATAAATCAGGTTCAAAATCCGCGGCCCAACTTGGAATTGGTGATGTCTATATACTTGGCAAGTAGAGGATCTATCCCTTTGACGTCCTCAATGGTCTTTTCTTTGAGCTCTATTTTGGGCTCTACTCCGTCTGTGGCGAGCCTGACCGTGATGCGCACTTTCTGACCGAAGAGCTGGGACAGAAGGGGTTCGATCCTGTCCCTTTCACTGCTGAGAGCATCATACAAGGTAGGGCTGGTGCTCAGCAAACACAACCTTTCTCCCTCGCACAGCTCTATCTCAGCCCTGGCGAAAGCAATGGCCGGGGAAGGGCTCAACTTGGTCTTGATATAATCCTTGATCTGATTTTTATGCTGCTCAATACTCGCCTTATCAAACTTGATGCCGGTGGGTGGGGCAGATTCAGGCTCCGGTTCTGGTTCGGGCATGGGTGCAGGAGCTGGAGCGGGAGTTGCAGGCTTCTGGACTGGAGGGGGAGCAGGTTTCGTACTTGGTGCGGAAGCTTTTGGGGGCTGACTCTTGGCTGTGGATGTAGTCCGAGTGCTACTTGGCGCCGGAGTGGCCGCTCTGCTGGGTGCGGGTCTGGCCACTTGCGCTCCGTTCTGCACCAGCCTGATCAGCTCGGTCACTTCGGTCATCTCCTCTATCTTGCAAAGCCTCAGCATCAGCACTTCCAGCAAGAGTTGCGGGTTTGAGCTGCTGCGGATCTCAGCTCTGGCCTGGATGAGCGTGGAAATCAGATACAGCAGGTCATCTTGGGCAAAGAGGTTGGCTATTTCGTCATAAACAAGGTATTCTTCGGAGGTGATATCTGAGGGGGCTACTCCCACTTTGCGCAAGAGAACCACGCGGATAAATTCGGTCATATTCACCAAGAGTTCGCTGGCATCCATGCCGGCTTCCAACACCTGGTGCAGCTGATTGATCAGGGAAGCGGAATCGCGGGCTTTGATGAGCTTGAACATCTCGCTGAAAACCAGGGTGGGAACTACGCCAAAGATCTCCCTCACCTTGCTCACGCTCACATCGTTGAGGCAGTAAGATAGCACCTGATCCATCAGCGAAAGGGCGTCACGCATCCCACCATCAGCCTTGCGGGCAATCAAGTGCAGGGACTCTTCGTCCACCTTGATGTTTTCCAGCTTGCAGATCTCGCGCAGGCGGCGTACGATCGCCTCTACGGGGATGCGCTTGAAGTCATGACGCTGACACCTGGAAACGATGGTGGGCAACACCTTCTGAGCCTCGGTGGTGGCAAAGATGAAGACCACGTTGTCCGGTGGTTCTTCCAGAGTCTTGAGCAAGGCGTTGAAGGCGCTCTTGGAGAGCATGTGCACTTCGTCTATGATATAGATTTTGTATTTGGATTGGGTGGGAGCGTAGACCAGCTCTTTCTGCAAGTCCCTCACGTCATCCACGCTGGTGTTGGATGCGCCGTCAATCTCTATCACATCCGAGGATACACCTGCGGTGATGTCTACGCAGTTTGAGCACACATTACAAGGATGAGCGGTGGGCCCATGCTCGCAGTTCAGGCTCTTGGCCATGATGCGTGCCATTGAGGTCTTCCCCACTCCCCTGGGTCCTGTGAACAGGAAGGCGTGGGCAATCCTGTTTGCCTCAATGGAGTTTTGCAAGATCTCGGTCACGTGATCCTGTGCGTATACCTCAGAAAAGGATTGAGGTCTGTATTTTCTGGCTAAAACGATGTAGTTCATTCTACCTCCGGATGCCATTAAATAATTCCACGCTATTTATGCAAGCATTTTCTGCTGGACAAGAAAGCTATCCTTTTTAAAGGTGACTCTAACCACATGAAAATATAATATCCAACCCAATAAAGGAGGTTTGTGATGAAGTTGGAAGGAAAAGTGTTAATCGCTCAAGGCGGCGGACCCACTGCCGTCATCAATCAATCCCTGGTAGGAGCCACGCTGGAATCGAGAAAGTTTCCGCAAGTAACGCGGGTCTATGGAGCCTTGTATGGCGTGCAGGGGATAGTCAATGAACAGTTTGTAGACCTCACTCAGGAGACCACACACAATCTGGAACTGGTGGCAAATACGCCCTCCAGTGCTCTGCTTTCTACCAGAGACAAGCCGGATGAGAAGTATTGCAAAGAGCTCTTCAAGGTGATGAAAGCCCACGGTGTGAGATACTTCTTTTACATCGGTGGGAACGACTCTGCCGATACCGTGCGCATCGTCAATGAGGAAGCTGACAAAGCAGACTATGAGCTCAGAGCCATACACATTCCCAAAACCATCGACAACGACTTGATGATGAACGACCACACCCCGGGCTACGGCTCCGCAGCACGCTATGTGGCCTCTGCCTTTGGTGGTGTAAACCTTGATAACCGCGCCCTGCCCGGAGTCTATATCGGCATAGTGATGGGCAGACATGCAGGCTTTTTGGCTGCCGCTTCCGCTCTGGCTCAGAAGTATCCTGATGACGGGCCACATCTCATTTACCTGCCGGAACGTGCTTTCCACAGAGACAAGTTCCTTGCAGACGTGAAAGCGGTGTATGATCGCTATGGACGCTGCGTGGTAGCCGTCTCTGAGGGCATCGTGGATGAAAAGGGAACGCCTATGATCACCAAGCTCACCGATTCCACCGAAAGAGATGCTCATGGAAACGTGCAGCTTTCCGGCACAGGCATGTTGGGTGACCTGCTCAGCGACTTGGTGAAACAAAAGCTGGGCATCAAGCGTGTGCGCAGCGATACCTTTGGCTATCTGCAACGCTCCTTCCTGGGTTGCGTATCCGACGTGGATCAGCGTGAAGCACGCGAGGTGGGTGAACGTGCAGCACACTATGCCCTTTGGCACAACCTCGATGGTTCCGTCAGCATCCAACGCACCGGCTTCTATAGCGTAAATTACCAGCTGGAAAAGCTGAGTGACGTTGCCCGCAAGACGCGCCTTATGCCCGATGAGTATATCAACGCAGAGGGAAACAACGTCACGGAAGCCTTCAAGTATTACCTGCGTCCTCTGTTGGGATCAGGCTTCCCCACGCCTCACAGACTGCGTGCACCCAAGGTTGAAAAGATTCTTTCACAGAATCCTTGACATAATTTGCGCTTGAATAATCATGGCATAAACAATAAAAATAAGAATGGAGGAACACCATGACCTTTAATGAATTCATGGACAAAGTCGCTGCAAGAAACTCTCACGAACCTGAGTTTATGCAAGCAGTCAAAGAAGTTATCGAGACTGTTTGGGATGTGTATGAAGCCACACCCCGCTATCAGCAATACAACATTCTCGAGCGCATCGTCGAACCCGAAAGAGTAATCCAATTTGCCGTACCCTGGATGGATGATGAAGGCAAAGTGCACGTGAACCGCGGCTATCGCGTTCAGTTCAACAGCGCCATTGGCCCCTACAAAGGCGGCATTCGCTTCCATCCCAGCGTCAACCTCTCTGTGATGAAGTTTTTGGGCTTTGAACAGACCTTCAAAAACAGCCTGACCACCCTGCCCATGGGCGGTGGAAAAGGCGGAGCAGATTTTGACGCCCGCGGCCGTTCTGATGGTGAGATTATGCGCTTTTGCCATAGCTTTATGGCTGAGCTCTATCGTCACATCGGCCCCAATACCGACGTCCCTGCAGGCGATATCGGCGTTGGCCGTCGTGAAATCGGCTATATGTTTGGCTATTACAAAAAGCTTGTTAATGAATTCACCGGTGTTTTCACAGGTAAGGGCTTTGAATGGGGCGGCAGCCGCATTCGTCCCGAAGCCACAGGTTTTGGCGTGGTCTACTTTACCGAAGAAATGCTCAAGGTACAAGGCGACAGCTTCAAAGGCAAGAGAGTCGCTATCTCTGGCTTTGGTAACGTGGCTTGGGGCGCTGTCCAAAAGATCAACGAACTGGGCGGCAAAGTCGTCACCATCTCCGGTCCTGACGGATACATCCTCGATGAAGATGGCATCAGCGGCGAGAAGGTCGACTATATGACCGTGCTGCGTGCATCCAACAACGACCGCGTCAAGGACTACGCTGACAAGTATCCCAGCGCCAAGTTCTTCCCCGGCAAGCGTCCTTGGGAAGTGCCAGTGGACATCGCAATCCCCTGCGCCACCCAAAACGAGCTGAACGAAGAAGATGCCCAGAACCTGATCAACAACAAGATCATGTGCCTCACCGAAGCGGCAAACATGCCTTGCACACCCAAGGCCATCGAAATGATCCAAAATGCCAAGATCCTCTTTGCACCCGGCAAAGCTGCCAACGCAGGTGGAGTGGCTACCAGTGGATTGGAAATGACTCAGAACAGCAATCGCCTCAGCTGGCCCGCTGAAAAAGTCAATCAAGAGCTGCATGCGATCATGAAAGGCATCCATGAAGCTTGCCGCACACACGGCACCCAACCCGATGGATATATCAACTATGTTAAAGGCGCCAACGTGGCTGGCTTCGTGAAAGTAGCCAACGCCATGTGTGATATGGGCCTTATCTAAATAACTCTCAACAAGCCTCATACAACCCCGGAGTCACTTCCGGGGTTTTTTGTTTTGTAGATTTCCGTGCTGCCTGACGGCATTCCTCAAGCTACCCTACCCTCCATATTCCAGCAGACAAAAGAAGAAAGCTTGCAAATACTCTAAAGCATCCACAAGCTTTCTTTCTATCGAGAGGTGTGTTAGGGCACTCTTATTTCATCAACATCACTTTCACAGATTGGCTGTGCTTGCCGCTGTTGATCATCACAAAGTAGACACCGCTGGCCACATTTCTGCCATGCTTGTCTTTTCCATTCCAATGCAGGGTGTGATTGCCCTCTTGCATAGCTCCGCTGCTGAGGTTACGCACCTTTTGACCGCGGATATTGTAGACATCCACGCTCACGTTTCCGGCTTTGGCCAGGCTGAAGGCGATATTTACATCCGGATTGAAGGGATTGGGATAAGCCAGAGGTTTGCCTATCATAGCCACCACGGGTCTATCGCTGGGAACTATGTAGTTGCTGAGGCGGATGATGCACTCGTAAACACCGGCTTCGGCGGGTTCAAAGACCAGATCATTGACATGCGTGTTATAAAAGACTTTATCCTCGATAAAGAAGCCTATTTGCCAGTTTTCCGGCAGCGTGTTTTCGCCCCAGGAGAAGGTGACGGGGTCTGTGTTTGGCAGATCCAAAACCACGCTATATTCGATGATCTGCTGGATAGTTTCGTCCGTTTCCAAGGGGCTCTTGTAGAGACTCTGGAAGATATGATCCATCCTTCCCGTGGGATCGGTTTCGACGTTCAAATACATGCGGGGCATCTCAAAAGGAGGCTCCGGTGCTTTGGGAAGATTGAGCATGAAGCCCACTTCGGTATCGATATAGTCGTGAGTTCCCACTCTAACCCAATCCACACCGCTGCCCGTTTCCGCAAAGAGATCGATGCAGCTCTGAGCCAGAGGTGGCGTCACATCATAAGATTCCCAGTAGGGGAAGAAGTTCACTTGACTGACGACCTGATCGCTGGCGTAATATTTAATATAGAATGCCTCAAACGGCTCTATCTGCTCGGCCAACTGATATCGTCCTTCTTTGAAAACATAGACCGCATTGGAAACCAAGCCCTGATTTACCATCTCGCCAAAGCGATAGGTTTTGCCATTTACGATGAATCTCAGGCTTTCCAGATCGTAGATGCAGAGATGAGGATTGCCGATCAGGTTCCAGCCGTCTTGCAGATCCACGCTGAACTCCTCGCCCTGAACCGCCGTCGAGGAGCCAAAGAAGGCCACGTCTGCGGGATTTACCCAGATGGGGCTATTGAAGAGGAAATCCTGCGCCGGCACCCAGTTTCCGTCCGAACCCATAGAGTAAGCGACAGTCCCATCTCCAAATGCCTGCGCCACCGTGACGGGATGCTCAGGCCAGGGATTGGTCATCGTCTGCCATCCGGGCACGAAGATAACATTGTTCATCCCGGGAATCAGTGCAAAAGTATAGGGCGAAACAAAGCGCGTGTGCACACCATCAACCGCATACATATCCCAGATCAGCTTGGTGTTTGGCATATTCGCTTGCTGCGGTATCGTGTAATCGACCGAGCTCTGCGCACTGGTCATGAAGCTGCTCACCAAGAGGCTGTCGGTCTCATTTTGCAGCGACAGTTCTACATGTTCCACCAGGAAAGGATGGGTATAATTCCAGCTGAAGGTAACATTATTGCCACCTTGCAGCACCTGGTTGGGCATGGTGGCAGGCCTGATCGCAGGCTGCATATTCCCCCAGAAGAGCGTGAAGGCGCGCACGTTTGAATTGGCATTGTTGAAGGTGTAAGGCCCTTCCAGCAGGTTGTGGTAGTTGCCCCCGTCGGCAAGCCAGAGCTTTTCGCCTCTATTGAAGGTGTTGCTGACTTCTATGGTGAGGGGCCCCGTCTGGTTGCTGCGCGTGCGCATCGTCCAGGTCTTGAGCTCGTTATTCACATCATAACCACCCTTTACTTCCTGGGATAGATGTGTGCCCTGCTGGCCCCAACTGGGCTGCCAAAAGGCGTTCCACACATAGTTGCCGCTGGGGTTGCTTTTGGTGATATCCCAGTAGCTATCCCTGCTATCAGAGGCAAACTGGTTGTTGCCAAAGGTAATGCTATCCGTGAGGCTGCCTGCGCCATTGCGGATGCTGATAGTGTGCACGGGCATAGCGTGTCCCGAAGTGGGGAAATTGTGCATGTATTCGACGTTATCGGTGTTTGTGCTGCTAATCAGATAGGTATATACATCATGATTTGCCACGTCCAAATCCCACCATTCAAATGCCCCGATACCGGCTGCCAGAGCGGGATTGGTGAGCCAGCTATCCACCATTTCATAGTCCATACCTTCAGATTTGCGATAGATTTTGAAGCCCTGATTGTTGTTCTGAATCGCCACATTCCAGGCAACCCTGATGCTCTGGTGCATTCCGTTCACCACAAAGCTGTTGATGTATGCCGGCGCCAAAGAGGTGGAAACTTCGTTGCTCAGCGAGGAGTAGTTACCGTTTTTATCTATGCCACGGATTTTGAAGTAATAGACGTTATCATTGGTTAGTCCGGTCACGGTGCTGCTTTCGCAGGCTTGAGAAGCCAGAAAGTTGTCGTTTGTCCTATTGAAGATGCTAAAGTTTTCCTCGCCAATAGGTTCGGTTGCATAGAGGATCTCATAGCTATCAAAATCAAAATCCGAACACCTGTCCCATGAGAGGGTTACTCTATCCAATCCAGCAGACACGATGGCGAGGTTTTCCACCGCAGTCGGATCTTGGTCGTTATCCAGCTCTATCGTGTCGTCTATCACGGCTTTCAGGTGATAAACCCAAGGAGAGTAAAACTGCAAAAACTTGGTAAAGCGGTTTTCCAGGCTCCACTGCTGTGTGGTTTCATCCCAGCCATAAAACCAGTTGAAGTTGTTTTCCGTTTGCTCATAGCAGATAGGCAGCTCATCCATCTCAATGTGGAACCAGGGGTCATAAACATCATAGTCGTTCCAACCGTTGAGGGTATAAAGCATCTGTGTGCTGTATGCATAGCCGGGCAGGTCTATTTTGTCATTCACGGGATACTCATTGACCCCGTCACTCCAGGTAAAATCGTGGATATTGTAATGGACGCCGTAGAAATCTGTGATGTGCACCGCCTCGTGTGTGCCGATTGTGTTTGCGGGATGGATGTATTCAGGAGCCTGATTAATCATGTCATTACGAGCGCCTGAGAGGTCACGGATCGGGAGATTGGGACACAGACTCTTATTGCCCGCGGAGATCTGATTGTTGGGATATCCAACGTGCAAATCATAGTCATAGCTATGAATCTGCAACGAAAACTCCCTCATGTTATATTCGTCCCGGATGTGTGCTGCCATCTTTTCGTAGGCGTAATTGAATGGATGCGCTGCCACTCTGGTGGGATCCGATAGGGATTTGCTATTGTAATATGGGGCAACTTGGGTCCATTTCGCCTCACGCCCAGCCCCACTGATGATCATAAAGCGTGGATCCAGCTCCTTCAAAGCCAGAGCTGCCATGGCGGGCGTGGGAAAATCGTCACAGGGATGCGGAGCAGTGATGATGATGGGGCGCGTGCCATTTGGATTGAAGAGATACAAACCCCAAGCATAGGCAAAAGATCCGATTTCATCATCATGGGGATCATCCGGAGTGCCGTTGTCATCGATGTAGCTCATAACCAGGTCTTCCCTCAGAAGATAGTAGGTGCGACGTGTTTCAGTATCGTTAAACTGCACCACCTGATAGGGGAAATTGTTGCTCTGGATCACAGCTTCCGCTTGCTGGTAGTCTCCGGCAAGCATATGGTCGATAACGCTTTTCCACTGAATCGTTTCCAAGGCATTGATGGTGCGGAAATTGCCAAAACCATTGGTCTGCCTGTCATAAGGAGCATAATGATTGTAACCTGGCAAAGCAAGACCTTCTGCGATGTGCGATACCCAGTTATCATAAGCGCAGGCGGGCTCCGTGCCATATAGGAAATTGCGGAAGGAGCCTGTTTCTACGATTATGGCACTCGCCAAGCTGAGCATCAGCACCATAATCAAGAATAAGAAGCATTTCTTCATTTAGTTCTCCATGGGCTTTGTTTTTTTCTTCAAAACGCATCTGACCAAAAGTTAGCTAATCGGTCAAGTGTTTTCTTTAATACGATGCAATTTTCAAGCCAAAGGTAAGTGAAGATATGAATCCTCATGACGAGCAGCTGGAATTTGGGTGCTTTCAATTACATATTATTAGTGTTCAGGGCTTATCCTGTGGTCAGGATTGTATGTTTTTTACCCCCTTCTCCCTTACTCAGCCTCCCGGTGATCCCTCGGTGATACTCGGGATTTTCCCGAGAGGCGCCGGCATATCACCGGGCGGCAGAGTAAGGAAGGACAGGGTAAGAGGTATGGAATTTCCATGATTTCTGCAGCGTCTTGCCTGCGACCCACCTTACACCCTCCTTAATTGATGTAAGGCGGAATTAGGGTGGCTCGCAGGAGAGGATATTGGGTTAAACACAATAACACCCCTATTATCAATCCCTTAGCCGCTACATTGGGACATGTTTTTAAAATACTCTTGACAAAAAAGGCCTCTCTGATGGAAGTGAACCTAACAATCGCGAAAACGATTGGGGCATTAGCTCAGCTGGGAGAGCGCATGACTGGCAGTCATGAGGTCAGGGGTTCGATCCCCCTATGCTCCACCACGTTATAAATGGCCCCCTTCGCTGCCCCGAGTAGCGAAGGGGATACTTATTTTGAGCCCTTCAAAATCCATGAGGTAAAAATGAGCAAGCAAGAATTGACCGGCATCCCCATGCTGGAAGCACGCAGCAAAGAAGCCCGAGCAGCCATTTTGACCATGACCACCCTCGCCGGTTGTGGCCATCCCGGTGGCTCTATGAGTTCCATTGATATTTTGAACTGTCTCTACCACACCATCCGCCACGATCCCAAGAACCCATACATGGAAAACCGTGACAGAGTGGTAGTCAGCATCGGCCACATCTCCCCCGCCGTATACTCCATCCTGGCTTTGACAGGCTATTTCCCCCTGGAAGATGCCATCACCGGCTACCGCGTCCTGCACAGCCGCTACGAAGGTCATATTGAAAGGGAACTCCCGGGTGTGGAGTGGACTACCGGAAACCTGGGACAAGGACTCTCTGCCGCTGTGGGCATGGCTTTGGCAGCAAAGATAAAGAACAGTGACGCACGCGTGTATGTATTGATGGGCGATGGCGAGCAACAGAAAGGACAGCAGGCAGAAGCCAGGCTCATGGCCTCCAAATATCAGCTCAACAACCTCTGTGCCATCGTGGATTACAACCGCTTGCAGATCAGTGGCTCCATCAACGATGTGATGCCCCAAAACATCCGCAAGAGCTACGAAGCCGATGGCTGGATGGTCATGGAAGTTAATGGGCACGATTTCAGACAGATTCTCAGCACCTTAGAGCAAGCCAGAAAACAAGAAAAGCCCGTGATGATCCTGGCTCGCACCGTGATGGGCAAGGGTGTGGACTTCATGGAAAACCAGCATAAATACCATGGCTCAGCCCTCAAGCCAGAACAGCTGGAAGAAGCTCTGAAGCAGCTTGGTGAACCCAACCGCTTTGAAGAATACAAGGCACTCCGGGCTGTGACGCCGTTTGCACCTGCGTTAGCACTGGATGAGCACTTCAGCTTGAAGACCGACCTCCAAGCCGGACAACCAATTGTCTATGAAGAAAAGACGGACAATCGCAGTGCTTGGGGCGCAGCGATCAAGGATCTGGGTGAAATCAATCAAGCTGCCCAGACGCCTATTGCTGTCTTCGATTGCGACCTTTCCGGAAGCGTGAAGACAGATGGCTTTGCGAAGGCTTTCCCGGAGAGATTCTTCCAGGCGGGTATCATGGAACACAATACCTGCGTGGCTGCAGGTGCGATGTCCTCGTGCGGCATCCAAACTTTCTGGTCAGATTTTGGCATGTTCGGAGCTGCTGAAGTGTATAACATGCAGAGGCTTAACGACATCAACCACGCCAACCTCAAGGTGGTGCTCACCCACGCCGGCATAGATGTAGGCGAAGACGGAAAGACGCACCAGAGCATAGATTACATCTCTTTGTGTAGAACCCTGCCCGGCGTCAGAATCATCCTGCCCGCGGATCCCAATCACACAGACCGCATCATCAGATGGCTGATAGACAAACCCGGCAACTACGTAGTCGCCATGGGACGCTCCAAAATCCCCATCCTCAAGACGGATGCAAACCAACTGATGTATCCCATGGATTACAGCTTTGAATATGGTAAGGCAGACCTGCTGAGAGAGGGGAACCAAGGCTGCGTGCTGGTTTGTGGAACCCCTGTGGCCAACACCATCAAAGCCGTGGATACCCTGCGTGAACAAGGAATCTTCCCCAAGCTTTACTACATCTCCAGCCCCTTGAGCCTGGAGAGAACTCTCTTGGAAGAAATCGCCAAACTGGGTAAAGTGGTCACCATCGAGGATCACTTCATCCGGGGCGGCCTGGGAACCACACTTGCGGAACGCCTGGCCGAGGAAGGTCTCTGCGCCAGACAACTGAAGATTGGCGTGGATAAATATGCTCCCAGCGCACCCTCAGATCAACTCTACCAATACTTTGGCATGGATGCACAGTCCTTGATCAAAAGCATTGGCGAGTGGGTGCAATAGATATAGCCTAAACTTTCAACAGTGCAGCAGAACATTCAGGGCTTCGGCCCTCTCCTTTGGATGTTCTGCTGTTTCTTTTTATTCCAAAATCTCGCTTGATGGGAAACGGTGCCCTGAAAGCTGGATAATGGCACTGCATCAGGCTTCCGGAGAGCTTACCCAAGAAATTCAGATTTTAAAGCTCCAAAATAAGGATTAGCAGTCTCACTTTTCGATTGACAATTTAGCGTCTTCGATTATATTGTCCATGAATTAGCAGTTCGATGGTCGAAGTGCTAAAATACAAAAAAGGCAAGGTGCAATACATGAAAAAGATACAGATACGTTTGAGACAGGCGCTCACCGCAGTAGTTGATGAATTTATCATCTGCAAAGAGCCTGTTTCTTCACGCATGCTCAATGAAAAGTATCTCACGGAAGTGAGTTCCGCCACTTTGCGCCTTGATTTGATGAAACTGGAAGAACATGGCTTCATCAGCCAACCTCACACTTCTGCCGGTAGAGTGCCCACCATCAAGGGCTATCGCGAATACATCAACCTGATAGCACCGCAATTGGAGAGCACTACCTTTGAACGTATGGACATCCTGCGGGAACTCCTGGTGCGCTATTATAAGGATACGCCCAGAGCCCTGCACATAATCCTGCAACTGCTTGCCAGAGAGACGGAACAGCTCTGCTTTGTGGCCGAACCGGAAGTGTCCAGTGGCTATCTGGCAAACCTGGAGGTCTTCCCCATCGGCAACGGCAAGTTCATCTTTGTGATGAGCTTGGATAGCGGCTTGGATAAGACCATGGTGATGCGCTTTGATCATGACATCACCGATGCCCAGTTGCGCAGTATGGTTCGCTACCTCAACGATGAGCTGGTAGGTCTGAGGGTGTATGACATTGCCAATAAGGTCTTGGTGGAGATGCGTGAAGAGATGCACAAGGACAACTTTTTGGTAAATATGTTCCTCAAGGAGCTGCACAAGGCTTTCATCGAGATCTCGGACTTTTATATCAATTTCGATGGCAGCATCAGCTTTTTGGAACAGCCTGAATTTGATGATAAGGGCAATATCCTCAGCTTTATGAACCTGGTGCAGAGGCAGGACTTGCTGCTGCAAATGATGCGGGACTGCGACACCGGCGAAAGCGTGACCGTCGTAATTGGTGAGGATATGGGACAGCCTCAATGGCAGGACTTTTGCCTCATCTACGGGCGTTATGAGGTGTTTGGCATTCCCGGATACCTGGGAGTGGTAGCACCGCTGAGAACTCACTATCGCAAGCTTATCCCCTTAATCCGGGAGATGTGCTTCACCATAACAGACACCACCAAGCGTGGAATGATGATACCTTTATAGGAGATTTATAAGTGACAAAGAATAAGAAACAACAGGAACCAAAAGACAACAAGGTTGATATCCAGACTACTGAAGCTGAAGTCACTCCTGAAGAGAGGATTGCAGAGCTGGAAGTCGAGATCGCCGAATTGAAGGATAAATATATCCGTTCAATGGCGGAGTTTGAGAATTTCCGCAACCGTAGCAACCGGGAAAAGGCGGATTGGATCAAGCTCTCCACTCAAAAGCTGGCTCTGAAAGTATGTGATGTTTTAGACAATTTTGAGCGTGCCTTGGAGCAGATAGATGAAAAAGCAAAGGAAGACAAGCTGATCAAAGGCTTTGTCCTGATCGAGCAACAGCTCAGGTCGGTCTTGGAAAGCGAAAACGTGCGCAAGATCGAGGCACTGGGCGCAGAATTTGACCCTGCTCTTCATGAAGCTCTGGCACATATCCCTTCCGACGAGGAAGAAAATACCATCACAGCTGTGATCCAAAACGGCTACATGAGCCACGACGTCGTGATTCGTCCCGCCAAGGTAGCTGTTTCATCGGGGCAAGCTGCACAAAATAACGACAATAATAATGAAAGTACCATGGAGGAATAAATGGGAAAGATAATTGGAATAGACCTGGGAACCACCAACTCCTGCGTTGCAGTGGTTGAAGGTGGTAAACCCGTAGTGATCACCAACGCCGAGGGTGGCAGAACCACTCCCAGCGTGGTGGCATTCACAAAAGACTCAACCAGATTGGTGGGGCAATTGGCAAAGCGCCAAGCCGTTACCAATCCAACAAATACCGTGTTTTCGATCAAGCGCTTTATGGGACGCTCCATAGGCGAAGTGGGCAATGAGATCGCTCAAGTGCCCTTCAAAGTGGTAGCTGGCCTCAAAAACCAAGCTGCCGTGAGGATCGAAAGCGAAAACAAAGACTTCACACCGCAAGAAATATCAGCGATGGTGCTGGCTCGCATGAAAGAGACAGCGGAAGCCTATCTGGGCCAAACCGTCACTGAAGCCGTGATTACCGTCCCTGCATATTTCAATGACGACCAGCGTCAAGCTACCAAAGATGCCGGTAAGATCGCCGGTCTGGATGTGAAGCGCATCATCAACGAGCCCACAGCAGCTGCTCTGGCTTATGGCATGGAAAACAAGAAAGAGCAAAAAGTGGCAGTGTTTGACCTCGGTGGCGGCACCTTCGACATCTCCATCCTGGACATCTCCGAGGGAGTAGTCGAGGTCTTAAGCACCAACGGCGACACTCACCTGGGTGGCGATGACTTTGACCAGAGGATCATCAAATGGATTCTGGACAATTTCAACAAACAGGAAGGAATCGACCTTTCCAAAGACCCAATGGCTATGCAGCGCCTCAGAGAAGCCGCTGAGAAAGCCAAGATCGAGCTTTCCGGCACCCAAACCACCAACATTAACCTGCCTTTCATCACCGCTGATGCTTCAGGACCACGTCACTTGAACATGGACCTCAGCTTGGCAGAGTTTAACCGCCTCACAGAGGACTTGGTGCAGCGCTCACTCAAGCCCTGCTCTCTCGCTTTGGATGATGCCAAGCTCAAAGCTTCGGACATCAACGAAGTGCTCCTCGTGGGTGGAAGCACCCGCATCCCGGCAGTGGTGGAAGCCGTGGAGAAGTTCTTCGGTAAAAAAGCCAACCGTAGCGTAAACCCCGATGAAGTGGTTGCTTTGGGCGCCGCCATTCAGGGTGCTATCTTGGCTGGAGACGACAAGATGCAAGATGTCTTGCTCTTGGACGTGACTCCCCTTTCCCTGGGAATCGAGACCCTGGGCGGTGTCTGCACCGTGCTCATCCCCAGAAACACCACCATTCCCACCAAAAAGAGCGAAATCTTCTCTACCGCTGCTGACAACCAAAACGCAGTAACCATCAACGTCCTGCAAGGTGAGCGCCCGATGGCTACTGATAACAAATCACTGGGCAGATTCGACCTCGTGGGCATTCCACCCGCCCCCAGAGGCATGCCGCAGATTGAAGTTACCTTCGATATCGATGCAAACGGCATCCTAAACGTCTCTGCCAAAGATAAAGGCACCGGCAAAGAGCAATCCATCAAGATTGACAGAGCTGGAAACATCAGCAAAGAAGACATCGATCGCATGATCAAGGAAGCTGAGCTTCACGCTGAGGAAGATAAGAAGCGTCAGGAATTTATCACCGCCAAAAACGAGCTGGATGGCTTGATCTTCAGCATCGAGCGCAGCTTGGGCGAGCACGGCGACAAACTCTCCGAAAGCGAAAAGCAAGAGCTGGAAGCAGCCATCAAGACCGCTAAGGAAGAGCTCGAGAAAGCAACCGAAACCACTCAGATCGAGAGCATCAAGGAAGAGCTGGCCAAGAAGGCACACAGGCTCTCCGAGATCATCTATAGCCAGGCTCAGCAGCAGGGCGCAGGAGCTGATCCCAACGCCTCTGGCCCTGATCCTTCAGGCCCGCAAAGCCAGGAAGCACCTGCTGATGACGGCCCTATTGATGCCGACTTTGAGGTGGTGGACGATCAATAATAATACTTGTCAAAGGGGGCGGAGCATTGCCTCTGCCCCCTCCATTAATATAGATATCGGGAGTATAAATGGCAGATAAGAGAGACTATTACGGAATTTTAGGCGTTAGCAAAGACGCAGATGAAGCTGAGATCAAAAAGGCATACCGAAAACTTGCCATGAAACTTCATCCGGACAAGAATCCGGGCAACAAGGAAGCAGAAGAAAAGTTTAAGGAAGCGAGTGAGGCTTATGAGGTGCTTTCTGACAAGGACAAGCGTCAGCGATACGACCAATTCGGCCACGCTGGCATGAGCAGTCAATTCGGTCAGGGCGGCTTCCAATGGAGCGACTTCAGCCACTTTGAAGACCTGAGCGACATCTTTGGCTCTGGAGGCTTTGGCAGCATTTTTGATACCCTATTTGGAGGCGGATTCAGCGGAACACGCACCAGACAAAGCACGAACCGTGGGCAAGATATGCAGATTGAGCTTTCCTTGGACCTCAAAGAGATCGCTTTGGGCACCACCAAGAAGATCAAGATTGCCATCAAAGACCCTTGTGACAAGTGCAAGGGCACAGGTAGCGAAGACGGGCAGGCAGAAACCTGCTCTCAGTGCAAAGGAACTGGCCAGGTAAGAACCACCAGGCAGAGCCTCTTCGGCCAGATGCAGACCATCACCGAGTGCCCTTCCTGTCGCGGTGAAGGCAAGATCATCAAAAACCGTTGTTCCAAATGCCGTGGTGACGGACGCCAGGATAAGATCAAAGAGATGGACATCGAAATCCCTTCCGGAGTGGAGGAAGGACAATACATCAGAAGACGTGCCCAAGGCAACATCGGACCCAGAGGTGGCACCCGCGGTGACATCCTTGTGCTCATCCATGAGAAGGAAGACGACGTCTTTTATCGGGAAGGCAACAACATCATCCTGGATCAACCCATCACAGTCTCTCAGGCAGTCCTTGGAGACGAGATCACCGTGCCTACCATCACGGGGCAAGCCAAGATGAAGATCCCTGCCGGAACCCAGTCCGGTAGCGCTTTCAGGCTGCGTGGACAAGGCATCCAAGGCTTGCGCAGCACCGAAAGAGCAGACCAGATCGTGAGGGTGACTGTGGTGACTCCCACCCGCATCAGCAAGGAAGAAACCGAGCTCTATCAACAGCTGAGAGAGTTCGACCGCAAGCGCGAGATGAAGCCCGGACACGACTTCCTACAGCGCCTCAAGAATATCTTTAGTTAGGCCAAGCCCATGCCCTCTATCTATCATCCTCAGCTCAATGAAGATTTCTGCATCACCGGGCAGGAGTATCATCACCTCAGCCGCGTGCTGAGAGTCAAGATAGGCGATGAAATCCTGCTCAACGACGGCAAGGGCTCTGTGGCAAAGGCGATCGTCAAAGATATAGACAAGCAGTGCGTGCACTTCAAGCTCTTGGAACCATCCAGCTATCAGGAACCTGTCAGCTCTTTTGCCATCGCCTTTTCACTGCTGAAAAACAAGCACGATGAGCTGATCGTGGAGAAGTGCACCGAGCTGGGCTGCTTGGAATTTTACCCCTTTATCAGCTCTTATTCTGTGCGCAGAGGTGAGGACATCTCGAGGTTTGAACGCATTGCCCTCTCAGCGATTAAGCAGTGTGACAACCCCTGGCTACCGCATGTCAATCCCGTTAGCACCTTGAAAGAGGCCATCAAGCAAACCATGGAGCAAGGCTATACTCCCGTCTTTTGCAGCGAACAGAGACCAGATACTTGGCTCAGTAACCTCAAGCTGCCTGCAAATGCCAAGCCATGCTTCTTTATTGGCCCGGAGGGGGGATTCAACGAGGAGGAGCTGCTTTATATAGAGCAGGAAGAGCTTGCTCAGATCACCATCAGCAAGCTGATACTCAGGGCTGAGACTGCCGCCATCGCCATTGCCGCTCAATATGTGAGCCTAAGCAAACCAAGATAACACGACAGGAACAACGTAGCTTACCCAAGCAGTGATCGCAAAGAGAGAGAAGATATTCATCAACATGCCTGCAGTCAACATATGACGCAGGCTCAGTTTTTTGATACTGCCAAAACCCAAGCCATTGGAAGGCGTGGCGATAGGGCTCATGAAGGCACAGCCACTGGTGAGAGTGATCACCAACATAGTCTGCCACCCTATATCAGGATAAACCTTGGTAAGTGGAAAGAGGCTGATAAACATTGCGATCTGTATCACCGTATTGCTCATCAGCTCTGTAGAAAAGGTGGCAACAGCTCCCACGATGAGCAACAACAGGAATGCAGAACGCTCATTGGTGATCCAATCAACTGCCAATCCCGCAACAGCTTTGGGCACCTTGAGCGCCACCAGGATCAGGGTGATCACCCCACCTGCTGCAATCCACAAGAGTCCTTTACGTGGCAGGTCATGCAGGATGTATTCTTTGGGTAGTAAGATGCCACGTGGCTTGTCATCTTCCAGCCTAAACTTATGAATAAAGAAGATATAGAGAAAGGCCAAAGTCCAAACGATGCTCAAGATTAACAGCGCATCCTGCAGCCAGGTGAAGGCCTGATATTCCCCTGCACTGATCCTTGTTTGATAGGCGTTTACCAGGCTCATACCCGTTGATAGCAAAGTAGCAGAAAACAGGAAGATGATCGCCAAAACCACGGAAATCTTCTCACCCCGAGACATAGCCCCCTCGCAGCAGAGTCCCGAGCGCAACTCACCCCCTTTCATGCTACTCTTGGGATTGAAGACCAGCATCAAGATCAACCAGCCACCTATGCATAAGATCAGCGCAAGCGGCATCGCCCAGGTCATCCAAGAAAGAAAGGTAAATTGGCTGCTGATAGGAAACTTATAAGCTTCAAATAGGGCCACTAAAATGCCATTGGTAGTGGTGCCCGTGAGCATGCCTATCCCGCCGATATTGGCTCCCCACACGGCCGAGAGGATCATCAGGGTGCCAAAGCGAGGCTCATTCTTGGGCGAGCCTCTATACTGCTTTTGCACCAGATCAAGCACAGGAATCATGGCCATCAGCGTCACCACATTGGCGATCAGCATAGATAGCATAGTTGTGCCAAAGATGATAAACCAACTGAGCTTGGAAATAGTGATGTGCTTTTCTTCTATCAGCCACCATACCAAGCGCTTAGGCAGCTCAAAGCGCACAAACACCCGCGACAACAGGTAGGATATCAAAAAGAAAAAGGCCAGCTGTATCTTATCCGCATGAATCATAGGGTCACCTTCCGTCTGATTGCCTGCCACAAAGCGTTAATCTGAAAGGGATTTGCCTCAATCATGATCACCCGCAACAGTGACAGCAGGTCTTTGTGAGGCAAGAGCTTAGGCAGGTCTTTGTGACTGCAGAATACCTGCTCAATTCCCTCAGCTTTGATCTGCTTAAAGATAGACTCCAAAGCCTCACGATTCTGGAATGAATAGTGGTCAGGGAAACTGTAATGCTTTAGATAGTTTATACTTAAGGACTGAGCCGTTGCTTCAAAGCTCTGGGGAGAAGCCAAAGCGGAAACCAGTAGCGATGGCTGACTCACATCCACTTCAATTGGGTTGCCCTGATAATCCTCAAAGCCACTGAAACCATGATCAACCACGAAGATACGCTCACACCATACCCGCAGCTCTTTTCTCAAGGCAGCAACGTCAATGCTGGGATCTTTGCGGTTTATGACGCAATAGTCAGCTCTTGCAACGGCTGAGACAGACTCCCTGAGATATCCGGCGGGGATGACCCTCCCATTTCCCAAGCCCATCTGTGCATCAAAGCACACAATACTTACGTCCTTGATGAAGCTTTGGTTTTGAAAGACATCGTCCATAATGACAAGTTGTGGTGGCAGTTTCAGAGCGGCTAACTGCTTGATCTGTTCCACCCTGTCCCTTCCCACGCTCACGTAGGCTTTGGGTAGTTTGTTGGCGCTCATCCAAGCCTCATCGCCACAGACACTGGCCTCATAAAGACATCCATCTCCCATGGAAATGATGCCCGCTTTTCTTTCCATGGCTGATTTATAACCTCGATGCGAGACGGCAGTCTTGATGCCGCTCTCGATTGCTACCTTTGCCAGCGCCATGGTAAGCGGCGTCTTACCGCTGCCTCCACTGCTGATATTGCCTATGCCTATCACCTTAAAAGGAGCGTGACAAGCCTTCTTGGCTTGCCTCTCTTGTCTGATTTGCCCAAGTCGTTCATATAGCAAAGATGCCGGGTAGAGCAGGTCGCTGAGTAGTGAACGCTGCTGCCAGTATCTCTGAATGAAGCGTTGATTTTTCACTTTTCTAATCGTCTTGGCTCAATATCTTCTCTATTCGCTCCAGTAGCTCTTCGATGTCGAAAGGCTTATAGATCACTTCTTTCAGACCCTCTCCTTTGGCTCTCACCAACACGTGATTGGCGTCGTAGCCAAAGCCGGTCATCATCATCACACGAATCTTGGGGTCATAATCCATGATGCGCCAACACAATTCGTAGCCATCCATATCCGGCATGGCGATATCCATGAGCACAAAGTCCACAGCTTCACTATGGATCATCTTCAAGGCGTCAATACCGTTGGAAAAAGCCTTCACAGTCCATTCCGGACGCATGGCTTCCAATTGCACCTTTAGATTGATGGCCAATTCTTCTTCATCGTCCACGATACACATGAGCTTTTTCATCTGAGTGTTTCTCCGGTGATAATCTTATGTATTTGCAGGTATTTATCTCTGGTTTGAGTTATCACTTCTTCGGGCAGTTGAGGCGCAGGCGGCTGCTTATCCCACCCGATATCCTGCAGGTAGTTGCGAATAAACTGCTTATCATAGCTGGGTGGATTGATGCCAATCTCATAGTCATCCACCGGCCAAAACCTTGATGAATCAGGTGTTAGAGCCTCATCGATAAGCATGATCTTGCCTTGATGGCTGCCAAATTCAAACTTGGTATCCGCCAGGATGATGCCTTTCTCGAGCAGCATATCATGCCCAAACTGATAGAGTTGTAATGATTTATCTTTGATAAACTCCGCGATCCACTCATCCATATGCGCCATCATGCTTCGGTAGCTGATATTGACATCGTGACCTTCCTCTGCTTTGGTGGAAGGCGTAAATATCGGTTGCTCAAACTTTTGGCTTTCCTTCATCTCAACAGGAATCATCTTGCCGCCCACCGTGCCCGTCTTGCGATATTCACTGTAGGCACTGCCACTGATGTAGCCTCGCACAATACATTCAAAGGGAATGACCCTTGTCTTCTGCACCAGCATGCTGCGTCCTTCAAGGTAATCATGATACTCTCTGAACTCTTCGGGATAATCCTTTACCTCAGAGCTGATCAGGTGATTGTCCACAATGTGCGAGGTAGCCTTGAAGATACTCACGGCTATTTGGTTGAGGATAATCCCCTTATCCTTGATAGGTTGCTCAAAAACCACATCAAAAGCGGAGATACGATCCGAGGTAACCAGCAGCATTCTATCGCCTAAATCATAGATATCCCGCACCTTACCTTGACGCGCCTGTTTAACACATTTCAGTTTACTAAGTTTCTCAAACATCTTCCTTTCCTTTATGTTGACTCATCCAGTAGTCATAGAGGATGCGGGCTTCATCCACATCCGCCAAATTGAGAGCCAGTCTCTCGTTATCACGATATATGGTATTGTCGGGCAAGAAGTTATACTCCCTGTCTTTAGCTTTTACTTTAACTAAGCGCCCATTAAGCACCTGGATATAATCAGTTTCCCAAGACAACTGTCTTGCTACATACAGAAACTGTAACCAATCCCGATACTTTGCCTGAATCTCTATCTCATCACTGAGCAAATCCGCCTTGGCAAACTCCAGATCATTGAAGTATTTATCCTTTTCATAGATAAGCATTTCCAACACTCCATCCGAAGGCTTGAGGAAACTCTCCTTCAGCAAGGCATCCAGCTTTTCCAGTGAATATTCCTCCTGCGCATTTGCCTCGTCCAAGCTCCTGCACCAGCCTGCGCAACTGCCATCTTCCAGCTTCTGACAAGGCCAATCCCCCGTCTCACATCTGGGTAAACGCAAAATCTTACACACCGTATCCAGAGCATCAACCAGCGCAAATCTATCCCTGAAAGGCCCCAAATAAAGCCATTCATCATTGGTGTTTCCGGTGGTGCGGATGAAGGGATATTCGTAAGCGTTAAGTGCAAGATACACATAGTTTTCCCAGCGATTGAACACATGCTGCAGACTGGGCGGATTTACCTGGAGCGTAATCTTGTATCGGATCAAGCCCTGCATAGCACTCTCCAAGGGCTCTATCTTGATATATTCTGTTTTGTTAAATAGCTCCAATATGAGGCTGTTATCATCACTCTTCTGTTTCATCAGCTCGTAGCGACGCTTGGAATTTGGCGTCAGAACGAGATGCAACAGCTCCTCACGAGCCCAAAAGCTCATCAGGCTCCATCCTTTCGGAAACTGACTAAGGTCAATAGCATCAATGCGCTGCAAAACAAATTCTTTCATAGGCTACATTATTTTTATCTTGAGTTTTGTGTCAACGTATATGTGGGGCTCAAAAGGCAAAAGCTGCCCTTTTTACGCTGCATAACCCATTAATTAACATTTATTTACAAAAGGAAGTCCCCCTTGGACGGAGAACTTCCTCATCACTTATTTCAAAGGCTCATCACTCGCCACTGATGAGTGCTGAAACCACGTTTTTGGGGTCTACCTCTTTGAGAATGATATTGATAGCTGAGGTGAGCGGCACCGAAATAAACATTCCTGGTATGCCCCACAGCCAGCCCCATAAGATCAAGGATATCAACACCATTATGGGCGCAAGATTGAGCCTGTCCCCTTGAACCTGAGGTTCTATGATGTTGCCAAAGAGCATCTGAGTTGCAGTGATCAAGATGCTGAAAAGGATCACCTTGTAGCCAAAGCCATACTGCAGAAGGCAGATCAGCGCTGGAATAGATGATGAGATGATGGAACCGATATTGGGGATGAAGTTGAGCGCAAAGAGTAGCAATGCAGAGACAAGGATGAAGTCTATATCCAAAATCCACATCCAAATCGCTCCCACGATGGCAGTTGCCGCACTGATCCAGGTCTTGGTGATCAGATACTTTTGGATCTGCGACTGGATGCGGTTGATGGTGTCAATGTTGCGTTGCTGTCGGTCCTCACCCAGAGCATTCTTGAGCCTGGTTTCCATGCTGGTCGCACCGCTCACTAAAAAGAGCAGAAATACCAGCACCAGAAAGATGTTCCAAGCCAGACTGATAAAGCCACTCATCGTGTTTGATACCATCTTCGTGATCGAAAAACTGCCGGGATCTATCAATCGCTGATAATCAAACTCAGGCGCAAACTCCAAGGCAACATTCATCCTTTCGCCCAAGTCCTGACTCCAAATGACGATGCTTTCTATCAGATTGTAAAATTTCTCCTGATATTTGGGCAACCCCGTCACCAAGCTCTCTGCCGCACTGTAAAGAATGGAGGAAATAAGCACAAAACTGATGAGTAAAACCAGCATAATGATGCAGATAATGACGATGACGGGCACTTTCTTTTGCTTTAGTTTCTCGATCAATGGCGCAAACAAAAAGGAAAGGAAAATAGCGATCACCAGAGGGATAAAGATTCCCTGCAGCGTCTTGAGGATAACAGCTGCCACCGGCAAGGCAATCAGGATCAGCAGATAGCGTATCCAGCGCAGCTCACGTTCGGCGGTAGTCATAAATCTTTAACTCCTGTGCAAATCATGTATCGATAACCTCCAAGCGTTTTTCGATCCATCGCGTATACCCCAAGGTATATACCACGACAATGATAGATTAATCGCGAGCATGGCAAAAAACAAGGGAATAATTGGCGAAAGTCGGTAACTTAGCCCCAAGATGCTGTGTTTTGGCACGTTATCTTGAGTAGAATCGCGTTCTTTTGCTCAGATCACGGCTGCCTCCCTTAACGTCATTATTCTGCACATTTCCACCTCTGATTTCAGCTCGATTTTACCTACCTCCGCACCCAGAAAAAGTAGAGCGTTTTGAAATATTTGACCTTGTCGTGAATGAGCATAAAGCAATAACACCTTTTTCGACCCTCCTCAAATGCCCATTTAATGCGGACTCCTAACTCCTTCCCTACTACCCTCCTGCTCCTTGAGCAAGTAACGAGTAGGAAAGCAGGCAGTTAGGAGGCTGAGCCGAGCAGGAGCAAAGGCACCTTTTGGAGACCGGTCGGCCAGGGTGAAAAGGCAAATGTTTTGCAAACAACGGATATAGGTCAAACAAAATAACACCCACTAAATAGGTAGGTGATTATCGGGGAGTTATCGTTCTGAGCAACAGCTATCCCAAATACCGCATAAAGCACTTGAAATCACACCACCTCCACCCCACCTTACAAAACTATTGACTCCAACTGCCCCTCAATATATTGGGAAATTATGAGAAAGATTATTCACGTGGATATGGACGCCTTTTATGCGGCCGTTGAGATCCGGGAAAACCCGTCCCTGAAAGGGAAATGCCTGATCGTGGGCGGATCTCCCAACAGCCGGGGTGTGGTGAGCACCTGCAGCTATGAAGCGCGCAAGTTTGGCGTCCGTAGCGGCATGCCCTGCAGCCAGGCTTGGAGGCTCTGTCCTCAGGGTATTTTTGTGAATTGCAATTTCGGGCTTTATCGGGAAGCTTCGGCGAAAATACGCGAGGTGTTTCACCGCTATACATCTTTGGTAGAGCCCGTTTCTCTGGATGAGGCTTACTTGGACGTGACCACAAACCTGATTGATGAGCCAGACAGCATGGTGATCGCCAGACGCATCAAGCAGGAAATCATGGAAGCAACTCAGCTAACCTGTTCCGTGGGAGTATCTTTCAACAAATTCTTGGCCAAGATTGGTTCCGAGATGCAAAAACCCGACGGACTCAGTCAAATCACTCCTGAAAATGCCCCTGAAATCCTCTTTGCGCTGCCGATAGGCAAGTTTCACGGCATCGGGAGCGTCACAGCTGCCAAGATGCAAAAGATGGGTATTCACACCGGGGCGGACTTACACAAATGGAGTGCCACGGACTTGGTGAACCACTTTGGCAAGATGGGCTTGTTCTTTTACAACGTTGTGCGTGGGATAGACGAACGGGAGGTGATCAGCTATCGCGATCCAAAAAGCATCAGCTGCGAACACACTTTCAACGAGGACATCTCGGATATGAAGGAGCTGGTGCAAAACCTGAAAGACCTGGTGGAGAGGCTGGTTATCCGCATGCATAACAAGAACATACAGGGCAAGAGCATCATGCTGAAAATCAAGTATGATAATTTTGAGCTCGTGACCCGCAGCGTCTCTTTGACCCAAAGCACAGCGGATCAAAAGACCATCTTCAAGCATGCGCAAAGGCTCTTGGTGGAAAACTGGGATGAAAGCCGCAAGATCCGCCTTTTGGGTGTGGGCTTAAGCAGACTGGACCTCGACTCCAGCACCTCCGAAGAACAGCTGTTCCTGGACATCTAAACAGCCCCTACCGCCTTACTTTTCCGCCACGACGATGATGCCGGTGCCGCTTTCATTGTCCGTCATCATATCCAAGTGATTGAACAAGATGGTAAATGGTAGCACCGCAAGCAGATATAACGGCAACAGCGCCAAGAAAAGCTTGCTGCGATTGATGATTTTGAGCGGATTGCGGATGCTGAGCCTCCAGGCCAAAGAACCCCAAAAACCATAGCTGTAACGCTGCTCAACTATCTTAAAGCCAGTGGTTTCCAGCTTGTTCACCAATTCCTGCATACTATAGCCGGGACGCACATGCTCAGCAGTGAATTTGGCGGCTTCATCGGTATCAGAAGGCGTGGAGATGATCAGCTTGCCGCCCTCATCCAAACAGTTGTAAAAAGAGCTGAGCACGGCCATATCGTCCGGGATGTGTTCCAGGATGTCTATCGCCAAGATGAGGTTGTAACGGTTTTTGGGCTGATAGCTCTGCAAATCGCCTTCGGTAAAGGAAAATCTCTTGCGGTATTCAGGCTTTAGCCATGCGACAAAGTCCCTGATGTAATCCGCCTTCAGATCCAGGGCAAAGACCTTGGCTTGCTGCCACTTTTCAAGAATATACCAGCTATACTGGCAGTAGCCTGCTCCTGCATCGTAAACTCTTTGTTTCTGGTCGGGTTGCAGGTGTTCGCTGACCGCAGCCTTCACATATCTTTGACGCAAAAGCAGCGTGTCGAGCATCCTGTAAAGCAGGATCCTAAAGCAAGCGCTGCCGCCAAGCAAGCCTGCAATGCGGTCTTTGATGGGTTCGTATTGCATTATTTTTCTCCTGATTTTCAGCTCTTCGCCGAGTTGCAAAATATCCATTGACTAAAAATGCACCTGCCGTTTGATGTCAATGGAAATAATAGTTATGATAACAGCAAAGATAAATTCAATTCAAAAGATCAATTTACACTTGCACTCCACAGCGTCTGATGGAGCGATGAGTCCGCTTGCTTTGGTGAAGCGTGCCAAGCAGATAGGCTTGGATCTCATCTCGATCACCGATCATGACACTGTGGACGCTTATTTGGAAAACGATCTCTCTGACCCGGGGATCAAGGTTCTGCCCGGCCTGGAGGTGAGTTCCACGCATGAAGGCCATGATGTGCATATCCTGGCATATGCTGTGGATACACACGATGCCGGCTTGAAGAAGCTTACGGATTTCTACCATGTGGGCAGGCATGAGCGTGCCCAGAAGATACTCGACAAGCTCAGCGCCTTGGGCATGCCCATGGAGCTGGATGAAGTCCTCATATTTGCCGGCGACAAGGAGCTGATCGTGCGGCCTCACATCGCCCAAGCCATGGTGGCAAAGGGCTATTGCGCCAATAAAAACGAGGCTTTTGATAAGTATATCGGCAACTACAAACCTGCATACGTGGGGAAACCTGAGATGAGTGTGCCTGACGTCTTGGACGTGATCAAGAAAGCAGGCGGCAAGTCTGTAGTTGCGCACCCCGGGAAGCTTTACGACGTCGATTTCCTTGATACTTTCATCGAAATGGGAGTCGATGGTATTGAGGTTTGGCATCCTGACCACAGCACAGCGCAGATGAACGACTTTGTGGCAAAAGCCGAAAAGCATGGATTGTTGCAGACTGCCGGCAGCGACTTTCATGGCGATTTTGATCGTCACAACCTGATGGATGTCGTGCCTGTCACCGAGGCGATCTTGGCATCCGTAAAAGAACTCTGGGAGGTTTATAAATGCACAGAGCACCGCAACTAAGAGTAGTCAGAGACAGCATGCCGGTGCGCTATCGAGTGCACCCCCTAAGGCGCATTTTTGGCATAGCGCTCAACACTGTGGTCATTATCGCTGCCCTGAATCTGTTGATCACCAAGGTAAATCTGGATTCGTCCACCTTCATCAAGATCACAACAATGGCCATCCTCTACATCGGGATGGACTCGCTGCTGCGCCATTTGACCACCCTCAACGAGGTTATCTTCACGCCAGAATGCCTATGGTTGAGGTTTGTGCTCAAAAAGGGCATCCCCATCCCTTGGGAGAACATCAAAACCATGGTGCTGCAAAAGCGCATAACCTACTATGTGTATATAGGATACGTTGACTTAAACGGGAAGAAGCAGGTCTACAAGACCCCGGCCTCCTTCCCCAAAATGATAGAAATTATGTTCAATATCGCTGACCTCGCACCCAACGTGGTCATGAACGATGAACTCAAGAAAATGATAGATGTACTCAGAGAATTAACCTTTGGTAAAGAGGAGAAAAACGATGAAGTTTGACTTTGATAAAGTGATAGACCGCAAGGATACAGGCTGCTTCAAGCATGATGCTCTTACGCAGCTTTATGGCCGTGATGACCTGATTTCCCTGTGGGTGGCAGATATGGACTTCCCCGCTGCGCCCTGCATTCAGGAAGTGCTGCAAAAGCGCTTGGAACATGGCATTTATGGCTACAACTTCAGAGCAGATTCTTTCTATGAGGCAGTGCAGGGCTGGACCTCCAAGCGCTATGGCTGGGAAATAGAAAAAGACTGGATAATCGCCACTCCCGGTGTGGTTCCTGCCATAACCTTGGCCGTGCTTACCCTCACCAAACCCAAAGACAAAATCCTGATCCAAACGCCAGTTTACCGGCCTTTCTTCAGTGCGGTAGAAAATCATGACCGTTGCCTGCTCACCAATCCCCTGATCAATGACAATGGCTACTATCGCATTGATAAGAAAGACTTTGAGGCTAAGATCCGTCAGGCATCGCTCTTCATCCTCTGCAATCCCCACAATCCCGTGGGACGCGTGTTTACGGCAGAAGAGCTCAGCTTTATGGGTGATTTGTGCAAACGCTACAACGTGCCCATCGTCAGTGATGAAATCCATGCGGATATTGTGTATAACAACCTGCAGTTCAGAGGCTTGGGCAGCATGAAGAGCTACGACGATGTGCTGATCACCTGCATCTCCCCCTCCAAAAGCCTCAACCTTGCTGGCTTGGCGACAGCTGTAACGATCGTACCTGATCCCAAGCTACGACAGCAGATAAACGACCTCAACAACAGCCTGCACCTCTTTACGGGCAACACCTTTGGCATTTGTGCGCTACAGGCTGCCTACACCTGTGCTGAACCCTGGTTGGAAGCTCTGCTCCAATACCTGGATGGCAACCGCAATTACATCAAATCCTACATAGATAAGCATCTCCCCATGCTGAAGGTTAACCTGCCTGAAGGCAGCTTCCTCTCTTGGATAGACTTCACGGCTCTGGGAATGAATGACAACGATCTCTTTGATTTTCTCACCAATAAAGCAAGGGTGGCACTGGATCCCGGCCGCAAGTTTGGCGTGGATGGCTCTGGATTCAGCAGGATAAACTTTGCCTGTCCGCGCAGCATTTTGGAAGAAGCCATGCGCCGCCTAACCTATGCCATTCAAACACGTTAACGGGTTATTATCATGAAAGATAAGATCACCTCTCTTTACCTGTCACGTCCACAAGAATATACACATGAGGATAGAGCCCTGTTTGATAGCTTTGTCGACGCCCTGAATCAAGGCAGCATCCGTGCTTGCGAGCCTACACCTGAGGGTTGGATCACCAATGCCTGGGTGAAGCAGGGCATCTTGCTGGGCTTCAGGATGGGGAAGCTTGCCGCTATGCCCCACAGCTCGCACAAGGAATTCTTTGATAAAGACACACTGCCTGAGAAGCGTTTTACCCTCTCAGATCAAGTCCGTGTCGTCCCCGGCGGCACTTCCGCCAGAACTGGCTGCTATATCGCTGCGGGAGTTACCATTATGCCTCCTGCATACGTCAATATCGGGGCCTGGGTGGGCTCTGGCAGCTTGATAGATTCGCATGCTTTGGTGGGTTCCTGCGCCCAGATAGGCTCCAACGTGCATCTCTCTGCGGGAGCGATGATTGGCGGCGTTTTGGAGCCCATTGGCTCACGTCCCGTGGTGATCGAAGACGACGCCTTCATAGGTGGCAATACCGGCATCTACGAGGGTGTGATGGTCTCCAAGGCAGCTGTGATCGCCTCGGGAACCATACTCACCGCATCAACACCTGTCTTTGACCTCACTCAAAACCGCTTTTTAGATCCCGATCCCCACGGCTCATACACCATCCCGGAAGGTGCTGTGGTGGTGCCAGGAAGCCGTAAAAGCAGGCAAAATCCAGATTTTCACATCTATTGCCCCATCATCGTTAAATATAGAGACGCTAAGACCGACCAAGGCTTGAGACTGGAAGATGAGCTTAGACACATCTTTGACTGAAGCTGTGCGCTTTGAGGGCATAGAGCTCTCCCTGATGCGCAGAATCATATCTGCTGCCCCGAAAGGTGCAACCAACCTGGCTTTGGGCGAGCTCAGCTATGAGCTGCCTGTCAGCCTCAAAGAAGAAGCCCAGCGACTCTTGGACGAGCACACACCGCGCTACACACCCAATGCGGGTTTGCTTGAACTGAGAGAGCAGATAGCCGCCTTGTATGAGGACGCTTCCCTGGAACAGGCTATCGTGACCAACGGTGCGCAAGAAGCCCTCTTCCTGAGCTTGTTTTCACTCATCAATCCGGGTGATACGGTCGCCGTCTTGGAGCCGGATTATCCTGCATACACCAGCATTCTGAAGCTTTTGGGTGCCCAGATAGTGCGCATTCCCATGAATAGAGACCTGCGCAGCGTGGACTGGGAAAGACACTGGGAGTTTCTGGAAAAGGAAGCAAAGGCCTTTATCTTGAGCTCTCCCAACAATCCCAGCGGCTTTTTCCTCAAAGATGAAGATGTAGACTGCTTAGAAGCCATCTGCAGCAACTCCAACCTGGCTGTGATCGTGGATGAGACCTATCGGGGTTTATGCTTTGCCGGCAGCCCCGCTACGCTCTCGGGACGAGTGGAAAACCTTTTCACCATCGGCAGCCTCTCCAAGACTCACTGTATGAGCGGTTTCCGCCTGGGTTGGGTGGTGGTGCCGGAGAATTTCAGCGCCACCCTCACCAAAGCCAAGCAATATGTCTCCACCTGCACTCCCAGCTTGGATCAGAGATTGGCCGTCTTTGCCTTGGGTCCAGGTGGAAAAGCCGCCACAGACCAGATCTTCATCCAGCTCCTACAGTCACGTGGTGCAGCGCTGGCTTTCCTCAAGGCCAACTGGCCGGCAGACACGTTGCACATCCCGGACGCCACGCCCTACATCATGCTGCGTTGCGACAGGGACGACGTGGAACTGGCGGAACAGCTTGCTTCCATGAAGGTTATCGTCACCCCGGGCTCTGCCTTCGGAGCCAACACAGCCCAGATGCTGAGAATCAACTATGCCCTTGATGCAGAAGAGCTTATCCCTGCACTGGAAGTAATCACCAATGAGCTATATCCTCACTAATGCCCAGATCCTCAGCATGGCTGGAAGCAGTCGCAGCTTTGAAAGAGCAGACTCCATCCTGATTGAAGCAGGTCTGATCAGGGCTTTGGGCTCTCTTGCAGACTGTAAGCTCGCTGCTAAGAGCAGCCCTGAAGTCATTGATATACAAGGGAAAGTGGTTCTTCCTGCGCTATGTGATGCACACACTCATATTGTTGAGCTCGCCAAAAGCCGCTTCCAGCTCAAGCTTAGCAACCTGACCAGCATCCAAGCCATCAAGGAAGCAGCCCACAACTATCGCAAAGCCAATCCCATTCTGCCAGAATGGATCTTGGGAGATGGCTGGGATGTGAACATTTTAGACGAACCTCAGGCCTTGACTCGACAGCTTTTGGATGAGCTCTTTCCAGATAAACCCGTGGCTCTCTACAGCAAGGATTACCATGCTAAGTGGTGCAATACCTTGGCCTTAAAGCTATCAGGCTTGCTGCATCCACCCGCATCAATGCAACATCTGGTTAAGCAAGACAGCGAGGGCACAGCTACCGGCATCATCTATGAAGATGCTACCTTGCATATTGAGAAGTTTTACACGCCTGCCAATCCAGAGCTTATTCAAAATGCCCTCAGGACAGAGCTGCAAGAGCTTGCTTCACTGGGCATTGGCTCTTTCCACTCCATGGAAGGCAGCTCCACAGCTGAGGCTTTGCAAACCGCACAGCAAAATGGGGCTAACTTTAAGTGCGTTTGGCACTTCCCTCTGGATATGCTGGATGAGATGATCGCTCAGGGAGTTAGATCCTACCAAGCTCAAGGGCAGTTCACTATCGGAGGCGTAAAGCTCTTTGCAGATGGAGCTTTAGGCTCACAGACAGCCGCTATGTTTGCACCTTATTCCAATTCTGATGGCAACACCGGCATCCTGCGTCACAGCGAAGCGGAGCTGGACGAGATAGTTTCCAAAGCCGCAAAAGCCGGCATCTCCAGCACCATCCACGCCATCGGAGACAGGGCTGTCCACACCGTGATCAAGGTCTTAAAGAGACATCAGGCCCCCAATCTTCTGCATCGCATTGAACACCTGCAATGCATTCGTGACGAAGACCTTGACGAGCTGCGAGACAGCTCCATTGCCCTCAGTGTGCAGCCGGTGCATTTGGCAAACGACATCCCTATGATCCAAAACTATTGGCAGCATATCCAGCATCAGGCCTATCGCTTTAAAGACCTCGCATCTATGGAAAATCCGCTTGCCTTTGGCTCTGATGCTCCGATCGAGACCATCAACCCCTTTGCCGGCATCTATGCTGCCACACAGCGCAAGCAGCACAACGACCCTCAGGCCACTTCCTGGATGCCTCAGCAGCTGATAGAACCCTTTGACGCACTCAAGGCTTACACGCTTGGTGCTGCTCAACTCTCCGCCAGTCAGCATCTTAGAGGCTCCCTGGAGCCGGGAAAAGAGGCAAATATCTGCGTGATCGACGACTGGCGCAATCAACCTCCAGACTTCTGGTTGACCCAGCACTCATATTTGACTATGATAGACGGAATGATAATACACAATAAAATAAACACTTACTAAGGAGTGAAACAATGAAAAAGTATGGCTTTGACATGCCCAAACAGCTACGCAACACCTTCTTGCGTGACCTCGAAGACAACTGGTATCTCCCTCTTTTGGCCAAGCACAAAGGCCTCAAAGAAGGAAGCATCAAGCGTAGCAATTTCGGCCAGTATGACATGGCGGTAAACTACCTCACATCCGTGTTGGAAGAGGCTGCCGCAGTGAATAAAGTGGCTGTTTACAACATCGACCACATGGCACAAGTGCGCTTTTGGGGAAAGGACTCTGCAGCCCTGCTGGACCGCACTCTGGCCGGCAATATGAGCCAGATGAAGATTGGCTCTTGCAAATATACCCTGCTCCTCAACGAACAGGGCGGCGTGGAAGATGACATGATCCTGATGCGTGCTTCCGAGGAAGAATTCATCATGGTGATCAATGCCGGACACGATATCACCGATACTCTGGAAGACGGCACCGAATTGGTGGCAGATATAGACCAAATCATGCGCCACAAGCGAGACGACGAAGAAGTCTTTGCCGAAGACATCTCTGACGATTTGGTAAAAGTGGACATCCAAGGCCCGCTTTCCTACAGAGTGATCAAGGAAGTGTTTGGTCAGGAAGTGCTCAGAAACCGTAACAATCCTGAGAAAAACATGAGCTTCTTCACCTTCAACGACATCACCAAAGACGGACATCGCTACTTCTTCAGCCGCACAGGTTACACCAACCGCTGGGGCTGGGAATGCTATCTCCCCAAAGCAAAGGCGGCAGACCACTTTAAAGCCATCGTTACCAAGGCATTAGAGCTGGGTGGCCTACTCGTGGGTTTGGGTGGCAGAGACGAAAACCGCACCTCTGCAGGCGCTGTGGGACTTCCGCTGATGGGCAGCGAATATGACCCGCACCACACCCCTATCAACGCCCCTCTCTTTGATGCTGCAGTAGATATGGAAAAGGAAGAGTTTACCGGCAAAGCAGTCTTAGCCAAGGAGCTGGCTACCAATCCCCAAAAAGGTATGATGATCTTCATTTCTGAAGGCATCGCCACAGGACGCAGCGTGTATTTGAACGGCGAGCGTTTAGGCACCGTTACCTCCAGCATTAACTCACCTAACGTGAGCCTGGAGCAGCGCTTAGCCCTCAATTCCAGCCGCAAAAACGTTAATGACCCAGAGGGCACCGCAGCCATCGGCTTAGTATGGCTCAAGCACATTCCTGAACTCACGGAAGGCTTGGCCGAAGATGACGAGATAGGCCCCAGAATCAGTGTAGATCTCTACCGCGAGGATGCTGAAGGCAAGCCCAGTGGCAATCCTCTCAAAGGTTATCTGTGTGCCAAGGGAATCAACCCCGCAACGGCTCCCAAAGCACTCAAAAACATCGAAAACCTCTAAGCGCAGGATTTGCAAAAAGTCAAAACTGCGTTATCATATCTGTAGCAAATCATAGATCGCGCTGGCACACCCGGCGCGATCTTAAGATAAAATGGAGATACCAATGCTAAGATATTTAGACGCAGATACTTTTGCCCAAGCTACCGCCGCCGGCATAGCCCTGATCTATTTTGGGGCAGAGTGGTGCACGCCATGCAGAAACATCTCCCCCATCATCGAAGAAATCGCCACCGAGAACCCTGATATCACGGTAGGTAAAATAGATGTTGATCAACATGGCAGCATTGCTGTAAGTTATGGTATTACAAGCATTCCCACCCTCCTCTTCTTCAAAGACGACACCCTGGTGGAACGCAGCATCGGAATGGTTGGCAAAAACATTATTCAGACCAAGATAGACGCCCTCAAATAAGACCGGTGGCCAAAAAGAAACGCAACCCCCTGCTTTTCAAATTGCAAAACTCGCTCGAGTATGCCGCCCTGCGTGGCGTTCTTTTTGTGCTGAGACTTCTCCCTTGGAAACTGAGCAGAAAGCTCATCCAAGGCCTCTTTGTTGGCATAGGTTACCACCTTGGCATCCGTCGCAAAGTCGCATACACCCAGATCAGCAAAGTGTATCCGGATTGGGACGAAAAGAAGAAAGCCAAGGTGCTGAAAGACATGTATCGCAATATGGGGCTCAGTGTCGCCTCTATCTATTTGATGAAAGAGTCGCAGTTGCTGGCTTCCTGTTCCATGGTCGGCGAAGAGTATGCGCGGAAGGCCTATTCCTATGGCAAGGGTGTGATTCTTGCCACCGCACATCTGGGGAACTGGGAAGCAGCCAGGATCTTCCCTCTCAAAGACATGCCAATGTCCGTGATCGTGCGTAAACAGCGTAACACCTACTTTGATAAATTTCACAATGCCATCCGCAGCCTCTACGGAATGGACATCCTTGACATGAGAAAAGGGCTTAGAGGCATCATCTCTGCCTTCCAAAAGAACCACATGGTGGCCATCCTCATGGATCAGAATGCCGGCAAAAGCGGCTTGGTTATGGACTTTCTGGGCTTTCCTGCCTCACATTGGGTGGGTGTCGCCAAGTTGTCATTGCGTTACAAAGTCCCCATCCTACCGGGCGTTGCCCTTCTCACACCCGAAGGAAACACCGTCTTCACTTTCGAACCAGTTATCTACCACCCCGACTGGGAAGACAAAGAAGAAAACTATCCCATTCTACTCAAAGAAGTTAACGAAATCATAGAACGCTATATACACCAATACCCCTCTCAATGGTTTTGGGTGCACAAACGCTGGAAAAGCACCAAAGCAATGCTGGACTGAGACCGAGATTAAACCCATTCAACAGACGAGTGTCTCCATTTTAGCCCGATAACAGGCACCTCTTCCCCCTTTCTTCCCTGCTTGCCTCCTCAATTCCTCCTTATATTATTTAGGTTGGGTGCAAGGTGGATGGCAGTCTTCAATGGAGAAATACCCCGCTGTTTCCTACCTCTTCCTTGCTTAGCCTCCCGGTGATTACCCGGAGCCTCCCGTAAAAAACCCGAGTATCTCCACGGCATCACCGGGCGGGTGAGTAAGCAAGAAGGGGGTGGCGAGCCTATTAACAAAGAGGGACTGAAGGGAAATATCCGGGATAAAAGAGAGCCCGCTCTGTGGATACTGATGCTAATCCACAAAACGGGCTTTGGTTCAAATCAGGCTCAGCGCACACTTCCCGGCTGGACTAAGCATCCGAGAAATGCGCTTGCAGCCTCGCTTTAGTCCACGGTCACGCTTTTGGCCAGGTTGCGGGGTTGGTCTACGTTCAAGTTGCGCAGATCCGCCACATGGTAGGCCAAGAGTTGCAAGGGAACTACGTTTAGCAGGGGTTGCAGGTTTGAAAGTGTGTCTGGGATGCAGATCAGGTGTTCGGCTATTTCCTTCAGCTCCGGGGTTTCTTCGGTGGTAACAATGATCAGCCTTGCGCCGCGAGCTTTGACTTCCTGGAGGTTGGTGTAAACCTTGTCAAAGAGGGCGTCATGCGTGGCGATTGCGACCACGGGCATGTGTTCATCAATGAGCGCGATGGGGCCGTGTTTCACTTCTGCTGCGGGATAGCCTTCGGCGTGGATGTAGGATATTTCCTTGAGCTTCAGGGCTCCTTCCAGCGCCACGGGGTAGTTTATCCCTCTGCCCAGGTAAAGCGCATTGGTGCTATCTTTAATGCTGGCAGCAATTTCCCTAATCTTATCGTTTTTCTTTAAGATTTCCTCGATCTTCTCAGGAATTGCTTTGAGTTCAGTGATGTATTTATGCCCGTCTATTGGGTTTAGGGAGCGCTGTCTGGCCAACAGGATGGACAGCAGGGTCAGGATGGTTACCTGTGAAGTGAAAGCTTTGGTGCTGGCGACGCCGATCTCGCTGCCGGCATGGATGTAGGTACCGCCGTCAGTCTCCCTGGCAATGGTGCTTCCCACCACGTTTGTGATGCCTAACACGGTGGCACCCTTGGCTTTAACTTCTCTGAGAGCAGCCAAAGTATCTGCCGTTTCTCCGGATTGGCTGATCACAAAGACAAGTGTGTCATCCGGGATGATGGGGTTGCGATAGCGATATTCAGAGGCGATTTCCGCATGAACGGGGATGCGTGCCATATCTTCAATCATGTATTTACCGATCATTGCAGCATGGTATGAGGTTCCGCAGGCTACCAGATGTATCTGTTTCACCTTGCGCAACTCGCTCATGGGGAGGTTCAGGCCACCCAAGCGGGCTGTGGAACGCTCTTCATTGATGCGGGTGCGGAAACCATTGGCGATGGTGATCGGTTGCTCAAATATCTCCTTGAGCATAAAGTGCTTAAAGTCACCCTTATCGATGGCGGAAATGTCCCAATCCACCGTGGAAATCTTGGGATCGACATGCATCTTATCCATGGTGGTGATATTCATCCCCTCTTTGGAAATCACTGCCATTTCATGGTCCTGCAGATAGACAACGCGGCTGGTGTGGCTCACGATGGCGTTTACATCGCTGGTGACAAACATCTCCTTCTCGCTCACACCGATGATGATGGGGCTGCCTTTCCTCACGCAGAAGAGTTTTTCCGGTTCATCTTCCGAAATCACCACCAAGCCATAGGTGCCCTCGATAGCCTTAAGAGCCTCACGGATGGCATCTTCCATGGTATCTGTGGTTTTGCGGTATTGCTCGATCAAGTGGGCGATAACCTCGGTATCGGTATCGCTTTTGAAGGTGTGTCCCAGCTTTTCCAGGCGTTGTTTGAGCAGTTGATAGTTGTCTATGATGCCGTTATGAACCACGGCGAGGGTACCAGTGCAATCAGCGTGGGGATGCGAGTTTACCTCAGTGGGGCCTCCGTGAGTAGCCCAGCGTGTGTGTCCGATAGCCACATTTCCGTTGCAGGAATTGGGGTCTGGGAGTGAGCGTTCCAGCTCGATGATTCTGCCTGTCTTTTTGTATATCTGCAGCTTACCGTCGTGGATGATTCCACAGCCAGAGCTGTCATAGCCCCTATATTCCAAACGTTTAAGAGCCTCGATCACTATAGGCAGTGCGTTGCGGTGTCCTACGTATCCGACGATTCCCATTGTTCTTCTCCTTTGGTTGACGTAACCTTATGAAATAATACGATACTAACTACAAATATGATAGCCGCTGGGAAGATGAGCCACCACTGAATCGTGTCAGAATCTTTGATAATATACTCCAGCCATGCGCTGGTGGCAAATGTTGAAATCACCAGAGCGAAGGCGTTGTTAAGAAAGTGTGACAGCATGCTGTTTAGGATGCCGCCGGAACGGAGGGTGAGATAGCCCAAAAGCAAGCCCAAAAGGAAAGTGGGCAGCAATCTGAAGGGATCCAGGTGGAAGGCAGCAAAGAGCAGGGCGCTGATGATCACGGCAGCTTTCTTGCCATAGCCTTCATAGAAACGAATCAGGAAGCCCCTGAAGAGCACTTCTTCACAGATTCCGGGCAGTAGGGCGATGACAGCCAATTGGATCCAGATATTGTCGGTCATTTCAAACATACTGGACATCTGTTCCAAATACTTCTCCGGGAAGGGGAAGAGCATGTTGATAACCTGCATGATCAAGATCACTATGACCGATGCAGAGATGGCGATATAGGGAACTAATGCCACTTCCTTGAGCTTGGGTGCTTTGATGCGGCAGACTTCCCTGGGTTTGAGCTTGAAAATCCGTAAGATAAGCAGCGGCGGCAGCAGGATTATCAGCACTTGGGTCTGGATCAGGCCGTTGAGCAAGTCTCCTTTCTGCAGGTATTGCCCCAGATAATAGAGCAAAGCCAGCAGGATGGCGTAAATAACGGTACCATTGAAGCTGTTGAAGAGATTGCGCTTTTCCTTGCGCACATTCTTGAGCGAGGTGTCGTCTTCGGTGCGGAAAAGGACAGATTCCGTGTTGAAGAGCTTGATCGTCGCCCAGATGGCTATCACGTCCAAAATCAGGGTGGAGCCTATCGTCAGGAAGACATGTAACCACTGGAATTCATTGGTCAATACAGCTCTGAAGAGGAGGGCAATATTGACCACAGGAACCAGTGAAAGCAGGGTGTTGATTTCCACCGAAGGCAGGAAGGAGATCATGCCCAAAAGCATGGAGATGATCATCACGGGTTGCTGATATGACCCCGCTTCTTTGATATTGCGCGAGAAGGTGGAAAGCGACAGCAGCAGCGCTGCAAAGAACGTGGCCAGGGGAATCATGGCGGCAAGGAGGATCAAGAAACCCCAGATGGGGATGGAAGTAAAGTCGCCCAACTCCGCTGCACTACCCAAGAGATACTGCATGGAAAAGCTCATACTAAAGAGGTTTACGACCACATTAACCATGGCGACAGTGATGACGGTGAGATACTTGCCAATCACCAGTTCGTTGCGGCCAGCGGAAGACACTAAAAGGGTTTCCAAGGTGTGCCTTTCCTTCTCACCGGCTACCAGGTCTCCCGCTACCATAGCGGCTCCGGCCACCAACATCATGATCATGAGGTAGGGCAAAAACATGCCTAGAAATGAGCCCACTATCTTCTGGCTGCTGGCGGTATCGACCTGCTCCACCTGGATCAGCTCCATAATGCCGGGGTCGATGGCTTTGGTCTCCAGATAAGAGGCGATATTGCTTTCCTTGCTTTGGTTTACAGAGTCCTTAATCTTGTTGTATACCAGCAGGTTGCGCTCCTTGGAAGAGTCAAAGCTCACTCTCACTTTATAGACGCTTAAACCGCTGGTATTGGTGGAGTCCGTGATACTGACGATGGCTTGCAGCTCGCCCTCATCCAGCAAGGTCTTGGCTTCTTTTGTGTAGGGTATGAGCTCGAAACCCTTGTTCTCACCGATGCTTTCGATGATGGATTGGGAGACTTCCGTCTGCACACTGTCCACCAGGGCGATCTGGGCACCGCGCTCTTCCAAGACTTGCTCCTGGCGGCTCATAATGGAACCAAATCCAACAAACAGAAGGGGATAGAGGATGAGCGGCAGGATGAAGGTGGTGAAGATGGTGCGTTTATCGCGCAGCATCTCCAGCATTTCTTTGCGAAATACGATGAAGACTGTCTTAAAATTCATGTGCCTGTAACTCCTCTTCCGTATTGGATTTATTCACATAATGCACGAAGATGTCGTCCAGATCAACCTGATTGGTCTCGGCTCTCATCTCCTCCAAGGTGCCTGTGGCTAAGACTTGCCCCCTGTGGATCAGCACGATGCGGTCTGCCAGGCGTTCTGCCTCTCTCATGATGTGGGTGCTGAAGAGCACGCATTTGCCCTTCTCTTTGCAATCGCGGATGAAAGAGATGATGTTGCGTGCAGTGAGGATGTCCAAGCCGCTGGTGGGCTCGTCAAAGATCATCACGGGCGGATCGTGGATAATGGAGCGCACGATGGAGACTTTTTGCTTCATGCCGCTGGAGAGAAATTCAATCTTGCGGTCGATAAAGTCTTTCATATCCAGGAGTTCGGCCATTTCGTCCATACGGCTTTTGATCTGAGCATCCGGCACTTGGTTCAAGCGACCGAAATAGGTGATAAACTCGTGCACCCTAAGGCGGTTATAAAGCCCGGTGTCACCGGAGAGGAAACCAAGGTTTTCCCTCACTTTGGCGGGTTGGGTCACGATGTCGTAGCCTTGGATTTTGGCGGTGCCGTAGGTGGGTTTAAACACGGTGGAAAGCAGGCGCATGGTGGTGGTCTTGCCGGCTCCATTCACGCCCAAGAGGCAGACGATCTCGCCGTCTTGCGCCTCAAAGCTCACCCTGTCCACGGCTTTAAAGCGGGTTCCGTCCTTCTTGGGGAACTCCTTTTCCAGCTCTAATACTTCAATCATATGATCTCATACTCCTTTCTTACTTGTGCCTTAGCATGGCGTTGGAGTCACGCTCATTGGTGTGGGAAAATGTGGCAATGCTTTTATTGTTAGTTTTCAATAACATAGCAATCAGATTTTGTAGACTATCTTGGCTTTCTTGATCTGTTCTTCCATCCATTGGTCAAACCAGTCTAAGGGCAGGCTCTTCTCATAGTAGAGGTAGAGTCTTTGATTATCAATCTTTTGCCGCTGGTATTTAATGCTTTGGATTAGGGGAATGACGATAACTCCATCCCTTTGATAGACCTTAGGCTCCTCATTTCTGAGTTTGCCCAAGATGCTTTCAAAGAGCATATCTGCATCCAGTAAAGCTGAGTCTTGATGCTCAATGGTTTGAGCTGTTAGCCTTTGGCTCTGAGTTTCCTCCTGGCTTTTGAGGCTGGTATAGGAATTGTTCAGGACAGCCTGCTGAGCATCCTTAAGAGCATATTCATGAGCTTTTTCCCGGGTGATAATCCCGCGTATCTGATCAGCCACTTCGGCGATTGGTTTGCGGGTAAGCGGCATCACATCAGTCACTTGCATGAGTAACCATCCGGTCTGAGCATAAGAGAAGACAGGCTCTGGCACATAGCCTTTGCGCAGGGTTTTGAGCATCTCTTGCTCGCTGGGTCTATTATCCGGAGTATCCAAAGGCCATTGGCTATTGAAGGGGATGTTCTTCTTGATCACGAAGCGCAAGTCCAGCTCATGCTCAGTGGCCTCATAACCGATAGTCTCAAGCAGCATTGCACTTTGGAGCGCACGTGCCTTGTCTCTATCCACCGTCTCCTTGCTGGGCAGATGCGGAACCTTCATGGTGCTGTAGCTGATCATGCTTTTAGTGATCTGATCAAGGCGATAGATGGAGGTGGAACCGGGCTGGGTGTAGGGTGGCAGATACTGACCCGCTTCTATCTGACAAAGCTGGACATAGAGCTTTTGGTCTATATCGGATATCCTCACAAAGCCGCTCTGAGCCCAGCTTACCTGCTTATCCTTGTAGGTGGGTCTCTTGATCAATTCCGCCGGATCAGCCCCTTTTTGCAGGAGCTGATAAAGGGTATCTGCATGTGCTTGGCAGCGGCTGATGTCATCCTCGGAAGCATCCAGCCTGAGATAGCTGTAGGCTACGCTGTATTGCGGTTCCAAAGCGAACTTGCTGGTATTGGTATCGTAGTAAAACTGTATGTCTTCGTCCTTGATGCTCACTTGCTTGAGGCTGGGGTCGACGGAGATCAGCTCCAAGTCTACCACAGCATTCAGCACATTTCGGATCAGCTTTTTATCCTTGGAAGTCATCAGTTCTTTGCGGATCAGCTTTTGTTTCAGCTTGGCGATAGGCACGTAGTAATCCCGGTATTGCCTGATCACAGCCTGGATTTCCTCGCTCTGATCATACTTTAAAGCTTGCACAAAGAGAGCACGGTCAAAGACACCATTCTTCTGAAAACGTGGAGAAGCCACGATGTAGACAGGCGGATTGACCTGTAAAGTGTCCAGCGCTTCCTGCAGACTGGAGGTAATATCGTAGTGTCTAAACTGCTGCTGGAGAATCACATGCTTGGTGATATCCCGCCAGGTAAGCCTGAGGATCTCGTTCTTTTCCTCCATACTCGGGCCACGCTCGTTGAGGATATAAAAGTTCTCGTAATGCCCTCGATGCGAGGAGGCAAATTGCCCCATGGGAATGGGTTGTCCGTTGATGGTTCCAGCTGTATGCTCTTGGGTTGTGGCACAGGAAAACAGGGTGAGTGCCAGAGCAATAGCGATCAGGTAATACACAGGTTTCATCGTTTATATTCCTTATTATTTGTCCAGTTTGTCTTGCAGGCCTTTTAGTGTCTGCCAGGCTTGGATGGGGCTAAGAGCTTCCATATTAATGCTTTTGAGCTCATTGATGACGGGGTCTGTCTCTTGGGTTTTGTCCATCAGCACCTCAAAGAGCTCCACCTGGGGCGAGGTCTGTTCCACTTTCTTGAGGAGAGAAGCGGTCTTACCACGGGCGCTGATCTCGTGTTCTTCCAGGTTTTTGAGTATCTCTTTGGCACGGCGGATCACCTTATCGGGTATTCCGGCCAAACGAGCCACCTGGATTCCATAGCTTTGGTCTGCCCCGCCGCGCTCTATCTTGCGCAGGAAGACCATCTCATCGTTGTGCTCTCTCACTGCGACGTTGTAGTTTTTCACATCCGGGTAGATGTTTTCCAGCTCGGTGAGTTCATGATAGTGAGTGGCAAACAGGGTGAGGGAGTGATTATGTTTCTTGATATGCTCGATGATAGCCCAGGCGAGGCTGAGTCCGTCAAAGGTGGAAGTACCGCGCCCGATCTCATCCAGTAGGATCAGCGAATCTTTGGTCGCACAGTTGAGGATATGGGCGGTTTCTATCATTTCCACCAGGAAGGTGCTCTGCCCTTGGGCGAGGTTGTCTGAGGCTCCCACTCTGGTGAAGACACGATCAAATATCGGCAATTGCATCCTTTGAGCGGGAACCCAGGCTCCCATCTGCGCCATGATGACCAAGAGCCCTACCTGACGCAAATAGGTGGATTTACCAGCCATATTGGGTCCGGTGATGATGGCGATGGAGGTCTCCGGGTAGTCAAAGAAGGTGGAATTGGGGATAAAGTCCTCGCTCTCCATCAGTTTCTCGATCACCGGATGCCTGCCATCGTCGATGATGAGCTGACGAGCATCTATAAACTCCGGACGGCAATAGTGATTTTGCCAAGCCAACCACGCCAGCGAGGAATATACATCCAGCAGCGCAATGGCTTCGCTAAGCTCTTGCAGCCGGGTAAGGTGCTCCGCCAGGAGACTACGCAGCTTCTTGAAGAGCTCATACTCCAGGTTTTTCACCTTCTCTTCCGCGCTGAGCACCTTGGCTTCAAACTCCTTGAGCCGTGGTGAGATATAGCGCTGGGAATTGACCAAGGTCTGCTTGGCCATGTAATAATCCGGCACCTTGTCCTTGTGCGTGTTGGTCACCTCAATGTAATAGCCAAAGACTCTGTTGTAGCCCACCTTGAGGCTACTGATGCCTGTCTTTTGCCGCTCGTCATCTTCGAGGCGGGCGATGTGCGATTTGCCATCATGGATGAGCGTGAGCAGCTCGTCCAGGTCTTCATTGAAGCCTTTGGCAAAGATGCCGCCTTCCGTGATGGTGGTGGGCGGATCTTCGATGATGGCAGAATCTATCAGCTCGACTACTTCTTGAAAGCCACCGAGCTTGGTTTGAAAATAGTCCATCTCCGGCAGCTCGAAGGTGTTCAGCTTGCCTTTAAGTTCGTGGGCTATCGCCAGGAAGCTGCGCAGAGCCAACACCTCACGGGGATTGATCCTCAAAGCACCCAAACGCGAGACCAGCCTGGCAATATCGCCAATATCCTTGAGACTGTCTCTAAAATCCTTCAAATAAGGCGTGCGCTCCATGAAAGCGGCGATACATTCCTGCCGCGCCAAGATCTGCTTCTTATCGAGCAGCGGATGCAACAGCCACTGTTGCAACAACCTGCTACCCATCGGAGTGCGGGTTTGGTCTATCACGCTGAGCAGACTACCGTGCTTGGTTCCATAGCGGATGCTGCGTGTGAGCTCGAGGTTGCGCCTGGAGATCTCATCCAGCTGCATATAACTACTAAGGGAATAATATCTTAGAGACGAGATATGGCTCAGGGGCACTTGGTAGAGAGACTGCACATAGGCCAAAGCACCGCCTGAAGCCGCCGCACCCATGGGACGGTTATGCGCCCCAAAAGCCTCCAGAGAGCTCACTTTAAAGTGGTCTTTGAGCACCTGTTTGGCCTCAGAAGGCTTAAACTGCCAACTATCGAAAATCGTGATGGTGGGTTGATGATCCAGCTTGAGTTTCTTGATCAGATCTTCCGCCTCAAGGTTTGCAACGATGATCTCAGCAGGCTTGATCCTGAGCAGTTCATTGGCCAGTTCATCATATGGCAATTGTGTAAAGGAGAAATCACCCGTGGAGAGATCCAGCATCGCAAGACCGATATCCTGATTGATGTCCTCATAGTAGATGGCCACGAGGAAGATATTGGCGTTGCCATCTATCAAAGAGCCATCCAGGACGGTTCCGGGCGTGATGATCTCCACCACTTCACGCTTCACCAGACCCACCGCCTGCTTGGGATCCTCCATCTGCTCGCAGATAACCACCTTCAGGCCTGCTTTGACCAGCTTGTCCAGGTAGTTGTCCAAGGCATGGAAAGGAAAGCCGGCCATAGGGATAGGCTTGGGATCGTTCTTATTGCGCGTGGTAAGCGTGATATTCAGCACTTCAGCTGCCACGCGTGCATCTTCAAAGAAGGTTTCATAAAAGTCGCCCATGCGAAAAAGCACCAACTTATCCGGATGCTGTTTCTTGATACTCTGAAACTGCTTCAGCATCGGAGTGAGTTTGGGCTTTGGCGGTGCGCTCATGTTAGTGTCTGGTTTTAAAGCAATCTATTTGGTTGTCTTTTAATAGCTTGAGAGCTTGTTCCTGCTCATCCGCAGTGTTAAAGGGGCCGCTAAAGGTGACCCAAGGCACATCCTTCCTGCTTCTATCCTCATAATATCCGGAAGGAAGCTTGAGACCGCGGATCCTATGAGCAATGCTGCGGGCATTGGCTTCCACGCCAAAGCGTCCCGTCTGCAGATACAGCCCACTGACAGGCTTACCAGTCAGCTTCAAAGGCGCATCGGCGGGAGGAGTCTCTATCTCCACCACCTCTTGTTTGGGCGTTGCAGGGCTAACCTGCTCCAAGATATCCAACTTTTGATAGGGATACAAAAAGCTTAGGTCTACCCTGTCACCATACTTGGCTTTCAGCTCAAATATCTGATCCTCAATCATGTAGGCAACCTGAGAATAGCGGGTGATCTGCATGCCTTTTTTGTAATTTGAGAGGGCTTCCTGCCAATTTCCCGCCATGTGATATGAATAGCCCAAGAGGTAGTGAAAGTATTGGGTATCAGTGGGATAGCCTCTGATAGCACCCAGTTTGTTGAGCGTGCTGACAGAGCTCTGATGCTTACCTTGCCCGATATAGGCATTGGCGATCAGATAATAGCTTTCTTCCAGAAACTCGCCCCGGGGTTCCAGGCGCTGATAGTTTTCTGCATGTGAGATGACGGATGAGGGTCTGTCGGCTATTTCTTCACACACCGCCAGCCAATAGAATCTCTCGAGAATCTGGCTGGAGGTGATCCTCTCCAGAAGCGTCTTAGCCTGCCCGGTTTGGCGCTGCAAGACGTGGAGTTTGGCCTGTTGCAACATGCTCAACTGGCCGTATTTGGTATTGGGATAATTAGTTATGGCTTGCTGCAGATAGCCGCTGGAGACATGGCTGCTCTTGTTTTCCACCATAGCGCGCAGAAAGAGCACAAACGCCTTTTCCTCATTTGATGAGGGTTTGAGGGTTGAGATCTGCGAGGCAATCTCGTTGATCTTACCCTGCTCATAACTGCTCTCCAAAGCATTAAAGTTTTTGCGCATATTTGCATGCAATGAGGTGCACAGCAGAGCCAACAGCACGAATGCCAAAAGCACTTCACGATAAGCAAACTTGGTAGAGGGCATAACTCTCACTTGTCAGCTGCTCATAGAATTGAGCAGATCGGCATTGGTTTTGGAAGCTTGCATCCTCTGTCTGAGCATCTCGATGCTCTGTTGAGGGCTGATGGTCTTGAGATATTTGCGCAGGACATACATTCTATTGATCTCGTTTTGGCTGAGCAGCAGCTCTTCGCGTCTGGTTCCACTGCGCACCAAGTCGATAGCGGGATACAAGCGGAGGTCTGAAATCGAGCGATCCAGCACCAGCTCCATGTTGCCTGTACCTTTAAATTCTTCAAAGATAACCTGATCCATCTTGGAACCGGTATCGATCAAAGCGGTGGCGATGATGGTGAGCGAGCCCGCTTCTTCCGTCTTACGTGCAGAACCAAAGAACTTCTTGGGCTTGATCAAGCCGTTGGCGTCGATACCACCACTGAGTACTTTACCGCTGGAGGGAGTGATATTGTTGTAAGCTCTGGCCAAGCGGGTGATGCTATCCAGCACGATCACCACATCCTGATTGAGCTCAACCATGCGCTTTGCCTTTTCCAGCACCATTTCTGCCACGGCGGTGTGGTTTTTGGGGGATTCATCAAAGGTTGAGCTGATCACTTCTCTTTTACCGGGTTTGAGGATTTTCTTCATCTCGGTCACCTCTTCCGGGCGTTCATCCACCAAGAGAACGATCAGATAAACCTCCGGATGGTTGGAGAGAATGGCGTTGGCGGTATCTTGCAGCAGGGTGGTTTTACCCGTCCTGGGAGCCGCCACGATCAGCCCGCGCTGTCCTTTTCCAATGGGAGTAAACAGGTTGATGAGGCGCGTGGAATAGTTGTCCGGATCATGTTCCAGATTGAGGCGTTCGGTGGGATAGTGGGGCGTAAGCTCATCAAAGGGACGGAGATCCGTGAGCGAAGTGGGCTCCATGTGGTTTACAGCATCCACCCTCAAGAGAGCAAAATACTTCTCACCTTCTTTGGGAGCACGCACGGGACCGGAGACCATGTGCCCGGTCTGCAAGCCAAAGCGCTTGACCTGGGTTTGGGATACATAGACGTCGTCGCGCCCGGGATTGTAGTTGTTTCTGGGAAATCTCAAAAAGCCAAAGCCTTCTTCACCGACTTCCAGGCAACCTGTCGCAAAGGACAAACCTTCCTGAGAAGCCTGAAAACTCAAGACTTCCAGCACCAAGTCTGTGCCTTGATACTTGTCATAATCAGGCATGCCTATCTTTTTGGCGACTTTGATCACCTGCTCCTGATCCATCTGAAAGAGATTGTCTTCAATTGTCATTTTATCACTCCTTAATCTGTACTCTGGTTCAATGGTTTAGTGCCCAAGATCATGATCCGGCTCGCGGGAGCACAGCCATAGTCCTGGATACGCTTTTGGATCTCTTCTCCTTCTACTACCAAAGACTGAGAATCCTCCAAACTATCTATACGCTTGAGGATGCCGTTGTAATTGCGCTTCAGATTTTCGCAATTTTGGGCATCCTTGGGGTTGTTTACGGGGACATAGTAATCCTTTATCTTCAAATCGGTTAAGCCCAAAGACTTGATCTTATCGATAATCTGCTGCCGCTCAAAGGTCTCAAAGTGGTCGATGCCAAAGCGTTGATCCACCCTGGCCACCCAGTGATGCATCATGATATGTGTGCGCTGCGCATCGGTTTGGACTCCGTCCTGATACATCTCGCTGATCAGCAAATGGCCACCAGGCTTGAGTACGCGCAGTAGCTCAGCCAACACAAGCTCCACATTGGCAAGATGATGCAGGGCGTTGCTGATGGTCACAAGGTCAAAATGATCGTCCACAAAATTCAGCTCTTCCAGGTTCATCTGGTAGATTTCCACCTCGTCTTCAGGGAAGAGATTTTGAGCATGCTCCACCGTCTTGGGGTTGGAATCCACGCCCACAATGCGCACAAAATGCCCCAGTCTCTGCTTTAGGATGTTGATAAAATCCCCTCTGCCTGTAGCAGCATCAAGAACTTGGGGAGCTTTGATTTTGCTTAGGATGTCGAATACATCTTTCACAAAAGATACCTCTCTTAACGGTGTTTTAGGATGTTTTGCCACTTTCACGGCATACGTAAAGACTCAAAAGACTTGCTAAGACTGTTATCAATCTTGTTTCTGGTCACACCATATTAATCAAGCCGTTTTTCGTCAAGTCCTTTTTTTATGAGCGCAAAGTGGAGTGTTGCCATTCTCTTTTTACCCACGGACTCAAGGCAGGCAAAGAAGTGCCCATTTTGGGCTTTAAATTGCTTTCATGTTCCAGATGATTGTGCAAAATTTGACTTTTGGCAGCAGCTTACCACTTGTCGAAACCCGTTTTTTGCTGCCCTTGGCTCCTGCTCCTAACCTACTGCTTTTCCACTCGTTACTTACTCGAGGAGCAGGAGAGCAGCAGGGGCGGAGTTGGCAAGCCGCATGGAATGGGCATTTGCGGAGGGTCAAAACAGGCTGTTTTGCTTGACCTTTATCGATACGCAGGTTAAATATTTCAAAACGACCTACTTTTCCCACTGCCGGATCCGGACAAGCATCTCCTATCAAATTGGTAGGTGTTTGCTGGGGGACTGTCACAGAATTGCGGTAGTTGGCAGAGTGGATTATTGTGATGTTGGAAACAATTTACTCTTAAACTGGCTGATTTCCCGCTCTTTTCACTGTTTTTGGAACAATCCTTGCATGATATTCCAAAGTAGAGAAAAACACTTTTATAGCAGGTTCTTAGCATGAAACGTATCGTAACATTTACACTGATTTTGTCGTGCCTGTGCTGTGCACTGGCAGCGACTTCCCATAGATTGGATCTGGGTTTACCCACACTCAAAACCACGGATCATTACACCCAGGTCACGCTCCCTGGCGGCCAGACCTATGCGCAACCGGGTGAGCCTGCATTGCCCTGGCTGGCATCCAAGCTGTTGCTCCCTCTGGGTGAAGAAGCCGGCAAGATCACGGTAACGCTTTCCAAACCTCACAGATACAAACTTGACAAGCCGATCCAGCCTGCAGACGCCAATTATCCTTTGTCCATGAAGGATGTTCCCGCACCTTTTGGCCCGGATGAGGAAATCTACGCCTCAGAAAAGGCATGGCCTGAGGTCAATAACAACGGTGTAAACACTCATTTTCTGGCTGGACATCCCATCAACTTCACCGCCTACTGTCCCTTTGAATATTACCCGCGCTCTGGCGAGCTTATCTTTTATCAAAGCGTGGAAATACACGTGGAAAGCCAAAGTTCCGGCAGAGCACAGGCGGCTTTGGCTTTGCTGAAGCAGGACGCTTTCACGCGTAAACGCCTCAGCACCTCAGTGGATAATACCGATCAGCTCCCATCCTATCAATCTTGGCAGATCGGCACGGAGTATCTGATCATCCACGCTACAGACAAGACCACCCAATGGACTGCTTTGAAGGACTTTTATGCAGGGCGGGGCATCTCGGTGGAAATGAAGACGGTGGAATCCATCCAAGCGCAGGTTAGCGGAGCAGACTTGCAGGAGCAGATCCGCAACTACATCATCAGCGTGTATCAGGCTAATCCCCTGAAATATGTGCTGTTGGCGGGAGATGTAGACGTGATCCCGCATCGTGGTTTTTATGTGGACTTAGGCCCAACCTATCAAGTGGATTACGACATTCCTGCGGATATGTATTATTCCTGTCTGGATGGCAATTGGAACACAAATGGGAACGAGCTATGGGGCGAGTTCAATGAGGCGGATTTGGCGCCGGAACTTGCTTTGGGGCGTATCTGTTACAACAATGACGCCGAGATTGCCAACCAAATCACCAAGATAATGCTCTATCACATCGCACCGGTGGAAAATGAGGTGAAAACTGCCTTCTTTGTGGGAGAATGGCTATGGGATGGGCCCACTTGGGGAGGTGACTACATGGATGAGATGATAGGGGGCAGCAATGCCAATGGCTATACAACCGCAGGAGTGCCAACTACTTGGAATATCAGCACTCTCTATGACCGCACTTATGGCTATGAGGATGCGTGGGGGCCCAATGATGTGCGCCCCATGCTCAGCCAGGGCGCAAACCTGGTAAACCATCTGGGACACTCTTTCACAAACTATGCTCTCAGACTATCAAACAGCCATGTTTCTCCAAGCACCATCACCAACAACGGCAGCAGCCACAACTTTTCCATCTATTTCACTCAGGGCTGTTATGCCGGTGCTTTCGACAACCGCACCACGGAAGTGGGTGGATATGTGGACGATTGCATCACAGAGAAATTTACTTCCATCAGCACCGCAGCCGTTTCAATGATCGCCCACTCCCGATATGGTTGGGGCGTGCAGGGATCGACTGATGGGGCTTCACAGAGATTTCACAGGCAATATATCGACGCCATCTTTGGAGAAAACATCTGCGATCTCGGCTGGGCTTTGGTGGATAGTAAAATAGACAACATTCCCTATACAACTACCAATCCCGTAATGTATTGGGTCGCATACGAAACCAATCTGATAGGTGATCCGGCATTGAGCATTTGGACCGATACGCCGCAGTTTATTACAGCTGAGCTGCCGCCTACGTGGAACATGCCAATTTTGCACTATCATGTGGCAACCAATGCGCCTTTTGCAACTCTGAAGATCAAAGATCAGGATACAGTGATCTGCAAAGCCCATGGCAATGAAATGGGGCAAATTGATATAAACCTGTTCGAGGGCATAGCTCCGGGAAGCTATATGCTATATATCACTGCGCCAAATTTTTACTCATATGCAACGCCCATCACCGTCGAAGCAAATGACATGCCCTATGTGATGGCCAAAAACATCCAAGTGCAAGATGCAGACGGCCTTTTGCACACCGAAGAAGAGTTTTCCCTGAGATTTACGCTCCATAATAGTGGAACCGTGGATATGAGCAACCCCGGCACCATCACCCTGAGCAGCAATTCGGACAATATCCAGATCCTCAATTCAAGCCTCAGCTTTGATGCCATCGCCCAGGGAGATTCGCTGGTGCTTGAAGATGCCTTACGGGCTAAAATCGTGGGTAGTTTTGAGGATGGCAAGACCGCCAACCTCATGCTGCGCTGCAACTTCGATGGATACACCGCCAATAGTGGCATCATGATCACACTCAACGCCCCGGATCTGACGCTCACATCCTACACCATTAACAACTCAAATCCCACCATCCGCCCCGGGGATTCACCCCGCATCAATCTCACGCTCGAAAATAACGGCAGTGGAAATGCCAATCTGCCGACCATGGTTCTGTTCTGCGATACACCTGAGGCGATTTTATCTCATTACGAAGTGAATTTCCCACCCCTTGGTGGTGGAGAACAATGCACTTACAATGCGGCATTCAGAGTCACAATCCCGGCTGATATAGACTCTGGAGCCGTGATCAACGTGAGTTATATCCTCTACGCAGAAAATGGGAGTGTTAAAGATGGCCAACTCACCATCCATCTGGGCTTTCCCATCCATGACTTTGAAAACGATATGGCCGGCTGGACTACATATAGCGTGAGCCTGGGCTATGCCAACCAGTGGCACCGCAGCAACTATCGAAACCACACTCCCTCAGGGAGTTATAGCATGAAGTTTGGCGGTGAAGGTGCTACAAACTACACCAATCGAGCCTATGGAGCTTTGGAGAGTCCGGAGTTTATCCTGGGTGAGAACAGTGTGCTCACCTTTTATCATCGCATGGACGTGGAAGCTCATAACAATCCGGCGTACGCTTGGGATGGTGGATTTATGCAGATAAAACAAAACGATGGTGTTTGGAGGCAGATCGCACCCATAGGTGGCTATCCTCGCACAATCTACAACAATCCCGCCTCTCCGCTAAGTGCAGGCACACATTGCTGGAGTGGCTCATTTGATTGGACTCTGGTGACCTTTGACCTCTCGGCGTATAGTGGCAAAGCATCAATCAGGTTTGTGTTCGGTTCCGACGGCGCAGCGAATGCCGAAGGCTGGTATATCGATGATGTGCGTTTGGAATATGAATACGAAGTTGGATCAGATGACCCCATCGTCTGCCCAGTTTTAAGTTTAAAACCAAACTACCCCAACCCCTTCAACCCCAGCACGACAATATCCTTCAGCCTCCCGATGAATGGCGAAGTAAAGCTGGATGTGTTTAATCTCAAAGGCCAGCGTGTCAGACGCCTTATTGACTCATCCCTGACCTGTGGAGAACATAGCATCGTCTTCAACGGTCTGGATGATCACGGCCGCCCCGTTGCCAGCGGAATCTATTTCTATAGGCTCCAATCTCATGGCAAGACCATCACCCGTAAAATGATGCTGATGAAGTGAAGAAATGAAGATAAAAGAAACAGACCGACTCCTGGTGCTCACAGGTGCTGGAATCAGTGCTGAAAGCGGCATCCGCACCTTTAGAGCTTCCGATGGCCTCTGGGAAGAACACCGCGTGGAAGATGTGGCTTCTCCCCAAGGTTTTGCCCGTGATCCACACTTGGTGTGGAGATTTTATAAGGAACGCTATAAACAAGCAATGTCCGTGGAGCCAAATCCTGCCCACTACGCCCTGAAAACGCTGGAAGATGCGTTGGGCGAAAGGTTTTGGTTGGTCACACAAAACGTCGATGGCCTGCACGGCAGAGCCGGAAACAAAAACGTCATCGAAATGCATGGCAGCTTGAACACTGCCCTGTGCACCCACTGCCACAAACGCTTTCCTACCGCTGAGATAGACCTTGAAGCTGAGCTGCCGCCCTGCCCAAATTGCAGGAAAATGCTGAGACCAGATATCGTGTGGTTTGGAGAAATCCCCTATCAGTTGGATGAGATCCAGTCGCTGCTGGATAAGGCAACCCTGCTGTTGGTGATCGGAACCAGTGGGAATGTGTATCCTGCCGCGGGATTTGTGATGGCGGCCAGATATTTGGGTGCGCGCACCATGTGTGTAAACTTGGATGCACCTCAAAACAAGAGTTTCTTTGATGACTTCCACCAGGGCAAAGCAGGAGAAGTCCTCCCCGGCCTGGTGGCAGAATGGCTTAAATAGCATCTATAAAGAGAAGAGTTGAAGTCAGAGTAAAGGCGGAGCCGAGCTCTGCTAAGGCCGGTTCGGCCAGATAATGAAGGATGAGGGGCTTGATGGGCTTGCTGAGCTTGTCCATAAGCCCCTGCTTCACAATATCATCGCCCGCTGCCATAGCTGTCTCTGTGAAATAATTTCATGGTTTTTTTGAAAAAGTCTTGACGAAAAACGCATATTCGTCAGCATAGGGAATCTTTGCTAAAAGGGCTATAGGCAAGGCAGTTACGAGTCTTGGACTCGCATGTCATGTCGAAGCAACTTGATGAAGACTAACAATAAAATAATATAGAGGAGTAACTAATGGAAACATTGATGTTACTGGGCGATGAAGCATTGGCGCAAGGCGCGCTGGATGCAGGAATCTCAGGATTCTACGCCTATCCCGGCACTCCATCGACGGAGATCGTGGAGTATGCTCAAGTGAGCAAACAAGCAAAAGATAACAATGTCCACACCAACTGGAGTTCCAACGAAAAGACCGCCATGGAAAGCGCCATCGGCATGAGCTATGCCGGCAAGCGCGCCATGGTCACCATGAAGCATGTGGGGCTCAACGTATCCGCTGATCCCTTTATGAACTCAGCCTTTACGGGAGCCAACGGCGGTTTGATCGTCACCGTGGCGGACGACCCCTCCATGCACTCATCCCAAAACGAACAGGACTCCCGTTTCTATGGAAAGTTTGCCATGATCCCGATCTTGGAGCCTTCAAATCAACAAGAATGTTACGACATGGCTTTCTGGGGATTTGAGCTTTCCGAAAAGTATCGCGTCCCTGTATTGCTCAGGCTTACCACCAGGTTGTCACACTCCCGTAGCGGCGTGAAGAGACGCAATCCCCTGCCTCAAAACAGTCTGAATAAGCCGGATGATCTGTTTCAGTTTATGCTACTTCCTGCCATTGCCAGAAAGAAGTATAAACACCTGATCGCACTGCAGGAGAAGTTTGTAGAGGAATCGGTCAAATCACCCTACAATATCTTTGATCTTGATGGTAAAGATAACAGCTTGGGCATCATCTGCACCGGCTTGGCTTACAACTACCTCAGAGAGGTGTATAAGGGTGAGCCCGTCCCGTATCCTGTGATCAAGATAAGCCAATATCCGCTTCCCAGAAAGCAGATCACGCAGCTTTATGATATGTGTGAAAGCATCTTGGTATTGGAAGAAGGAATGCCCTTGGTAGAAGAGCTGATCACGGGTCTGAAACACAAAGGAGCCAAACCCGTGAAAGGTAGACTGGATGGAACCGTAGACCGTGATGGTGAGCTGAACCCAAATAAGGTGGCACGTGCTCTGGGCTTGAAAGACACCTATGGCAAAGATCTGCCGGAAGTTATGGTTCCCAGACCACCGGCATTGTGCATGGGCTGCCCTCATACGGATAGCTTCAAGGCTCTCACAATGGCGCTGGAGCCCTATGGCAGAGGCCATGTATTCAGCGATATCGGCTGCTATACCCTCGGCTTTATGCCCCCTCACAATGCGATCAATTCCTGCGTGGATATGGGCGCCAGCATCACCATGGCCAAAGGAGCCGCTGATGCAGGGCTGTTCCCCTCTGTCGCTGTGATTGGAGACTCTACATTCAACCATTCCGGTATGACCGGACTCGCCGACTGCGTGTATGAAAATACCAACGTAGTGATCGTGATTTTGGACAACCGCACCACCGGTATGACCGGAGGTCAGGATTACACGGTATTTGGCAAGCTGGAAGAAATCTGCAAGGGCTTGGGTGTGCATCCAGACCACATCCGCACCTTTGTGCCACTGCCCAAAAACTATGATGAGATGGTGAAAATCTACCAAGAAGAGATCGCCTACGAAGGCGTCTCAGTCATCATCCCTGTGCGTGAATGTGTTCAAACTCTGAAGAAGAAAAATAAGAAGGAGGCAGCAAAATGAAGAAGGATATAATTCTTGCCGGCGTGGGAGGACAAGGCATCCTCACCATCGCAGCCATCCTGGGCAACGCTGCCATCAGTCGTGGCTGGTACCTCAAACAAGCAGAAGTGCACGGTATGAGCCAACGCGGTGGCGACGTTCAAAGCCATCTGCGCCTCTCCGAAAAGCCCATCTGGAGCGATCTCATCCCCCTCGGACAGGCGGATATGATCCTCAGCGTAGAACCTCTGGAAGCCCTGCGCTACCTGCCCTACCTCTCAAATGATGGCTGGATCATCACCAACAAAACACCCTTCAAAAACATCTCAAACTACCCTGATATTGAAGCCATCTACAAAGAAATAACCAGCTATGAAAAGCATGTGCTTATCGATGGAGATGAAATCGCCAAAGAGATCAACTCCCCCAGAAGCATGAACGTAGTGATTTTGGGAGCTGCCATCGATAAAATCGGCTTCAGCCAGCAGGAAATAGAAGAAGCCATCCGCACCACCTTTGCCGCTAAAGGTGACAAGATAGTGGAGGCTAACATCCTGGCTTTGCAAGCCGGCATGAAAGCAAAATAGATCTGAATCTGGATACCTCTAAGGGGAATGAGCCCGACTTTAAGGCTCCTTCCCCTTTTTGTTGCACAAAAGCATTGACAGGTAGAGGCATCTACAATTTCTTGAAATTCTATGGCTAAAATTGTAATGAAATTTGGTGGTTCCTCGGTGGGAAGCATCGATCTCATCAAAAACATCGCCGCCAAGATCGCTGCCATAAAGGCTGAAGATGACCGTCTGATCCTGGTGGTGAGCGCAATGGCGAAGACTACGGATGAGCTGTGGAATATGGCTCACATGGTGTCAAAGCGCCCAAGTAGACGTGAGATGGATATGCTGCTTACCGCTGGAGAACGTATCACTATGAGTTTGATGAGCTTTGCGTTGCAGGAGCATGGGCTGGACTCCATCTCCTTTACGGGATCGCAAAGCGGCATCATTACAGATAACCATCACGGCAATGCGCGCATCCAAAACGTGAATGCTTTCCGCATCGAAGAGGAATTGGATAAGGGCAAGATCGTGATCGTGGCTGGCTTTCAGGGTGTGAGCCTGGAGAAGGAAATCACCACCTTGGGACGTGGAGGTTCAGATACCTCAGCGGTAGCTTTGGCGTGTTTTACGCAGGCGGATCGCTGTGAGATCTACACAAACGTAGATGGCATCTATAGCGCCGACCCATCAGTGGTGCCGGATGCCATGCTCCTTTCTGAAATTGATTATGACAGTATGCTTGCTCTGGCCTATGGAGGCTCCAAGGTCATGCATCCCAGAGCGGTAGAATTTGCACTCAAGTATGAAATCCCAGTAAGCATAAAATCGTCCTTCAGCTTCAATGAAGGCACTTTGATGACAAAATTGAGGGGAAAAACCATGGAAAATAGAGTTATAGACGCAATCGCCCACAAAGAGGGACTGATCCGCTACATCCTTTCCACAAAGGATAAGCTACACGAACTGCTCAATATCGGCAGCATTGAGATATTTAGGTATTATATGGAAGCTGGCAGCTTGGAATTGATCATCGAAGCCAAATATGAGAGCGAGATGGATTACCTCCTGCAAGACAACGGGATAAAGCCTGTTACCAAGGAGGTAAATTGGGGATTTGTGATCCCGGTGGGACTGGGGATCAACCTCGACCCTGTATTCCTGGCACGTATACTCAAGCTTTGCGAAGGTAAGGAAATACACAGGATCAGCCACACAGAACGCAGCATAGAGCTCATGCTGCCCAGCGATCAGGTCAAGGATTGCGTTGCTCTCCTGCATAAAGAACTACTGGGAGACAATAAATGAAGTATTTAGTTACCAGTGCCCTCCCCTATGCCAATGGAAAACTGCACGTAGGCCACGTGGCTGGTGCTTGTCTGCCGGCGGATATCTTTGTGAGATGGCTGCGCTTGCACCACGAAGACGTGATCTACATCTGCGGCACAGACGAGCACGGCACACCCATCTCCATCAGTGCGGATAAAGAGGGAGTAAGCCCCGAGGTGATCGTGGATCGCTTTCACAAGTCCATAAAAGAGGCATTTGACTCCCTGGACATCTGCTTTGACAACTTTTCAGGAACCGCCAGAGCACCACATCACAAAGCAGCACAGGCCTTCTTCCTCGCCCTGAATAATAAGGGGCACATCAAAGTGAGGCACACGCAACAGTTTTATTGTGAACATGATAAGCGCTTCTTGCCGGATAGATATGTGGAAGGTGTGTGTCCGAGCTGTGGTGCTGCCGGTGCACGTGGAGACCAATGCGACACCTGTGGCATGGCTTATGATACCATCAACCTCAAAGAGCCCAAATGCAAGATTTGTGGCAATACGCCCGTCGTCAAGGATACCAAGCACTGGTTTCTGCAGTTGAACGACTTTAAAGAGCAGCTTGCCGCCTGGATTTCCACCAAGGACTACTGGAAGGAAAACGTGCGCAACTTCATGCTCAATCTCTTGGAGCAAGGCTTGATCGAACGCAGCATCACCCGTGATCTTAGTTGGGGAGTTCCCGTTCCTTTGGAAGATGCCGAAGGGAAGGTGCTTTATGTGTGGTTTGATGCGCCTATCGGCTATATCTCATCCACGGTGGAATGGGCCGAACGCATCGGCGAGCCAGAGCGTTGGAAGGACTATTGGCTTTCTGAAGACACACGCATGATCCACTTCATCGGCAAAGACAACATCATCTTTCATGCCCTCATCTGGCCGGCAATGCTGATGGGACAAGACCTGAACTACTGTCTGCCTCACGACATCCCTGCCAATGAATTTATGAATCTGGAAGGACAAAAGATTTCCACCAGCCGCAATTGGGCTATCTGGGTGGATGAGTTTACAGCTGACTTTCCCGGAGACTATCTGCGCTACTATCTGGCCGTCAACGCCCCGGAAAGGGGAGACAGTGACTTCTCACTCAAGGACTTCCAGGCAAGGATCAACAACGAACTCAACAACGTGTTGGGCAACCTCGCCAATAGAGTCTTTGCCTTTGCGGTGAAGAACTTTGAAGGCGTGATTCCTGCTGTTACTTTAAGTGAGAGTTCCGCCGCCGTGATGCAGGAAGCAGGTGAGCTGATGCAGCAGATAGATGACGGATTCCGTGAGTATCAGGTGAAGAAAAACACACGCCTGATCATGGATATAGCCCGCCTGGGCAACCGCTATTTTGATGAACGCAAACCTTGGGCGATGATCAAAGAAGACCGTGAGCACGTAGCCGAAACGCTGAGAGTGTGCGCTGATCTGCTTGCCTACATCAGCGTCGCCATGACGCCCATCATGCCCTCCAGCATGCAGAGCCTCAGAGCGATGTTGGGCTTGGATGCGGAACTCAGCTGGGATAGTGCCCTCATCTCCAAAGATCAAAGCTACGTCCTCAAAGATACCCGTGCCCTTTTTAGAAAAGTGAGCGATGAAGAGATAGAAGCACAGCTGCAGAAACTGGGCAGTCCTGAGGAAGATAAAGTCCAGACCGAGCCCTTGAAGGATGCCATTACTTATGACGATTTTGCCAGGATGGACATCCGTGTGGCCACCATTTTGGAGGCGAAGAGGGTTCCCAAGACGGATAAGCTTTTGCACCTCAAGGTAGACATCGGAAGTGAGCAAAGAGAGCTCGTAGCCGGCATTGCCGAGGTGTATGAACCGGAAGCTATCATCGGCAAACAGGTGGCTATGCTGGTGAATCTGGAGCCCAAAAAGATAAGAGGCGTCCAGTCGCAGGGCATGATTCTGGCGGTCAATACTGCCGATTCACTGAGCTTGCTCAGCCCTGAAAAACCCTGCCCTCCAGGCTCCACTATCAGATAGATATGCGAAAGTATCTCCTGCTTTGGTTGCTCTCTGCTCTGCTTGTTATCCCTCTAAATGCTGCAGAGATAAAGGATAACACCCTCTATTTGGAGGTGCTTTTGGCCGAAGGGAAGAGCCTCAACCTCAAGAGCAGGGATTCCAGTGCTGCCGTGCTCACTATCACGGAGATCAACTCGCCCATCGTGCGGCAAATCGAGGGCAAGCAGCTCTGCATCTCCTTCATGAACAGGGATAAACTGCCCTTCTGGGGCTTTCTTAACTGCATTGAACCCATAGGCTTGCATGCCATGGATGAAGAGAACGTCATCCGCCAAACCATTGTGTGGGAAGATGGGAAGCTCAGGCTCAAGAATGAGAGGATGGTCTTTGAGCCCATATCTTTTGGAAACAAAGACGAAGCCTTGCTCTATGCCTCAGAAACCGGTATTCCTACCCAGCAGATTCGTGCCATTCCCATGATCAACGCCACGGTGAAGATCAGCACCGGCGCAAATGACTATTACTTCGAGACACCGCTGCATATCAAGAGCGAGCAAGACATCCAGGTGGGCGGTATGAACTTGGGCTTCAGCGGCGAGTTTATCCTCAAAGCCATGGGTGAAAACCTGGTTCTCACCCAATACCTGAGTCTGGAAGACTATGTGGGAGGCGTGATTCAAAACGAGATTGGCTCCAATGCACCAATGGAGGCTCTCAAGACCCAAGCGGTTGCCGCACGCACCCACGCCATCAAGCTCCTGCTGTATAACCGTCACACACCCGATGGTTATGACCTCTGCAACGGCACTCACTGCCAAGTATACAAGGGACAGCATCTTTCCAACGCCAACATCCGCACCGCTGTGAGTGAAACCGCCGGCGAAGTGCTGACGATGGACGGCGTTATCGCAGACGCCACCTACCATAGCTCCTGTGGTGGCAAGACTGACTCCAGCTCCAACATCTGGAAAGGTAAGCCCTTGGCACATTTGATGGGCGTGACCTGCATCTCGGATGCTGAAAGCCTTGACCTCAGCACCGAATCAGGAGCAAAAGCGTGGTTAAATACCAAATTGAGCGACCCCGACGCCTCCAGTTGGGAAAGAGCAAGCCTGAACTGGAGCAGGCAGATTTCCCGCAGTAAGCTGGCCAATAACTTGGGGCTAAAGAGCATTAGCAAGATTGAGGTCTTAAAGCGTGGCAATTCCGGAAGAATCATCCTGATGAAAATCAGCGGCAACAAAACCGTCACTCTCGACAACGAATACAAAATCCGCCAAGCCTTTGGCAACGTCCCCTCCTCATTCTTTTACATCACGTCCTTTGGCTCCACCATCAGCCTCAAAGGCAAGGGCTCCGGGCACGGGGTGGGAATGTGCCAGGTAGGCGTGCTCAGATTGGCCAGAACCGGAGAGCAATACCCTCAAATCTTGGAGAAATATTACCCCGGCACCACCATCAGCCGAGATTGGATAGAACAATGACAGACACACTTTATCGAGGCACCGCCTTGGCAGACAGCTTTCGCATCTTTGCCGTGGATGCCACTCAAACAGCCCAAAAAGCCAGAGACCTGCACGACCTCTCCCCTGTCGCCACCATCCTGATGGGCAAGATGATCTCAGCTGCCGCAATCCTCAGCATGGACATCAAAAACCAGGATAGCGAGATCACCCTCAGGATTGACGGCAACGGCGAGCTTCAGGGTGGCCTGGTAATCTGCAATGAAAAAGGCCATGTGCGTGGCTATGTCAAAAACCCCAAGCTCTTCCTGGATGATGCTGATGATAACTTCCATCCCGGCAGATCCCTGGGAGAAGGCACTTTGAGCGTTATCCGGCAAAGCCCGCATGCGCAACCCTGGATAGGCTCCACCGAGCTGATCACCGGTGAAATAGCAGAAGACTTAGCCCACTTCTACCTGCAGAGCGAGCAAGTCCCATCCGCAGTAGCATTGGGCATTCTGATAGACCCGGATGCCCGGATCAGAGCCTGCGCCGGATTTATGATCCAGCAGCTCCCCTTCGCCGCAGCAGACAAAGCTCAAAGGCTGATCCAAAACCTGCGGAACACACCCAATCTGTCAGACCTGATGGATATGGGCTTGACCGTGGTGGAAGTGCTGGAACGCTTCGTCTTCAAAGAGATGGACCTCAATCTCTCAGAATTTCGCCAGATTGAATACCGCTGCAACTGCAACAAAGAGGCGTTTTCCCGCTCGCTCATCACTTTAGGATTGGAGGAGCTTGAGTCGATGCAAGAAGGCATCACGCCTATCTGCCATTACTGCAATGCCGAGTATCACTTCTCAGCTTCAGATATCGCAGCTCTAATCCAGATTCTCAAGGAACAAGAGAATGCCTAAACATCTGCTGGCATTGGTTTTCATCTGCGCTTTTACCTCTTTGGTCGCCCTATCTTTGCAGGATATAGACTTTCTACTGGATCACGGGAGCCAGGCTCTGCTGCTGGAATACGCTCCACAGGTAGAGCAACACCTGCAAGCCAACCAAATATCAGAGTCCCTGATCAAGGATATCGTCACCTACGCCCAAAGGAGCAATGAGCAAGCCATGCTCTCCAAGGCGCTCTACCGCCTGGCTCTCAAGACCAAAGACCTTGACGCTGCCTTAGCTTGGTTGGAGCTCAATGCCGAGGACGCATCCACCATCCCCTATCTGCAGCGGCTGATCCTGGGCTCAAGTTTTACCGATGCAGCTGATGTGCTCTGTTTCAAGCATAGCAGTGGCGAAGTATCAGACAGCCTCTTTGCAATGGAGATACTCAAACTGCGGGCTTATAATGATAGAATTGAAGCTTTGGCCAAACAGAGGGTAAATGAGTTTGCCATCGAGAGAGCCGACTCTTTAGCCCTGCCCATGATTGATAAGTTTGAGGCAGACTTCCCCCTCTCCAAGCATCGCTACTACGGCTACTTCTACCGCCTCTACCACCTTTTGACCCTTAAAGACTACGAAACAGCCTACGAGCTCTTGGTAAATCTACCTCAGACAGATCTGGCTCACTACGTGACAGCCGTAAGAATCCTGCTCAGTGAGCGTTGGCAGAACCTGGATCAAGCCTCGCTACCGGAAGCCCTGAGCATCGCCCAAGTGTATCTGGATTTAGCCAAACGGACTGCACTCCCAGATACTGAGTGGGACTACCTCTTCACCTCCTACAATTCCAGCTCATGGAGTTACTTTCTGGACAGCCTGCAGCTTAAGTTATACTATTTACAACTCAAAGAACACTTTGACCAGCATGAGTTTGAGCGCGTGCTGGCCTTTGCCCAAAGCATGAAGCCGCCCAATAACGACTTTGGCCAGGAAGCCGAGCTGGCCTACATGCAGGGACGCATCCTGAGCCTTTCAGATACCAAGGCTCACACCCAGCTTGCCGCTAAGGCTTTTCTGGATTGCCTCATCAAGGGTGCACCCCGCAAAGCCTATGACGTCGAGGCAGAAGAAGCTCTGCGTAAGATTTATGACGCTCAAAAGAGCAAACTGGAGTTTGACGCTTGGTGCAGGGACTTGGCCGGTTACAACGGCTTTATCTTCAAAGACATGACCCAAGAGTTGGGCTTGGAAGGCAAGCGATATAGCCGCATCGCCATTGGAGATTATGACAATGACGGCTGGCTGGACTTGCTCTTTGACGGCAAGCACCTCTTTCGCAATATCCAAGGCCAAGCCTTCGAGCCAGTTGCAAACATCGGCTTGGACCAGCTCCAATCCTCCGGCGGACTCTGGGCAGATTGCAACAAAGACGGTCTTTTGGACTTCGTCTCCCTTTCCCACGCCTCAGAAGGCAATGGCGACGCCTTGATGAAGCAGCAGCCGGATGGGCGCTTTGTAAAGGTCAACGAGAGAGCAGGCGAGATCGACGACGGTCTCCCCAGCGAAGCCGCCGCCTGGGTAGATGTAGAGATGAACGGGTATCCATCCCTTTACGTGGCAAACTACGAGCGGGGCAGCTTGGGTGCAGGCACGCCAGATATGTTTTGGCTCAATGAAGGCGGCTACTTTTCTGACAAGAACACAGAACTGGGCTTCAGAGCAGCACCGGACATGAAAGGCTTGGCCGGTCGCGGCGTAGCTCCTGCTGACTTCAACGACGATGGCCGCACTGACATCCTGGTGACCAACTACCGCCTACAGCGCAACTTCCTCTTTGTAAACACTCCCGACGGCTTTGTGGATCAAGCCTTCCAAAACCAAGTAGCCGGACACTTTACCGATGGCTACTATGGCCACAGCATCGGAGCTGACTGGGGCGATTTTGACAACGACGGAGACCTCGACCTCATCATTTGCAACCTCGCTCACCCCCGATTTATAGACTTTTCAGACATCACCATGCTCCTGCGCAACGACGGCCCGGCAGAGTATGAGATAGACGGCAAAACCATCCACTATCACAAGTTTACAGACGTCACTCAGCAAGCCGGCATTACTTACGATGAGCTACACAGCGATCCCACCTGGTTGGACGTGGACAACGACGGCTATCTTGACCTCTACATCACCTCCATCTACGAGAATGACCGCAGTTACCTTTATCACAACAATGGTGATGGCACCTTCACGGACGTGACTTGGCTCAGCGGCACCAGGGTATACAATGGCTGGGGCAACGCCTCCGGAGACCTCAACCGCGATGGACTGATAGACCTCGTGGTGGCCAGCTCCAGCGGCATCAAAGTCTTTTACAACGAGACCCCCACCACAAACCAAGCCCTTTTCCTCAAACCTGTATGGACAAAAGATGAGATCCTGCTTTTGGAAAACGCTTGGCAGCACACAGAGCACCCCAATTCCCCCGCATTTGGCACGCGTGTGATCATGAGCCTTGATGATGGCAAAAGCCTTGTCAGAGAGCTCAATTCTGCCAAAGGAACCTGCTCGCAAAATGCACCCGAGCTCCACTTTGGCATAGGCAGATCCAAGATGACCAAATATCAGAAGGTAGACTTCAAGTGATAAAGATCAGAACCAACCTGCTCAACCCCATCAGCCCTGATAAAGTGCAGCTTCTCAAGGACTATACCTTGGGCTATGAGAATGGCATCATCAAGCTGATCCGCCCCTACGATCCCAACCAGGATGCAGACGGCGAACAAGCCTTGGACTCGGTGCTCATCCCCGGCTTGATCGATCTTCACACGCATCTGAGCCAATATTGGGTGCGCGCCAGCTACCAACCCTCACTCCTGCCCTGGCTCTCGCAGCACATCTTCCCCGCTGAAGCCAAATCCAAAGACCCAGACTACGCTCAAAGAGTATCCAACGCCTTCTTCCAAGCCCTCTTCGCCTCTGGAACCACCACTGCGGTAATCTACACCGCCCCGTTCAAGCAGGCCTGTGAGATCGCCCTGGAAACAGCTCTGCATCTGGGCGCCAGAGCTCTGATTGGCATGACGATGATGGACACCAATTCCCCACCTTACCTCGAGCAACAGACCGTCCAGGCACTGGATGACAGCTTTGAGCTGTTTGAGCGCTACAACACACGTGACAGCCGCATCGGCTATATCTTCTCGCCTCGTTTTGCCCTTTCTTGCAGTGCAGACCTGATGAAACAGACAGCAGACTTTGCTCACCGGCACGATGCCTACATCCAAAGCCATATATCCGAAAACAAGGACGAGGTCGCCCAAGTGAAAGAACTCTTCGGCAAAAGAAGTTACACCCAAGTCTATGAGGATTTCGGTTTACTGGGCTCCAAGACTATCATGGGACACGCCATCCACCTTTCAGGGGAGGAGATAGACATCTTGGCACGCACCAATACCGCCATCGCTCACTGCCCGGAATCCAACTTCTTTTTGAAGAGTGGCGAATTTCCCTTTGCCGCCTTGCTTGATAAATCCCTGCGCATCGGTTTGGCCAGCGACGTTGCTGCCGGCAATTCACTGAGCATGTGGCAACAGGCCAAATTTGCCAGCTACAGGCAAAGCTCTCTCTCCCTATCACCGCAGCGACTCTTTTGGCATCTCACCTTGGGAGCAGCGGAAGCCTTGGGCTGGCAGGAACGCATCGGCAGCCTCCAACCTGGCAAGGAAGCAGACCTCTGCCAGATCAAGCTAAATGCGCTTCACGCCTTGGATGAACAACTCTTATCCAAGCTGATTTACCAAAGCGATGAGTTCCGGATTTCCAAAACTATTATCCAAGGGAACACAGTTTTCCAAAGCTAAATGCGATATTGGAAGGAATATTGCATGATACATCATGAAGACCAGTATTAAATATAACTACAAACAAGATATAAGGAGGAATACGTGAGAAAGCTCGCGTTGATATTGACTCTTTTAACCCTTACCGCGGTTGGTTTTGCCAACCTTGTTTGGAACGAAGAAGTAGCTATTCGCCAAGGTGTGAACATTGAATGGTTCCGCACCGGCATTGATACACACGATGGCTGCGCCATTTATGTGTGGAGTGACACCAAGCTGGGAGAACGTGATCTCTGGGCTCAAAAGGTGGACGCTCAAGGTAATTTGGTTTGGGGAGAACCCGTCTTGATCGACGGCAAATCTGACCGTCAGGAAGACCCCACCATCACCCGCACCAGCGACAACCATTATGTTATCGCTTGGATAGACTTTTCTGATGATCTGGATGGCAACGTTTATGCCCAAAAGATCAATGCCCAAGGACAGCTTTTATGGCAGGAAGGCGGCGTGCCGGTATGCACAGCCCCGGCTGTACAGCTTTCCATCAATATGGAGCCCGATGAGAACGGCGGCGTATTTATGGTCTGGATGGACGACCGTAACCCCAGCAAGGATATTTATGGTCAACGCTTAAATGCCAACGGCGAACCGATGTGGGCACTAAACGGCATCCCTATTGCCAACGATATTGGAGATGAAGTCCAAAACACCATGCTTCCCGATGGCGCAGGCGGCATGATGATTGGCTATACTCAGGATTTTTCCGGCAACGAAGACATATTTGTAAAGCGCTTCTTGGGAGACGGAACCATGGCTTGGGACAATGCTTTAGTCTTGGCCGATGGCAGTGAAGCCGAAGGAAAGGTGCGCATGGCAGCTATTGGCAATGGTGAATTTATCTTCACTTGGCAAGACCAAACTAACAACGACCCAAACATCATGGCCCAAAAGGTAAACCTTGCAGGGCAATTGGGTTGGCCGCAAGCTGTGACCATTTACAGCGATTTGGATGCTCCCCAGCCCCGCCCTCAAGGCAACCCACGCATCGTGGGCACCAGTGACAACGCTGCCATCATCGTATGGGAAGACAAGCGCTTTAGCACTGAAGACACAGACCTCTTTGCCCAAAAGATCAATGCTTCCGGGCAGCTGCTTTGGGATCCCAACGGAGTGCCTCTTTCCACCGCTGAATTTTCCCAATTTGGGGCTCGCCTGTCCTCAGATGGAGCTGGTGGCTGCTATGTGGTTTGGGATGATAGACGCAACGGAAACACACCCAATGAAGACATCTATGCCCAGCATCTCAGCGCTACTGGCCAACCCCTGTGGGGAGCCGGTGGCAAACCGATCTGCACCGCCCAAAACACCCAGGAAGGAAGCTTGGTAAAGGTGGCTGGAAACCACATCTTCATCAACTGGATGGATATGCGCAACGGCAGCATCGGCCTCTACTATCAAGTCCTAAACACCAATGGAGACATCCTCCTTGAGGAAAACGGCAAAGAAGTATTTTGGGGCCTTAGCGGGGACGCTCCCCTGGCCAACTATCTCATCCTCCCCAGAACCAATGACATAGCCATAATCTGGCAGGACACCCGCTATGCAAACTTGGGCTATCAGATCTTTTTCCAATTTGTAGATACTGAAGGCAATGTGCTCCTGGAAACCAACGGACGCAGCGTTACCACTTCCACCGGCTTTCATCAAGAAGATCCGCAAGCTGCCGTCACTTCAGACGGACACATCTATGTAGCTTGGATTGACAAACGACACCAAAACCCCAAGATCTATATGCAGTATCTCTCTCCCACCGGTGAAAGACTGTGGGGTGATCAGGGAAGACCGCTCACCGAAATATCTCCCATCGACCAAAAAGACCCCAAACTTTATTATGATGCGACAAACGACGCACTCTATGTGGGCTGGTCAAACGCCGACCCCGTGGCCGGCAGCTTCCCACTTCATGCTTGGGGACAACTATTTCAGAATGGACAAAAGATGTGGGGCCCCAATGGAAAGCTGGTCTCCGTCGTGGATATCGACACTGAACATCACGAATGCAGATTACGTGATTTGAGCAACGGATACTATCTCTGGAGTCATTACTACTCAGAAATTGACTCTGAGTATCTCTTTGTAAACCGCATAGACCAAAGCGGCAACCCCTACCTTGGCTGGCCTGAGGAAGGACATGCCATTCACCTCAGGGATGGCCGCAATATAAAACAACTCTCAGGCCAATTAGCCCTGACAGATTCCGGGGTATTCGTACTCTATACAGATGATCCGGGCGGTTGGGGTACTCACTATCGTGGCCAACACTTTTCCGAGAACGGTGCGAGGCTGTGGGGCGAAGAGCCTCTTATCCTATCATTTAACGGCTGTGAACAGCTGAAAGCCTCTTTGCTCACCAATGGCAGAACTGACTGCATCACCTTTGTATGGGATGAGAACATCTTTGGAGACCATGACATCCGTATGCAAAGAATTGGGCTCGATGGATCTTTCATCTGGGGTATGTATGGGCATGCGGTTGTCCAAAAACCTGGAGACCAAACACAGGCATCCATCGTTGCATTTTATGAAAATGACGGTCTTGTGATTGCTTGGTCAGATTACTCCAGCGAAGAAGAATCAGACATCTACTACAAATACGTCCATCCCAGCGGAAACTTCCTGGTAGGAGACCCTGAAGGTGGCTTTGTGATGTGTAATGCGCTGAAAAAGCAATATCAACCCAAGCTGGTCACTTTGGGTGAACACGCCTATGCAGTTTGGGCAGACGGACGCTCCAGTGGCAAGACAGAGATCCTGGGGCTATACGCTCAGAAGGTGAGCAACACCACCACACCAAACGACGACTTCACCCTGCCCTCTCCCATGGGATTCAGGCTGATGCAAAATCATCCCAATCCCTTCAACCCCAGCACCAATATCTCTTTTGAAATCTCAGATCAAACCAAGGACTACAGTTTGGAAATCTACAACATCAAAGGACAGTTGGTGAAAACGCTGCATCAAGGCAAGCTCACTCCGGGACGCCACAACTTCGTGTGGAACGGACAAGACAAACATGACAACGAAGTAGCCTCCGGCGTGTATTTCTACCGCTTGAACAACGGTAAGGAGACCCAAATCCGCAAAATGCTGATGATGAAATAGTCGTTAGTTGCCAATAGTCAGTGGTCAGTCGCTGACGCTCACTTAGAAGGCAGTTATAAACATGATAAGCCCTGGGATTATCCCGGGGCTTTTTTGGTGGTCAGTCGCTGACGCACCCTGTACGGACGGTCGCCGAACCGCCGCCCAAAGATAGCACGCACATCTCCAAAGCGTGCGTCAGCCATTCACAACTCACAACTGCCAGCTTGCTGGCATGCCCCTCTATAATATACACTGACGATCTCATTTCGTCGCCAAAAATCCCAAAAAATAATCTCGTAACCACCTGGAACTATTATCGATACAAATAGGTCAAATATTAACCACATCTGGTGAAAAGTAAAATGCCAGCCGGTGCTGCATCATTCCTAAATCGCCCATCTCACTTTCCCCGCAACATCACTCCCCATCAGCATCTTGCCCGCCAATCACAACTCCCCTACTCACGACTGGCCAGCGCAGCTCGCCTACACCACCCCCGCTCTGATCAAATCATGCATATGCAGCATCCCTACCGTCACGTTGTCCTCATCCACGATGGGCAGCATGGTGATGGAGTGTTCTTCCATCAGCTTCAGTGCCGCAGCAGCCAATTCTTCCGGGTGCATTCTTTTGGGATTTGCGCTCATGCATTCCAGCACGGGACGTGTCAGCAGCGAGTTTGGATTTGCTTGTATCTGGCGGCGCAAGTCCCCATCTGTAATGATGCCCAATAGCTTATCCTCATCATCCACCACCGCCGTGCAGCCCAATTTTGCCGAAGTCATCTTCAGGATAGCTTCTTTCATGCTGGCATCCCGATTTACCAGGGGAAGTTCATCGCCCTGATGCATCAGGTCTTTGATCTTGATGATGAGCTTTTTGCCGATGCTGCCTCCGGGATGAAAGCGGGCAAAGTCATTGAGCGAAAAGTTGCGGCTTTTGAGCAGAGCCACGGCAAATGCATCTCCCAGGGCCATAGCCACCGTGGTGCTCGCTGTGGGAATCATGCCCAGGGGTTCGGCATCTTTGTCTACGCTGCAATCCAGCGCCACATCCGCAGCTTCTGCCAGAGGAGACTGCATATTTCCCGTGAAAGCGATCAGGGGCGTGCCGATAAACTTTAAGAATGGGATCAGTGAAACCAGCTCACTTCCGGCACCGCTATTGGAAACGGCAATCACCAGGTCATGGCTTTGGATCATGCCCAAATCTCCATGTATCCCTTCCGCTGCATGCAGGAAGATGGATGCAGTGCCGGTACTGGCCAAGGTGGCGGAGATCTTTCTGGCGATGATACCGCTTTTGCCCACTCCGGTGAGCACCACCTTGCCTGTGCAATTGCGGATCAGCTCAAAAGCACTTTCGACAGCCTCCTCATTCAAGCTTTCTGCCATCTTGAGAATGGCATCTGAAGCTGTCTTTAGTGAACTGATGATCTGGTTTTTAATGCTCACGCCTGAGCCTGCTCCTTGATCAGCTTCATCGCTTCATCAAAGCTCATCACACCGAGATCGCCCTTGACGTGCTGTCTCAGCGTCAACGTGCCGTCGGCTTCTTCCTTTTTGCCGATCACGCACATATAGGGTATCTTTTGCAGCTCGGCTTCACGGATCTTGTAGCCCACCTTTTCATTGCGGGAATCTACATTCACTCTATAGCCAAGCTCTGTAAACTTTTCTTTCAGCTGCTCAGCATAGTCATTTTGAGCGTCGGTGATAGGCAGAATGCGGATCTGTTCAGGAGCCAACCACAGGGGCAGCCTGCCGCCATGATACTCCAAGAGGGTAGCAAAGAAGCGCTCCACCGAACCCAGGATCGCTCTGTGGATCATATAGGGACGGTGTGGTGTGTTATCCGAGCCAATATATTGCATGTCAAATAGTTCTGGCAGGTTAAAGTCAAATTGGATGGTGGTGCATTGCCAAGCTCTTCCGATGGCATCTTTGATCTTGATATCGATCTTGGGACCATAAAAAGCTCCGCCGCCTTCGTCCAATTCATATTGCAAGCCCAACTTTTGCAGGCTCTTGGCCAAAGCTTGCGTGGCATTTTCCCAATCCTCATTTTTGCCCACGCTATCTTGCGGTTTGGTACTCACATAGATGAGGAAATCCTCAAAACCAAAATGTTTGAGCATATCCAGCGAGAAAACGATCAGCTTTTCCACTTCCTCGTCCAATTGTTCCGGCATGCAGATGATATGCGCATCATCCTGCGTGAAGCCTCTCACTCGCATCAGACCGTGCAACACGCCGGAGCGTTCATAGCGATACACGGTTCCCAGCTCCGCCATACGAATAGGCAGTTCTCGATAGCTGTGCAAATCTGAATTGTAGATGGAGATGTGGAAGGGGCAGTTCATGGGTTTGATATAATAGTCCTGATCTTCCACTTCCACTGCGGCATACATGTTTTCTTTGTAGTGCCCGAGGTGGCCGCTGGTTTCCCAAAGCGTGCTGCGCCCCAAGTGTGGCGTATAAACCAGATCATATCCCCGGCGCAGATGCTCGTCTTTCCAATAGCTTTCGATCAAGTGGCGGATCATCGCCCCCCGCGGATGCCAAAGCACCAAGCCCGGCCCCACTTCTTCATTGATGGAAAAGAGGTCTAAATCCTTGCCCAGCTTGCGGTGATCTCTCAGAGCTGCTTCTTTGAGGAATTCCATATATTGATTCAGCTCTTTGTTTGAGGGAAAGCTGATGCCATAAATGCGTCTCAGCATCTTGTTTTTCTCGTCTCCACGCCAATAGGCACCGGAGGTCTTGAGCAGCTTGATGGCCTTGATCTTGCTGGTATCCATGATATGCGGCCCACGGCAGAGATCGATAAAATCACCCTGCTGATAGGTGCTGATTGTATCTCCCTCCGGGATCTCAGCCAAGATTTCCAGCTTGTAATCCTCTTTCATATCGGCAAAGACCTGCACAGCTTCATCTTTGCTTAGCTCTTTGCGCTCATATTTCAAGCCGGCTTTGCTCAGCTCTTTCATCCGCTCTTCGATCTGCATCAGGTCATCTTCCGTGAAGGGGGTATCCTTGTCAAAATCGTAGTAAAAGCCCTGCTCGATGGCGGGTCCAATCGTCACCTGCACCTTGGGAAAAAGCTGCTTCACCGCTTGCGCCATCAAGTGCGCCGTGCTGTGCCAATACACATGCTTGCCGATATCGCTCTCAAAGGTGTGCAACATCATCGCTGCATCGTGGTCTATAACGTGATCCATATCCACCAGCTTGCCTTCCACTTCTGCGCAGATCGCAGCATCGGCAAGACGCTTGGATATGTCTTGTGCAACTTGGTAGACGGTTACCGCCTGATCGTATTCTCTTTGCGAACCATCCGGTAAAGTGATCTTTATCATAGTTTCTTCCTTATCATTCATTTGGATGCCTTCAGGCAGGAGCTTATAAAGCCACACTCGAAGGATATTCCACTAAATGACACTTGTTTATGGGTTGGGGTTTTTTGTCAAGTGCGGCTTTTGCCAAACCCGAAACGTCCCGCATTTAGAACCGCAAGCAGAGTCACTCCCACATCCGCAATAATAGCCTCCCAGAGCCCACTTACACCACTCAGACCCAACACCATCACCAGCACCTTTACACCCAAAGCCAAGCTGATATTTTGCACCACACTCTTGTGTGTATTCTCGGCAACTTCCATGGCTTTGATGAGCTGCTGAGGTCTATCCTGCAAAAGCACGATATCCGCCGTCTCGATGGACGCAGGATTGCCGATCTTGCCCATCGCTATGCCCACATCCGCCCTGGCCAAAGCGGGAGCATCGTTCATCCCTTCGCCCACGTAAGCGGTGAAGCCATTCGACGCCTGCATCAGCTTCTCCAGATGCTCAATCTTCTGATCCGGCAAAAGCTCCGCCTCCCAGATGTCGAGACCCAATTCCCGGCTCATCGCCTGCACCTTGAGCTTTCTATCACCACTCAAGACGCCCAAATGCTCTACACCCTTGGAGCGCAACTGCGTCAGCACTTCTTTCATCCCGGGACGCAATTCGTCTGCAAAGGTGATGGCACCTAAGTAGATGCCATTTTTGCCCGCATGCACACAGCTCTCGTCTTCCACCTCGATCAGATTCCGATATCCCTGTTCAGCTAAGAACTTTGCACTGCCCACCACCAATTTGTGCCCATCATATTCCATTGAGATACCCTTGCCGGGATTTTCTGAGAAAGCAGATACTTTGTCTGCATCATAATCCGCACTGTAGGCGGCCTTGATCGCCTTGGCAAAGGGATGGTACGAGGTGTATTCGCTCACGTAGACCACGCTTTTGAGCTCCTCTGCATCCACGCCTTTGGGAGTGAACAGGTTCTTGATCTTCAATTCGCCTGTGGTGAGCGTGCCCGTTTTGTCAAAGACCATGGTTTTCACCCGGCGCAGGATGTCCAAATAGACAGAACCTTTCACGATGATTCCCTGCTTTGCAGCCTTGCCTATGCCTACATAATAGCTGAGCGGAACCGAGATCACCAGAGCGCAAGGACAACTCACGATCAGGAAAACCAAAGCCCGCTTAAACCATACCGCTGCTTCATAACCGATCAGTGTGGGAATCAAAAACACCAAAATAGCCGCTACCACCACCGCAGGGGTATAGACGCCCGCAAAGCGTGTGATGAAGCGTTCGCTGGTAGATTTACGGCTGCCTGCATCCTCGATAAGTTTCAGGACGCGGCTCACCGTGCTCTCTGCATCGATGGAGCTCACTTCTATCTCCAAAAGACCCTGCATATTGAGAGTGCCGGAAATCACCTTGTCACCCTCAGAAACCGCCAAAGGAGTGGCTTCACCCGTAAGCGTGGAGGTATCCAGACTGGAACTGCCTTTGGTCACCACTCCATCAAGAGGAATGCGCTCGGAAGGATAGACCATTACCTTCTGCCCTACCTGCACCTGGCTCAGAGCCACATCCCGTGTGCCCTCAGCCGTGATCAGATGCGCCTTGTCCGGCTTGATGGACAGCATGCCCTGAATGGATTTGTAAGAGCGCTTCACCGCCAAACTTTCCAACCACTCACCGATTTCATACAAAAACATCACCGCCACTGCTTCGGTAAATTCCCCCAAAACCAGAGCACCACTGGTGGCAATCGTCATCAGAAACTGCTCGCCAAAGACCTTGCCCCGCAGCAGTGAACGCAAAGCCGTCCAGATCACCCTGTGCCCCACCAGCAGCCAGGCTATGATGCCCAAGATGGTCTTGATTTCAGGCGCAATCGGCAAAACCGAAGATATTATCAACACCAACACACCCAGCGCCAATGGCAGCCAAAACAGGACGCTGGCGCGCTTGTCTACTACTTCCACCTGCTTATCCGTAATGCTTACGCCCGGCTCGATGGAGTCCGCCAGATGGTTCAGCCGCTCCAAAGCATCCACCGCCTCCTCGCTGTAGCTCACCACCAGTTTCCGATTCACAAAATCCAGCCTCGCTTCCGCTACACCGGGCATTTTGCAGATGCCCGCCTCTATCTCATTGGCACAATGCGCACAATCCAAGTTGTGGATCTCATATTCCTGCGTCGTCATTATCTTTTCACCTCGTTGATATGGGCCAATGCAACCTCAAAGATGCTCTGCACGTGCTCATCATCCAGAGAATAATAGCTGGTGGTGCCTTCTTTGCGCACTTTTACCAAACGGTTGAGCCTCAGATTTCGCAGCTGATGAGAGACGGCGGACTGCCCCATCTTCACCAAGCTGGCCAAATCCGCCACACAAAGTTCATGACGTGAGAGATAATAGAGTATCTTGAGCCGCGTGCCATCACCAAACACACTGAAAAATGTGCTCAGCCGCTCGATGGTTTCGGCATCAGGTTGCTCAGCAACCGTGCGCTCCAATTCTTTCTTGTCTATATACTTACACTTGCATATCGCATCCATGTGTAGCTCCTTATATGAATATCTGTTCATATATTAACCAATACCGAGCGAAAGCAAAGGGGAAAATAAAAGTGTTTTCACTTTTTGGGCATACGCTTCCCGCCACTTCTTTTTAAACCCGATTTAAAATCACTTACCCGTCACTCGCTCCTTACTCACCCGCCCGGTGATGCCGTGGAGATACTCGGGTTTTTTCCGGGAGGCTCCGGGGAATCACCGGGAGGCTAAGGCAGGAAGAGGCGGGGAAAAGACAACTTCTTGGTGAGGCCTTGCCTGCCACCCACCTTATTACCTCCCTTCTTTAATTAATGAGGAATTAAGGTGGCTCGCAGGTGCCAACGGAAGAATATGTCTTCTCGTCTGGAGTGGAGGTCTGCTTCATCTCAGAGGTCAAAATGGAGTGTCCATCCCGCTTCCAGAGCATCCTCTTCCCTTTTCCCTTGACAAAGAAGAGCCTTTCAAAATCAGAGTATGGAATGTGATAATTTGTATACAACGAGGTAAGATATGAGATACGATGTAGTGATAGTCGGAGGCGGACCAGCGGGTTTGAGTGCTGCGATCTATGCCGCCAGAGGAGGCTTGAAGACTGCGGTTTTTGAGCGCGCTTTTATCGGTGGCCAGATCACCGTCACGGAAGATGTGGAAAACTACCCCGGCTTCGAGGAGAGTTTGAGCGGTTTTGAGCTCACAGCCAAGATGCATGCTCAGGCAGAGCGTTTTGGAGCGGAGTTTTTTGATGAAGAGATCACAGCTTTGCACTTGGACGGTGCCATCAAAAAGTTGGAGACTTCCGAAGATAACAAGTATGAAGCCAAGGTGATCATCCTCTGCACCGGTGCGCATCCCCGCAGTTTGGGTGTGGCCGGCGAAGAGGAGTTTACCGGTCGCGGCGTGTCCTATTGTGCCACCTGTGATGGTGCTCTGTATCGGAATAAAGCCGTAGCCATGGTGGGTGGTGGAGATTCCGCTGTTCAAGAAGCCATTTTCCTCACCCGTTTTGCGTCCAAGGTCTACATCATCCACCGTCGGGACGAGCTCAGGGCGCAGAAGATCATCCAAGACCGTGCTCTCAGCAATCCCAAGATTGAAATGGTCTGGGATAGCGTGGTACAAGAAATTCAGGGCGAAACTGCCGTGCAAAAGCTGAAAGTCTTCAACCGAAAGACGGAAGAAGTCAGCTATCTCGATGTAGATGGCGTGTTTATCTACGTGGGCATCTTGCCCAATAATGAGCTGATGGGCTCCGGTATCGAGCTGGATGAAGCCGGCTTTGTGATTACGGATGCGAATATGATGACTAACATTCCGGGCGTCTATGCCGCCGGTGATATCCGTCACACTGTATTGAGGCAGGTGGTAACCGCTGCTTCCGATGGAGCGATCGCCGCTTGGTGTGCCGAGAAATGGCTGATCGAAAACTTTGACGATACATCATCCAACAAGGACTAAGCAAGTGCTGAGTAGTAAAGACATTCGCAGTAGCTTCATCGACTTCTTCCGCAGCAAAGAGCATCAATTTGTGCACAGCTCGCCTGTGGTTCCTGAAAGCGACCCCACGCTGCTCTTTACCAATGCGGGCATGAACCAGTTCAAGGACATCTTTTTAGGCCTGAGAGAGCGGGACTTCCCGCGGGTCGTCAACAGCCAAAAGTGCATCCGCGCCGGTGGCAAGCACAACGACCTTGAAGAAGTGGGGCAAGACGGCTATCATCACACCTTCTTTGAGATGCTTGGCAATTGGTCTTTTGCAGATTATTACAAAAAAGAAGCCATAACCTGGGCTTGGGAGCTGCTCACCGAAGTGTGGAAGCTGCCCAAAGACAAGCTCTATGCCACCGTGCATGACAGCGATCAGGAAGCCTACGACATCTGGAAGAGTGAAACGGACATCAACCCCGAGCACATCAGCTTCCATGGTGATAAAGACAACTTTTGGGAGATGGGCGAAACCGGCCCTTGCGGCCCCTGCAGCGAAATCCATATCGATCGGGGCGAAGGCACTTGTGACAAAGGGCACGATCCCGAGCACGTCTGCGGCGTCAATGCAGATTGTGCCCGCTATATCGAGCTGTGGAATCTGGTGTTTATCCAATACAAAAGAGAGGCGGATCGCAGCCTCACGCCGCTCAAAGACCGCTTTGTGGATACCGGCGCCGGCTTGGAGAGAATCGCACAGGTGCTGCAAGACAAGCACAGCAACTACGAGACCGACCTCTTTATGCCCATCATAGAAAAACTGGCTCAGCTCAGCGGCAAAGCCTATGACATCAAGACAGGCGTGAGCCACAGGGTGATCGCAGACCACGTGCGCTGCCTCTGTTTTGCACTGGCGGATGGTGGCTTCCCCTCCAATGAAGGACGTGGCTACGTGCTGCGACGCATCCTCCGGCGTGCGGCCAGGCATGGAAGGCTGCTGGGCTTCACCGAGCCCTTCCTGTATCTGCTGGTCAATACCGTGGTGGAGATCATGGGGCATCACTTCACCGAGCTCAAGGGCAAGGAAGAGTATATCCGCACCGTGATCAAAGCGGAAGAAGAGCGCTTTAACCACACTTTGGATATTGGGCTGCAACGTTTTGAAGAGATTGTCGAGAAGCTGGAGGGTAAGACCATCGACGGCAAAGATGCCTTCATGCTCTATGATACTTACGGCTTCCCGCTGGACTTGACTCAGATCATGGCAGCCGAACACGGTTTGGATGTGGATTTGCCGGGCTTTGAAGCCGAGATGGAAGCACAAAGAGAGCGGGCTCGCTCCAGTTCCAAATTTGCCTATGCCGCAGAAGACGTGGAGTGGATCACGCTTGCAGAGCCCTCACCCACCGAGTTTGTGGGCTATACCGAGCCTGAAGCCAAAGTGCGCATCCAGAGCTACTATTTTGATGAAGAGGGACTCAGCCATCTGCGTTTGGATCGCACTCCTTTCTATGCCGAATCCGGTGGCCAAGTGGCTGATACGGGCATCATCTCTGATGCTGGTTTTGAAATGCAAGTTTGCGATGTTCAGAAACATGCGGATTATCATGTCCATATCGGTAAGGTAACAAAAGGAACACCGCATGCGGGTGAGCTCACCGCAAAGATCGATGTGGAGCGCAGACTGGATATCGCCCGCAATCACACGCTCACCCACCTCATCCACAAGGCTCTCAGAGAGCTTTTAGGCGACCATGTGCAACAGAAAGGTTCCCTGGTTGCTCCGGATCATGCCCGCTTTGATTTCACGCATCAAGCCGCCTTGGATAAGGCTCAGATACAGGCCTTGGAGAAAGCGGTCAACGAGGTGATCCTGCAAAACCGTGAGGTGAGCACCGAGATTCTGCCCATCGCCGAGGCCAAGAAGCAGGGTGCTATCGCCTTGTTTGGCGAAAAGTATGCCGATGACGTGAGAGTGGTGACCGTTCATGACTACTCCAAAGAGCTTTGCGGAGGCACACACGTGCAGGCTACGGGCGAGATCGGGCTCTGCAAGATCGAATCCGAAAGCTCATCCGCAGCCGGCATCAGAAGGCTGGAAGTGTTGAGCGGACGTGCCGCTCTTGCGCATGTAAACCATCTGCAGGAGAGGCTGCACGAGCTGGCAAACAAGCTCAAATCCCCGGAAAAGCAATTGGAAGAGAAGCTGGATGCACTGATCCAGAAGAATAAAGATTTGGAAGAAGAGCTCAAGGCTCAGGCTGCCAAGCTGGGTAGAGACCAGTTGGGCAGCATCATGCAACAGGCTGAGCAACTGGACAGCTTCAGGTTTTTGGCTGCCGAAGTTCAGGCCGAAACAGCAGATCAGCTCAGGACTATGGGAGACGAAATCAAGGCACAAGCCACAGATATGATCGCCTTTCTCTTTGCACCCAGTGCTGATAAAGTCTCCATCCTCTGCGTGGTGGGCTCCCAGCTCAAAGACCGCTTTCATGCCGGTAAACTCATCGGCCAAGTGGCGGAAGTTTTGGGCGGCAAAGGCGGCGGCAGACCGGATTCCGCCATGGCTGGTGGCAAGGACGCCAACCTTATTCCCAAAGCAATCGAAAAAGCCAGAAGCCTCGTGAGCTGATATGCATTTCCTCATTATTCGCCTGAGCAGCTTGGGTGACATCATCCTCACCCAGGCTGTAGTGGCGGCTCTCAGACGCAACTTCCCCAATTGCCAGATCACCTTCGTCTGTAAAGAGGCTTTCCAAGACATCGTCCAGATGATGGGCAGCAATATTGAAGTGCTCTGCTGGCGCGAGAATCTCAGCTTTTTCAAAGAACTCAGAGAGCAGCAATATGATGCGGTGATCGACCTACATGGCAAGCTGGCTTCGCATCTGATCACGCTTTTTGCCAAAGCAAGCATGAAATACAGGTATCACAAACAGCGCAAGCTGCGTCAGCAAATCGTAAAGCATGAGACCGAAGAGTCAATCAGCTCCACGGTGGATTTATACTTTTCTGCGCTGACGGAATTGCTCCCCGGAGAAAGCTGGGAACAGCCCAAGCTCTATCCACATCTGCTGCTCAAGGACGAGGTAGCTCTGCCTGCAGAATGGCAGGGCAAGAAGGTAATAGCCATCTTTGCCGGTGCTGCCCACTTTACCAAGACCTATCCCTTGGCGCAATACCGGGACTTTCTGCGCTTGGCCAAGGAGGATTGGCGCTTTATCTTTCTGGGTAGTGAGGTGGAGAGAGAGCTTTCGGAGGCGATCCGCGGCTCTTTTGAAGCGATCAGCATTAACAAGTGCGGAGCTTTTGATCTGGTCTCTCTGGCCAGTCTGCTGCAAAAGGTGGACTTGGTAATCTCCTCGGATAGCGGGCCCATGCACTTGGCTGCGGCGCTGGGATGCAGGCAGATTGCCATCTTTGGCAGCACACATCCGAGGTTGGGCTTTGCGCCCTTAAACCCCAAAGCTGAGGTCTTGTGCGCAGACCTGCACTGTCAACCCTGCACTCTGCATGGTAGGGATAGTTGTCCCTTGGGGCATTGGTACTGCATGACGCAGATTTCGCCGCAGATGCTTTTTGAGACGGTCGAGAAGTCTTTATTGAGTTAGCTGTGGTGCTGGTGTGTCCAGCATCTCGGCAATCCTGTCCCTCAGTTCTGCTGCCTTTTCAAACTCCAGATTGGCAGCCGCTTTCTGCATTTCCTTCTTGAGCAGAGAGATCAGTTTATCCTTGTTGTCAATCTCCAGATATTCAAAGAAATCAGCCTTGGAAGGCTTGGTATCCTTCTCTTCATCAAAGGCGGCGTAACCTTCCGCAATGGCAGTGGATTGCATGATCTGCTCGATACTCTTCTGAATGCTTTGCGGTGTGATGTTGTGCTCTTGGTTGTAGGCTATCTGTTTGGCGCGCCTGCGCTGCGTCTCGCTGAGGGTTTGAGCGATGGCGTCGGTGATGGTATCCGCATAGAGCACCACCTTTCCCTCCACGTTGCGAGCCGCTCTGCCTGAAATCTGGATCAGTGAGCGGGTAGAACGCAGGAAGCCGGTCTTGTCCGCATCCAGGATGGCTACCAAAGACACTTCCGGCAAATCCAGGCCTTCACGCAGCAGGTTCACGCCCACGATCACGTCAAACTCGCCCAAGCGCAGGTCTCTGATGATCTGAGCTCTTTGGATGGAGTCGATCTCGCTGTGCAGGTATTTGGCACGGATGCCGGCGTTGCTGAGGTAAATGCTGAGGTCTTCACTCATCCGCTTGGTGAGCGTCATCACCAAGGCTTTATGCCCCTTGGCAACACGTTCCTTGATCTGCGAGATGAGGTCGTCCACCTGGTTCTTCACCGGCTTGATCTCCACTTCGGGGTCCAGCAGCCCCGTGGGGCGGATTACCTGCTCCACCACTACGCCTTTGGTCAGTTCCAGCTCATAATCCGCCGGGGTGGCAGAGACGAAAATCACGGTGTTGAGATACTGCTCAAATTCCTCAAAGCGCAGGGGGCGGTTGTCGAAGGCAGAGGGCAGCCTGAAGCCATATTCCACCAGGTTTTGCTTGCGGGTATAGTCGCCGCCATACATGCCGTGCACCTGCGGGATGGTGACGTGTGATTCGTCGATGATGAAGATGAAGTCCTCAGGGAAATAGTTTAAAAGGCAGTAAGGAGGCTGTCCTGCAGGCGTTCCGGTGAGATGCCTGGAATAGTTTTCGATGCCGGAGCAGTAGCCCAGTTCGTTGAGCATCTCAAGGTCGAACATGGTACGCTGCTTCAGCCTTTCAGCTTCCAGATAGCGGTTGTTTTCCAGGTAAAACTGCAACCGCTCGTCCAGCTCTTTGCGGATATTGGCCGTGGCTTTGCGCATCCTTTCCGGGCTCATCACAAAGTGGATGGCGGGATAGACGGGATAGGAGTCCACATCCTCCAAAACCTGATAGGAGATGGGTTGCAGCTTTTGCAGCCTCACGATCTCTGGGCCAAAGAACTCCACCCTGAGGCAGTGCTCCAGATAGGCGGGATAGATGTCCACCACATCACCGCGCACACGGAAGGCACCACGCTCAAAAGCGATGTCGTTGCGCGCATAGTGAGCAGCTACCAGTTTTTTGATCAGCTCGTCCCTATCCATCTGGGCGCCAACTTCCAGGCGGATCAACGCTTCTCGATACTCCTCAGGCACACCCAAGCCATAGATGCAGGAAACCGACGCCACGATGATCACATCCCGGCGCTCCATCAAACTCATGGTAGCCCGCAATCTCAGCTTCTCTATCTGCTCGTTGACGTCGCTATCTTTCTCTATATAGATGTCTTTACCGGGGATATAGGCTTCCGGTTGATAGTAGTCGTAATAAGAGATGAAATACTCCACTGCATTGTGCGGGAAAAGCTGTTTGAGCTCTCCATAAAGTTGAGCAGCGAGGGTTTTGTTGTGGGAAAGCACCAGCACAGGACGGTCAAAGTGGGCAATCACATTGGCGATGGTGAAGGTTTTCCCGCTGCCGGTCACACCCAAAAGCACCTGGTGAGCCTTTCCCGCCTCTATCCCCTGCACGAGCTCAGCGATGGCTTGAGGCTGATCCCCGGAAGGGCTATACTCGCTTTCCAACTTGAATATCGACATCTTATTCCTCTTATCTTATTGTTTTGGCATCAATGAGTTAGACTACTCAGCAGAAGAAAACTGCAAATTAAGACTTGACGCATAACTCAATTTTAATATTCTTGGGAACATTGACTCTGAACTACGGTTTTTTGTCCATAGAATAATACGCTGGGAGACATAAATGAACAATCTGAATGAATTACAGATCAACTACGACAACCTGCTCAAGCTCGGCTATGCCGTTCTTGACATCCGCTTCAAAGATTACGACTTCTGCCCCGATAGCTACAAATTGGTGATCGCCAGAGTGGATGTAGATCGGGACGAGTTTTACCAGGAAATGCTCAAGAAGTATACTTCGCACGAGTTTAAGGCCAACGAAGTGAGCGAAATCTGGACGGATATCCTTAAGCACAAAGTGAAGATGAGCTCCGTTCTCAATCGTGACATTGCCATCAAAGTAGCCGCTTTGGACTACATCGAAACTGTGTATACCCGCAAATGATAGAACAATCCCTCCTGCTGATCAAACCCGACGCCGTGAAGAAAAACCACGTGGGACACATCATTACCATCACGGAGGAACATGGCTTTACCCTCAAGTATATGAAGGTGCTGCAGTTTGACCGTGAAAGCGCAGCGGAGTTTTATATGATGCATGAGGGCAAAGATTTCTACGAGAAGCTTCTGGACTTCATGTGTTCCGGCACCACGGTGGCTCTGCTCTTGGAGCGCATTGATGCGGTAGCCAAGCTGCGTGAGCTGGTGGGAGATGCAGACCCCGCCAAGAGAAAGCCGGATACCATCCGCGCCATGTTTGCCGATGGCGTCACCGAAAACGCCGTGCATGCCTCGGATTCTCCTCTCTCTGCCAAGCGGGAGATAGGCCTGATCTTCAAAGGCGGATACTGAGTTTAGATAATTTTAGGACTCGACGTAAAAAGCCCCCGGATTTCTCCTTTTGTCCGGGGGCTTTGCTTTATAGTTATCTTGTTTAATTCTTTGTTTCCCTGTTAGTTGCGTCCTCACTCACAGCTTCATCCGCCTTGATCTCTTTGTATTCCACTTTCTCTTCTTCTTCAGGAGCCTTAACGTCAGATCTGATCACTCTTTGCTGCGCTTGGGGATGATCCGTCGGCAGGGTCATGAGCGTGTTGTGGGCTTCCACGTTGGGCTTCAAGCTCGAGCCCGGAGCGGGCAGGGTCTCAATCCTGAGTGAGAAGGTCACGATCAAGCCTGCAAACACGATGGACACCATGCTCATCAGCTTGATCAGGATGTTGATGCAGGGGCCGGCGGTATCTTTGAAGGGGTCTCCCACCGTGTCTCCCACGATAGTCGCCTTGTGTGCAATCGAGTTTTTGCCGCCATATTTACCTGTTTCTATATACTTCTTGGCATTATCCCAAGCTCCACCGGCGTTATTGAGCATGACAGCCAAAACGAAGCCGGCTGCCAAAGCGCCGGAAAGAACTCCCAGCACACCCGCCACACCCAAGGTCATGCCCACGATCACAGGTGCGGAAATGCCGATGATAGCCGGTAATACCATCTCCCTTTGGGCGGCTTTGGTGGAGATTCTCACGCAGGAATTGTAGTCCGGATTGACGCTGCCGTCCAAAATACCGGGGATGGTGGTGAATTGACGGCGCACCTCCTCCACCATCTTGCCGGCGGCACGCCCCACAGCCTTGATGGTGAGCGATGAGAAGAGGAAGGGCACCATGGCGCCCACGAACACTCCCATCAGGTATTTGGGGTTGAGCGCACTGATCTGATAGTAATTGATAAAGTCTTGGATGGAGGCGTGTTTGATGTTGATCGCCTCATAGTATCCGGGGCTGTAATTGACCTTCAGGAAGACGGCTTGATTGAGCTTGTCACCCAGGAGAATGAGCCCGGCACGCACTTCTTCCAGATAGGCAGCCAGAAGCGCCATCGCGGTGAGCGCTGCACTGCCGATCGCAAAGCCCTTTCCGGTGGCGGCGGTGGTATTGCCCACGCTGTCCAGGCTATCGGTGAGCTCACGCACATATTCCGGCATGTAGGACATCTGAGCATTGCCACCGGCGTTATCTGCAATAGGCCCAAAGGCATCCATCGCCAGAGTTACACCCAAGGTAGCCAGCATACCCACGGCTCCAAATCCTATGCCATAGAGCCCCATCTCCATCGAAGAGAAGCCATGACTGAAGATAAAGGCCAAGATGATGCCTACCACCACCGTGAGCACGGGAGCAGCGGTGGAGCGCATTCCCACGGCTATGCCTTCCAAAATCACCGTAGCGGGGCCAAACTTGCCCTGCTCGGATATAGCCCGCGTAGGTTTGTAACTATGTGAGGTATCCAGCTCGGTAAACCAACCAATCAACACACCAATAGCCAAACCGATAACAATACTGATGAAAACGCCAAAATAATACTGTGGCGGCAGCAGCAATCTGGTGATGAAGAAAGCCGCAACAGCTATGGTGGCAGAGGTGAAGTAAACGCTTTTGTTGAGGGCAAACATCAGCTCTTTGGTATCTGCCTTTTCATGGGTGCGCACCATGTAGATGCCGATAATGGAAAGCAAAGCACCAATGCCGGCCAAAATCATGGGTGCTACCACAAAGTTGACCCTGTAGCTGGCAAATTTGGGGCCCAACATGGATACCGCACTCATACCCAATGCCGCTGTAGCCAGAATGCTGCCCGCATAACTTTCATAGAGGTCAGCGCCCATTCCGGCGACATCTCCCACGTTGTCACCCACGTTATCTGCGATGGTGGCGGGGTTACGGGCATCATCTTCAGGGATACCGGCTTCCACCTTGCCCACCAGGTCGGCTCCAACGTCTGCCGCTTTGGTAAAGATTCCACCACCCAAGCGGGCGAAGAGCGCCTGCGTAGATGCGCCCATCCCAAAGGAAAGCATGATCACGGTGATCTGTTCCAGCGGAGTTCCCAAACGGTTCAGGATAAAGAACCAAGCGGATATATCTATCAAAGCGAGACCAATCACGGTAAGACCGGTCACGCTGCCAGCCCTAAAGGCTACCTTGAGCCCTTTGTTCAGACTCTTGGAACAAGCCTGTGCAGTGCGATTGGAGGCCAAAGTGGCGATATTCATGCCGATAAAACCGGCAAGGCCACTAAAGAAGCCACCGGTCAAAAAAGCCCAAGGCACCAAAGGATGCAACACCTTCATTCCCAAGGCCATTATTTGAAAGATGATGAAGGCTACGATGAAGAAAATCGTCACACCTTTATATTGCTGTTTCAGGTAGGTAAATGCACCCTCCCGCACAAAGCCGGCGATCTCAACCATGCGGGGTGTGCCTGGATCTTGCGCTTTGACCTGGTAGAAAAATACCGCCGCAAAAGCCAAAGCCATAGTAGCTCCCAAGGGAGCGAGATACCAAAGAATCGGGATAACTTCCATCAATAAACCTCGACAATAAATCTAAGAATTAAAACACACTTGGGCTATACCCACGTGATCTCGCAACTCTCTATATGTGGCTCAGATTGTCAATGAAAATCTTTGAACTACCTCGTTGTGAGCCTATTTTTCAACACTTTGCCGAATCGCCTTCAGCTCTTCCAAGATGGATTTGAGCACCTCGGCAGATTCAGGTTTTTCCCCAGTAGCAGCCACTGGAGCACCTTCAGACTTTCTGATATAGTCCATGATCTCTGTCTTGAGCTCTTCCGGATCAGTAATGCCACGCATAACCAACTCCGCATGAGTATTTTCGCCGCCACTCAAACCGGCGGTCTGGATATGAACCTCGCTGATGCCAAAAGCACGTTCCACCGGCCCCTGCGTGATGTCGATATTGGTAATCTTACCATAGGGAACTGTGGTGCGTCGCTTCCAAAACACACCTTTTTGCAGGAGAACGGCGTCGGAATCCAGGCTATAAATCAATTGGCGACACATAGCCACAATGTAAGCATCAATAATGATGACAAGTGCAAGCCAAATGAAAATAGCCGGTATAGAAACAACCGGATAAAAGAATATCGTTGCTATGATGGGAATCAACAGGATGATGAAGACCACCAGGTTGATCCTGCGGAGCATAGTGCGCATCTGGGATGCAGGCTTGAGTTCTTTTGCTTTCATACTAACCTCCTTGGTTATTCTGTTTCTAACTGCAGAATTGTCGCTTTATCTTTTTTGTCAAGCAATTATTTCTTAAATATCGAGCACTTCAGCATCCGGATACCCCAAAAGCGCATCAGCATATAGATCCATGCGGTGCAGATATGATTTTGGCCATAGCTTCGCCACTCACCTCCTGCTTACTCATCCGCCCGGTGATGCCGTGGAGATACTCGGGTTTTTCCCGGGAGGCTCCGAGTAATCACCGGGAGGCTAAGCAAGGAAGAGGCGGGGAGGCACAGCTGGATATTCGGGCCCTTCGGGCAGTCAACCTTCAGGCAGAAAACACTTTTCCCTCACGCCTGAAAGGTTGCCGCATTCTTGGGGAATAAAAAAGGTCACCTTATATCCGGGTGACCTTCTTTGTTTCTAAATAGTTTCAGGCTTTAGTCAAATTGAACCTTGGGTGCAGTTTGGGCATCCTCAGCAGCTTGGAAGAAGGCCATTGGCTTCATGCCAAACATGTTGGCCAGGATGTTGTTTGGGAAAACCACAATGTAGGCATTGAAACTTTTCACGCTGTCGTTGAAGCGACCTCTCTCGGTTGCCACGCGGTTTTCGGTGCCTTCCAGCTGAGCTTGGAGCTCGAGGAAGTTTTGGTTTGCCTTCAGTTCCGGATAGCGCTCCACCACCACCATTAGCCTGCTCAATGCGGAGCTGAGGCCGTCCTGGGCTTGTTGGAACTTGGCGAAAGCTTCTGGATCTGTCAGGGTTTCCGGGGTTACTTTCATCTGTCCCACCTTGGCACGAGCTTCGACCACGTCTGTGAGAGTGCTCTTCTCAAAGTTGGCGGCTCCCTGCACGGTGGCAACGAGGTTGGGGATGAGGTCAAAGCGGCGTTGATATTGGTTTTCAACTTCAGCCCATGCTTTACCCACTTCATTCTTGTTGATTTGCATTTTGTTGTAGCGGCCAATGACTGCAGCTATCAGTATGACGATGATTAGAACAATCACCAGCAGGATTGAATATCCTTTTTTCATTGTTGTGTAACTCCTTAAACGTTATTATGAAGAGGACGTCGGGTTGTCATCTTGTTTGATTGTCGTAGATAATATAAGCGGTTCTTTGTGCAAGCCCATAGAATAATAGAGCAGAGCGGAAATAAACCACACTATGGCCAGCGACCAGAGCACATCAGTGAAGAAGTGACCGCCCTGCATGATGCGCACCAAGCCGATAACAGCTCCCCAGGCAATGGCCAACAGCCCTATCCAGAATGACTTCCGCCACCCTTTGCGTCTGCTTAGAAAATGGAGCGTTAAGAAATAGAACCCCATGCTGGCATGACCACTGGGGAAGGAATTGCCGGGGCTACTCTTATCCATCTGCCAAGGGGCTTCATAGCGGTGTTTCCCTCCAAACTCCTGGATGCGGCGAGGTCTGGGTCTGCCCCATTGCTGCTTGAGGGCTGTATTAACCACCAAACCGGGGCCGATGATCATCACCAACACCAAGTAAAGACACACCTTGCGCCTGCCTTTGAAGCGGGCATCAAAGAAAGAGCGGATAAACGCATACAGACCATAGATAGCTACGCCCAAGGCAGGCCAGGTGCCGTATTTGTAGATCAGTTCACAAAATAAGTTCTTGCCCCACGGCCAGCCCAGCTCGCTGTGATACCACCTGGATGAGATGGATAAATCCAGTGCTTTGGCATCGACAAAGATGGTAAATAGAGCCAGCAAAGCGATGGGGATAAGAAAGTCCAGCCAAATAGCCAAGTGACGGCTTGGATAAGCCGCCACTTGATATTCTTTATTTTCGGGCATATTTGGAATTATGCTTGGGGTTCCTCGTCAGGTGTGGGAACTTCGGCTTCGGGCTCCTCGGGAACCTCGGTCGCTTCTTCAGCAGCTTCAGCCGGTGTTTCCACAGGTTCAGCTTCGGGTGCAGCTTCCTCTACGGGAGCTTCCTCTGCTGGAGTCTCTTCAACTGGAGCCTCCTCGACGGGGGCTTCAACTTCAGGCTCCACAACTGCTTCGGTGACTTCCACGGGGGCTTCCTCTACGGGAGCCTCTTCTGCAGGTGCTTCCTCTGCAGGAGTTTCCTCTACGGGAGTCTCTTCTGCAGGTGCTTCCTCCACAGGAGTTTCCTCAACCGGGGCTTCCTCAGCTGTAGTCTCTTCAACGGGAACTTCCTCGACGGGGGCTTCAACTTCTGGTTCCACAGCTGCTTCGGTGACTTCCACAGGAGTTTCTTCCACTGGGACTTCAGCTACGGGTGTTTCCACCACGGGAGCTTCGGTTTCAGGATCAGTGGGCTCTTCCGTAACCGCTTCAGCAGCCATTTCTGCAGCTTTCTGTTCTTCTTCGAGTCTCTTGGCCTCTTCCTTCTTTTTCTTCATCTGCTCGCGGCGTTGTTTGGCACGCTGAGCTCTTTCCTGTTTCTTCTTCTGAGCTTTGGCGAGCTTTTCACGCATAATCGCCTCATGGATAGCCACATACTCCTCATGGAGTTTGGGATCCCTGGAGAAGAAGAAGGCTTTTGCGCTCAGGATCAATCTGCGGTTTTCGGAATCCAGCTCGATCACCTTCAAGGGGATTCTTTCCCCTTCCACAAAGGCGTCTTCACAGTTTTCCAGCTTGGGTATAGCCAGGTGAGAGATAGGCACAAAGCCTTCTATCACTTCCTTTTCGGTCTCCACATCCACCAGCACTCCCTTGGGGATAAGCTTGGTGATTTTGCCCAAAACTTCGGTGTTTACGGGCAGGATTTCAGGCAGGTCTTGCCAAGGATCCGGGTTAAGCTGTTTGACCCCTAAGGCAATGCGGTGTAAAGCTCTGTCGATGGAAAGGATAACAGCTTCCACCTCTTGATCTTTGCTATACACTTCACGCGGGTGATAGACGCGCTTGGTCCAGCTGATGTCAGAGATGTGGATGAGCCCGTCGATTCCGTCTTCGATTTCCACAAATGCGCCAAAAGCGGTGATGCTCTTAATCTTACGGTTGAGGACGGTTCCGATGGGATAGCGGTCTTCGATCGTGAGCCAGGGGTTGGGATCCATCTGTTTCATTCCCAGAGAGATGCGCTGATTTTCCGTATCCAGCTCCAGCACGATGGCGTCGATCACATCGCCCACTTTGACAAACTTGCGTGCGTCGGAGATCTTTCTCGTCCAAGACATCTCAGAAATATGCACCAGTCCTTCCACACCGGGCTCCAGCTCTACAAATGCACCAAAGGATCTGACGCTCGTCACTCTGCCGGTGATGCGTGTGCCTTCGGGGAATTTGACTTCGATGGTCTCCCATGGATGAGGAACCAACTGCTTGAGTCCCAGTGAGATCCTTTCGTTTTCAGGCTCGAAGTTGATCACTTTGACCTTCAGCTTATCGCCGATGCCAAGCATCTCGGAGGGGTGATTGACCTTGCCCCAGCTCATATCGGTGATGTGCAGGAGTCCGTCGATACCGCCCAAGTCTACAAAAGCGCCATAGTTGGTGATGTTTTTCACTTCACCATCCAGCTCGGCGCCCACTTCGATGGTTGCCAACAGTTCTTTTCTTTTCTCTTGTTCTTCGGCTTCCAAGACCAGTTTACGGGAAACGATGATGTTTTTATGGTTGTCATCCAAGCTTAACACTTTGAAGCCCAGCTCTTTGCCGATGTATTGGTCGATGTTTGGAATGGGGCGGATGGAGATATGTGAGCCAGGTAAGAAGGCTTCGATCCCAATCACTTCCACGATCATTCCACCTTTCACACGGCGGCGCACCACTCCTGGCAGAGCAGTGCCTTCATCGTAAGCTTTTTTGATCTTCTCAATGTTTTTGATAAAGTCGGCTTTCTTTTTGGAAAGCTCCAGTCTGCCCTCTCCATCATCCACGCGCTCAATGAATACCTTGATGGTAGAGCCAACTTCAGGGACTCCACCATAGCTAAATTCGCTGATAGGTATCACGCCGTCGGATTTGTAACCAATGGCCACCACGACGTCTTTATCCGTCACATCAACTACAGTCCCATCAATGATCTCGCCTCTCTCAAGGCTTACGGTGTATTTGTCATACATGTTGATCATTGCCTGACGGTCCATTTCTTCTTGGGTCACAGCAGCCTTAGGTTTTTCAAGCTCTGCTTCCTCGCCTTCTTGCGCCGGTGTTTCCACGGGCTCTGGCTCGGGTGTAACTTCCTCTGCTGCGGGAGCTTCTGGTTCAGGGGTTTCTGCCACAGGAGCATCTTCCACAGTAGCCTCAGCTTCAGGGCTTGGTTCAGGAGTTTGAGCTTCTTGCTCCGGCTCCTGAGGTTCTAATTCTGTTGGGGTTATGGTGCTAACTTCCTGTTCGGGTGCACCGTCTTCGGGTTTGCTCTTCGACGTTATGTCTTCACCGACCTTTTCTTGGTTTTCATCCAGATCGACGTTGACGTTGTTTTGATCATGATCTAACATGATTCCTCCTTATACAAGGGGATTTCCCCGATGGTAGTAACTCGCTCGGGTTCCCCAATTATTTCTTTTATCCTGTTGTATACATTCAAGATGGTTTGTGAAGGTGTAGAAGCTCCGGCAGCCAGGCCGATGGTCTGCTTGCCTTGCAACCAATCAGGCTCGATTTCAGCCGCAGTCTCTATCTTGAAGCAATCACAATGCTTTTGGCAGAGCTGATACAGTTGAGTGGTATTGGAGCTATTTTGCCCGCCTATCACTATCATCAGATCTGCGATCTTGGCCAGATCGACGGTAGCCTTTTGGCGCTGCTGAGTGGCCAGGCAGATGGTGTTGTAAATCCTCAGTTCCTGCACGCGGGTGCTGAACCAGGCACTCATGGCGGCGAGGTCTTCCGGCTTCTTGGTGGTTTGGCAGATGATGCACACCTTGCTGTGAAAAACCTGCTCCGGCGTGCTGCCCGGCGCCAGGACAAGCGTGCTTCCATTGCCCCAGGAGCGCATCCCGATTACCTCTGGGTGATGCTCGTCTCCCATGATAATCACCTGATAATCCTCAGCAGACATCTCCTTAACCAATTGCTGAGCCCGTTTCACATAGGGACAGGTAGCATCGACTATCGTGTTTCCAGAAGCCTCCAAAGCTTCGTAGACCTCTCTGGAAGCACCATGAGAGCGGATGATAACGGTGTGATTCTGCAAGGGAGTGGGATCTTCACACACGAAAATCCCCTGCGCTGCCAGTTGGTTTACGACCACCGGATTGTGGATCAATTCACCCAGGGTGCACACGTTTTGGCTTGTTTTCCTGGCTTCTGTAGCCATCTGAATCGCCCTGCGCACACCAAAGCAAAAACCGGAATGCTCCGCCAGATAGATGGTGGTTGCACCCCGCTTTTGCGTGATAGCTTTGTAAAGCACCTCTACCTGTTCTTCGATGCTCAAAGTTCCGGTATCCACCTCGATGGCGTCCGGCATTTTCATCAAAGGAGCCAAAGCGCGGCCGGCGTCGTTTTCATCTCTTTGCCTGATGTCTTTCAGCACATCCTGATAATCCACTTCCAAGCCACGTTGGGCCAGCTCATCAAACCTTCTCTGGGCTCTGATCTCGGCATCTGCCACCAAGAAAAACTTGAAGTCTGCATCGGGAAACACATATGAACCTATATCACGTCCATCCAGGATGAACCCACCGCTCGAAGCGATCTTCCTCTGCAATTCCACCATCTTCAAGCGCACGCTCGGCAAGGCGGAGATGGCAGAGGCTTGTTTGGAGATATGCTCACTGCGGATTTGTTGGGAAACATCCTCATCGCCCAAAAAGATACGGTTTACGCCGCCGCTGAATTCCACCCGCAGCTGTATCTCGTCCATCATAGATTCGATCGCTGAAGCGTCATCCAAGGGCACAGCTAACCTCTCGGCCTGCAATGCACAAGCGCGATACATAGCTCCGGTATCCAGATACACCAATCCCAGCTTGGCAGCTAAGAGCCGAGCTGTGGTGCTCTTGCCGGAGGCAGCGGGGCCATCAATGGCGATAATAGGTTTTTTCATACAATTTCCCTTGTAAGACCAAGATTTTAAAGATTCAAGTGCGGTCAATAACTATTTTCACATTGGCTAAAATATCTGCCCTGAAACACTCACGTAAATGCGCCTAACTTCCTCTATTGGTGCCGGATAGCGGCACCTTAAAACTTTTTTAATAAATCTGTCCCACAGCTCTGAAAAGACCTGTATAGACGCACACTGAGAGCTAAGCTCAGATAGCTTCGCATCGTCTTCGTGCTCCGATATCTCTTGCCTGTTTCACCAAGCCGCCTTATATTATCTGCACAGTTATTAAGGAGCGATTAAGTATGAAAGACAACTTGAATAAATTGTTCTCACAAATCAGAGAGAGCTACCAATGTGCCTTGGGGCCGCGTGCCTTCAGGGAACAGGACGCCACGCGCAGGCATGTGGAAGATGAAGACGAGATGCGCACCCGCTTTGCCGTGGATAGAGACCGCATCCTCTACAGCGGCTCTTACAGACGCTATCACGGCAAGACGCAGGTCTTTTCCTTCACCAATCTCATCGACGAGGAGATGACCAACCGCAACCTCCACGTTGCGCACGTATCGCAGATTTCCCGCACCATTGGCAAATACTTGAGGCTCAATACCGAGCTGATCGAAGCCATCGCCTTGGGGCACGACCTGGGTCACCCTCCCTTCGGGCATGATGGTGAAAAAGCGCTCTCCGAGAGCTGCGTAAAGCATGGAATAGGTGAGTTTCACCACAACATAGAATCCCTGTATATCGTGGATAACATCTCACGCAAAGGACAGGGTCTCAACCTCACTTTCCAGGTGCGGGACGGCATCATTTCCCACGATGGAGAAGTGCACAACACCCGCTTGGAGCCGGAATTCAACAAGACCGAAGCAGAGATTCAAGACTACATCACCAGAAAGAAAGCCGGTGAATTTGTCCACTGGATGCCCAGCACCCTGGAAGGCTGCGTGGTTCGCATTGCCGACACCATCGCCTACATCGGCCAAGACATCGAAGACGCCATCCGCTTTAAGATCCTCAAAAGGGAGGACTTACCCAAAGAAGCCACCCAGTATTTGGGCAATGAAAACAGCCAGATCATCGAAACGCTGATCAAGAGCGTGATCGCCAACAGCGTAGACAGGGATTGGATCGCCTTTGATGAGGAAACATCTTACCATCTGCTTGAGCTAAAGAAGTTTAACTACAAATACATCTACACGGATAAGAACGTAAAACACGCCAATGCAGTCATCAACCGCACCATGGGCATGCTCTTTGATATCTATATGGAAGACATCCGCAAAAACAATACGGACTCCATGATTTTCAAACACTTCCTGGATCATAAGGTTGACGCATACCGAGAAGGCCTCTTGCCGGCAGAACAGGTGCGGGATTTCATTGCCACCATGACGGATAGATATTACAACGAGCAGATTAAAGACCATTTCCTGCCTTGGAAATGGTAGCTAAAAGCAGTATGCACTGTTTGGGTGCGGCGGTTCAGCGACCGCCGGCTACCTCCTGCCCTGGAAATGGTAGCTGAAAGCAATATGCTCTGTTTGAGTGCGGCGGTTCAGCGACCGCCGGCTACCTCCTGCCCTGGAAATGGCAGGCTGCCAAGGGTTTAGAAAGCTCCTACTTTAGATAAGCTTCCAGCACCAGATCTCCATCCAAAACCATGCAGGAACGGATGTCTATCTTGATGGCATTGGCGATATTGCCCAGGTTCAGCGAGCTAAGCGCAGCTCTATCTCCGCCTATGATCTTGGAGCCGTAGTAGATGAGGAGTTTATCCACCAAACGCAGACGGACAAACTCCGATGCCAGCGCACCGCCGGATTCCAACAACACGCTGTAAAAGCCTCTATTGTGCAGAAAATCCAGCACTTTGGGCAAGCTCAGGTGCGTGCCTTCCAACCCGATGGGCACCAATTCCACGCCCATATTTCTCAGGATCGCCGCCTTCATAAATTGCTTCCGCCCCAATACCGGCGCATGAAACACCATCAGCGGCGCTTGATCCATGCTCTTGACCAGAGCGCAATCGATGGGCAGCTGCAAATCCTTATCCAACACCACCCGCAGGGGTTGGCGCCGAGCCAGGGGAATCCTGGAAGTGAGCAAAGGATCATCTGCCAACACCGTGGAAATGCCCACCAACATGCAATCTACCTGATGCCTCAGGACATGCACCTGCATCCTGGAAGCGGCTGAACTGATCCACTTTGACGACCCATCCGGTGCAGCGTATTTACCATCCAAACTGAGCGCCATCTTCAGGATGACGAAGGGTCTGCCCTTCTGGATTCTGCAAAGGAAATATTCATTTTGCCGGGCTATCTCTTCTTCCATGTAGCCCCAACTGACCTCTATCCCCGCTTCCCGCATGGCGACGATGCCAACCCCCTCCTTGCTGATATCCTCATTGACTTGGGGGTTGGGATCGCGGATGCCAAAAAACACTCTTTTGATCCCCGCTTTGATGATCGCATCCGTGCAGGGAGGCGTCTTTCCCTGGTGTGAACAGGGCTCCAAGGTCACATAGAGGTCTGCCCCTTTTGCCTTTTCACCGGCCAACTTAAGTGCCATAGCTTCTGCGTGATACGAGCCATAGCTTTGCGTGTGCGCTTGGGCGATCACCACATCATCCTTCACCACTACCGCGCCCACAAAGGGGTTTGGAGAGCAGAAGCCACGCGCCTTTTCCGCTTCCTCAAAAGCCATTTGCATATATTTTGGGTTCATTTGTGCCTTTCCATGTTTCTCTTTGCCGGCTCCAGATTGGGATCAATCTGCAAAGCCTTCTTCCACAGCTTCTTAGCCTCTTCTATCTGCCCCTTGCCCGCATAGGCAGCACCTAAATTGTTAAGCACCAGCGGGTCTTCGCTATTCTTCTCATAAAGCTTTTCAAACCAATACATTGCCTCATCCAAATCCTCCTGAGCCAAGTTGATCGAGCCCAAGGAAAAGGTAGGCGCATAAAAATCGTTGTCCAAGGCGATGGAATCAAAGAAGGCTATCTTAGCCTTATCCAGCTGCTTCACGATCTGCCAATAGATGCCCAAATAGTAGTAAAGATCGGCACTATCGGGGTATAGCTTCAAACCTTCCTGCAAGGCTTCCCAAGCCTGAGCATCCTTGCCCTCGGAAAGAAGCTGCGCTATCTGACCGTGACGCTTATTGAGCTCATAAAACAGCTTGGGACTGCCATTTATCTGATACCTGAGTCGCCAAACATCGCCCTGCTTGCCAAAGATGAGCGTCCAATCAAAGCGACGGTTGAGCTCCAGATAAACCATCGCCGTGACGCCATCATCGGCTATGCCGGCATGGATGATATTGTGATGATTTGCCCTCTTCAACATGGGGATGTCTCGGATGATTTCTTTGTAACGCTGAGCCAGATCCTCTTCTGCGTCTTGATTGATGGTAAACTGCCTCAGCTTGTCCCACTCCATTGCAATCACGCAATTTAGATAGTCTGCGGCGATGCTTTCAGGATCCTTTACTTCAGGCTCAGGATACTTCTCCAACCCCAACTTGCCTAACAGATAATTCATGGGGAAATGCTGAGGGTATTGATAGCCGGCCAGCCACTCCAGGAGCTGCTTACTATCCTCTGCAGCCACTGCCAAAGGCGTCTTTCCATCCAGGGAAGCTTGAGGCTGCGAGATCCACAAATCCAAATACAGCTTGATGGCATGGTTGAATTCGGTAACTGAATCTGCCTTAAAAGCAGGCAGGGGGCTGTTTTCATCCTCTTTGAGCGCATAGGCACATTCGCTGGGACAGCGTTTGTCCAAGCGTATTTCGTTGCAGCAACGCCAGCCTATCTCCTTCCTGCGTCTGGCACAGGTGCGTAAGGCTCGCTCACTCCGGCAGATACGGCAACGGTCAGACTTGCGAAATCTCAGCATGACAGCTCCGGCATGGGCGGCATGGAAAGCTTGAATTTGCTGCGCTTGACGAGGCGATCCACCAGCTCAAACTCAGCCTGTGAATAGGGCAAGGAAGGGCTCCATTGCTTGATCCCCTGCTCGCTGATGTCGTAAAGTATCTGATCCAAAACGGGATAGTCTATGCCCAGTTCCTCTTCATCCGTCTGGTTTTCCCAAAGATCCGCAGTGGGCGCTTTGTCTATGATGGACTGAGGCAGCTTTAGCAATCTTGCAATCCCTTTAACTTCAGTCTTATAGAGGTGACAGATAGGCTCCAGGGCGCAGGCGGAATCGCCCCATTGCGTAAAGTAACCCACCAGAAGCTCGCTGCGGTTACCGGTTCCCACCACCAAAGCCTGCTGCTCCACCGATTTATCATAGAGCACACACATGCGCGCTCTGGCCATCCAATTACCTTTCCTCAAAGCACTTGCATCCTTGGCATGAGTATCAAAATAGGGGTCTACCCAAGCGTTGATCCAGATCGTCTCATGCTTGATACCGATGTTTTCTGCCAATTCCGTGGCATGAGCCACTGCCAATTTGCTGTGCTCAAAATAGGGCATGATAAAGCCAGTGACGTTGTCGCCACCCAAGGCCTTAGCCGCCAAAGCCGCACTCACCGCGGAATCCAAACCTCCTGAAAGCCCCAACACCGCTTTGGTGAAGCCGGCCTTTTGAAAGTAGTTTTGGATAAACTCCACGATGTGGGCGATCTCTTTTTCCAAGTTTATACTTCGCATATGCTCATTCAACCTCGTTTTTTCATGTTGAAGTCCATACTCAGAATAGGGGCATTTTTGGTCAACAAGAAAATAAGGCTCATGCTCAATTAGAGTAGGATAAATCCCTCCGTGGGGCCACCATTAACAGCCAATTCTCTCTTCAAAAGCATAAACTGCTTCACAACTATCCCATGGCGCCAACAGCAAAACAGACTTCAGAGAGTTTCGGGGCCTGCCAACGATCTTAACAGTTAATTATCTCATCAACATCACTTTTTTACACTGACTTGCCCCGCTGTTTCAATGCGAACAAAGTAAACTCCAGATGCCACACTACGGTTCAGGTTGTCTACACCACTCCAAATAGTGCGGTGCTGTCCCGCCTCCAACTCGGTATCAATGAGTGTCTTAATCTTCTGTCCTTTAACGTTTAAAATACCGAGTTTAACGTGGCCGGCTTGGGGCACATTGTACTCAATCGTCGTTGACAACTTCAACGGGTGTTGATGGGAAAATAGGCATTGTGTAAAAAGTGCTGTCTGGCTACACGAATGGGCCCCGCTGCCACTCGTCTGAGGTGGATATCTCTGGTTGAACAGGAATTAAGTTATAATTGTCGGGCAGTATTTGTGTACTGGATGTAATAGAGATGCTATCAACATCCATTCCAGGCGGAATAACAAAGTTCAATAGCTTTACCGGCACTTGAGGAGCCCTCACAACCCCAATGTTTTCTAAACCATTCATAAATACTACGTCATAACCTCTTTCCCCTGTGGAGAATTGGATATCTGAAATGTTAAAGCTCATACTTTAGCTTACTGCCATTGCTGGAACTAACAATGTACAGGCCGCGACGATCAAAAGAGAGTGTTTCACGATTCCTCCATGATACTCAGTAGATAAGGGTTATTTTTTTGCTGCTGACAGGCTTGTTGTCGACCGATAGCTTGATCAGGTATACGCCACAGGGAAGCTTTCGTCCCAGGCTATCCTTCCCATCCCAAACAGCACTGTATTGCTCTTTCCCAAGATAAGAATCCCGGATTCTGGCAACCAACTGGCCTTTAAGGTTATAAACCGACAGCGTAGTTTTTCCACGACTTTTTAGCTCATAGCAAAGCTTGGCTGTGTCACAAAAAGGGTTGGGTGAAGCAGTAAGATATATTTGAGCAGGGATGACTTCATCATCCACTGAATCGTCGAACTCGGTGGTGAAAACCTTGAATAATACTGGGGTTTCGGCGCGGTTTGATAGCAGAATATCGTTGTGTCCATCTCCATTGATATCACCCAAAAAATACGATAATTGATTTGCAGCATGAGGATCGTAATTTTCTTTGATTACATATTCCAGAATCAAGCCTTCCTGCTCTTGCCAGCGATAGAAATTGAAACTCTGCATCTGAGGGGTTCCATAGCATAAATATGTGCTGCCATTGAATCTAGCGGTGTAAATGGAACGTAGGTTTGTCGGGGACGAGGTATGCCATAGTTCAAACTCCAGATCTGCAACAGCAGAGCCCCAACACATTTGAAACTCATTACCGCATAGGAAAATCAGATCATCATAGGAGTCGTGATTAAAATCTTCGCTCATAAGTGGAAGCAAGTACATGTGGGGCGTATGGACAGTAAAAGATGCGTCATGCTCACTATCAAACTGGTCACCACCTAAGAATAGTTTAAGCACTTGATATCCGGACTCAGGTGAGGTTCGTGCAGACACTACTAAATCACTGTAACCATCACCATTCAGGTCTCCGACGGCTAACGTGATTCCAAACTCTTCCTCCATTTCTCCAACAAACTGCCAATCACTGGTTGTATCCAAGGTGGGCCCACCAAAGAAGATATTTACCTGCCCGTAGTGACACAGATTTCCATGCTCTGAGGAAATAACCAGGTCGTTAAAACCATCACCGTTGAAATCGCCTGATATATTTATGTTTGCCCCAAAATTGAGCCCGTATGTTATGAAACCATAATCCAAGCCATCCAAGATCAGATCTGGAGTGGTGTCAAAGGTTGGGCCACCGTAATAAACAAGCACCCTTCCCCAATTATCGACACCATAACGAGGCTCAGAAATCACCAAATCACAGTAGCCATCGCCATTTATATCAGCGTTATAGGATATGGCAGAGCCAAAACCATAATATGGCCCCGGGTAGGCTGGATCAACAATGATGTGATCCGGGGTACTGCTGAAAGAACTGCCACCCAAATAAATATATACATCCTTACGACTAGGTCCACTTCCATGTGGTCGACCAACCAAGACAATATCGTCGTAGCCATCGCCGTTCAGGTCTCCACCTCCCTTGATGGCTACGCTCCAACCCGACTCAAAAGGTGAAACAATAGAATGCAAAAACTGCATATTTGCTTGTGAAAATAGCAGTCCCGCAAAACTGCAGAAAAGCAAGGCAATGACCGCTGGCTTGGATAATATTAGCATGGCGACACCGTCTCCAAAGGCAGATGGCGATTTGTTTTTGTTGGATGGATAGAGCATGACGCTTCCCAAGTTTATTGTCATAACTATAAACGCCAATGAGTTTGCCGAAACGGGGTAATGGACGTGACTTCGACTGGGGAGCATGAGGGATATGCTTCCGGCACAGAGCAAGAAAATACTTTGATCTTTTGAGAGCTCATAAGTCTGTCTTTCATGATGGATGCAGAGTAACTAAAGTTACTATCTCTGTCAAGTAATATTTCAAAGAAACATAGGAGAGGACTAGAAATTATGCGACATCATTGGTGTTTGAGAGTTACAAGTATTTTAAGACTGTGGATTTGCAACATATTTAAACTGTGCATATCCCAAAAGAACGGTTCAAGTTCTTTCAGGGTAGCAAATTTGATTTCCTCTACATTGACACCACAGGTAAAGTCGGGATACATTCTCAATTCTATCAACATCAATGTACCAAATGTCATCCCGCACCCTATCCTGAGATGGGGTAATATTACTCATGCCTATTCAAAATCGACATGAGGCAAAATATTTACTGAAGTTGTAGATAGCCTCCCAAGCCCCACCTTGCCACCATGCGACATCTGTTTTAGTAAAAAGTGGATTCCCACAAAAGAAAAACCATCATGATACAGAGACAAACCGGTGCGTTTTAAGGACAGACTCTGACAGTTTTCAGATGGCTGTAAACCATCCAAATATCACGCTCCTGAGCAGTGACAAAGCCGGCTTAAAATCAACATTTGACCCTAACCTATTAATTGGTTACCTATAACCCCCATCAACGACCCTCCTCAAATGCCCATTCCACGCGGCTTGCCAACTCCTCCCCTGCTGCCCTCCTGCTCCTCTAACAAGTAACGAGTAGGAAAGCAGGCAGTTAGGAGCAGGGGCCAAGTAGGGGCGAAAGCACTTTTCTGAAGGTGGCAAGCCACCGCCGAAAGTCAAATGTTTCGCAAACGTCACAGGTGGAGCAAATAAAATAACGCCTACTAAAACTGTAGGAGATCAGCTTACCGATATGCGGGCAGAAAACCCCGGAAAGTCTCATGATCAGGTTCGGCATCCAAGCAGCCTGAAAAACATGTAAAAAGCGGTGGCATATCAGCCGATTCCGGCTTATACTTTCATGTAAAGAAAATAAATATGACTGGAGGAAACAATGAAAGTCGTCCATTACACAGAAGTTCCGTTGGAGCCGGTGAATGCAGAAGGCGCCGAAGGTGCGCAGATTCGCTGGCTGGTAGCCCAAAAGGATGGAGCGCCAAACTTTGCCCTGCGCTTGTTTGAGTTGGCTCCAGGTGGCCACACTCCGCATCACAAGCATGATTGGGAGCATGAGGCCTGGGTGGTGAGTGGAACCGGCAAACTGGTCACCGATCGGGGTGAGTTTAAGTTTGCCGAAGGTGACGCCATGTATGTGGATCCCAATATGATGCACTCTTTCCACAATACCGGAGACGGTGTGCTGAAGTTTTTGTGCATCATCCCACATGAAAAGCCGGTGGTGAAAAGAACCTTGAATCCTTTTGCCGACGGCCAAGCAAATGATTGTTAAAGGAGAAACTTGGTGAAAGATAAAAATCTCAAATTCTTGCGTGACCTCGTCGAGGCACACAGCCCGTCAGGTTTTGAGGGTCCCGCTCAGGCGGTTGCTAGAGTCTTTATGGCCCCCTATGCGGATGAAATCACCTCCGACATCAACGGCAACCTGATAGCGCTCAAGCGTGGCAGTGGCGACCTGAAAGTGATGGTGGTTGGCCATGCTGACGAGATAGGTTTTCTGATCAATCACATAGATGAAAATGGCTATCTCTATCTCAAACCTTTAGGCGGATTCGATGTGAACCTGCTCCCGGGTTTGAGGCTGGATATCCATCACGGAGACAGCATCGTAAGGGGCATCATCGGTCGTAAACCCATCCATATGATGCGTGGTGATGACGGTGGTGGCAAGCTCAAGATGGAAGACCTTTGGGTAGATATCGGCGCCAAAGACAAGGAAGATGCGCTCAAAAAGGTAGGCATCGGAGACACTGTCACCTATCACAGCAGTTTTGAGATGCTGAGTGACGACCTGGTGGTAACCAAGGCAACTGACAACAAGGCAGGTGTTTACGTTGCCGCCAGAGTGATGCAGGAGCTGAGCAAAAAGAAGCTGAAAGCCAGCTATTATGCCGTGTGCAGTGTGGGAGAAGAAACCACAATGAAGGGTGCCGGAACCAGTGCATTTCAGATAAAGCCAGACATCGCTATCGCGGTAGATGTGACCTTCTCGTCTGACCTCCCCGGCTCTGACAAGCGCATCTATGGCGATGTTTCTTTGGGGAAAGGCCCTACGCTCACCATAGGTGCAGCGCTGCATCCAAAGATCAAAGATCTGCTGGAGAAGGCGGCCAAGGTGAACGATATCCCTTACCAATTGGAGATTGCGCCCGCCCGAACCGGAACCGATGCCGACGCCATCCATGGCTTGGGCCCGGGTGTAGCCACGGCGGTGATCAGCATCCCAAACCGTTATATGCACTCTCCCAACGAAGTGATCAGCCTCAGTGATCTGGAAAATGCGGTGAAGATCATCGCAGCCTTCATCTCTGATCTGGATGATAAAATCGACCTAACTCGTTAGTATCAAAGTATATTGGGTGCCTGCGGGTCAAAATAAGAGTTGACGGGCAAGCACCCTTTATTTTTATGGCATTTACATTACAAAAATGCGGCTTACCATAGAGTAAGCGAGCTATAAAGGAGCACCAATGGCAAAGAATAACCGCGGAAGAGGTCTCAAAAGCTTGGTGAATGCAGGCAGAGGGCAGTGCCCATCCTGTCAGCGCACCGGTGTTAAGCTCATGTATGAGATCAAAGTAGCAGATAAGACCGTCAAGGTCTGCAAAGTCTGCAGAGCAGTCCCAGCAGAAAAATTGGGCGCCTAAACACCACATTATCGGGGGAACCGGCTGCATTAAAAAGGAACCTCGAACCTTATGTCCACATCTCCTTCGGTTCCCCTTTTTCGTTTATCCAAGTTAGCAGCTTCATTGCGGAGCTGCGCTCTTTTTTTATAGGGTAAAGTAGTGAAGAAACTGCATGGATTGGGTCAAAACTTCCTCACCGATGCCTCCGTGGCGGCCAAGATAGCTGCTGCTGCGCAGATTCAAGCGGGCGAAGAGGTTTGGGAAATCGGGCCAGGGATAGGGATTCTCACCCGGGAGATCCTGGCTTATCAGCCCAAGTTGACCGCCTTTGAGCTGGATCGGAGATTGATTCCTGTGTTGAACAAGAAGTTCCCAAACCAGCTTCAGCTCATTCATGCAGACATCCTGAAGGTGGATTGGGATGAGCTTACCAAAGGCGCACCCATCAAGCTGCTCTCAAACCTTCCCTATCAGATCACATCCCCTCTTTTGGCTCTGCTTGAAAAGCACTATAACAGCTTTAGCACCATAGTGTTGATGCTGCAAAAAGAGGTGGGACAGCGTTTGGCGGCTGAGGCCGGCAGCAAGGCTTATGGAGCCATCACTTTGAGGATGAGGATAATCTTTGATATCGAGACTTTGTTTGAGGTTCCGGCAGAGCTCTTTGAACCTGTGCCCAAGGTGGATTCCGTGGTTTTGAGGTTTTCACACAGAGCAAGCAAGCCTTCACTCAAAAACCCTGAGATGTTTTATAGACTGATTCAGCTGGGATTTGCGTCCCGCAGAAAAACGCTGCGGAACAACCTCAAGTCGCACTTTTCAGCTGAGCAACTTCAACGGCTGGAAGCAGATAGCGGCATCTCGCTATCGCGCCGGGCGGAGAGCTTGAATGAGGCAGAGTTTATTACTTTGGCTGATCTGCTTTAGTCTGTCGATCACCGCTTTGACAGCGCAATCCGCCGAGCTGGAATACTATTTCCACAACTCGCGCTCTTCCAGGCTGATGGACAATCATCTGAGCTATATGCTTCAACATGCAAACAATAGAAGCATCGGCATTGAGGCAATGACGGTCAGCGACAATCGGCTGAACTTCGACCAAAACAGCCGCCGATCCACCGTGCAGATGAAATATCTGATCCAAAGCAAACTGCTCAATCACAACATCAGCACCGGTTATGAATATCTTTACGACTCCAGCAGCCTGCAGCAGGAGCTTTCCGCATATCAAAACAGGACGGGGTTCCTGGCTTACAGAGCGGATCTGCATCTTGTGCCCGGGTTTGAGCTTGCCTTGGGCGGCAAGGCTTTTATCCGCAAAGAACAGGATAGGTATGCAGAACATCGCTTCCTGAATTCCGATGGTTCAGAACTCAATGCGGCACTGAACATCGTCTCTGAGCTGGGTGACAGCAATCTTGGCCTGAATGCCAACCTGGACGCCAAAAAGATGGATTGGGAAGCCTTCAGACAAGGCAGGGCGGGAGCTTGGTACAACTATGATAGCAGGCGCTTTACCACACAGCAGATCGTTGCCTGGGACTATCGGGAAGATGACCTGTATGTGTTGCAAGTAGATGAAGAAAGGCAAGGAGTAGGCCAATATAGCCACAATGACAGTCAAAAGCGCAACCAGCTTTCCTGGCAGGGTGGCTTCCACTTCCACAATACAAACCTGCAAGCTTCGCTGTCAGACCATCTTACCTTCAAGCACGTTCGTTTTGAAAACAATGCCGTTCGCTCCAATGAAGACCTGAACAACCAAGCCATCCTCAACCTCAACTATCAGCTGACCCGCTCGCTGGGGGTAAGCTCTGCCGTCACGCATAACTATGCCTTCAAAGACTTTACCTATCTGGGAAACACCCGTTCCACGGAGCTGAGGAGCGTGAGTTCACGCTTGGCTTGGGAATATCTGCCCCTGGATACCCTCTTCGTGAGCGCATCCATAGACCTGCAACGCACCAGCTACCCACAGGATAAACATCGCTGGGATAATGACCTACTCAACAAGCAGTTACGCCTGGGTGGCAGCTATCATTATAAACGGCGCATCCGGTTTGCAGCGCTGACGGGACTGAGCAGCAAAGAAGACGTCTATTTGGATGGCATCCTGTCTTCCAACAATAAGACGGTAAAGGGCATCTATTTGCAGCCGGAATGCGATATTCTCTTTGGCGATCGCCTGGTCTTTGCGCAGGATTACTTCATCCGGGCAGACTATACGGATTACATCTATGGAGAACGGGCCGGCAGCCTGTATCGCCAATTGGGATACCAATACAGCCTGAGATTTGACAGCTATCCCCTGATCGCCAACAGCAACGACCCCGTGTGGATGCTGCTGCCCTATCGGCAAATTCAAGACAAAGCCATCATGATCCAAGCAAGCTTTGCCTACGAGCAAAATGACTATGCGGATAGCCGCCACGACTACTATGTCATCGGCAGCAAAAATATCCGCAAGACAGCCACCCTCACCCTCAAACGGGATATCAGCCCCATCTACGTCATCCTGGAACCGGCATATTCCTGGGGCACTTGGACACGCTATTCCATACTATTTGGTATGGCTTGGCGCTTCAACAACGAATCCATGTTGGAATTGTCTATCAATCCCGTAGGAGATTCAGTGGAAGACTTGGACTGGAAAAGCTCAGTGAACCTGAATCTACGGTTTTGACGTAAAAAGTCCTTGACTCAAACAGTTATATCCCCAAATGTGGCCCAAAATGTGTAAAATGAGGTTTTCTATGAAACAACAGACTCATATTTTGCTGCTGCTCTTGGCTATCTTCCTTTTGGGATGTGCTTCCAGTGATGCTAATGTAGCACGCAAACCACAGACCAAGAGACCCGTCACTGAAGACGCTCAGATGGCAGGTGTCCGGGATAGGGTTAAGCTCAAACAAAGCCAGATCACCAAGATCTACACCAGAGAAACAGCCGTCTATGCAAATCAGCACGGCATGTTGGAGATCACGCTTTATATAGATGAGAAGGGCAATGTCGTGGAGGCTGAAATCACTCCCAAATCCGGACGCTTTTCCACCACCTTGATCAATAAGGTGAAGGCTGAAGTATCGCAGTGGAAGTTTCAAAACACCAAGAAGCTGATCTATACCTTCAATATCCGTCTGGCGAAGGATTGAGTGGCGCAAAAGGACATGAGTAGCCATGTTTTACATCATTTTCTATATTTACACGTTACATTCAAGGAGAAATAAATATGATTCTTAGCACCAAACGCCAAAAGAAAACCTTGAAACCTGTTAATTACCGCCAGAAGATTCTGGACGCTGCCGTCAAGGTTTTCGCCAAAAAAGGATATCAAAATACCACTATGATAGATGTCGCCAGAGCTGCTAAAGTAGGTATAGGCACCTTGTACAACTACTTTAAAAACAAAGATGAGCTACTCATCACCAGTGCCGATCTGACCATCAAAACTGAGCTGGACAAGATCCGCAAAATCTGTGATAAACAGACTGATCCGATGGATAAGATGGAAACCTACTTCGTGCAGCATGCCCTGTTACTCAGAGAAAAGCCTCACCTTGCCATCTTGTTGGTCTCAGAAGTGCGTCAGACGCAAGATTTCTTCAAGCGCAACCCCAGCTTTAATCCTCTGAGACACTATTTAAATTTTGTGGTAGGGCTCTTTGAGGAAGCAAAACAAATCGGGCGCATCAAAGATGTGGATTCAAACGCACTTGCCATCATGGTAATAGGTGCGATGGATTTGCTGATCTGTAAGTGGCTGATAGAACCGGAAACTGTCGACTCCAAAACTATAATCCACAATATCCGCAAGATTCTGGCTTTTGGGATCCGTCCCGAAGGGATCTAATAACGTTGTTTTTGAAGGCAAAACCGGTCATCATTGCCTTGAACCTGCTCTTGATGCCGGTTCTGTTCTTTGCTGTAGAGCTCCCTTTTTATCTCGATATCAAGGGAGCAACTGCCTTGAGCTATCACCCGCAAAGGGAGCCACGCCCCTTAAAGTGGGATGAAAACTACCTGATAGACTTTGGCTTTGAAACCGTGGAATATGGCGCCTGCGATGCTCAACTGCGCCTGCAGGCATCTCAATATCTGCACCGTTATCAGCCCTATATCCATACGCTGGAAGTAGGCTATAACAAGGGTAAGCATCGTCTGGCGCTGGGAACCAATGCCATCGGAATCGGGAAGGACTATTGGCAAAGCTCTTTCCTCATCTATCCCCACAGAAATGAATTCCTGTTTGAAAACAACCGCCTCAATGCCATTTCCTATACCTATAGGGATAGGAATGTCAGGTTGAAAGCGGCTTTGGGTGGCAACCGGCTCTCCCAGAGCATGGGCATCTTGGGGCTGGATTATAAAGGCATGCAGATAGATGTCCGCAGCACTGCATCCGATGCACATTGGAACAACCCTTCCCTGATCAGCCATCTGGGCTTTTCGCATCAGTCTGCCCAGCTTGGCTTCAAGACTGACCTGATGCACAAGTATGTCTTTGCTTTCAGCGATCGGCCAAGTAGAAGCGAATATGCCCTTGCGGCGCAGGCAAGCTATCTGCTGCTGCCGGAAGCTACTGTCAGCCTGGCAGCCACGCATGAACATCGGGAGTACGCACCCTTTGATGCTCAGGAATACCACCTTGCCATCAGCAAAGCTTGGAACAAGGTTACGGTATCTCCATATCTTACTTATCGCAGCGCGGATGAGTGTCTGCAGAGCAGGCTCTTGACCACTTACGAGTTTTATCCGGATGCCCGGCTGGGTCTGGCCTATGGGATTGGCAAACCCAAAGATAGCGATCTGTATCATGAGTTCATCCTTCAAGCTGATCTTGCTTTTGGCTTTTAGCCTTCTGTTGGGCTCCTGCACCGTGGTTGAGGTGACGGATAGCCCCCTGATCATCTGCCTAAACTTCGATGATGGTTACCGGGATGTGTATCAAAACGCCCTGCCTATTCTGGATCGCTTTGGCATCAAGGCTACCTGCTTTATCAATTCCGGCTCCATCGGCAAGCCCATCCTCATGAGCTGGGAAGAGCTGAGCGAGCTGCAAGACACCTATGGATGGGAGATTGGAGGCCATGGATACAGCCACGCAAACTTCTCTGAACTAAGCTTTGAGGAAGCGAGAAGGGAGATAGAAGAGGACTGGAGCCTCCTGCGTGAGAAGGGATTCAGTCCCAAAAGCTTTGCCCTGCCCTATGGCATCTGCCCGCATGAGTATCTTAGCCTCATCAAAGCCAGATACCAAAACATCCGCAGCACCAACGACCTTGCCATGCACAGGCCCATAGACAGGCTGAACCTGAGCTACTACCCTTATCATTACGGCTGGACAGCCCAAAGAGTCAAGGATCGTATCCTGCAAGCCATGGCAGATAAGGAAGCTTTGCTCATCATCGGCTTCCATCAGGTGGGCTTTACCGACAACTGGCAAGATTGCCACCCTGAGATCTTGGAGCAGATCTGTGCATTCATCCGAGAGAAAGGGCTGAAAACCATGACCCTCAAAGACGCCATGAAAGAGTTTTACTAAAGCCGCAATCCACTATCAGGCCAACCCTTAATGGGCATCTTGTCCAAGTGCATAAAAGATTTTACTTGTCTGATTTGGGGCTTTGAAAAAGATTGTAAAAAAACATATCTAAGAGGAAAAACATGCAGTTATCAAAAAGAGCCAGAGAAATTCAGGCATCCCCCATCCGCAAGCTGATGCCCCATGCAGTGGCAGCCAAAAAGCGCGGAACCAAAGTTTATCACCTCAATATCGGCCAGCCGGATATCCCCACGCCCCAAGTCATGATCGATGTCTATCACAGCTTTTCAGACAAAGTCTTGGCCTATGGCCCCTCTCAAGGATTGGATGTGTATCGTGATGGTTTGGTCAAATACTATCAGAAATGTGGCATCTCACTCAAAGAAAACCAGATAATCGTGACCATCGCCGGCAGCGAAGCGGTGACTTTTGCCATGTATGTGACCTGTGAGGTGGGCGAAGAGATCATCGTTCCTGAGCCCTTTTACACCAACTACAACGGCTTTGCCACCATGGCAGGCATCAAGATCAAACCCCTGCTCACCGTGGCGGAAGATGGCTTCCAGCTCCCAAAGGACGAAGTCATCGAAGCGGCAATCGGCCCCAAAACACGTGCCATCATGATCTGCAACCCCGGCAACCCCACCGGAACAGTCTATTCCAAAGAGGACATCACGCGCCTCTGCAAGATCGCCAAGAAGCACAACCTCTTTGTGATCTCTGACGAAGTGTATCGTGAATTCACTTACGATGGTGCCAAACACACCTCCATCCTGGAAATCGAAGGCATGGAAGATTTGGCCATCATGGTGGACAGTGTATCCAAGCGTTACAGCGCCTGCGGAGCACGCATTGGCTGCATCGTCTCCCGCAATGCGGAGCTGATGGCAGCTACCCTCAAGTTTGCTCAAGCCAGGCTCTGCCCTCCCACCGTGGATCAACTGGCCGCAAATGCGTGCATCAATCTTGGAGATGACTTCTTTGGCCCCCTGATCTCTGAGTATAAGAAACGCAGAGACCTGGTCTACAGCGAGCTTCAGAAGATACCCGGCATCGTGTGTGTGAAACCGCAAGGTGCCTTCTATATCGTTGCCAAACTGCCCATAGAGAATGCCGAGGACTTCGTGATCTGGCTGCTGGACAACTTCCAGATCGACAACGAAACCGTGATGGCAGCTCCTGCAGAAGGCTTTTATTCCACCCCCGGTTTGGGACGCAATGAATTGCGCCTCGCCTACATCCTTAACGAAGAAGACTTGGCCAAAGCCATGAACATCTTCAGAAAGGGCTTTGAAGAATACAAAAAGACTCACAAGTAAATACAACTAATATGGCGGTATTATGAAAACTCAATGGAAGATATCACCCTATCTATACATCTTACCAGCGTTTGCGCTGTTGTTTCTCTTTAGGATGATCCCCGTAGCCATGAGCTTGGTGATTGGCTTCTTTGAATGGGGAATCACCGGTAGCGGCACCTTCATTGGCCTCAAAAACTATATCGCCATGTTTAAAGATGAGCTGTTTTGGAAGTCTCTTTCAAACACCGTGTGGTTTGTGGTGATGGTGGTTCCCACCAGCATTATCTTACCCTTGATCTTTGCCAACTTGCTCAACCAGATCACCAAGCTGAAGAGCCTCTTCCGCATCATGTATTTCCTGCCCTATGTAACCTCATTGGTGGCGGTTTCTATCGTGTGGAAGATCATCTTCTCCGAACAGGCAGGCCTCGCCAACCATTTCCTAAGCCTCTTTGGTATACCTCCTTTGGGATGGCTTGCCGAGAGCACCGGAATCTTCAAGCTGATCTTCGGAAGTGGTTGGCCGGATTGGGCGGCAGGCCCCTCCCTGGCTTTGTGTTCCATAGCCATCATGACTGCCTGGAAGAGCTTGGGTTACAACACCATCCTCTATCTGGCAGGCTTGCAAAACATCTCCAAGGTCTACTACGAAGCTGCAGACATAGATGGAGCCAGCAAGTTCAGGCAGTTTTGGAACATCACCCTGCCCCTGGTCTCCCCCACTACCTTCTATGTGCTGATCATGACCACTATCAGCACCTTCCAAGCCTTCTCGCAAGTGTATCTGATGACCGATAAGGGCGGCCCGCTCAACAGCACCAAGCTCATCGTCTATTACATCTACGAGCGCGGCTTTGACGCTCTGGATATGGGTTATGCCAGTGCTGTGGCGCTCTTCCTGTTTGCTATCCTGCTTATTCTCACCATCATCCAGATGCGCGGTGAGAAGAAAGTGTTCTATTGATGGAGGCTTGAAATGAAAGAGAAAATACGCCTTGGAATCATCTACGCACTGCTCGCCATCTTCGGTCTTTTCATGATCGTACCTTTTGTCTGGATGGTATCCACCTCGCTGATGACGCAGAGTGAATTTAACAAGCAAGAAGCCGTGTTTATCCCCAAAGAAGAGTATCACGTCTGGAACACCGACGGTGGTCAGCGCAGGATACTCGTGGTGCAAACTGAGGCTGATAGCTCCGTGATCCACGTGCTCAATAAAGACCTCAAGATTGAGCAGGAATACATCAAAGTCCCCACCAAGCAGATAGAAAAGATTGTGAAGAAACCGAGCCTTCACTGGGATAACTACAAGAAGGCATTCAACAAGGTACCCTTTGCCATCTATTTTAAGAACACCCTCTTTGTGTCGTTCGCCAGCCTGATCGGCGTGATGATTACCTCATTCTTGGCGGCCTATGCTTTTGCCAGAATGGAGTTTAAGGGCAAGCAGCTCATCTTCCTCATGTTCCTCAGCATGATGATGGTTCCTGCACCTATCTACCTGATCTCATCCTATATGCTATTGGACAAGTTCAACTGGCTGGACACCTACCAAGCACTCATCGTGCCCTGGTGCGTGAATATCTTCACCATCTTTATGTTCAGGCAGCACTTCCGCTCGCTGCCCAAGGAGCTGTTTGACGCCGCTATGATCGATGGAGCCAGCACCTTTGGCATCCTTTGGCGCATCGTGTTGCCGCTTTCCAAGCCCATCATCGCCACCGCAAGCGTCTTTACCCTCATCAGCTCTTGGAACAGCTTTATGTGGCCTTTGGTGATGACAAACAGGCCGGAGCTGCGAGTCCTGCAGGTGGGCTTGAGCTACTTCAACCAGGAAGCCTCCACGCAGACCACGCTCCTGATGGCAGCCTCCACTTTCAGCATTTTGCCCATCCTCATCCTCTTCTTCCTGGCGCAGAAACAGATCATCGCCAGCACCGCCAAAACAGGCATGAAAGACTGATACAATGTCCAAACCTTGATGCCAATCACTGCTTGGCACACAACATAGATATTTTTATGGAGTAATGATATGAACACTACCAGACGTGACGCCCGCTCGGCTAAAGACCAAAGCAGGCAGAAAAGTAGAGATAAACGAGGCAGATACAAAAAGCCTGAAAAACAAGTTGAAATAGACCCACCCGCCCTGAAACCACAGGTTTTGGTGGCACCTAAGACCAACACCCTCGTCGCTTGGCTGGTGTTTGCCGTCACTCTGTTTGTCTACTTTCTCACCACGGCACGCTCCCTTTCTTTTTGGGATAGCGGCGAGTTTGCCACCTGCATCAGCACCTTGGGTGTGCCACATCCTCCCGGAGCTGCTTTTTACATCCTGTTTGGCCGTGCCTTAGTCAGCCTGTTCGGTGGTATCGTTCACCATGCCTTCATCGCCTCCTTCCTCTCCGGCATCTTCTCAGCTTTTGCCGTGATGTTTACCTATCTGATCACGGTGCAACTGGTCAGCATGCTCAAGGTAAAGGACTGGCAGGCCATCTTTGCCGGCTGCATGTCCGCCTTTTTGACGGCCTTCTCCTTCACCTTCTGGATGAACGCCATTGAAGCTGAGGTCTACTCCGGTTTGGTGTTCTTTGTCAATCTCATCATCTGGCTCACGCTACGCTGGGTGCAGAATTCCGAGGACATGAACAGACAAAATGAGCTCCTGCTCATCGTTTACCTGTTCTTCTTGGGCTTTTGCGTCCACCAAACTGCACTGCAGATCGCTCCGGCCATCCTTTTCATCGTGGTCTATCCCCTGTTCAGACAAGGCGTCTCCAAAAGCTCCTTCTGGCCGAAGGTCGTGGGCTATACCTTCGCCATCATCATCGGTTACGTGATCTTTGGTGCCATCGGCCATGAACTGATGATCGACGACTTTGACAAATGGGGCTTTGCCCTCGTGGTGCTTTTACTCCTCTGGATAGAGCTGAGAGATGTTTTTGACAAACGCATCTGGTTTTTGGCTGTCTTCCTGGTTCTCGTAGGCGTTTCCAGCCATCTCTACATTGCCGTACGTGCTGCGCAGCGTCCTTTCATCAATGAAGGACACCCCAGCACCTGGAACATGTTTATGGATTACGTCTTGCGCAAACAATATGGAGAAACCTCCTTCTTTGTGCGCAGAGCATCATTCCTGAGCGAGCAGATGGGCTACCATTTCCTCAGGTATTTGGGTGACCAGTGGCTCAACAGCGAGATCATGTCCGGTTGGTTCAAGGTTCCCGCCAATCTCATCAAAACCATCGCCATCATCATCTCCGGCGGCTTGGGCCTCTTCGGTGCTATCTTCCAGGCACGCAGGAACAAACACAGCTTTTTCTATCACCTCTCGCTGGTATTTTGCACCACTATCCTGATGGTATTTGTGATCAACCTCTCCAATGCAGAAGTGCGGGACAGAGACTACTTCTTTGTGGTGGGCTACAATATGTTGGCCATTTGGATGGGCATCGGAGCGATGGGCTTGGTGACCCTGGCCAAGAAGAAATCCGCTCAGATCGCTCTCATGGCCGTTTTAGCTGCCTTCCCCATCGTCAACCTCGCCTCCCAATACTTTGTGCATGACCGCAGCAGAGAGTTCATAGCTCTGGATTATGGCATAAACTTCCTCAACTCTCTGGAAGAAAATGCCATCATCTTCACCAATGGTGACAACGACACCTTCCCCATCTGGTATGCGCAGGCGGTGGAAGACCCCTATGCCTTTGAAAACATCTATCCTGCCAAGGATGTAAATCCAGACGCCGAGACCAAGGCGGCAATCGCCAAAGCTATGGCTTTCAAAAACAAAGAGCTCAAAGGAATACGCAAGGACGTCACCGTAGCCAACCTCTCGCTGCTCAACACCGCTTGGTATATCAGACAGCTCCAAGATCGTGAAGGCGTGATCATCAACTTTACCGAAGATCAATTGGACAACCTGCTTGCCTTGCAGCCACCCCGAGAACTGAATGTGGGAAGCGGTGAGATGAGCTTTACCCTGCCGCTGGATGAAAGCCCCGTCTGGCGTCCCAATGAGCGTTTTTACCGCATCTCAGACGTCGCTGTGTTGCAAATCATCAAGGACAACTTTGGCAAGCGCCCCATCTACTTTGCCGTCACCTGCGAAAGCATGATCGGCTTTGAAGACTATGTGCGCGCTGAAGGCATGGTCAATAGACTCGTCCACACCAAAGCCGGTGCCAACGAGCAGGTGGACGTCAGCCGCCTCCTCAACAACATCGACAAGGTCTACAAATATCGCTCCATTTTCGATGACAGAGTCTACAAAGACGACAATATGATGCGCTTGGTGATGAACTATGCTGCTGCATTTTCCAAGGCTGCATCCCACTTTGCCGTAAACAATCAGCCCGAAAAAGCCTGGCAATATATCGAGAAAGCCAAGAAGTTCCAGGTTGATGAGCTCAGAATGATAGACTTTTACGTGCGCTACTATGCCAATACCCGCAAGCTTGATGAGTTTGATCAATACCTGGAAAGGAACCTCTATCATCGTGCAGATGGTGCCGGCATCATGCTCAAGTATGTGATGCGGTATCTGGAGGAATATGATCCCCAGCTTGCTCTGAGCTATTATGAAAAAGCGCTGATCAACTTCCCTCAGGAGGATATAGTCGCCCGCTTTGCCGTCTTCTTTGCCGATGAACAGCAGATGCATACCCAAGTGGCAAACATGTTGGAACGTCACAGAGCCTCACTGCTCTATCCCGCGGATCAGTTCATCAACTACTTGCGTCAACCTCAAGAATAAAACACCCAAACCATAAAACCTTGCAGGCGTCCTTCACGGGACGCCTTTTTTGTGCCCTGCAAGCCCTTCTTTGGCAGAGATGATGACAATGTCAAAGATTCCCCTTGCCAAAAAGCGCTCTCCACATATATTGTCCCATAAATACTCAACCTGAGATGAGGGATACGTTCCGGCATCGAGGGTGACTGCTCATGCACTTGCATCGGAGCCACCTTTCACAATGTCCAATGTATCTCCCCTTAGTAACCAAAGAAAGGAGAACTATATCAATGGACCTCAGACGTCATGTTGTCACAATTGCGGTGGATGACATTCACAAGGCATTCCACCCTGTCAACGAACTATTACACAGCTATGCACCCCATGTCCTCTTAAGAGTGGGTTATCCCATGAGAGACAAGGGAGTTTCCGTAATCTTCCTGGTCATCGAACTAACCGTGGAAGAAATGGGCGCCTTTTCAGGCAAGTTAGGTCAAATCGACTCCGTCAAAGTAAAGACGATCACCCTCAATATCTGAAGAAGGAGCTACTGACATGAAAATCAGCACTGAAGGACTCAAATCATTCATCCCCACCCAGACCATCGAAGACCTCATCGTAAGCGAAAGAAATGCGCCCGCATCCCGTATTCGCGACATCATCGCCAAATCTTTGGATAAAAACCGCCTCGAACCGGCTGAAACCGCAGCCCTGCTCTCGGTCAAAGACCCCGAACTCAGAGAGATGATTCTGCAGGGTGCCCGCGACCTCAAAGAAAGAATCTATGGCAACCGCATCGTCCTCTTTGCCCCGCTCTATGTAGGCAATGAGTGCGTCAATGACTGCGTTTACTGTGGCTTCAGGATTTCCAACAAGGAATGCGAAAGAGCCACGCTGAGCAAGGAACAGTTGATCGCAGACACCAAATCCCTGATCGATGTTGGACACAAGCGCCTGATCATGGTCTATGGCGAACACCCCATCTACAGCCCGGAATACATCGCCGAAACGGTGCAAACCGTCTATGACACCAAACATAAAAATGGCGAGATCCGCAGAGTCAACATCAACGCTGCACCCTTGGATATCGAGGGCTTCCGCATCGTGAAGTCAGCAGGCATAGGCACCTACCAGATCTTCCAAGAAACCTATCATGAGGAAACCTACAAAAAGCTGCACCCCAGAGGCCCGAAAAGCAGCTTCCTCTGGAGATTGGACAGTCTCGACCGCGCCATGCAAGCCGGAATCGACGACCTCGGCTTGGGTGCGCTGATGGGATTGACCGATTGGAAGTTTGAAGTCCTCGCCCTGCTCTATCACACCATCCATCTGGAACAACGCTTTGGAGTGGGCCCGCACACCATCTCATTCCCTCGCATTGAACCTGCCATCGGCACCGACTTTGCTTCGCATCCGCCCAACCCGGTAAGCGATGAAGATTTCAAGCTCCTCGTCGCCACACTCAGGCTCAGCGTTCCTTACACCGGCTTGATTCTCACAGCCCGTGAGCCCGTAGCCATCCGTGACGAAGTGTTGGAATACGGTGTTTCACAGATCGACGCCGGCTCCAGCATCGGTGTGGGCGATTACTCACACAAGGACGATGAATCCCGTAAAAAGAGCCAATTTGTGCTGGGCGATACACGTGCCCTGGATGACGTCATCTACGAACTGGCCAAAAGCGGCCACATCCCCTCCTTCTGCACCAGTTGCTATCGTGCCGGAAGGACGGGTGAGCACTTCATGGAATTTGCCGTGCCGGGCTTTGTGAAACGCTTTTGCACGCCCAACGCCCTGCTCACCTTTGCCGAATATCTCTACGACTACTCCTCAGAACGCACTATGAAAGTAGGCATGAAGCTCATTGAGGAAGAAACCGCCAAAATCGAGGATGACAACATGCGTCAATCCGTAAAAGACAAGCTTGCAGAGATGAAAGCCGGCACCAGAGACCTATACTATTGATCCTATAATCCCATAAGAATAAAAGCGGGAGCGGAAAGTGTTACACCTTCGCTCCCGCCCTTTCTGAAGAGGAGAGAGAGAGAGTGACATACAAACCCTACATAGGGCGCATATCCTTTTAGCTTTTGGGGAGACACGAAGCTCTCCCCTCTCACAACAATATACTCCTCTCAAAGAAAAACCCCTCACACTTTCTTTTTTGAGTTTACTCTTTTGATTCCTGCCTGGCTCTTACTCACCCGCCCGGTGATGCCGTGGAGATACTCGGGTTTTTCCCGAGAGGCTCCGAGGGATCACCGAGAGGCTAAGCAAGGAAGAGGCGGGGAAAAGACAACTTTCTGGTGAGAACTCGCCTGCTCCCCACCCTATATCCACCCTTCATTAATTAAGGAGGAATTAAGGTGGCTCGCAGGAGCTTGTATTCTTAGCTTGGGCAGTTCCTGCTCTATCTACCAAAAGATTCAAGCCGTTACACGCTCACTTGGGCAAGATCGCAAGCTTCTTGACCAAGCTCTGTCCGTTGCTTGCGGTCACCTTTACCAGCAGCGCCTGAACTGCCAATTTGGGAAGCGGTATACTCACTTCCACCTGCCCATCTGCCGCTGGGACATCATATGAGAACAGTCTCCTGCCTTTGATGTCATAAAACTGAGCCCTCTTGATCCGGCCACCAAACCTGATGGCCTTGATATGGCAGATGTTGTTTGCATCAAGCCAAATAGAACACTCAGCTTGGTTCAGCTCATCGTAGAAGATGACATCCTGCCATCTTGAATGAAAGTAATAACTTCCAGTATTGTTATCAACACGAACGTCTCCTGGATAGGTCAAGTGGTCGACACCCCGTTCAGGATCGTAAATGGTATCTGGAAGCTTCCTTTCCTGCACCGGATTGGTGGTCCTGAAGTAGTAACTTCCCATATATGAAACCCACTGATCAGTATCCGCAATATACTTGTCTCCCTTGAGCGTCATGGGGTATTCTTTGCCGTCGTACATTAGATATGCACTTGTAGACCCGATATAATTCATAAGCTCACGAGTAATATAGAAGATACCTTCCCTGCTAAAGCCATAGTGCCTGCGATTGAACTTTATTCTCTCTTCCTCAGGCAAAGGCGAAGTTACCTCGATGAATTCGCCACCCGTATCCCCATACCAATCTGAACACCAGCCTTCCATCAGCGTAGCACTGCCATCTTCAGAAGGAACAGTCCAAAAATCGCAACCTAACTGCACACCGATATGCCCATGCATACGAAAGCGCATCTTGAGAGCATATCTGTGACCTGGAATCCCTTTGTATCCTACAAGCCACCAGTGGTTAACGTTGTCCGGCTTCGCGCCTACGTTGACCCTCAGCATTCCGTTTTGAACCATGGAATTGGTCAAGGGCGTGCGAGCACTGCCGGGCGGGAACCATCTGCCAAACAAACCACCCAGCTCGGATGACAGCATTCCATCAACGTCAAAGTGGCTTTCAAGCACCACCATGCCCCCTTGATCCAAGTCAATCAACTGCATCCAATCCACCTCAACGTAGCCGTCGTTGGCTATACCGGGAATAACCGTCGCAGCCGCTACCCAAGGCACGGGAATGGGATGCGAAGCGGGCAGCTCCGGCACCCGGATAGCTTCACACGGAGCATGACAATCATAGGGCACATGAACTACGTCACACATGGCGCATAGCCAGATGCTAAGAAAGAGAATTGATGTTAGTATTTTCTTCACTTTTGTCTCCTCGCCTGTCCGGGTGCAATTGTCTTGGGGTAAGGGTTTCTTGTCAACAACAATATTGCCTGCACCTAAACATTAACAGATTAAGGCATCAGAAGATAGCAAGGCAGAAGCCCATATCGGGAATGCCCTCATATCTCTTTTCCCTACACCCGCTCATTGCCATGCAGAATCCGCCTGCAATGCCTCTTCACGACATCAAAAAACCAGGCAACTGCCTGGCTCGATTGTGATGTAATAGGCTTAGCTGTCATCTTTTCAGAATCCACTTTACGATGTCGCTCATCACTTCTTCATTCCTTGCAGCTTGCCATAATGCCGCCGATGGAAAACTCGAGAGTTCCATCCTTGAAAGTCTCATCATCAGCGACTATACCATATGCATCTTGATCTGGGTAGTCCACAGTGGCAGACAGGCCGGTGTCATCATCGTTTACATGAACAACGAGGCTCAATTTCGCGCCTCTTGCTTCCGGTACTCCATGCCACTGACCTTCGATGACTGCAACACCCAAACTCACGGCCAAGATGCTGAGTATAAATAAGATAACTCTAACCTTCGTCATGCCTCCTATGCTTATTTTAGTTTTGAAGTTTCGTGGGTAATAAAAGCCCTTTGGATGTCAATTCAAAAAAAGGCTTGACATGTAGTGTCAATTTAATTTACAGTCCCGTGTAAACGATTATAGACAATCTGAGAATCAAGCGTTAGTATAAAAGAGGTTTTAAGATGAGTCAAAAGCCATATACCATAATGCATGAGTTTGTGTCCGAGAGGTTTCCCAGCCGCAAAGTCATGGATATGCTCAAGACCAAGAAGATCTCGCATCTCATTGAGATATCCGGCAAAACTGGCAGCGGCAAGTCCTACCTGATCCAAACCTTGATAGACAAACTGCGCCCAAATTTCAAGCAAATCAAGGTTTTTTCACCTCACCCCTTTTATTATAATCAACTTGAACGGATGGTGCTGCACACCAGCGCACTCAGTGGCGAGGAGTTTGCCGAGATCGTCAGCCAATATCAGACCGGATACAAGACGGGGCGCAAGCACGATTTCTTTTACTATCTTATCTCGATTCTAAACGAGCGCAAGCTGTTGAAGCCCATGCTCTTGATCGTGGATGATTGTGAGATTTTGGATTCCTACAGCCGGGAATATCTACAATACTTGATTCATGCGGTGCCGGATATTGGCATCAAGATCGTGGCTCTGACGCAATCTCACCTCTTTAGCTTTTCACACTACGAGCCCATTCCCGCGCTCAACACGGATGACATGCAAAGGATCATCCAAATCGCCTTCCCCGATGATAAAGCCAGCTCTGCGAGCGGCAGTGAAGTGTTGCAGACCATCTCCCAGGGCAACCTGCTGGTGGTGGAAAGCATTCTGGAAGAGATGTTGGAAAGTGGCAAGAGTTTTGATTTATCTCCCTTTTTGGAGCGCAACTTTGACCCTCAGCAGCTGTATTATGAGAAGCTGAGCAAGCTTGATCAAAGCCAAAAGAACCTGCTCTTTGCCATGTATGCCCTGGATAGCGGTCTGGATGAGAAACAGGCAAAGAACCTGGGGCTTTCCAAGAACCTGAAGAAGAATCTGGAGCTGTTGGCCGGGCAAAACCTGATTGCCGATTTTGGCGATGGCTTCAAGGTGCAGAGGAAAACCTCTTTCATGCATTGGCTGGAGAGCAATCCGGAGCAGTTTAGCCCTGATTATAAACTCAAAGTCTTGCAGGAATGCGAGGCTTATCCCGATAAACTGCAGGCGATGGTGTATCTGCAAAACATTGATTCCCTCTATGATGCCGAGCAGTTCAAGAGCTTGGCGGAGTATCTGGAGCAGATTTCCGATAGCACGAGCGCGGCTTTGCTGTGGCAAACTATCCTCAAAAACTCCACCGAGCCCATGGATGTTTACAATGCCTATCTGCGATTGGGGCTTGCGCAAGCCTCTTCCGAAGACAAGAACAGAGCGGTGGAGACCTTCAGAGAAGCATTGCAGTTTTGCACCGAAAACTCAATTGCTGCCGAAGAGATAGTGTGGCATCTGGCCTCCAAGCTCTTTGATCAGGGCTCGGGCAGCGTGGCTTTGGAAATCATCAAAAAGTATTCTCCCGCCACTATTGATGAGCATTGGAAGCAAAAGATCCTCCTGCTTAAGGCAGATATCCTGACTGAGATGGAAAAGTTTGATGAAGCCCTGGAAGTTTTGGACATCATCTCACACAGCTATAGCAAGCTGGAAGACAAGAATCAGAGATACCTGGTGCAAGCCGAAGGCAAGAAAATCAGAGGCAAAATCCACTATTACATCAGCGACTGGGAGCAAGCAGAAGAAGCATTCAAAGAAGCGGAAAAGATGTATAACCTGGCCAAGGATAAGAGTGGGCTGGCAGCGATTTATAACAACCTGGGCGTGCTCTATATGTTCCAGGCGGACTGGCCACGCAGCGAACAGTGCTTCCTCAAGAGTTTGGCCGTCGAGAAAGAGACCTTCAACCTCAATGGCATCAGCGTGTGTTACAACAACTTGGGTGGCTTGATGGATGATAAGGGCGACCAAGCCCGCTCCCTCTTCTACCTCGAAGAAGCGGTAAAACTGCAACGGCTGCTCAATGAACCATATAACATCGCCAATATCTACAATAACATCGGCATCACCTACGCCGACATTGGCGACTATGCCAAGGCAGAGGAAGCGCACCGTCGCTCCCTGGATACAGCCATTGAGTTTGGCTTTTACAGAAACTCTATCGCCTCCCTGTGCAATCTTGGTGCCCTCTATTTCAAGATGGGTGAGTGGACCAAGTCTATCGAGTTTTACGAACAGGCGGTGGCCAAAAGCGAAGAAAACAACTTCAACGACGGACTGATCCGTGCTTACAGCAACCTGGGTGAGCTTTACGAAAAGCAAGGCGAACTGAACCTGGCTTATGACCTCTGCTTCAAAGGACTGGAGCTGATTCCACATGTGAATGACCAATATATCAAGGCAGAGCTTTATGGAAACATGGGCAGCGTGCTCACCAGGATGCAAAAGTTTAAAGAGGCTTATCCCTACCTGAGCGAAAGCCTGGACTTCTTCAAGAGCATGAACGCCCGGGATAAGATCGTGGAAGGCTACCAGAAGCAAGCCTATTACTTCATCCTTTCGCACAGCAATGAAAGCGCTCACTATTACATCGACGAATCCCTGAAGATGGCCATCGAGCAGAACAGCCCCAAAGAGATTGGCCAAGCCTACTATCTGAAAGCACTGCTGGAAAAGAAGAACCCGGAAGCAGCACGAGAGCATCTCAACGAAGCACTGCGCTACTTTGTGCAAACCAATGAGGATTACAAGCTCTCTTTGGCAAATTATGAGCTGGCGCAGGTGCTTTATGAGCTGGAGGATTGGGAAAAAGCGCTGGAGATCCTGAAGAACAACAAGAAGATCATCCAACGCTTTGGCTCCATCAAGCTACTGGAACAAAACGACATCCTCAGTCAGAAGATCTCACGTGAATACGCCGCACAGATGCAGGAAATGAAGTTTGAGGAAAACCTGCTCAACCAGTTTTATGAGATCACGCAGAAGCTGAATACCATCAGCGATCTTGACCTGCTCATCGAGCAATCCCTGGATAGCTTGATCGAGCTCTCGGATGCCAGCGGTGGCATTATGCTGCTCCACACCGGCACCCTGGGAGTAGATAGCTGGGATTACAAGATATTCCGCAACATCAGCTCGGAAAACAAGCTGCGCGAGAACCTCTTGGAGATCTGCAGCGAAGTGTATCAAACCAACGAAGTGATAGACCTCAAGCAGCCCCATTTTGCGCCCTCTTTCAACCACCTCATCTGCATCCCTCTCTCCATCCGCAACGACGTCCTGGGTGTGGTATTGCTCTTCACCACCGAAGGCTCCTATTACTTCCCAGAGCGCATCATCAACCTGCTCAATGCGTTGGCAAATCAGGTAATCGTGATCATCGAAAACGTGCGCAATGCAAACCTGGAAAAGGCTCACGCCATCATCAGAGAGCAGCTGAACGCCACCAACCAGTATGCCAACATCATCGGCAACAGCCCTCAGATGGAGAAGATATTTGAGGTGATAGACAAGGTGAAAGACACGCCCACCTCGGTGCTTTTGGAAGGCCCCAGCGGAACGGGTAAGGAGCTGATCGCCCGTGCCTTGCACTACACCAGCAACCGCCGGAACAAGAAGTTTGTAGCCCAATACTGTGGAGCTTTGCCGGAAACCCTGCTGGAAAGCGAGCTCTTCGGCCATGTGAAAGGCTCCTTCACGGGTGCCATCAACGACAAGAAAGGTCTGTTTGAGATCGCCGATGGCGGCACCTTTTTCTTGGATGAAATAGCCGACATCAGCCCTTCCACGCAAGCCAAGCTCTTACGCTTCCTGCAGGAAGGCGAAGTGAAGAGAGTGGGTGCCACCAAGACCGAAAAGGTGGATGTGAGGGTGGTTTGCGCCACCAACACCTCCCTGATGGAGAGGGTCAAGAGGGGCGAATTCCGCCTCGACCTTTATTATAGGCTCAACGTGATCCGCATCGAGGTGCCACCCTTGGCTTCACGTGAGGGCGATATCCCGCTTTTGGCCATTCACTTCCTGGATAAATACACCAAGAGAATGAACAAAGAAGTGCACGGCATCACGGATGAAGCCATGAAGATTTTGGAGCAATTCAACTGGCCGGGAAACGTGCGCCAGTTGGAGAATGAGATCGAAAGAGCGGTAACCCTTGCTGTGCCCGGCACTTCGATCAAACCCACCGACTTCTCGGATGAAGTGCACCACTTTATGGAAAACATGCGCATGCTGGACATGCTGGATAACAAGCAGACACTCAAGGAGGCCATCGAAGAACTGGAAAAGAAGATGATCATCCAGTGCATGGAAGATTGTGATTGGAACCAGACCCAAGCCGCTAAAGAGTTAGGACTTTCACGCCAAGGTTTGATCAAAAAGCTTGCCCGCTACAACCTCAACAGAGACGAGATATGACCCAGCAAGGCAACGATAAAGCAGCTGCATTTGTAAACAGTTTGGATTTTGTGGCTCTGGACATTGAGACCACTGGCTTGGACGCCGAAAAGGATGAAATAATCGAGATCGCAGCCATCAGATTCTCCCAAGGCCAGATCTCAGAGCGATTCCAGAGCTTTGTAAAGCCCCGCAAGCAGGTTCCCAAGTTTATCCAGCACCTTACCCGGATCAGTGCCTCCGAACTAAACGATGCTCCATCCTTGGACATTGTACTCACGCAACTGGGTGAATTTGTGAAAGACAAGATCATCGTGGGGCACAACATCAACTTTGACCTCGGCTTTATCAACAGACAACTCACCAATCGGAACCTGAGCCCACTCCTGAACACCAAATGGGACACACTGGAGCTCTCCAGGATTTATTTCCCCTTCACTTTGGATCACTCCCTGAACAGCGTGTGCACCTATCTGGATATAGAGCTCACCGACGCACACAGAGCCGATGCAGATGCCACCGCCACCGGAGAGCTGATGTTGGCCATGGCTGCACACATCGCCAGCCATTATAGCTTGCTCACCAACGCCCGCCTCTACGAACTGTGCAAACAGGCACAGATCGACCATCTGATCGGCAACTTCCTCTATTCCCTGATCGAATGGCAGCGCCGGAACTTGGGTGCCGCCAAACTCAACCCGCCGCCCAATGACAGGGTAAACGTGGTGGAACATGTGGTGGAGAAGAACAGAAAGATAGAGATGGAGGATTTCTTCGGCATCGGCGGTCTGTTGCACAAGCAATTTGAGAACTACGAATTCCGCGAAGGCCAATTGCAGATGAGCAAGCTGGTGCAGGAAGCATTTGCCCAAGACAAGCATTTGGCAGTGGAAGCAGGCACAGGCGTGGGAAAATCCTTTGCCTACCTGGTTCCAGCCATAGGTCACTGTCTCGGTTCCGAAGGCACTGTGGTGATCTCCACCAACACCAAAAACCTGCAGGAACAGCTCTTCTTCAAGGACTTACCCCTACTGAGAGACATACTGCCCCAATCCTTCAAAGCCGTGCTGGTGAAAGGCAGGGAAAACTACGTCTGCCAGAGGCGTTGGGAAGCCATGTTACGAGAGCAAACCGATGGCCTGAGCCCTTGGGACGCAAGGTCGCTGCTCTATCTATTCGTGTGGAAGCTTCAGACCCTCAGCGGTGACGTGAGCGAGAACTCATCCTTTGATCGCAAGCGCTCCAGCCTCTTCTGGCGTAAGATCAACTCCGACCGCTACAGCTGCATGGGCAGAAGGTGTCCCAAGGCCAACGACTGCTATGTGATGACTCTGAGAAAGAACATCGAGACCGCATCCTTGGTGGTAGCCAACCACTCACTCCTGCTGGCGGATTTGCTCAATGACAACAGCACCCTGGGACCCTATTCACGCCTGGTGATCGACGAAGCGCACAACCTTCCCGCCTCTGCTGCCAGCCACTTGGGCATTGAGATCAGCAACGCCGAGCTCACCAACAACTTCAACCAACTATCCTACGGAGCGAAGAAACGCAGCGGCTTTTTAACTCAAACGCAGCTGAACCTCAACAAAGCCATCATCACAGATGCCGCCAAGAACCACGCCACTCAGGTCGTCAAGATGCTCAATGAGGACGTGGACAAGCTAAAGGATGCGACCACAGAGCTCTTTAACGAAGTCTCCATCAGGCTGCAAAGTGACAACAACTACGGCAAACTGAGGATCAAGGATGTGGCAGATTTCCCTGCCATGTTCACCAAGCTCAACGCCCTGATCAATCACTACAAGCAGCTGATGAAGGACTTGCAGGCACTCCAGAACATCTATTCCACCTTCAATGCCAAGCAAATCCACGGTTATGCTGAGACGATTGACTTCCTTTCCGCCACCTTCAAGCGCTTCAGCGAGATGGAGCAAAAGCTGCTCAACATCCAAAACCCCAATCTGGAAGATTATGCCCTCTGGCTCAGCTCCGAATATTCGCCAGACCGCAAAAACCCCAATTCCTCCATCAGCTATGCGCCCGTGGAGGTCTCCGGATTGCTCAACAACCTCTTGTATAAAAGCGTCGAAAGCATTGTGTTCACCTCCGCCACCCTGGCCATCCGCGGCTCCTTCAAATATTTTCACAATCAAAGCGGCCTGAGCCAGCTCGAAGAGGACAAGCTGCGAAGCGAAATCGTGGATTCTCCTTTTGACTACAACACCCAATCCAAGCTGATGATCAGCAGCTTCCTGCCGGAGCACAAAGACAAGTTTTTCATGAACCAGGCGCTGAGTTGCCTGCAACAGATACTGGGAGCCACAGATGTAGGCACCATGATGCTTTTCACCTCCTACAAAGACCTCAACACCGTCTACGACCACCTGGATGAGGAGCTCTACCGAAAAGGCCGCCCCTTCTTTGCCCAAGGAAAGGTCGGCACCCGCACCTCCATCCTGGACGAATTTAAGCGCCATCAAAACGCCGTGCTCCTGGGCACAAACTCTTTCTGGGAAGGAGTGGACATCCAAGGTGAGTCACTATCTCTACTCATCCTCTTCAAGCTTCCGTTTTTGGTGCCCAGTGAGCCAATAGTGGAAGCATATATAGACAAACTGGAGCGCGAAGGAAAGGACTCCTTCATGCACTACATGCTGCCTAACGCACTCTTGCGCCTGCGCCAGGGCTTCGGACGCCTGATCCGCAGTAAGACTGACCGCGGAGTGGTGCTCATCATGGATTCCCGCGTCTCAAACAAGCGCTACGGCAGGTTTTTCAAAGAAGTGTTACCCACCAAAAGCCTGGAATTGCGCAGCGAACTCGAGCTCCTCAACGAAATAACCGCCTTTTTCGCAATATCATAAACAGGGAGGCACCATCAATTACATCCATCTTGCCAAAGAAGCATTTGCAGACCTGATAGATGCAGATCGCTTCCGATTTGACGAACCCATGCACTTGCACACCAGCTACGAGATTGGAGGCCCAGCCCAGCTCTATGCGCTGCCCTCTTCGCAAGCTGAGATCATCCGCCTTTTGCTCTTTGCCTTGGAGCACAATGTCCCCTGGATGGTGGTGGGCAAAGGCTCGAACCTTTTAGTCAGCGACGACGGCATCCTCGGCCTCGTGATCAGCACCGATGCCTACGCCAAGCTCACCAAGGATGAAAACTACATCTCCGCCTTCTGCGGTGTGAGTCTCAAGGAACTCTGTGACTTCGCCCAAGAAAACGGGCTCTCGGGACTGGAATTTGCCTCCGGCATCCCCGGTTCCGTGGGTGGAGCGGTTTTTATGAACGCCGGCGCCTACGGAGGCGAGATCAAGGACGTTCTCTACTGCAGCAAAGCCTTACACCCTGTAGCAGAATCCCTCACCTCCGCCAATCCTGTGCTGCACATCAAAGCGGAAGAGCATGATTTTGGCTACCGCAGCAGCGCATTTCAGAGCAAAGGCTGGTTCCACCTGAGCAGCGTTTTCAAGCTCGAATATGCAGACCCTGATGCGATCAAAGCCAAGATGGAAGACCTGCATGAACAGCGCTGGAGCAAGCAACCCATGGACTGCCCCAGCGGCGGTTCCACCTTCAAAAGACCGGAAGGATATTTCGCCGGGAAGCTGATCCAGGATTGTGGCTTGAGAGGCTACAGCATCGGCGGAGCGCAGGTTTCTGAAAAGCATTGCGGCTTCATCATCAATAAAGGCGGCGCTACAGCCAAAGACGTGAGCGACCTGATCAAACATATCCAGGACACCGTCTTGGAGCGCTTTGGAGTGGAGCTGCACACGGAAATCCGCAAAGTGGGCAGGTGGTGAAATCTAAGCGTCGCAGCAAGGTCATCGCTCCCCTGCTCTTTGGTCTCGCCATCCTGATCCTGTGGCAGATAGCCAGCGAACGAGCCTGGATAGGCTTTTGGGTGCTGCCCTCTCCCAAGGATGTGGTGAATGTATTCATCCAGCAACCACAGCTGATCTGGACTCACCTCAAACCCACTCTCTACGCCAGTTTGGTGGGACTGCTGATCGCCTTCGTCTTAGGCATCATCTGCGCCATCCTCATGCACGGTTTTGCCTGGTTCAAAAACATGATCTACCCCTATCTGGTGATCTCGCAAACCATTCCCATCATAGCAATTGCGCCGCTCTTGGTGCTGTGGTTTGGCTTTGGGATTGCCTCCAAAGTGTTCACCGTCACCCTGGTCTGCTTCTTCCCTATCTCGCTGGGTTTCTTTGATGGACTCAGACAGGTGCCCGCAGAACAGATCCAACTGCTCAAATCCATGGGTGCATCCAAGCTGACAACCTATCGCCTTTTGATGATTCCGGCTGCCTTGCCATCGCTCTTTACCGGCCTGAAATTGGCCGCAACTTACAGCGTGATGGGCGCCGTGTTTGGCGAGTATTTGGGCGGAAATGCAGGTCTCGGAATCTATATGACCAGAGCCACCAAGAGCTTCCAAACCGCCCACGTCTTTGCCGTGATCATCACCATCAGCGTGCTCAGCATGGCGCTTTTTGGCATCGTTGCCCTGCTGGACAGGCTCTTCCTGGGCTGGAACTACCGCAAACAGGCAGAATACGAAGACTTAGCCTGACTGGTCACCCCCCCCCTACTGAAGCCTTCCCCCTTCCTCCCTGCCCGCCTCCCTAATTCCTCCCTTCATTAAGTAAAGAGGGTGTAGGGTAGGTAGCAGATAAGCCACCACCAAAAAGTTGTCTTTCCCCAACCTCTTCCTTACTTAGCCTCCCGGTGATTACCCGGAGCCTCCCGGGAAAAACCCGAGTATCTCCACGGCATCACCGGGCGGGTGAGTAAGAGCCAAGCAACCGACGAATGAATACCGGATACCAAAAAGCCGGCCCATTCCTGAGCCGGCTCGATAACGATGGATAATGCCTATTTCATCAGCATTATTTTGATAACTTTCCGATATCCCGGGGCATTCATCTTAACGAAGTACACACCGCTTGCCAAGGCACGCCCACAATCATCTTCGCCATCAAAGAAACTCTCATGGTGGCCGGTGTCACGGTGTTCATTGAGCAGGGTTCTCACCAATTGCCCCTTGATGTTGTAGATGTTCAGGCACACCTTTCCGGATTGTTTAACGCTGTAACTGATCGTGGTTTTAGGGTTGAAGGGATTGGGATAGTTTCCATGTAAAGCAGTGGCCGCCACCGGCACTTCAGGATCACCGCTTCCCTCCAGCATAATGAGGTTCAGGCTGGTAAAGAGTCCCTGGCTGACCATCACATTTTCCACGGTAGCACTGTCAAAGCCCTCGGCAGTAACTTCCAGCGTGCGACTGCCCACGGGAACCATGAGGATATATTCGCCCAGGGAGTTTGTGGTAGCGCTAAGTCTGCCATTGCTGACAGTCGCACCGGCAATGGCGAGATTGGTTTTGGTTTTCACCACACCCACGATCTTCCCTGTCTGAACCTCATTGGTGAGGATGCCTGAGATGCGGGGCAAAGAGGCAACACCATCAGAATAAACCGTTTTGACCGCCCAACGGTAGTCTCCATCTGGGAGCGTGAGCCAGTCGGTATCGATTACCTTGAAAGCATCGCCTGGCTCTGGGGGCAATTCTGTCCAAGCAGCCTCATTTTGCTCCTGACCGGCTTGCAGCCTGTAAACTGTATATCCGGCAAGCCCTTTTGAGCCCGCCCAGGAAATTATCACAGCATCATTGCCCTTATTGACTTCAACATTCACCTCGGCTGTTCCCACGGGGAAAACCGTGATCTCGAGGCCTCGAGTAAGGTTGTTGGCTGTAAATTCATCTCCGGCCAGCTCCACTTTTGCATGGATGACTTGGCTTCCCACAGTGGCAGGAGTCCAAGGCAACACCACGTCCAAACTCTGCATGCTGCTGATCGGAGGCCCATCCACACTGGCCAAGACCACTTCATCCGGCCCCATAAGCTTCACGGTGTAATTGGTCTGGTCTACGCTGCCATAGTTTTTGATGCTGACAGTGTAATTTGAGACACTGCCCACTGTGGCACTGCTATCGCCCGTGATGCTCAAAGCTGCCAGTTCATTTTCATATGGATCTTCACTGTAGAAGAAGCTGACTTGCGGGAATTTCCCGGTGAGTGTGGTGTTATTGGGGGGATTGAAGGGGTCTAAATCACCGTATTTTCTTGTTGCAAGACGGGTGCGATTGTCCCCTGCTATCTGGATTCTAAACCGCAGATCGGCATCATAATCTGAGCTGTCATAGGGACGGTAAAAGAGCATCACCAAGTTTCCACCGGTGTGCACATAGGGCGTCTGAAAATTGATGTGGATGTTGTTTGTACCCACAGGATAGTCTATTTCTCCATCGTAGACCAAAGTCAGCTCAGAAGCGGGGATAAATCCGGCATTCAGGTCGTTTTGGTAAGTGCTTCCCAGATAGATTATGGTATGCTTATCGTGCAGGTTGGCATAAAACTGGTTGTAGAGAACCAAAGAACTGATGGTTCCGCTCACAAAACCCAGCTCTTCTGCCAGGTAAAGTGATTGGCAGAAGGAACTGTCATTGTGGAAATTCATGGGCATATATTCCAATCTATCTCCTTTGCCAATGGTAACAGCTTGAGTGCCTTCGGGTGGAACGTCTACCGTAATGGGATCTGAAAGGTTGTTTTGAACCAGCTCATCACCGGCCATCTCCACCTTGGCATAGATAGCAATTGTGCCTGAGGTTGCAGGCGTCCAGGGGAGCACCACTTCAGCAAAAGCATCGCTATCCACAGGTGGGCCATTCACTGCTGCAAGCTCGGTATCGTTTGGCCCCATCAGCTTTACCTGATAGTTGGCTTGAGCGTTGATACCGTTGTTTCTAATGCGCACGGTGTAGCGAGATGCTCGCCCCACTGCAGCTGCAAGGGGGCCATTGATACCCAGCACGCAGATATCGTTTTCTGCGCCCCCGCTGAAATGAAGCATGATATTTGGAACCTTGGAGTCTGTGGATGCCCTCCCTCCATATTGGTTGTTGGCAGGCCTCCAAGTTTGATGGTTCAATTCGCCACTATCAGTATATCTAAACATATTGTGAGCATCCGAAGAATCGCCAAAAGGATAGTCGGTTTCCACGCCAATGATCAAATTACCGCCGGTATAGACAAAGGGCCGGTAAGGTTCAAACATCTGCCAACCCAGAGAGCTGCCATCGTATCTGCCTACTCTGAGCACGGTCATATCTTCGGTGTAAGTCAGCCAGCTTATCGGCTTGAAGTTGTCTTCATTGGTGTTTTTGGCCCTAATTACGTAGAAAGTAGGCTCATTCGAGGCAGCTACGCAATCCCAGGCTATCATGTCGATGTTGCCGATGCCACTTATCTGGTCTGCGGTGTAGAAGGCATAGGAACGGTAGACTCCAGGTGCCAGAATAAGAGGTGCAAACTGGGATTGGGTGCCATCTCCAATGACCACGACATTGGTGGGCATCACCTCTGCAGCCAAATCAACATCATGATATTCCCCCTCGACAACAAAGCGCAAGGCAGCAGAGATAGGTCCAGTAGTAACGCCTCTCACACTAACTGGTATATGCACATATTGCATTGGACCCAGCTGTGCGGGCAGGTTTGCAGGATCAAGTGTAAACTCATCTGCATTGGGGCCCACGAAACTGAGATCAGCCAGGCTGAGGTTGATCACACCACCGCCCATATTGGTGACCCTCACACTCAGTGTATTGGGCTCGCCGTTCATGATCTGCTCATAGTCCAAGGCAGTGGGTACAACTTGGAAAATGGGCTCCGCAGGCCTCTGCCCAAACCGCATCAGGATATTGGGTCTGCCCTCTATCAGGGAGCCCTCAATAGCTGTGCTGGGGTCTATTATCATGTCGCTATGTTTGACGATACTACGGTGTTGGCCTGGTGTGGGAGTTCCATAAAATATACCACTATAGTACAAATCTTTGTTGGCGGCTTTTTCATGGACAGCAATCACCAGATTGTCTGTGTTATTGTACAAAAATGGGTAATCCAGCTCAATCTCAACCCAGCCATAATTACGAGTTATCTCCACATGGCCATCAAAGACGAGCTCCATTTCACTCTCCGGAACCCAATCAGTGCCATCCGAAAACTCCGTTTTATCGGAGTGACCCATATATATTTCCCAATGATTACTGGAATAGGTAGGGAGCCCCCCATTCCATAAGTAAGATATTTTCTCAATGCGTTGGTCTTCTATATCTACCTCGGATTGCAAAATAATGCTCTGAGAATAGGTGTAATCCTGAGAAGCAGCTATGGGCAGCCCATAGTCCTCACTCCTGTCGCCAATCGCCACCCCTGACTCTACTTTAAAGTAGCGTGTTTCAGATGGAGGCGAAAAGCCGATATTGTTTCTGGCTACCACATGCCAAGAGTGCCGTCCCGCTTCTAAGCCATTGATGAAGTATCGGTTCTCCGGCTGGTTTTCACTCACCAACTCCCCATTGATATAGACATCATACCCACTTGCGTCTGGCTGTCCCGGAGGAAACTGAGACCAGCTATTGTGGGTTATCCTCCAATCCAGGGGCTGACCATTGACCAAAGTGGCATTGTTGTTAGGGGCTCTCAACCAAGGAGCAACCGGCACCTCGGTATCCGGAAACACAAGCTGAAGCGCAGGGACAAAATACTTCCTCTCGCTGGCAGTGGGTGGGGCATTGATGTTGATGTCATAATTCTCATAATCCCCATAACACAAGGTGCGACTCGCGCCACTGTCATCCCCACTCCAGGACAAAGTGCCAGCCCGGGAATAGTTGCTGGCATAGACTGCAATCACCAGGTTGTCTACGTTGTTGTAAGCGAAGGAAGTATCCAAGATAAATTCTATCCACTCATGACCTCCGGGAGGAAGGTTTATCGGAGCCGGGCCCCAGAACACCTCAGTCAGACTGGCTGCAGGTTCCCAATCTGTGAGTGAGCCAAAAGCATTGCGCGTGGTGTGCCCCAGGTAAATCCTCCAGATCTGGCTATTGTTCAAGCTTCCAGTGGCGAAAGATGTATCAACCATGAACCTGAGCTTGAGAATCTCACCCTGGTGATTGATCTGAGATTTATGATAGATCTGCTGGCTATAACTGGAGCAACAATAAACATTTACTGGAGCGTCATCATTACCGTAAAAAGGTTGCACGACATTGAGCGTAGCAGCATAAAGGCTGAAGGCGAGCGTAAACAACGCAATCAAAACGGATAATCTTTTCATGTCTCACTCCTAATTGATCTTGCTAATCTTGGTTACCTGGTTTCTTTCACTCGTGCTTCTCAGGAGATAAACACCACTGGGACAATTGTGGCCAGAGCGATCTTTGCCATCCCATATCGCCTCTCCATCCGATAGCTTGAGACTGCGCACCAGCTCACCTCTGATGTTGTAGACATTCACACCATCATCACGCAGTGCAGATGCAGACTTGATGGTCAGGTGGCTTTTCATCGGATTGGGATAGGCGGTCAGGGCATTCACTGCGGGAGTCTGCACTTCGTCCTGAACTGGAACCTCTCCATCCGGCAAAAGCTTGACCACCACCAATTGATTCGCTCTGCCCCATGCCCAATAAACGCATCCATATTGATCAAGAGCCAATAAGGACTTTGACATGCCACCCCCGTATACCACATACTCGCACAAGTTCCAACCCCGCTGTTTCCGTGTCCAGAGCACATTCCCAGCCCAGTCGAGCTTGACCAGCCTTCCATCCGGGCCGCTTGCACCACAGATGAAGATGTTTTCCGGCGTGACAATCATCGAGCTCACATAACTTATCGTGGTGGTTGGAATACTGAAGAGATGCTGCAAATTGCCACCACTGAATCTGCCGATAGAGACGCCGCCATCCGTGCCATAGGCAACCAAGTGGGATTGGGCATTGGCTTCTTTGCTGATGGTGACTCCATACAAGTCATAATTTGTTGGAGGGATGCTGTAACTGTTCAGCACCTCACCCGCCAAGTTGATCTCCAGTATGGTGGAATCTTCAGCCCCGAATGCACCGGTGATCAGCAAGTTCCCATTATCCAGAAATGCCAGGTCGTGCGCCATTGGCGAATCATGTTGGCTGTTATACCAGTTGGCTGTAGCCAATGTATCTCCCAGCGCAGAAAAGTGACAGTAAGTGGTGCAATAGGAGGGATTAATATAATCATCCGCCCATATGGCTGAGCCTACGGCTACAATATCACCGCTACCGGTCCGCATGGCTTTGGTGAAGAAAGGGGCTCTGGGCAGCTGGACAGGTTCGCTGAGGTCGCTTATCACACCATCGCTTGAGACTGTGCACAGTTTACACAAATCCCCATCCGTGTGAATGAAGGTAACGTTATCAGCCCCGTCTATATCAACTCCCGTAATGATCGGATAAGCTCCACCGGGAACCTGACGTCTCCAAAGCAGGTGACCAAGAGGGTCAAGCTTTGTGATCATTCTCTTATATGACGGTCCTGCATCATCCCATTCTGCAATACTGAATACTACCACGCTATTGTCAGAACACAAGAAAATTGAGCTTGATACCTGAATATCGATTGCATAGTCAGCAACCGTATAAACATAGCCGTCCAGGGTTGGATCGACTACGGCACCTAAACACAATATCCCGTTCAGCAACAGGAAGGTGAGGGCAAGCAATTGCAGTGTTCTCATCTTTCCCTCCATCCATAAAAGGAATACTCTTATGTTGTCTTTGCATCGCACGAGCTGATTCATATCATTCTCCTTCTCTCGGTTTTCATATAGTAACAAAAGCATCAAAGCTGACCCGGCTTGAGCCAGCTTTGCCTGCTTATCTATTTCATCAACATCATCTTGGAACTCTTCTGATATCCCGGAGCTATCATCCTGACAAGATATACACCGCTTGCCAAGGGGCATCCGGCATCGTCTCTGCCATCAAAGACCTTCCTATAATGACCGGTAGCGTGGTCTTCGTTCAGCAAGGTTCTCACCAATTGGCCTTTGACGTTGTAGATGATCAGCCTCACCCTGCCCGCTTCCTTCACGCTATAATTGATCGTAGTTTCAGGATTGAAGGGGTTGGGGTAGTTGCCATTCAGAGCTGTGGCTGCCACCGGAATCTGGGGATCATCGACAGGCGTGTTTAACGGCAAATAGAAATTCAAATCAGTGTTGCCGTCTGGGACTATTACCACATCTGTCACGACATGGTTCTGATGTCCGGGTGCTGATGCTGTCATCGTGTAAGTGCCTGCAGGGAGCGTGAAGCTGTAGCGTCCGTAAGTATCTGTAATGGCATTTATCATGCCGTTGCTTATGGTTGCTCCGCTAACTCCCATGTATGTATTGGCTCTGTACACTTTCCCTGTCAGGGTCCCACATGGCACACTCCTGGATAAGAAGTTGGAGAAGCCTGGCAGAGAAACCCGGTCCCCAGTGTAAACGGCTTTGACAGCCCAACAATAGTTTCCGCTGGGAAGTCCAAGCCAAACCGGGTCAATATAGCTGAGCTCGGTGATTGGTTCATCAGTCAGGCTCACCCAAGTGTCTTCCTGATACCTCTGGATAAATAGCAGCCGATATACCTTGTATCCGATAAATGTGGGCATGTCCAAATCTTCCGGATCGGCGGCTGGAGTTTGAGCTGCCCAAGCTATTTCCACAACTTCACCGGCATCATCAAGCGTAGCAGTCATTTCCTCTACACCCAGGGGATAAACCATGACCCCAAGTGCTTCGGCGCTGTTGTTTATCGGGATTTCATCGCCATTCAGCTCAACTTTGCCGTAGATGGTATAGCTCCCCAATGCTGTCGGGATCCAAGGGATGGCCACATTCAAGCTTTGCAGGCTGCCTATGGGAGGCCCGGCTACCGCTGCCAGCTCGGTCTCATCTGACCTCATCAGCTTTACTTGATAATTATCTTGGACTACTACACCGTTATTACGGATGCGCACCGTGTAGTCTTGGGCTACTCCCGCCGTGGCGCTTTCCGCTCCTCTGAGATACAGAGCGTACAGATCGTTTGCCAACAACTCCGCAGTGAAGAAGAAGGTGGCTTTTGGATAGGTGCTTACAAGCGTTCCTTCGGGAGGGTTGTTAGGATCTACAGGTTGGGTGATATTACTGAGGTGAGCATGGCGCCCACGGTTGCTACCGGTCTGGCACTTAAAGTAGTATTGACCATACCATACAGAAGATTCGCCCACAGGACGATGGAACATCACCACCAGGTTTCCTCCTGTATACACAAAGGGTACCCGTAAATTGATGAGAATGGCATTTTCACCTTGGGGGAAATTCAATAGCCCATCATACACCGGGGTCAATTGCGTGGCAGGTATAAATCCCGTGCTCAGGTCTTGCTGATCCGTAGTTCCCATGTAGATCACAGCACGCCTGCCAGACGCCTGATACATAAACTGGTTGTAGATAACCATGGAATAGATGGTTCCACTGGCAATGCCCAATTCATCAGCCGTATAGATGGTTTCATAGAGATAGTCACTCGCCAATAAATCCAGCGGATAACGGGCCAGCTCATCACCTGAACCGATGTCGATGGTTTGACGGCCTTCGGGTTGGACGTTTATCATTATTGCTGTTGTCTGATTGTTGGTGAGCACTTCATCGCCGGCAAGCTCCACTTTGCCATAGACGTTGAATGCACCCTCAACAGTGGGTATCCAGGGGATCTCTACCTCAATGGTCTCGCCACTATTAATAGGCGGGCCATTCACCACCGCCAGTTCTGCACCCTCCGATCCCATCAGCTTTACCTGATAGTCAGCCTGCACATTGCTGCCGTTGTTTCTGATGCGCACATTATAGTTTGAGGCCACTCCCACAATGGGTATGGGATCGCCGCTGATCCTTGTAGCACCGATATCGTTCTCCCAATCATAAGCAAACTGCAACATGATATTGGGCATCAAACCGTTTACCTGTCCAGAGTCCGTGGGGGGCCCATCATATCCACAATGATACAGGTGCCTGCTTTCAACAACATCAGTACATTTAAATGAATACCTGCTCCAGCCATCGTAAACAACGTTGGTCTGCACGGCAATAATCAGATTCTGACCCGTATAGACAAAGAGGGTATCCAAAACAAGCTTCTGCCAGCCCGGTTCAGCGAAGGTTATCGTGCCCTGTTTGAGCAGGGTCATTTGTGAGAACATATTATTCCAGGTTGAGTTCCTGATGCAGGTGTCAGTGGTGTTTTTAGCCCAAATCTTATATCTGACAGGCAAATCATCGCTGACGCCGTGACAGTCCCACCCGATCATTTGCAAGGTACCGATGCTGTTTATCTCATCCGCTTTATAGAGCGTGGCAGAACTACTATATTCGTATTCGGTCTCAAAAGGATAAGCTTGGGCTGAGGTGCCATCTCCTATGATGGTGTTATGGCCAAGAGTTACCATTGCAGCCAGTTCCACATCATAGTTTTCCCCTTGATAAACAATGCGCAGTGTGGCAGAGATTTGCCCGGAGGTAGTGCCGGTCAGAGTGACGGGAACCACCAAATCTGTCCAAAAATCCAGAGCTATGGGCAGGTTCGCAGGATCGAAGGAGAATTGATCCGCATTGGGACCCACGATGCTGATATCGCTCTCGGCAAGGTTGATATGCCCAACGCCCTTGTTCTTGACCGTCATATTGAGCGTCACAGGATCACTGCTGATAACAACGCCATAATCCAAAGCGGTGGGCGCAACACTCATGACGGGTGTGGTGAGCAGTTCGCCCGTCCAGATCAGAATATTGGGATAAGCCGTCTTCAAACTTCCCACAGGAAGCGAGTTTGGATCGATGTCATAGGAACTTAACTTTTGGAGGCTACGGTTTTGACTGCAGTTTGTGCTATGAAAGTAGACATGGTTTGCATCATGGTCTGGCGTATGCTCATGCACAGCGATCACCAAATTGTCTGTAGCGTCGTACAAAAAAGGCGTATCCAGGAGTATCCCCTTCCAATGAGGGCGCTCACTGGTATCAATCTCGCCACTAAAGACTTGCACCATCTGGCTGGTGGGTATCCAATCTGAAGTGTGCGCAAAGCTTGTTTTATCGGTATGCCCCATATAAACCGTCCAGTGACGGCTATTTCTGGGTCTTCCCGCTCCACTCCAATAGTAGCTTATCTTATCAATAGAGTAGCCTGCATCTCCCTGGTAGCTGGTATCATCTATTTCAGATTTCAGATAGATAGTCTGGGAGTAGTTGTGATTACAGGAGGGCTTGATGGGAAGCCCGTTGAGCGCATTGTCGCTGCCGATTTCCGCTCCCGGGCAAACGATAAAGTTGCTCGAATCAGAAGCCAGTGAATCCCCGAATTGATTCCTGGCTATCACATACCAAGTATGAGTCCCTGCCTCCAATCCACTCAATTTATATGTATCTTTGGGCTGGTTTTGACTCACCATAACTCCATCTATATATACATCATAACCGGTTGCATCCGCACTGGTGGTGCTCAAGCTCCACTCCAACAGATAACCATTCATCACCTCTTCATTGTTGTATGGTCTATACAAATGAGGCCGATATGGACCTCGGTTATCTGTAAATACAATCTGTATGGCAGGCACAGTGTCGGTTGTGCTGGTGGCATTGGGAGGAGAAGCGGGGTTTGGGGAGGAGCCATTACCATGATAATATATGCCATTGTTGTAAGATCTTTGATGGTTTCCCCAATGAATAGTTTGAGAGTGGCCGGGACTATTCTCGCAGATTGCCACCAACAGATTGTTGGCATTGTTGTAGGCAAAGGGCGTCTGCAATGTGATCTCCACCCACCCACTTTCCGCAGCAAAGGAGTCTAAAATACTACCCGTAAACACATGGGTAAGGTTGGAAATGGGTTCCCAATCCGAGGTGGAATTAAACGCATAACGAGCAGCATGCCCCATGTAAATCATCCAATTATGACTATAATCCAAGTTGCCACCTGTATAATGATGATAAAACCTGATCTTGGAAATCTCGCCGCTGTGATCTATCCTGTTCTTGTCGTAGATCTGCTGGGAGTAGCTGTAATTGAAGCTTGCATCAATGGGCATATGTGTAAGAGTATCCGTGGTTCTCCCGACGGTAACCGTGCGGGCACCAAGTCCCAGCACGAGCGTAAGTAACGTGAGCAACAAAGTAAGTCGTTTCATGTCTCTCTCCTAATTTATCTTACTAATCTTCCTTGCTTGGTTTCTCCTGTTTGCATTATTTAAAAGGTAAACGCCACTGGGACAAGTCCGGCCAGAGCCATCTTTAAAGTCCCAAATCGTTTCTCCATCTGACAGCTCGAGCTTGCGCACAAGCCTGCCTTTGATATCGTAGTCAACCACTCTCTCAGCGCCTTCAACCTTGATGGAAGGCCGATCCTTCAAGGGGTTGGGACAGGAGAACAGCATGTTACTGAACACTGCAACGCCATCATCAGAGCACAGGAAAACAGGTCCTGATGCTCTCTGGATGCCCTGCGGATACGAATTGGCATAAACATGACCGCTCTGAGCAGAATTGCCCAGAGCAGCTAAACCGAGTATCCCGTTTAGCATCAGCAAACAAAGCAAGAATAGCTGTAGTGATCTCATCCTTTTCTCCTTGTCGGTAGAGACTGATCTACCACTCCATTTATGAAGCACAATCCGTTCCAATCGTAAATATTAAATCTTAACAATAGCAGGTGACAGGTATTCAGCCCGGGTTCAGTTCAGCTTTTCCTGAAATATATGTGTTTTTAGCCTTTATTTTGTTTGCATAAACACAGCCGATTGCGAAACATTTGACTTTTCACAGTGGCAGGCCACCCTCCGGTGAGCCCTTTTTCTTCCACTTGGCTCTTCCTCCTAACTGCCTGCTTTCCTACTCCTTACTTACTCAAGGAGCAGGAGAGCAGCAGGGAAGGAGTGGGGAGTCCGCATGAAATGGGCATTTGAGGGGTGTCGTAAGAGGCAGTTTTGCGTTATTACTTTTCACTGTAAGGTCAAATATTGATTTTGACCCGACTATTTACGGAGGCGGAGCTTGGAAATGAATTCCTACTAATTTGGTAGGAGATCGGAGATTTTGACATTTTTGGTGTCTGTTTTTGCAGTTTTGCTTGTCCATTTTTACCCAATTGCTTGCCAGGCAAGAGAAAGACCGGGTATTTGGGAGGTATCACATGAATATTTAAAAAAAAGTTAAGACGGTCTTAGCTATAGCTAAGGTATTGTATTTATATAAGTTATCTCCGGTCAGTTGCCAAATTTCCACAAATGAGGCGAGAAAAAAGGCTTTAAAAAGTCATTTTGTTCTTGACATAAACAGCGGGTTGTCACAAGTTAGACACGGAATGTCAGATTATGTCATTTAATGTCAAAATAAGTGAGAGAAAGCAATGCTTAAACAAAAACCGCACAAAGGATTAAGGCGCAGGCTTCTGGAGCCTTAAAAGGACACGGCCATGATGTCAGGACAATTTATTGGCTATTTTGAAAACGCTGTCCACAAGGGCAGGGTGATCATCCCGGCTGCCTTCAAAAAGAAGTTTTCGGATGCAGCGATGCGGACTGTGGTCATCACCTTGGGGCCGCTGAATACCTTGGCTGTCTTTCCTTTAGACTGCTGGAACAGCTTTTTGCAGGTGCTTGCCGAAGGCGATGAGAAGGATAGAGAATTGCGCACCCAGTTGATAGATTTTGCCATTGCGGAACAGGAGTTGGAAGGACCGGGGCGCATCCGCATCCCAGAGGACTTGCTGGAAGAAGCCGGCATCAAGGATAGCGTGGTGATCAAAGGCGAGCTGCACTACATCTCCCTTTGGAACCCGGAAGAGTTTTACGAAAACCGTCGCTTGAAAAAAGAGACGCATCGCAAGAAATACACCACCGGTGACTATCAAAGGACATGAACACCTACCACACTCCCGTAATGTTGCAGACATGCATAGAGCACCTCAATCTGAGGCCGGGTGGCGTGTATGTGGATGCCACTTTGGGTGCTGGAGGCCACACTTTGGCAATGGTTGAAGCTTGCCCCGAGATCGAGGTTTACGCCTTTGATCGGGATGCAGACGCCATCGCTGAAGCTGGCAAGAACCTCGCAGACCACCCGCAGGTGCAGCTCATCCAGGCACCCTTCTCCAGCATGCGGACTCAGCTTGCCCTGCGCAGAGTGCCCTCTGTGGATGGAGTGCTTTTTGATCTGGGAGTGTCCAGCCACCAGCTTGATGAAGCGGAGCGTGGCTTTAGTTTTGACAAAGAAGCATCCCTGGATATGAGGATGGATGGCGGCCAATCTCTCACTGCCGCCGAGATCGTAAATGACTATTCTGAAGCGGAACTGGCACACATATTTAAAGCATATGGTGAAGAGAAGCAGGCTAAAAGGATGGCCAAAGCTATCTTGAAGGCACGCAACAAAGGCCGCATCAACACCACAACGGAACTGGCCAAAGTGGTGGAAAGCGTTGCAGGAGTTGGCACTCGAGATTCTCTAAAAGCCAAGATGAGAGTGTTTCAAGCATTGCGCATTGCTGTAAACCAGGAACTCACCGAGTTTGAAGCCGCTCTTCCGGATGCCATCAATTTATTGAAGCCTGCCGGTAGAGTGCTGGTGCTCTCCTATCATTCATTGGAAGACAGGATCACCAAAAACATTTTCAGGACCCTGGCCAAAGGGTGCATTTGTCCCGTGGAGCAGGTCATCTGCACATGCGGCTTGAAGCCCACTGTGAAGGTGCTTACTGCACGTCCGCTTTGTGCCAGCGAAGAAGAACAAAACCAAAACACACGCAGTCGCAGTGCCAAGCTGCGGATTGCGGAAAAGCTTATGGGAGACACACAATGAAAGGCAGAGTTGCAATTTTACTACTGATCACACTTTTATTCTTCTACCTCGATTTTACCAATCAGAGAAAGATTTTGGTCTACACACAGGCCATCGACCAAATCGAGAAAAGCATCAATGCCACCAAGAATATCAACACGGAGTTGATGGTGGAATATGATGACCTTTGCAGCCCGGACAACATCTCAAACCTGGTGAGCGTGGAGTTGCAACACTCCGAACAAAACAGGGGCCGAGTGGTCTATGTGCAAGAACCAGATGAGAAAACAGAGACCTCGTCCTACTGCATCGTAGACCTGATCTCCACCAAAGCCGAAGCCAGCGAAATTCAGATCATCCCGGATTGATAAGTGAACAGCAGATATCGTGTATTGGTCGGATTTTTTGGCTTACTTGCCATAATCTGGTCTGTATATCTATTCAGTTTGCAGGTATTTAATCCTATCGATCTTAGCAATAGGATCGCAGGACGTTATATACCGCAAAAGGATATATTGATCCCAAACCGCGGGCCAATTTACGATGCCAACGGCAGCCTGTTGGTGAGCAGCATCCGCTACTATCAGGTGGACATCGACCGTGCGGCGGTGGAAAGATGGGCAAAGCTCAAGAAAATCAGCTTGAATGAAGCCTATGACACTGTGGCGGGATTGATCTCCAAAAATAGCTCCCTGAGCAAAGAAGCGGTGCTGAAAAGGCTGAATATCAACGACAAACTCACCTCCATCCAGATCAGCAACAAGATCAAGGAAAGCGAGCTGGACCGCATCATCAAAGCCTTCAACGCCGAGGATGTGATGGGGCTCTCGCACAGCTTTGCCTCCATGAAGCGCATCTATTCCAAAGATATAGTGGCAGCTCGGCTTTTAGGCTCAGTCAGAGCGGAATCTGATGGATTTGATCCGCTCACACAACGCAAATCCATCTATAAACTCTCCGGTATCTGCGGGCTGGAATCTACTTATAATGACCTTTTGGCCGGAGAAAACGGCTGGCGTGAATATGTGGAGGATGCAAACCATCAGCGTGTCCCCTACCCCAATCTAAAAGAGAAACTCCCCGTGGATGGGCTGGGACTGAAGCTCACCATAGATTCAGGTTTGCAGGAGCTGATCGAGAAGGAACTGCGGGACGGTTTGGTGAGATACAGCGCCAAAAACGCCGGTGCGGTGGTGATGGATCCCAAGACAGGTAAGATACTGGCCATGGCTGGGGTTTCGCATGATGACAAATTGGTGGATCCCAACCTGGTGAGGGTGAGGGCAAACATCCCATCCAGCTTCATGTTTGAGCCCGGTTCCACGATGAAGCCGCTCACCATGTTAGCCGCTCTGGATTGCAAGGTAGTGCGTCACAACGAACGTATCGATTGCAGCGTGTATCAGGTGGGACGCAGAAGAATCAGCGACACACACCATTACGGCGCGCTCACACCCATGGGCATCATCGCCAAATCCAGCAACGTGGGCGTAGCCAAGCTGGCTGAGCGAATTGGCTCAAGCAGAATGTATGAAAAGTTTATCTCTTATGGTTTTGGCCAGAAAACAGCATTAAACCTACACGGCGAGACCAGTGGCATCTTTGCCAAACTGGCAAACTGGGATGGCTACACGCTCCATTCCATCTCTTTCGGACAAGCGATCAGCGTCACAGCCCTGCAACAGGCGGTCGCCTTCTCCGCCATCGCCAATGGCGGTAAGATGATGAAACCCATGCTGGTGGATGCTTACGTGGACGAAAAGGGCAATGTGGTGGAACAATTTGAGCCCACCGTGATCAAGAAAGTATCCAGCAAAGCGGCTGCAGATACGGTGCTTAGCTATTTGCAAGCGGTGGTGGATCACGGCACCGGCAGACACATCAAAATGGATTATATCTCCTTGGGCGGCAAGACGGGAACAGCTCAGAAACACGTGGAAGGAACTCATGGATATTCCAGCGGCAAATACACTTCCGTCTTTGCCGGAGTGTTCCCCGTGGAAGATCCGCGCATGGTGGTGGTAGTTTTTTATGACGAGCCCGCATCCGGTTATCACTATGGCAGCACCAGTGCGGCGCCCACCTTCAGAAAGATCGTGGAAGAAATCCTGTATATGCCCAGCTGCGATGCTATCGCCTTCAATGACAGATTGATGCAGGCTTCGCTTTTGATGCCGGATTTGAAGGGCAAGCATCTCTCAGAAGCAAAGAACATTTTGAGCCGGCATGGCTTCAAATATAAAGTGGAGGGTTCTGATACATTAAACATCGTGGTAGACCAATTTCCCAAGCCAAATGTAGCGGTGGAGCCCGGGCATCCCATTACCATCAAGGTGGGCAAAAGAGTGTCCTCAGACCAAAAGCAGACGCCCAGCGGAACCATGCCCAAACTGGTGGGGATGTCGTTGCGTAAGGCACTGAGGACGGCTGCTGCACACAATCTGAAGCTCAATATCCAAGGCTCGGGCGTGGTGAAAAGCCAAAGCATCAGCCCCGGAGAGAAGATCTATCCAAACAGCACCTGCATCGTGGAGGCATCGCTATGAAGGTAAGAGAGATAATAGAACTTTTTACCTCTCACGACCTCAAGCCAGAGTGCTATGAACTGGAACTTGAGCAAGAAATCCACGGCACCCCCATCACGGACACCCGTCTGGTTGGTAGTGGAGACATCTTCATCGCAATCAAGGGGTTAAGCTTTGACGGGCACAGTTTTATAGAACAAGCTGTCTCACAAAAAGCAGCACTGGTGGTGGGCACAGAAGAACCACGGGGTAAATATGGCTATATCAAGGTGAACGACAGCCGCAAAGCCGCAGCGCTATTGGCTGGATTGTATTATCAGAATCCTTCTTCCAGTTTCAGGCTCATCGGCGTCACCGGCACAAACGGCAAGACCAGCACTTCCCTGGTTATCTTTTATGCCCTCAAGAGTTTGGGGCTGAAAGTGGGCTGGATCGGCACTTTGGGCTATAAGATCAACGATGATCACTATGAGACCCAGCACACCACTCCGGATATCATGGAGTTGAACCGCATCCTGGCTGACATGCGCAAGGAAGAGGTGAGCTACGTGATCCTGGAGGTGTCTTCGCATGCTATCGCTTTGGACAGGGTTTATGGGCTGGAATTTGACCTGTGTATGTTCACCAATCTCAGCCGCGATCACCTCGATTTTCATGGGAATATGAACGAATATTTTGAGGTGAAGTCAAGCTGGTTTGACCCTGTAAGGCTGGGGCGAAGTGTAGCAATCATCAATACATCAGATAGTTATGGAGCGGAACTGGCCGAGGATTTGACCCATGGTTTGGGCTCCGTGTTTACCGTGGGATACTCTGATGCTGCCTATAGAATTGAAGATTTGAAATGTGATTTGGACGGGCTTTCCTTCTCCTTTAGAACCAATGAAGGGAGAGTGACCCTGCGAAGTGGATTGATTGGCGAATTTAATGCTATCAATATCGCTATGGCCGCTACAGCACTACATTTGATGAGCTATGATCTGAGAGACATCCAATATGCCATCCACGAGGCTAAGACCGTTCCCGGGCGCATGCAAAGCGTGTCAAACGACCGGGGCATCGGCATTTATGTGGATTATGCCCACACGCCGGATGCCATCGAAACGGTATTGAAGACCGCGAGGAGACTGCCTCATAATAAGATCTTGTGCCTCATGGGTGCAGGTGGAGACAGGGACAAGGGCAAACGGCCCCTGATGCTGAGTTCTGCGCTGAGGCATTCGGATTTTGTCATCATTACAGATGACAACCCCCGCAGCGAAAACCCGGAAAGCATTATCTCGGATATCATCAGCGGCTCGCATCTGGATCTGCCCTGGTGGATCATCAGAGACAGGGCTTTGGCGATCCAGGTCATCCTTAGCTTGGCAAACCCGCGGGACATCGTGGTAATCTGTGGTAAAGGACACGAAAACTATCAGGAAATCGAGGGGCACAGGCACCATTTTGACGATGTGGAGACGGTAAATCAGTTTTTGGCAAGTGAGATAGAGCCCGATCCACAAGCGCTGAGCCTGCCTCTGGATGCGACCATGCTCAAGGTTATCCTGGGAATCCCGCATCAGGAGAATGAGGTTGGCTACCACCCGCCCCGCAGCTATCGCTATATTTCCACCGACAGCCGCTATCTGAAGCCGGGCTCGGTGTTTTTTGCACTCAAAGGGCTCAATTTTGACGGCCACTCCTTCCTGCCGGAGGTGCTGAAAGATGAGAGCAATTTCGCCATCGGAGAGACTGATATTCAGGCGGATAATTACCATCAGGCACCTTCTTCCATCGAGGCTTTGGCCGCTGTGCACAGCAAGTATATTGGCATGTTTGCGCTTTATAAGATTGCGCTCACTGGTAGCACAGGTAAGACCAGCACCAAAGAGATTCTGGCAAACATCCTCTCCAGCGATGCGCCCACACTCAAAACAGCTGCTAACGAAAACAATATCATAGGCTTATGTCAGACAATCCGGAGGGTGAAGCCCCAGCATCAGTATGGAGTTTTTGAGCTGGGAACCAACCATTTTGGCGAGATTTCGCAGATGCTGGAAACGTTGCATCCACATGCGGGTATGCTGATCAATATCGGACCTTCGCATCTGGAACACTTTGGCTCTGAAGATGGCGTCTTTAAGGAAAAGAGCGTTATCCTGGATCAGAATATGCAGCTGAGGCTCTATGATGGCGACGACTCCAGATTTGCCAAATATGCTGCCAATTCCATCGGAGTGGGCTATACCGACGCATGCAAATATCAGATCACCGAGGTGAGGGATAGTGCCAGGGGTCAAAGCTTTAAGCTTGCCGGACATAGCTTTGAAGTTCCCAGCAAAGCACCGCACTGGGTGCTCAATGCTGCCTTTGCCATCGCTTTGGCTTTGGAAAAAGGCATTGAACCTGAGGTCATCCAATCAGGGCTGATGCTGCCGCTCAGCCTGCATCACCGCATGGAAACAGACCAGATTGGGGATACCATCCTGATCTCGGATTGCTACAATGCCAATCCCGTCTCCATGCGTAATGCCTTGGAATATTGGCAGAAGCTTGCGCCCGAGAAACCGCATCTGGCCTTTCTGGGTGATATGTTGGAGCTGGGAGAAATGGCGGAGGAATATCATCGGATGATCGGAGCTATCCTGGCGGAATCGAAAGTGGATGGACTCTTCACCGTGGGAGAGCTGAGCCGGCATTATCAACCCCTGCAATCACAAGCAGCCAGCCTTCACTTTGAGAATGTGGATGAGCTGATCAAAGCTTGGAACCAGGTCCGGATTCCCTCTGATGCCGTGATCTTGGTGAAAGCATCCAATGGCATCAAACTGGCAAAACTGCTGCCCCTCTTGGGTAAAGGAGAATAAATGCTCTATCATCTACTATTTCCCTTGGCCAGATATAGCATCATGTTCAACGTGTTTCGCTATGTGACCTTCCGCTCGATCGGAGCTTTTATCACCTCTTTGCTGTTGTCTTTGGTCTTGGGGCCTTGGTTTATCGGTCAATTAAAGCACTTTTCCGCCGTGGAGACCATCGATGAAGATGCACCCGAAAAGCACTCCATCAAAGCAGGAACTCCCACCATGGGCGGTATCATCATCCTCAGCTCACTGCTCATTTCCTCCTTTTTGTGGAATAACCTTTCCAACAACTCCATCCTGATGATGTATCTCACCACCGTGTGGCTGGGACTGTTGGGCTTTCTGGATGACTATTTGAAAAACTTTGTGAAAGCAAAGAAGGGCTTGGTGCCCAAATACAAGCTCTGGGGGCAGATCAGCGTGGCTCTGCTGCTCACTCTGGCCATCTATTACGGTGCGGAATGTGGCAATAGCGTCTCCGCCCTGCAGATACCCTTCTTTAAGAATACCTATCTTGAACTGGGCATACTCTTTATCCCCTTTACCATGTTCTTCATCGTGGGAACCTCCAATGCCGTCAACCTCACCGATGGCTTGGATGGCTTGGCTGCGGGGGTGATGATCTCTTCCGCATTGGGACTGGGTGTGATGGCCTATCTCAAAGGTAACTATGTGGCCGCAGACTACCTGAACCTGGAGTTTATACCCTCTGCGGGGGAGCTGACCGTCTTCATTGCGGCAATGATCGGCACGCTCATCGGCTTTTTGTGGTTCAATTCCTATCCCGCACAAGTCTTTATGGGAGATACCGGTTCGCTCACCATGGGCGGTGTTTTGGCGGTGATCTCCGTCATCCTCAAGGAGCAGATATTCTTCATGATTATCGGCTCCATCTTTATTTATGAAACCCTGTCCGTGATCATTCAACGCTCCTGGTTCAGATACACCAAAAAGCGGTATGGCACGGGAAGACGCGTGTTCCTATGCGCCCCTGCTCACCATCACTATGAGCTCAAAGGGCTGCATGAATCCAAGATCGTGATCCGCTTCTGGATCATCGCCCTCCTCTTGGTGGCGATCGGACTCAGCACCATCAAGCTTCGATAGGCGAGGGAAATCAGCTATGTTTGACACCAATATCCGCTACGCTGTGCTGGGACTGGCACGGAGTGGAATCGCCGCTGCTTACAAGATACGTGAACTCGGTGGAACTGCTTTCCTGAGCGATAATAAGCCGCGAGAACAGATTGCGGAAGCTGCCCAGTTGGAAGCTGACTTTGAGTGTGAGTTTGGTGCTCACTCGGATCGACTTTTAGACTTCCCCGTCTGGATCATCAGTCCCGGCATCCCGCTTACTGCGCCAGTCATCCAAAAGGGGATCAAGGCTGGCATAGAGATCATCAGCGAGATAGAATTTGGCTACCGGATCATGCACGAAGGCAGCAAGATCATCGCTGTGACCGGCTCCAATGGCAAGAGCACCACCGTCAGCCTCATCCATCATTGCCTCTCGGCTATGGGCTATAAGTCCATCCTGGCAGGCAATATCGGAGACGCTCTCTGCAGCTATCCCATCGAGAAAACAGGCATAGATTACATCGTGCTGGAGGTCTCCAGCTTCCAATTGGACACCATCAAGAGTTTTAAGGCAGATGTCGCCGTGCTGGTCAATATCACGCCGGATCACCTGGATCGCTATAAAGATTTTGACGACTATGCCCAGAGCAAGATGCGTGTCTTCCTCAACCAAACTTCAGCTGATGACGCCGTGATCTGCACGGATTCGGAACCCATCATGCAACGCATCCAGCAGATAAAGGCCAAGCAGCATCGCTACTCGCTCAAGAGCTGCTATTCTGAGGTGCATGCCTGGATGGATAAAGAGTATATACAGATAGGCAGCAAGCATCGCTGCTCTATCGATGATCTGACCATCAAAGGCCCGCACAATCATGCCAACTTCATGGCTGCAATGCTATCTATCCAGGCATTGGGACTGGAACTTGATGCCGCAATCGAGGCAGCGAAGAGCTTTCCATCTCTCCCCCATCGCCTGGAATATGTAGCCAGTGTGGCGGGCGTGGGCTTTTACAACGACTCCAAGGCTACCAACACCGATAGCGTGAAAAGTGCTCTCATCTCCTTTGGCAAGCCTATCAGAGTGATCATGGGCGGCAGTGACAAGGGCGAAGACTTTGGCGTGCTGACAGATATGCTCAGCCAATGGGCGGTCAAAGTCTACATCTGTGGCGACACCGAAGCCAAGATGCTCCAAGCCTGGCAGGGCAAACTCCCTCTCGCTACTTTCCAAGATTTTGGTGCCTGCGTGCAAACCGCTTTCGAGGAATCCAGCCCGGGAGACGTGGTCTTGCTTTCACCTGCAGCGGCGAGCTTTGACAGATTTCAAAACTATCAGCATCGGGGCGAAGTCTTTAAACAAATCGTGCAATCTATAGCACTGGAAGGAAATCATGAAGAGAAATAGCCCCAGCCAACACATTGTTTCCTACGACTGGATGATGGCGCTCAGCTTTATCTTCCTGTGCATGATAGGTTTGTATATGATGATGAACATCGCTTCAAACCAAAATCAGCCCGGCTTCATCCGCAACCATGTCATCTTTTTGGTGGTCTCCGGCATCTCTACCCTCATCGTGTTTAAGTTTCCCAATATCAGCAAGATGCGCTGGCTACCAATATTCTTGATTTTCCTCTCTATAGCCCTGCTGATAGTGGTGCTGATCATGGGCACTACCATCAAGGGAGGCACAAGGTCTATTCGCTTTATGGGCATAGGGTTCCAGCCCAGCTTCTTGGCCAGAGTAGCCCTGATCTTCCTCTTTGCAGACCACTTTTCCAGAAAACAAGAGGAACTGGCCACAGCAGACGTCAAAGGCCTCATCAAGAATTTCTATCCTCTGATCATCATCACCGGCATCATCTACTTCCTGATCTATATGGAGCGCCACCTCAGCACCATCGTGATCAACGCAGCCACGCTGCTGACGCTCACCGTCTACGCTGGAATCCGCTACCGCTATGTGTTTGTGATGCTTTTGATCGGTGTGGTAGCCTTTGTAGCCATCATCTCCTTCGGTGCAGAATTCAGAAGCAGCCGCATCGAGGCATACAAGACTTATTTCCTGCTCACTCAGTCAGATAGCGCTGAACCGAACCCCAGTGATTACAACGTGAGAGAAAGCATCACTGCCCTTTCCCGTGGCGGACTGCTGGGAACAGGCGTAAACCGCGGCAGAGCAAAGCATTCCTACCTCCCTGAGGCAAGGACGGACTACATTTTCACCGTGATTGGCGAGGAGTTTGGCTTCCTCGGTGCCTTTGTCGTCATTTTCCTGCACTCTGTGCTCTTCTTCAGGGCATTTAAGACGGCCAACGAGCAGGAGGACATATATCTCAAACTGCTCTGTGCCGGCTTGGCTATGAACATCTATTACAACGTGTTAGTGAATACCGGCGTGGCGATGTCCATCATACCTTCCACAGGGAACACGCTGCCCTTCATCAGTTACGGCGGTTCGGCTCTGCTCATCGACTCCCTGAGCGTGGGTGTGATGCTGAATATCAGCACCAAGAGGAAGACGCTATGAAGTTTATCTTTGGTTGTGGAGGCACGGGCGGACACATCTACCCCGCCTTGGCTTTGGCTCATGAATTTGCGCTGGATGGGCATGAAAACATGTTCATCGGCAATATTGACAGTATGGAAGAGCGACTGGTGAAGCGCGAGGGCTATCCCTTCTTACCCATTCAGGTGATGAAGCTCAGCCGCAAGCTGCATCCCTCGCTTTTGGCTTTCCCCTTCTACCTGGGAGCCAGCATTATCGATTGTGTCAGCTATCTCAAGAAGCAGCGTCCGGATGGCGTGATCTGCACCGGTGGCTATGTGTCCGGTCCTGTAGCCATTGCAGCTGTTTTGCTCAGGATACCCCTTTATTTCCACGAAAGCAACAGCTTCCCGGGCATCACCACCAGATATTTGGCCAAGCGCACCACCATCACCTTTGTGTGTTGGGACTTTGCTTTCAAATATCTCAAAGGTGCACCCGTGAAGATGAGCCAAATCCCCCTCATGCCGCGCAAAGAAGCTCAGATGGAGCCGGAAGAGAAGCTGGAGCATTTTGACCGCAGCAAGCCCATCATCCTGATCACGGGCGGCTCCCAAGGCTCATTAAAGATCAATGAGGCGATAGACCAGGCACTACCCGGCATGCTTGATAAAGGCTGGCAACTCATCTGGCAGACCGGCAAAACCGGCTACCAGACCTACAGCAGCAAGCATCAAGACAAGGAGGGTGTGCACATCTTTGCCTTTTCGCCCTCATTACCCCTCTTTTACAACATGGCAGACCTGGCCATCTCCCGCTCAGGAGCCATGACTTTGGCGGAACAGATGGACAACCACATACCCGCCATCCTCATCCCCCTGCCCAGTTCTGCTGAAAACCATCAGTTTTACAACGCCAAGGAGCAAGAAGACAAGGGCATCGCCATCTGCTTGGAGCAAAAGGACTTGAATCCAAAAGTCCTGATCGGCGCAGTGGAGAAGATACTGCGCAACAAAGAAGCTTATAAGCAGAATCTGGCTGCCCTCCCACCAAACACGGCCAGAAAAGACATCTGCCAGGAAATATTAGACAGCTTGGAGGTTACTCATGCTGGGAAAAACTCGTAAGATACACTTTATCGGAATAGGCGGCATAGGAATGAGCGGCATCGCTGAATTCCTGCACAATCAAGGCCTGGAAATCACCGGTTCGGACATGAAGAAGACCGAAGTCACCGAGCACCTTGAAAGCTTGGGCATCATTGTGCATGAAGGTCATAGCCCCCAAAACATCACCGATGCAGACGTGGTGGTAAAATCCTCTGCCGTGACGGATGAAAATGCCGAAGTGATCGCCGCAAAAGCCCTCAACATCCCTGTGATTCGCAGAGCCGAGATGCTGGCTGAGATCACCCGCATGAGCTTCAGCATCGGTATTTCGGGCACACACGGCAAGACCACCACCACCTCCATGACCGGCATGGTTTTGGAAGCCGCAGGCTTGGAACCCACCATCATCGTGGGCGGCAAGGTAAAAAACTTCGGCTCCAACAACGTGATGGGCTCCGGCCAATACATTGTGGTGGAAGCAGATGAGTATGATCATAGCTTCCTCTCCCTGAGTCCCTGCATCGCCGGCATCACAAATATCGATGCAGACCATCTGGACTGCTATCAAAACCTGGACAACATCAAAGATGCCTTTGTGGAATATGCAAACAAAGTCCCCTTCTTTGGCAGTGTGATTTGCTGTTTGGACGATCCCGGCGTGCAGTCTATCCTGCCCCGTATCAACAAAAAGATACTCACTTACGGCTTATCCCGCCAGGCAGACATCCAGGCGCTGGACATCAAGATGGAAGGCTTGAGCTGCAGCTACAACCTCAGCTACAAGGGCTACAACCTCGGTACCATCAAGATGGACGTGACGGGGAAGCATAACATCCTGAACTCGTTGCAAGCCGCAGCCATAGGTCTTGAGCTCGACATCCCTTTTGCACAGATAGCTGCCGGACTGGCCAATTACAGCGGCGTCTATCGCAGGTTTGAACTCAAAGGCACAGCCAACGAGATCACCGTTTATGATGACTACGCCCATCACCCCACCGAGATCCAAGCCACTCTGGAAGCCTTCAAGGACAGCTCATCCAGGCGCATTGTAGCCTTATATCAGCCTCACCTCTATTCCAGAACCCGTGACTTTGCCGTGCAATTTGGCAATTCCTTCTTCCACTGCGACCAGCTGTTACTCGCCCCCATCTATCCGGCCAGAGAAGCCCCGATCAAGGGCGTGACCAGCCAATTGATCGCCGACGTGGCCATAGGCTGTGGACACCGTGGCGTGACACTGATCGACAGCAATGAAAACATCGTGGCAGAAACATTGGCTATCTTGAAGCCAGGTGACATTTTAGTGACCATGGGAGCCGGCAATATCTGGCAGTATGGTGAAGAAATATTGGCATCTTTGCAGAAAAGTATTGACAGAAATGCTAATCCTAAAAATAGTAGTAACTTATAAGCATGAATTGAGAATATGAGTTTTTATCAATTCAGACCTAAGCACTTAGAATAACAAGAAGGTAGCGATCCATGAGACCAAAACGTAAACGCAGAGGAAACAGCAGGTATTTCCTGTTTTTTGTCCTAATTCTCCTATTTGTAGGAGTTTTGGGCACAGGAATCTACATGCTGCTCACCAACGTCTCATGGTTTGACGTGACCAAAATCAGCCACCGCGGCAATTCCATCATCCCTGACAGCTTGATCACGGCCAAGGTGAAGGGCTATTACTCCCAAAACCTTTTCGCCATAAAGTCATCCAAGATCAGGAAGCAGTTTGCCGGCATAGCCCGTGTGAAGCAGCTCAAGATCAAGAAGAAGCTACCCTCGCATCTGGAGCTCATCTTCACCGAGCATCCCGCAACCCTTTGGCTCAAGAGCTCTTGCGGCAATCTCTTCCCAGTGGATGAAAACGGCACGGTGCTGGAAAACTACGACGGCATCGCCAAAGAGGATTTGCCCATCATGAGCGTTTTTCTGAGTGCAAATCAACTGAAACCGGGCACCAAGCTTCAAAACCCATCCTTGCGTAAGGTCCTCGCCTTGCACAACAAGATAGCCAACGAAGCGCCTGATTTCCTGCCCATGATCTCAGAATATTATATCATAGACAACACCATCCACATCGTCGATGCCCGCCATGGAACCAGCATCATCCCTTCTACCAAGGACTTGGCAGCCCAGCTCAAGCGCTACCAATTTGTCTTGGACAATGGCAATATAGACCGCCGCTCCACGGTAGACCTCAGATACGATAAGCAGGTGGTGGTAAAGGAAGGTAATATATGAAACACGGCATAATTACCGCCCTGGACATCGGCTCCTCCTACGTTCGCAGCATCATCGCCAGCGTGGATGAGAACCGGGAAATATCCGTTTTGGGGATAGGCGAAGCGCCAACATTGGGCATGGAACAAGGGACTGTTACAGATATCGAAGCCCTCTCCAAAACCATCCGCACCTCTTTGGAAGAAGCTGAAACACTGGCCAAAGTGGACGCTGAAAACTTATTTGTAAACATCACCGGGACGCACATCAAAACCCAGGTGGGAGACGGCCGCATCTCGATTAGCGGGCTCACACCCAATGAACCCGGCGAGATAGATTCCGACCACGTTCAGCAGGTGATCGAGGATGCCAAGAACAGCATCAAGATCCAAAAAGGCTTTGAACACAGCAGAATCCTGCACGCCATGCCTCAAAGCTATGTGATCGATGGACAGGCAAACATCAAAAACCCGATCAGCATGAACGCCTTCCACCTCACCGCCAATGTCTACACCATCTCCGCGGAGATCACGCCCATCCGAAACTTGGCAAAGTGCATAGAATTGGCAGGTTACGAATTTGACATCGAAAACCTGGTGCTCAACCATATCGCCCTCTCACACAGCGCTCTCTCCAGCGATGAAAAGCGCTTGGGCTGCATCCTGATCGATATCGGTGGCGGCACTTGCGACATCGCCCTCTACAACCGCGGCTCCTTGCAGAAGATAGCCGTGATCCCCATGGCCGGACACAACATCACCGAAGATTTGGCCATCGGGCTCAAAACCACCATAGACAGCGCAGAAGCACTCAAGTGCAACTACGGCATCGCCCTTACCGACGGCATAGACCCAAATCTGGAAGTGGAAGTGGAAGGCATCAGCGGCAGACCTGCCACCAAGAGAAGCCAGCAGGTCATCGCTCATGTGATCAGCCCGCGTGTGATCGACATCCTGGACGAATGCTACAAGACGCTCAAGGGGCTCTATGCACCGGAACTCGTTACCGCCGGCGTGGTGCTCTGTGGCGGCACATCACTGCTGAAGCGCATCGACGAAGCAGCTTTGAACACCTTCAATCTCCACGTCAAACTGGCCAAACCCTCGCTGGAAAGGATGAGCGGCAGCGTGAGCCGTCTCGATGATCCCGCATTTTGCACCGCCGTGGGAATGCTGCATTATGCCAGCAGCTTGGAAAGAGAATACTCCGGCACCGGCTTGACTAAAAAAGCAGGCGCATTCGGAAGCAAAATAAAGAATTTAATTAAAAAGATATATAGAGACTTCATCCCTGAATGAACTCTCTGGGGGAAAACATGCTTGAATTTGAAGACAAACCTACCCAAATCGGGACCAACATCAAGATCGTAGGTGTGGGCGGAGCCGGTGGCAACGCCGTGAACACCATGATCCGAAACGAACTTGCCGGCGTGGAATTCATCGCCGCAAACACCGACATTTCAGACCTCAACAAATCCCTGGCCAGCATCAAGTTGCAGATCGGCAAACAATTGACCAGAGGTTTGGGAACCGGCGCAGACCCTGAGAAAGGATCACGTAGCGCAGAAGAAAGCAAAGACGAAATCCAGAGCCACTTGGAAGGCGCAGACATGGTGTTTATCGCCGCCGGAATGGGCGGTGGAACAGGCACCGGTGGTGCTCCCATCGTGGCAAAGATGGCCAAAGATATGGGCATCCTCACCCTGGGAATCGTGACCACTCCCTTCCCATTTGAAGGCCGAATGCGCATGAAAAACGCCGAGAAAGGCCTCAATAATCTCAAAGAAAACGTGGACACCCTGATCGTGATCCCAAATGAAAAGCTCATCGAGATTTACCGGGATTTGACCGTCCTCAACGCCTTCCAAAAGGCCGACAACATCCTCTATGAAGCTGCAAAAGCCGTCAGCGACATCATCAACTTCAGCGGCCTGATCGCCCTAGACTTTGCGGACGTCAGAGCCACCATGCAGGATAAGGGCTTGGCCTTGATGGGCACCGGCAGCGCCACAGGTCAAGACAAAGCCATCATCGCCGCCAAAGCAGCCATCAGCAACCCGCTGCTCACGGATACCAACCTCAGAGGCTGCGAGTCTCTACTGGTCAATATCACCGCCGGTAGCGACCTCGGCATGAGCGAATTTGAAGCGGTCAACAGCGTCATCGTCAATGAAACCGGCCTGGATACCGAAATCTTCTCCGGCGTGATCATAGACGAGAGCTACGAAGACAAAATCACAGTCACCATCATCGCCACAGGTCTGCAATCTGAAGGAAACAAAGATGCATTTGTATTTCCTCAGATCCAGCCACCCGTCAAAGAACCAGCCCCAAAAGCCGAAGAGCCCGCACCTCAACCGACACCCAAGGAAGACATTGTGGCTCAAAGCAATCACGAGGAAGAACAAGAACTCATCGAGGACATCTTCCGTCGCCTGAATTTTAATAAGGAACTTAACAGCCAAGAGGATAATACACCCCAGGAAGAAACGCTCAAACCTCTCACCCCCAGAACTGACCTGCCCTCTTTCCTCAAGGCTTTGGATTGATTATCACCCGAAACTTTTAAGCTCCCTGCTTAGGTCTCACAACGGACATCCCCTGTCCAATCTAATCGCCGGCTATCCCCCAGCCGGCGATTATCCTTTTTTAATCGGGAAATAGCAGTGCTTTAGCCAACTTCGTAAGGGTGTACCAATATACAAGCAATTGCAAGGTGATGGTTATGAAGCGCTTTCTGACTTTGAAAGTACTGTTTGCGCTTGAGCTTCTTGTCGGTCTATCTGCTTGTCCCTTACTCACCCGCCCGGTGATGCCGTGGAGATACTCGGGTTTTTCCCGGGAGGCTCCGGGTAATCACCGGGAGGCTAAGCAAGGAAGAGGCACGGAATATGCCTTTTCAGACATCGGAAACCTTGACATGGAGAAAAAGCCATCAAGCCTGATTCTACCTCATCAATCGGGGCAGGATAAAACTTGTGCTTGACATAAACCCACTTTTTAAAAGTCTGGACAAAATCAGTCGGGATGTAGCGCAGTCCGGTTAGCGCGCTCGGTTCGGGACCGAGAAGTCGGAGGTTCGAATCCTCTCATCCCGACCATTCTTTTTTACCTTTACACTTTTGATGACCGTTTGTGAAACCTTGGGCAGGGGCTTGCTGAGCTGCCTGTCCTGCCAGGACTTCAAACCAGAAACCACAGGAACTATATTGAAACCAGAAAAGCAAAACATCCGCTATTATATCAAGCTGCTCTACCCTTACATCAAGGATGACGTCGGCTTGTTGCTCTTTGGCTTGTTTGCCATGCTGTTCACCTCTGCGCTCTATCTTGTAGACCCGCTGATCCTGGCGCTGATCGTGGACAAGAGCATTCCCGCAGGCGATATGGGCCTGACCTTCCGCTATGCCGGGATGTTTATCGCGGTGGTGCTGGCTTCTGGCCTGGTTTCCTATCTGCAGATTGTGCTGCTTTCACGGCTTGGCATCAAGGTAATCACCAAGTTTAAAGGCCGGGTCTTCAACCACTTGCTCAAGCTGCCGGTTGAATGGTTCAACAAACGGCCTGTGGGTGAGCTGATCTCCCGCGTGGAGAGCGATAGCGAGCGGGTCAAGGTGCTCTTTAGCGGCCACACCATCAGTGTTGTCAGCGATGTGCTCTTCTTTATCGGTGTCTTTATCGTGCTTTTTATCAGAGACTGGCAGGTAACGGCCTGGATCACGCTGCCCTTGATCTTGGGTGGGGCGGGCTACTTCTTTTTGATCCGCTATTTAGCCAAGTATTACCGTCAAATCCGTGAGAAGCATGCCGTTATCACTGCCAATATCACGGACTACGTGCAGGGAATGCAGATGGTGCAAGCCCTCAACCGTCAGCATAAGGTGATAGACTTTTTACGCAAATCATCGGATGATAAATACAAGCTGGAGACCCGCACCGGCTTTACCGAATACGGTTCTCAGAGCTTCGTTCATTTCCTGTACTTTGCGGTTCTCATTGTTATCGTGATCTATCTTTCCGCACCCAAGATCATCGCCGGCACTGCCACATTGGGCACGCTGATTGTCTTTATCCAATACATCTACAGGTTGGTCTGGCCGCTGCTGCAACTCTCCGAACACGTGATGCAGATCCAGCGTTCCTTTGTGTCCCTGCGCCGCATTTTAGACCTCACCGAGCTCACCACCGAAGACGAGATCTTCACCGGCACAGAGCTCCCCGTCTTTGAGCAGGAAATCCGCTTTGAAAACGTGTGGTTTGCCTATCAGGATGAGGACTGGGTGCTGCAGGATGTGAGTTTTACGCTGCCCAAAGGCAAAAAGGTGGCTCTGGTAGGCTCTTCCGGAAGCGGTAAAACCACCACAGTGAACCTCTTATGCGGCTTTTATCCCCTGAATCGTGGACGCATCACCATCGACGGCAAGCCCCTGGATGAGATGGATTTCAGGGCTTGGCGACGCAAGATCGGCCTCATCCTGCAGGATATCTACCTCTTTCCGGGCAGCATCCTGGAAAACGTGAGGGTTTACAACGACCTGATCAGCGAAGCTAAGGTGCAGCAGGCCATAGACATCGTGCAATTGCATGACCTGATCGAAAAGCAGGAAGATGGGCTGCACAGCGTCCTGGCGGAGCGGGGGCAGAATGTATCGCAAGGCGAAAAGCAGCTCATCAGCTTTGCGCGTGCTTTGGCTTTTGATGCGGAACTGATCATCATGGACGAAGCTACGGCATCTATCGATCCTCAGACCGAAGCCCGCATCCAACGCGGCATGGACAAGGTCTTTGAGGGACGCACCGCCTTGGTGGTAGCGCACAGGCTCACCTCCGTCCTGGATGCGGATGAGATACTCTTTTTTGAAGATGGCAAAATCATTGGCAGAGGCACACATCAGGATTTGATGCAGAGTCTGCCTCAATACAAGCACCTGGTAGAGTTGCAGATGCCTGGCGGGGAGGCTAAAGATGTGTAAAAAGCTCTTCAGACGCATCCTCAAGCGCATCAATCCAAATGTAGCCTGGGTGATCCGCCAGTGGTACACTCAGCGTTGGTTCCTCATTTTGATGATCCTCTTTACCTTGGGCAACTCAGCCGTTTCCGTTGCTTTCCCGATGCTGTACCGCAGGCTGATCGATACGCTCAAGGACATCCTCTCCGATCCCAATTACCCACAGCCGATGGCGGCGATCAACAATATCATTTACACCTTTTTGGCTCTGGGTGTGGCGCAGATTGTCAACGGCTTCTACCCCGCCTTCCGTGGTTGGCTGAACATCCGCTTTGAAAACTACTTACGCATGAAGTATTTCACCGCCATAGCGGGTAAGGATTATCGCTTTTTCCAAAAGTACCGCACCGGAGACATCGTCACCCGGCTCACAGATGATCTTTCAGACTACCCCAAGGTCTCCTGGTTCCTCTGCTCCGGCATCTTCAGGGCTGTCAACTCCGGCTCCCTCATCCTCTTCAGCCTGATCGTCATGTTCAGCGTAAACGTCAAGCTAACCCTGTTTTCCATTGCACCGCTGCCGCTGATGATGGTGGTGTTTTACTTCGCTCAAGACAAGCTTTACACTTTCTTTGAACGCAATCAACAGGCTATCAGCGACATCAACAGCCAACTGGAGATGAGCTTTTCCGGCATTCGCATCGTGAAGGCCTTTGTCAGTGAAGAAAAGTATAAACGCTTCTTTGATAATGCCTTGGCTAAGCGGTTCAAGACGGAAATGAGCGTGGTGAAGCTGGACGCAGTGCTCGGTTTGATCTATGGATACATAGATTACATCGCCCAGATCGGCATCATCCTCGTAGGCGGCTACATGGCGGTCAAAGGCGAGATCAGCGTGGGAACCTTCTATCTCTTCTATAGTTACCTCAGCATGATGATCTATCCCCTGTTGGATCTGCCGCAACTCTTCAACACCGGCAAGCAGGCTTTTGTGAATATCGACCGTTTGGAAGAGATGCGCACCTTCCCCACCATGTATGAGCGTCAGCAGGGCAAACACGAGGTGCAACACTTTGATTCCCTGAGGTTTGAGAAGGTAAACTTCTCCTATCCGGATAGCGACTACAAAGTGCTCAACGACTGTGATCTGCACCTGGAAGCCGGGAAAAAGCTGCTCATCCTGGGCGCAACAGGCAGCGGTAAAAGCACGCTTATCAACCTGATTCTGGGGCTCTTGGAGAAGGATTCCGGCGAGATTCTGATCAATGATATACCCTTGGAAGAGATAGACATACCATCGCTGAGAGAGGCTTTGGCCTATGTGCCTCAAGAAGCGGTGCTCTTTGGCGGAACCATCAAGCAAAACATCTGCTTTTCCGTGGATTCTGTGGATGAAGCAGAGTATGATCTGGCCGTGAAAAGTGCGCAACTGCAGAGCGAAATGGCCGACTTCCCCGAAGGCGATCAAACTGTGGTGGGCTCCAGAGGCTTGGGAATTTCCGGTGGACAAAAACAGCGCGTCACCATCGCCAGAGCACTGATCAAGAGACCACAACTGCTTATTTTGGACGACATTACCGCCAGCTTGGATGCCGAAAACGAGGAAAAGCTCTGGCAGGATATCAATGCAAACTACGCCGGAATCGCTGCCATCGTGATCTCACACCGGCTCTCCACCCTGCACTATGTGGATCAAATCCTCTTCATCGATTCTGCAGGAAATTGCCATCAGGGCAGCCATGATGAGCTGGTCTTTCAAAACAGGGAGTATCACGACTTCCTGCATGATCACTTGAAGAAGTGAGCTTTTCAATCTTGCCGTCTTTGGAGTAATGGTTAGATAATTAAGCTCAATTCTCTTGACATATTTCCCCGTCGTTTTTCTTTGGTCTCTCATACTCGGGGTGTAGCGCAGCCCGGTTAGCGCACTGGTTTTGGGAACCAGGAGTCGGAGGTTCGAATCCTCTCACCCCGACCAATAAGAGTTTTTATCGCATGTGGGCGCTTAGCTCAGCTGGCAGAGCGCTTGCTTTACACGCAAGATGTCAGGGGTTCAAGTCCCTTAGCGCCCACCACTCATTTATCCTTGGGAGAGTAAATGAAAATAGCTATCACTGGCGCTAATGGCTTTGTAGGCAGCAGACTCGCTTCCCGCCTGTCTGAAGGAACTTCGCAAACTATTGCCATAGTGCGTGAAGGCGCCAACCTGCGGCTTTTGAGCCCGGATACCGAAATCCGGGTGGTGGATTACAGCCAACCCGCCTCCATCCTCTGTGCTATCCAAGATTGTGACGTGCTCATCCACAACGCCGGCAAAGTGCGCACCCGTAGCCACCAGGAGATGCTGGACGCCAATCTGGGCAACACCAGCAGGGTGCTGGAAGCAGTCAACCAGAGCTCCCTCCAGCACTTCATTTACATCAGCTCCCAAGCCGCTTCTGCCCCATCCCCTGCAGGAGAAGCCATCGACGAAAACTATCCCAGCGCACCGGTGAATTGGTATGGCAAAAGCAAGATGTGGGCTGAAAGGGCAATCCAAAAGCGCTGCAAAGTCCCGTTCACAATCCTGCGCCCTGTGCCTGTCTATGGTGAGGGTGATAAAGACTTCTTGGCTCTCTTTAAAGCTGCCGACAAGTGTCTTTGCGTGGGGATGGGAAGCAGTCAGCAGCTTGTCAATATGATCCATGTAGATCAGCTTTGTGATCTCATCCAGCTCTGCCTCTGCAATCCAAAGGCTTTTGGTGAAACCTTCTTTGCCTCCGATGGGCACAGCTACACCCAAAAGGAGATCTCAAATTCCATCGCAGCAGCAGCTCGCAAAAAGTATGTCCGTATCAGAGTGCCTAAGTTGCTGGCATGTGCTGTATTTATGTTCGGTCAATTGTGGCAGGATGTGAGCCGCAGAACTGGCCTCTTAAACAGGCAAAAGTATCTGGAACTCAGCGCACCTCACTGGAACTGCACCAATGCCAAGGCGGTGCGCCTCCTGGGCTGGGAATCAAGCGGCAATCTGCAAGATTTGCTCAAGCAAACCTACGTCTGGTATCTCAGTCATGATTGGCTGTAGGGACTGCTCAATGCTGAAGAGACATCTGTGTATCCTGTTCTTGCTGTTTACCTTAAGCGCATTTGCCCAGGTCATCCCCTCCATCGAAATACCCACTTACGAGGGCGTTGAAGCTGCAGAGATCGTCATCCAGATACAACTTTATGAGGATGGCTCCTATCTGGTTCAAGCCGTAGAGCCCGAAGCCCTAAAGAGTTACGCGGATAACTATCTCTTTGAACATGGGCTCAAGAAGCTCTTGTCAGAAGAGCAGATGCAGCCCGGTGAGCTAAAGATCAAAGTCCCAATCGTCTACATCCAGATGGATGAACCTCCGCTGAGCGCCGCTGAGCTGAGAGAGCTCATCGATGAGTGGATTGTGCAGCAGCGGGAGAAGGATGGCACCACGCAGCCTTTGCAAGACTGGCTCAACCCCATGGCCTCGGAAATGTTAGTCTACAAGACGGTTACCAGTGCGGTTGGCCTGACGGGCAGCTCAAAGCAGGTATCGCACCATGGCTTTGAACTCGCTTCCACGGCGGTTGACCCCTATGTTCCGCTTGCCTGGCAGCAGAGCGTGGGCATATCTTCAGATGCAAAGCCCTATCCCTATGAACCTCTTTTCAGCAGCATTCATGCGGGAATGGGAGAGCATGACAGCCGCTTTGCCATCTTGAGATTGGCCAAGAATCACCTTTTGGGCAGGCAGGGTCTATATTATGGGCTAAACGTGCAGGTGGCAAATGGCGATTGGCTGTATCGCAACAGTGCCCAAACCTCTATGCGCCATCAACTGAGGCTGCCCTTGGGCGTGGTTGACCTCAACCTGGAATACGCTTCCTTTGATCAAGACCTCTCCTCGCTTACCCTGAAAGCTGCCTATCCGCTCTCCACTATCTTTACCGTGCAGCGCAAGGGCGAATACGCCTGGGCTGAGCTCGCAAACAAGTGGCTCAATCTTTCCTTCGTCAGGAGCAGAGAGGCTCTGAAATCCGCCCAATTCCCTGCTCAGGTGCAAAGCCTGAACTACCAGGCCAAAGCGCAAAAGACACTGCATTTGGGCAACCACACACTGGATGCAAGCTGGATTCACCTCTGGCCGGAGAGTGACCACACCTTCCCCATGCAGCCCACCTACAAAGACAAGGGCAGCTTGGGTTGGAGATACGCCCACAGCGGCTGGGATGCACGGTTGCAGGCTGAGCTCTGTGACCTCAAAGACATAAAGACTGATGCCTCTTTGGGCTATGCCTGGCAGAAGTTCAAGCTTTCCGGAGGCTGGGAAAGAGCCTGGTCAGCTCCTGAAGTTCCGACCCAAATCAGCGACATCTTCAATGCCGGAGCTCTGCTGGATAACGCTGAGATCACCACCCAGGAAGACAGATGGCTGCAATTGGACACAGATTTAAACAGCCTCAAGCTCTCTCTCAGAGCCGGTCAAAAAGAATGCAGCCAGACCCTGCTCGGTGCTGAACAAAGCTTCACGCCTTACTATCTGGGATTGGGCGCACAGCTAAGCTGGAACATCAAGATAGCCCAGCTGCTACTGAAACAAAACCTCATCTACACGCATGCAGATGAAGCGCTGCGCAACGCACCCGGCTTGAAAGGCTTTGGAGAGCTGAAGCTAAGCAGGGACTTGGGGCATAACAACAGCATCTATCTGGCTCTGTCCTACCTCTTTCACACGGATTACACCACCCTTTACCAGCCTGCAGAAAGCACCGATTTCGCTCTGATCGCCGATGCCCGCTTGGGAGTGCGCATCAGCAAAGCTTTTGAGATTGAGGCATTAGCCAGGAATCTGGGTGACAACTACATCTTCGCTCAGATGGCTATTCCGCTATCTCTGCATGCTTCCCTGAAGTGGTATTTTGTAAACTGAGCTGAGCCCAAGCTCAACATATCCCCTTGGCCTGTAAGCGTTCCCACGGCTTCTTCAGGTTGTATCTGAGCACCATGCGCTTCTTGCCGCCCAAGCCATCGGGCACGATATTGGCATATTCATCCAAAACCAGATAGTGCTCAAAGGGCAGCTGCGTGTGCTGTTGCACCTCTTTGAGGATCTCGATTCCTTCCTCAACCACCTGAGCGTCAGTGTATTGCATAAGGTTGGTATTGCAGACGATGTGCGTGATCTTTTGTTTGGAACTAAATTCCAACTGATCCTTCATGACGATGATATCGGGCATATTGCCGGTGAAGGGACGGCGGGTATTGACCACGAAGTGCATCTGATGCTCACGTGCCCGGATGCTGTCTGTAAAGCGCCCTAAAGTCCTGCATCCCGCGGGATCGCCTCCCACGTCCAGGATCACAGTCTTGGAATGATCATCGATTGCACCCTGGATTCTGGGTGAGAGCATAGGCAGATCAGCGTGCATAAACTGACCTTCTGGCGCCACTACTTCTATGCCCAGCTTGGCATATTCTTCTCGCACATCACGGGATCGGAAGTAGGGATTTACCACGTCCATATCCGCCAAGACCACATCTCTGCCCTCTTCCTTCAGGGTGCGGGCTATATTGATGCTGTATTCGCTCTTGCCGCTCCCATAAGCTCCTATTACTATGTATAGCATGATTATTATCTCCTTGTTGTCAGACCCAGTTCCTTTTTGACCTGCCCTGCTAACATAGTATAATCTTCAAAAGCCAGATCGGCAACTTCCTTGATTTGCGGCCAGAAAGGGATGCTGTCTTCATCGAAGATGGCAAAGGTGCGCATTCCGGCAGCTTTGGCAGCTTGCACACCCGTGAGTGTATCCTCCACAGCGAGACAAGCTTCAGGCTCCACTTTCAGTAGCTTTGCACAGTTTAGAAAGATGTCCGGATAAGGCTTTCCCCGTAGCTCCATATCACCGGTGGAGAAGGCGGAAAACCAGCTCAGGACGCCGTTTGCCTCCAGGACGGTCTGTGCCAGATGCAGGGAATTGCTGGTCGCCAGCCCGATCTTGATGCCATTTTCCCTGATGGTCTGCAACAAGTCATAAACACCCTCTTTGAGCTTCACATCGCTGCTGTAGTGCTTGCCCACCATATCAGTCCATTCATCCATGATGGATTCCACGCTGTCATCAAGGCCAAACCGCTCCTTGAAATAGAGCGCAGTTTGGATAAAACCATTGCCTCCGGGAATGTTGTCAAAGAGGTCAGCAGGCACATCTATGCCGCGTTTGGTGAGAAATTCGACGTCTACCTGACGCCACAGTTGCATGGAATCGATCAGCGTTCCATCCAGATCGAATATAATAGCTTGGTATTGCATAAAATCAGTCTCTTAAATGTGGATTTCCGGCATATAAAAAATGGAGCGGGAAACGGGACTCGAACCCGCGACTTCAACCTTGGCAAGGTTGCGCTCTACCAACTGAGCTATTCCCGCTTGGTACCAGAGGCCGGACTTGAACCGGCACGAGTTATAAACTCGAGGGATTTTAAGTCCCTTGTGTCTACCTGTTCCACCACTCCGGCAGGGTAAAAAAGATGGAGGCGACACCCGGATTTGAACCGGGGATAAAGGTTTTGCAGACCTCTGCCTTACCACTTGGCTATGTCGCCTCAAAATGGAGCGGGAAACGGGACTCGAACCCGCGACTTCAACCTTGGCAAGGTTGCGCTCTACCAACTGAGCTATTCCCGCAGAATCGTTAGCGTAGACAATTCTTATATGGCACCGTTTTTGTCAATCAAAAACTTGAGCCTGGAAGCTAAATAGCTTGGCTCCCTTATCTTTATAAGCGCCCCGGCGCACTCCCGCCTTATCACACAAGTGCAGCAAGAAGGTATCTCTATCCCAATTGTATTCCGTAGCAACCTGAGGCAAGAGCAAACCTGAACCAAAAGGATGCTGGAGCAGCAGGCCATCTCTGCCCACCTGGATCTCATCGATGCTCTTCAGCTCCACCAGGGGACTGAGCAGCGAGATCTCTATCTGTATCTCATCCAGTTCCTCACGCCTCAGTGGCGGGAAACGGGGATCGTCAAATGCAGCAGCCACAGCCATTTCAGCCACGCTTTGCGCAATGCTTTTGTAGGGTTTGATGTAGCCGATGCAGCCTCTGAGCTCTCCATCCATAGTCAAGGTCACAAAGAGCCCCCGCTTCTCTTGGAAAGCTTCATCCTCCGGCATCTTGGGTGCTCTGCGCTCAAAAACAGCCAGGATGGCATCTTTTGCCAGCGCAATCAGGGCACGTTTTTGTTCATCATTGAGCCTCATTCTTCCTCCAAATACAGCCTGGCTGTGAGGTAGCCCACCACCTGGCTGTTGTCTCCGGAAACCTCGCCGGAGTGAGTGTATTCCAGTATCTGCAACTTGCTCTGAGGCCAGGCTTTATTCAAAGCCATGACGCTGAGGATGGCGCCGATGCCACAGGCCTCCACTTCGGAATCGCAGATCAGTTCCCACAGCTCATCCATCTCCCCATCCTGCACCTTTTTGGCCAAAAGCTTGTCGATGCGCTCCGCCTTCCTGGCATGATGATAGTGTGAGAGGTCTGTGGAAGCAACCACCACGATCCTGCGCTTAGTCTGCCGCAGCAGCGCATCTATCTTCTCTGCAATCATCAGGGAGTTGTCATAGCCCTGACTCCCCAACATCACAGCACACACCTTCGCATCCGGGAAGAAATACTTGATCAGGGGCAGCTGCACCTCCATAGAGTGCTCCTGTTCATGATAGCGCAGCCATGTCTTGTGCCCATCCCGTCCTTCGGTGAAGAAGGCATAGCACTCCTCATCCAGTTGCAGCTCTCCCAGCGGCGTCTCATACACATCGAAGGGCGAGATGCTATAGTCAAATCCCGCAGCATGATGCGAGGGATGGAGGATGATAAAGGCATCCACTTCTTCGCCGGAAATCTCATTGAAAGCCCTGCCAGCGATGGCGCCGCTATACATATATCCCGCATGCGGAACCACCAAAGCCATCGTCTTCTCTTTTGTGGACTTAGGCTCTGCAGACTTGATCCAGCTCTCGATCTGTGAGCTCAAAGCCCCGGCAAAACCCGGATAAAAGCGTCCGGCATATACGGCTCTGCGGTTCATTGACTCACCTCCTCTTCGCTCTGATTAAGTTTAATGATATAATCTGCCTGCTTCCTTGCCGACACGCGCTGCTTGGCATCCGCATAGAGGGGACTGATCACTGCAACCTTCACCTTGGGGATGCGCTTTCTGAGCCGCTCCACCGTTCCCAGAAATCTGGTGGAATGGAAGTCGCCATTGAAGTGGATGATGGTATGCTTGGGATAGCGTTCCCGATATTGCGCAATGCTTTCCGCCATGGTATCGTCCTTCACGCATTGAGCCTGATAAAGCCGCTCATAGAGCTGCTCGTCACCAAAGCGGTTATGCACCCCATTATTCTGCATGGTAGCCAGGAAATTGTTTTTGTAAGCCCCTTCGGAAGTATCGATAGTGATGGCCACATTCATCCTGTCATCCGTATCCAGATCCTCCAAAGTAGTAAGCGAACCCCGCGCCACCTTCCCCGCAATCCACCTGGGAACATTGGCCGCAATCACCTTCAGCCCCTTATCTTTGGCAAATTCCAGCAGGGGACGGTAATCTGTAGCATAATTTGGCCAGGGACGGCTGCGCTCCAAAAACTCCTCCTCCGTGATCTCGCCTGCCAGATAGGCATCCAGATCCGGCTGGACGTCACGCTCAAACATCTCAAAGGAGACGATGAGCCGCTTTTTGGCTTGATACAGCAGGGGCAAAAGTTCCGCCTGCAGCTCATGGATGGTGGCATTATCGTGAAACTCTCCAAAGAAGATCACATCCGCTTTCTTGAGCTTGGCTGCCATCTTTGCCAAGCTTATGCTCTTGCCGCTTTTGCTCTCGATCAGCTGATAATCAGCCCCCAGCAGAGCTCCAAAAGCAAATAGCAGCACGGTAATTATCGCTATTATTCTCATTTATCTTAATCCTCCAATGTGTAACTGAGTCCATTGGAATGGACTTTTGAATCCAAAAAATCGCACAGCTCCCCGAGTGATGCCTCGGGAACGCTGATCTTAAATCTCACTCTGACATCATAGGTTACATCCTCCACGCTGCCGCCCAATCTGGGCAAAAGCCCCTGCAACTGCTGCGCTTCCGGATACTCACAATCCACACTCAGGTTTTGCATGGGGATGACCTTCACCAGTTTCGCCTCTGCCAGAGCCGCTTCCACGCTTTGCCCATAGGCGTCGATCAGGCCTCTCACACCCAATTTTGCGCCACCAAAATACCTGGTCACCACCGCCGCCACATTGGTGAGCCCTGCACTCATCAGCGCATTATACATGGGCTTCCCGGCTGTTCCGGACGGCTCGCCGTCATCCGAATAGTGACTGTCCTCCCGCTGCAAACCATGGATCCAAGCCCAGCAATTGTGCGTCGCATCGGCAAAATCTTTGCTCCTGTCGTTGATCACGCTCATGGCCTCATCTTTATCCTGTAAAGGCGTCACCCAAGCGATGAAGTGCGATCGCCGGATCACTATCTTGGCCTCGACGGGCTCTCTGACTGTCTTCCAGATATTCATTTCGCCCTTGGGAGATCGCTCCAGCGCGTGGTATAGGCAGGACTCAGGCGCACTCTTCTCATCTGCCACTGCTGTTTGGTGCCGCAACTGGCCAGGAACAGCGTCCCCCGCCTGTTTTTGCGGTTTATCTTGTCCATCGTGTCCATCAGGACCTTGCGCTTATCATCCAAGTAATTGGTTTCCAAAAAGTTGAGCGGCACATCGTCGCTTTTTACCAGCTCGCTGAACATCACGCCCGCCTTCTTATATTCAAAACCTGGCAGATGCAGCTCCTCCAGCAGCTCCATGGCATGCTTGATCAGTTCCGGAGTGTAGGCCGTGGGCGGCGAGAGCACCATCTGCTTGCTGTTGCTGTATTGAGGCCCTTCTTTAAAGCGATTGGTGGCAAGAAAGACCATCATTCTGGCGGCCAGACTATGCTGTTGCCTCAGCTTTTGAGCCGCGGTGCTCACATGGCTGGAAACAGCTTCCTGCAGCTCCTCAAGGGAATCCACCTGCTTGCCGAAAGAGCGCGAAACGAGGATACTCTTTTTATCCTGCGGCATCTCTTCCATGTCGATGGCGTGATAGCCCTGCAGATCCAGGACGGTTTTATGCCCAACGCTGGTCAGATAGTGGTCGATAAACTTCTCATCCGCATTCCTCAGCTGCCAGGCGTTCTCGATGCCACATTGCCGGAGAAACTTGTCATATTGCCGGCCTATCCCCCACACTTTGCCCACAGGCGTCAGCTTCAAAGCCTTTTCCAAGCGCTCCTCATCCAGCAAAGAAAGCACGCCCTTAAAGCCCGGAACCCGCTTGGCCCAATGGTTTGCCACCTTGGCCAGAGTCTTGGAAGAGGCGATCCCCACCGAAACGGGAATCCCCGTCCACTGCTTCACGGTGTTCCTGATCTCGGTGGCATAAGCCTCCAAATCCATATGGGAAAAGCCGTTCAGATCCATAAACGCCTCATCAATGGAATACACCTCGATATTGGGCGAGAACTGCTCCAAGGTCTGCATCACCCGCATGGACATATCCCCGTAAAGCGCATAATTGCTGGAAAGCAAGGTGCCACCATGCTTGGCGATCAAGCCCTCATACTTGAATGCGGGCGCACCCATGGGAATGCCCAAAGCCTTGACCTCTGCCGAGCGCGAAACCATGCAGCCGTCATTATTGGACAGCACCGCCACGGGTTTGCCTTCCAGGGAAGGGTCAAACACTCGCTCGCAAGACACGTAAAAGTTGTTACAGTCTATCAAGGCGATGATGTTGCGTTTAGTCAATCCGTGCTTTTCCATGATGTCAAAATATCCAAGGGATGGAGATTTGTCAAGCAATTGCTTTGCGTTTTGCCGCCCTCCCGCAGGCTGAAGATTCCCACTCAAGCATTTGCAGTTTTGCAGCCCCAAAGGTGCGCCCTTCTGGGTGGTTAAGAAAAAACTATTTGACAGTTTATCGCACTGAGGTTTTCATGCTCGAAAATGAGTATGGAGCCTATTATGAAAGATATCAAGTTCATTTGCACCACGCTACTCCTTATCCTGCTATGCTTTAGCTTGGGCGCACAGAAAGCATATGTAGACCCCGAAAACACCATGCACTCCATCGCCAATATCGATGACGTCTTCACCCCTTACGTCAACCCATCTCTGCTGGGCATTAGCTTTGCCGATGGTATTGGCTTTGGCACAAGCTACGATGAAGAAGATACTTACAAGCAGCATTGGATCTTCTTTGCCCCCGGTGGCTTTGCATATACCTACGAAAATCGAAACGACGTCAGCTACCACAACCTGGCCTTTGGAAATCCCCTCGGTGATGGACCCATCTCCAAAAACATCCACATCGGCACCCGCTATAGCTGGAGAAATTCCAAGTTCAGCAAAAGCTGGTTGAGAAGCGGTGTTACCATCCGCCCCCACAACAGTTTATCGCTGGCCATGGTGTGGGACAACCCCTATAAACAATCCCCCGCATACAGATTTGGCGCTTCAATACGTCCTTTGGAGTTTCTCAATTCCAACCTGGCACACCGCTTGGAATTGAGCGCTGACGTAAATTACAACCGTGATCCCCTGGTCGTAAACGCCAAAAGAGAATTTAAGAACCCGCTGCTGGGCATCAACACAGAAATTGTAAATGGCCTCAAGATTGGCGCTTCCTACGATCTCGACAGCAAGGACGCCACGCTCGGTTTTAGCCTGCGCTTTGGCAAGGTAAATCTGGGTAACCACATTCTCAAGCCTGATAAGGGTGATACTTACACCGTAGACTACGCTCAAATTGGCACCTTGGATTACAAACCATTTTTGGGCATTGCACCCCGCAAATGGCACAATATGAAGCTCTCCGGCAGCATCGTAAGCTACAAAACACCCACCTTCTCGGTCGGCCCCTTCACCGTCTTCGATTCCACCACCCGCAGCGTGGAGGAAGTGATCGGAGAACTCAAGAAAGCGGCACAAGAGCCCGGCGTGGAAGGCATCCTGCTGGTGAACCCCTCCTTTGCCACCTCCTTTGCGCTGATGCAAGAGCTGACGCGGGCATTTGAAGCCTTCAAAGCCACCGGCAAACACGTGGCCTGCTACTATGACAACCTCTCCAACGGTGGCTATGTCTTTGCTGCCCCCATCGCAGACAAAATCTGGCTCAACCCCATGGGAATCCTGGACTTAAAAGGCCTGGCCATCCAAAGCCCCTATTTCGGTGATCTCCTCAGCGAGCTGGGCATTGAAGTGCTCAATTTCCGCAGTCACAGATACAAAAGTGCCGGCAACATCTTCACCGAATCTTCCATAACTGAGGCGGAAAGAGAAGTCTACGACTCGATTTTGCAGACCTACCTGGATCAGTTCATCGCCCAAATCTCCAAAGGCAGAGCCGGAAAGCTGGTCGGCAGCGTGGAAGCCGCCATCAACGAAGGCCCCTACTTCAACGCTCAAGATGCGCTGGCTAAAGGACTTGTGGACGGACTGGTTTACCAGGACGAACTGCCCGAGCTGCTCAAAGCTGAATTTGGCTTCAAGAAGCAAAGCAAGCAGCTGGCCAACTATCATGACTACAACTGGCACAAGAAACCGGCCCAGAAAATCGCCGCCATCTACGCCAAGGGCAATATCGTGATGGGCAAAGGCAAACCCGGCAAAACCATCGCCGCCGAAACCACTGTGGATTTGATCCGCAAAGCCCGTAAAAACCCGAAATACAAAGGCATTATCCTCAGAGTGGACAGCGGTGGCGGCTCAGCCCAAGCCTCCGACATCATCCTGCGCGAACTGGCGCTGGCACAGACCGAAAACAAAAAGCCCGTGGTAGTCTCCATGGCCGGTGCGGCAGCCTCCGGTGGCTATTACATTTCCTGCAAAGCAGATAAGATCGTTGCCGAAGCCTCAACCCTCACCGGCTCCATCGGTGTGATCGGCCTGGGATTCAACACGGAAAGAATGTTCAACAAAATCCGCATCAATTGGTCAACCGTCAAAAAAGGCGAGAATGCAGACTTCCCAAACCCCTTCCGCAGCTGGACTGACACCGAAAAACAACGCATGACAGATATGATTGAACTGATTTATGAAGGCTTTGTGGGTAAGGTGGCCGACGGACGCAAAAACCTCAGCCTGGCTCAGGTGCATGAATATGCGCAAGGCCGCGTTTGGAGCGGGAAACAAGCCTATGACCGTGGTCTGGTGGACGACTTGGGCGGCATGGACAAAGCGCTTGAGCACATGCGGCAACTCACCGGCATCACTGGCGAAATCCAGCTTGTGGACGCCACCAGCAAAGAGGACGCCATCGAGATCAATATGAAACCCATCTCGCTGACCAAAGCCTTCGTGCCTGAAATGGCGCTGGAGATCGAGGATAGCTACAAGCAGGTCTACGAGCTCTGGAAACAATATGAAGGCCAAAACGCCCTGATGCTCTGCCCTGTGCAGGAATTGATCTTGGACTTCTAAAGCTTACATCTTACCTTTCAATAAGTTCCGGGTTCTCGTGTATACGGGAGCCCGGTTTTCTTTTGTGTCACCAAAACTGCAAATAGATGCCACGCTCATCACCTACCAAAATAGTAGGAGTTCCTACCCCTGATCCGAATGCAGAAATCCCCGGACAAAAATCAATATTTTACCTCAAAGAGCAATCTCGTCAGGCAATACTGCCACTTTCGACCCTCCTCAAATGCCCATTCTATGCGGACTCCCAACTCCTTCCCTGCTGCTCTCCTGCTCCTCTAACAAGTAACGAGTAAGAAAGCAGGCAGTTAGGAGGAAGAGCGAAGTGGGAGCGAAGGCATATTTTTGGAAGTGGCTGACCTGGGTGGAAAGTCAATATTTGCGCCAGTCTCTGGTTCATGAAAACAAATTGTCGGGTAAAACCGGCAGCGTCATCCAGCAAAGTCCTGGGCAAACTACGGAGTTTGGATAATGTGGATATTATAGCTTGCTGGAATAGCTAACTCTCTTTGCTAAAGCTACTTGCCTCAAAATGAACTCGCCCAGCTTGGATTGGGCATTATCTCCAAACCGGGCGAGTGTCTCACTTACGGTCCTAACAACCCATAGTTTTGGCTAATCCAAATAATCAGACTTCGGTATCTGCCCCACTTCTTCGGAAAACGAACTTGAGCAACATTGACTCATCCCGCCTTTCTGTCGTGATCGCCTCCACAAAGCTAAGCTGAGTGACCAAAGCTCGCAGGTAGGTCTCAACCAATGGATAAGCACGCTTTGGCATCGTCAGCTCAGAGGCCGGCAAGCCATTGTTGTAATCGTCATGCAAACGCTGCAAAATGGGGATCATCGGTCTGTCAGTCTAATTCTTCTGAGGCATCGTCGTCGTAATCATCATCTTCATCTTCAAGATCAGTGTCCGATTCATCCTCATAGTCAGTTTCATCATCAGCTTCAAATTTAGAGATAATGCTATCTGTAATTGATTTCACACTATTGATAAGGGAACTCACGACGTTGCCAGTCCCTTGGGGCGTGTCCTTCTTATCTTCTGCGTCTTCAGAATCTCTTTCCGGGGCATCGGCCTCGTCATTTGAATCAGAATCGCAGCTTTGGCCATCCTCAGCTTCCTCATCCTGATTATGCAGCTGCATGGCATACTCGATCCACTCCTGCATCTGCTCCAGGTCCATGCCATCCAAAGTGGTGCTGAGCCGGTAAACCGCCCCGGAACGCATATGCAGCTTGAGGGCAGAAATATCCACTCCCAAAAAACTGTCTTCATCCATGCTGCAATACCTGATGTCTTTGAACCTGGCGATGAACTGAGAGGTGGAATTCCCCTTATCCTTCACACACAGCGCCTCAGTGGTGAAAACCATGCCGGAAGCGCCATTGCTGAAGATGCTGGTGTCGTTGCTATCGACAATCTGCCCCTTGGTGTAGCGCCCCTTGCAGATCGTGGAAAGCATCTTCCTGATCCTGGGCATATAATCCTCTTCGATGGGCTCAAAACCCGTGATCTCCTCATACTTCTCGATCAGTAGTTTCTTCATGTTATCCATGTATACTCCTTATGGTGGGATTCTCAGGCCGGTTTCCCGTGCCGAATCCAACACCTGTGCGGAGTATAAAAAAGCCCCTGGACAGATCAGGGGCAGGGGGATAAAGAATTTGCAGAAGTCTTATCTTCTTATGATCGTGTCATCGAGCAAATCTGAAATAATGTTGCTGGATTTGTCGTATCCCTTCCACAAAAGCCACTTTTCAGCTCCCAGATAGTCCTTTGCTGTCATCTTCAACATCCAGGTGAAATTGTCAGCGTTTTCAAAGTCATCAGTGAGGCAACCCGAGGTAAACTGATGGCAATTGTCAAAAACCAGGTTGTAATCTCTGCTCTTACCAACCATGGATAGGGCACGTTCTGCTGTCTCGTCGTCACCCACCGGGTCCCCATCACAATCACAGGAAACAAAGATAATTTTGGCTTCGGTAAAACCGCCCAGACGTCTTAGAAACCTCTCGGGAGATACGCAGCGGATTTCTCCGCTACCCTCGAGATGCACAATCCGGTTGTTGCCCACATAAATGCCGCTATGATACTCTGTTTCAACAAGATCGCATAAAACTACCGAGCCGGGCAGTGGGTATACCTTTTCTTTGAAAGCACTTTCAGCGTTTCGCAGCAGATTGCGTATTCTCTTTCTCGTCTTATTGGGACTTTCAATAATACTGAATGGGAATTTCTTTAGCATATGTTACTCCTTTTGCTGTTTATAAACGTTGGACAGGCCGGCTTTCCGTGCCAAATCCATCGTTTGGACGCAGTATAAATAAGCCCCTGGACAGATCAGGGGCATAAGAACCAATATTCTAAAACATGTAGGGCACCCTTGATTGGCTATCATGAGGATTCATTACTGTCGCATTCATAACTTGCATTCTTGACATCAATCAATTCCAAGGACTTTCTCAACTCTTCGATCTTATCTTTCAGAGATTTAGAAATTGGTTTTGTATCTTTGATTTCTTTGATCAAATCCTCGGTGCTAATAGTCTTTTTCCCAGATAGAAAGGCATTTTCGATGGTATTCTTAACAACAGATTCAATATCCGCTCCACTAAAACCCTTGGTTTTCTGCAGTAACTGGATCACATCGATATCCGTTGACCACTTTCCACGCTTTTTCAGGTGAATTTCGAAGATTCTCTTTCTTTCGTCAGCACTGGGGAAATCTACCAGAAAGATCTCATCAAACCTTCCTTTTCTCAAGAATTCCGGAGGAAGGATAGAGATGTCGTTGGAAGTTGCAACCACGAATACCGTATTATCTTTTTCCTGAAGCCAGGTTAGGAAGAAACCAAATAGTCTTGTGGTTACTTCATGGCTGCCACCAGCTTGCCCGATACCGGAGAATGCTTTTTCGATCTCATCAACCCAAAGCACACACGGGCTGATAGCTTCTGCTATGCTGATAGCTCTGCGCATGTTGCCTTCACTTTCTCCGACATATTTACCAAGCAACTTGCCGACATCCAGACGGATCAAAGGCACGCCAAAGAGTTTTGCCGTTGCCTTGGCTGTAAGGCTCTTCCCGCAGCCGGGCATGCCAACGATCATCAGCCCTTTGGGTATATCAACCCCATACTTTACAGCTTCATTGAGATTGTCCAAAACTTGGCTTTTCTTTCTCAGCCAATCTTTCATGCGATCAAGCCCGCCAACATCGTCGATAGAGTCATCAAGTCTCAATATCTCAAGAACACCGGATTTTGCGATTATCTGCTCTTTTTCTTCGATGATCAAGCTCAGGTCTCCTGCTTCGATTGTGCCGCTGTTTTGATAAGCCAAGTTTAAGATTTGCGTGATTTCAAATTCGGAAAACCCTTTCAAAGACCAGGTCAACTCTTCAGAGAAAGCCTCATCAATATTGAAGTCGTTTGCTTTGGCGAAGTTAATGATCAAGTCCTTGATTCCGGCTTGGGAGGGAAGCGGTGGTTCGAAGATCGTTATCAGTTGCTCAAGCTCGGGTGGAATGGTTAAGACGGTGGACACAATAAATATAGTCACATTGTAATCGGGATCATGTAGGTTTCTGAGGGCGATTGACTTCAGCAGACTGATGATTACCGGATTGGATATGCTGCTGTGGACATCTTTTAAAACCAGAAAGTTAGTTCCCTTTTGAGAAAGAGTATATGACCTTAAGAATTTATCAAGTGTTAAACTTAAATTGCTCTTCTTCGTCTTAAAGTCAACCTCACCCAAGCCCTCATTATACTCATGAACGCTGATATCCTTGGACTCATTACTGAGCTGTTCTATTATTGCGTCAAAAGCATGAAAGTCAAAGGTGGGGACATAAATGATGGGCCTCAGTGCATCGATATATGATGCAAGTTTCTTCAATTGCAATTGCTCGGTCATCATATCTCCAAGTACACAATTGGGTTAACTTTGTCTGACGACTTGTATACCAAACCGTCAAGAATGAGAAATTTACCGTTGGCTTTTGTGGATGTAATCTCCTCCAGTTTGTCCTTTGCGCTTCTGATAATGGAAGTGCCAGGCACTGAGATTATCAGAACTTTGGTTTTTTCTGTTTGCAGATCCTTCCAATATGATTTTGTTTCACCGGTAAAGATATGCAGTCCAATTCGTTGCATCATATCATCGAAAGCCTTGTCCTTATCGAGTTTTGGGCAAATAAGTCTTTTTGCTTCATCCCTGTTAGTAATCTTGAATGTCTTTACCAATGATTTGCGGATATCTTCATTTTGTAAAAGCAAATCACGCAGTGTAGAATTCATTAATATCGCATAAATCATCAGTGGGGCATCTCGCGTGAACTGATGGTAGAATCGGGTGTTATCAAGCTGAAACAACCTACTGTAGTTTTCAGATATTTCCTTGGTAGTTGCTTTCAAAAACGCCATATCGTGTTTGTGTTCAATCAGTTTTGACTTCAATGTCTCGTAACCTTTATGATAGCCATCGATAGCCCGTTCTATTTTGCTGCCTGTTTTAGTCCATTTTTGTAATTCTGCTTCTCTTTTTGCCCGGTATTCAAGCGAATACAAGCTCTCCTCAATCACACTCTCATTGGTTTCTATCTTAAATATCTTGATCAACTCAACTATCACAGAATTCTTACTCTTAATAGCCTCAACTTGCTGTAGTTCTTCATCGTATCCTCTGACTTTGAGCCATTTTTGCAACAAACCATCTTGATAAAGACGCATTATGTCCTCGACACAAAAGTTCTCCTGAAGGTCTTTGATGCTACGGACTTGCTGGCCGTCCAGAATGAGATTGAATTTAATCGTTTTTGCCATTTTTCTTCTCCTGTTTTTTTATACTTTCTCTATGTGGTATATTCAAAACTTCTCCTATGTACTGAACTACGCAATCATCTGATGTGGATATCCATTTCTTACACTTCTGCCAAACCGGCTTAAATCCTATCCACACCAATCTTGCTGTTAAAAGAAGTAATAGAAGAATAATTATACACAAGACTGACATGGTATCTATTACATAAGTAGCACCTTCCTCAAAGGCTTGAACAGTAGTATAGATCACTGAAGGGCAAAGCAGCATGCAAACCAAGGAAGATATCACCAGCACTAGGATCAGTTTGCAAATCCCTATTAATTTTCCAGTTGACGTTTCCTGCTTTACGCGCTCCCAATCATGTTTAAGCAGGTAAGATATAGCTTTAGACAGATAGTTCAAGTTTTCATCAGATATCTTCTCTTCTTGCTCTCCTTCTTGCTTTACAATCAATTTCAACAGTTCATTGTCTTCGTCATCATAAGGGTTCAATCTGACCTGAAAGAAGGTCTTGGCTTCTGCCACAGTCTCAAATCTGATATCACTTGCACAAACTCTCCCTTTCTCTTTATCTTGCTCTTTATCTTCCTTTTTCTCTTTCGCTTTGTCGGCGTTTCCAATTCTTCTCAATTCAACTGCTGCCGCCCTTAACTCTTCTCTCCACCTTTGTCTCTCTTCAGTTACATACTTCAGTTTATTGGATTTATTATGAGTTAGTATCGACACGAAAGCTGAAATCAGTGCTGCTATTACAGTTGAGCTTAGTAGAGCCAATATTATCTCTGTTGTATTCATGAAGCACCCACCTTACCAGGAAAAGAAGAAATCTGAAATTGCACTTGCAGCATTGGATATGAAGTTACCAACACTTGTAATTACATTAGATACAACTTCTACACCCTTGGTTATCACCTTGCCAACCGCTCTGCCAGCAACGTTTCCCACGAAGGCACCGATTTCTGATCCTACATACGATCCTGCGGGGCCAAATATTGAGCCAACACTTGCACCTATGTTAGCACCAATATTCTCGCCTGCTTCAGCACAGAAATCCTCAATCACAGCACCCAGTTTTGAAGTTTTCCGGTTAAGGATATACCCCTGAGCTTCAATGGGATTGATTTCTCCCGTACCAACCTGGTACACGGCTTTCGCGGCTGACATACCTTGATCAACGATCATTGTCAACTGACTGTTTGTGACCTTGTCAAACTGTTCAGGCAGCATTCCTTTTTCCTTTGCTATTACGGCAGCGGAGGAAACTGCTTTCACGTATTGCGGATCTTTATCATTGTTTAGTGGAGTGTCAAAGTAGTCTCTGAGTGCAACGATTTCCTTTTTGAAATCAATAGCTTCAACACGCTCTACTGCTTTTGGTTCCAAGAAATTGGTGTTTTGCATAGTGTCCACGATATCTTGGATAATGACCGTTTCCCTAATGTTCCCGAGGTCACTATCGGATAGAGAAGCATCTTCTGATACCGATGGAACGTTCAATTCCCGGCCAACATCGACCAGGATTTTGTTCATACTCAAGCCAGTTTTGGAAGTATCAAGTCCCTGTATTTTTGCGATTAGCCACTCTTCCCTGGTTGAGCCTTTGCTCATGCTATCCCTTAAATCATTGTACACGTTTTCAATCCGATCCACAGTTCTGATTACCTCGTTAATACTCTTCTGAGCTTCTTTTCTGCTGCAACCAGTGTTTTGCATCATCACATTAACGAGAGTTTCATTTGTGCTCTCTGGGTCTGAATTGACAATCCCACTGCATGAATCCACTATGTCAATGAATGTCCCCATCTTGTCTTCGATTTTCTTTGTCATTTTGTTGCTCCTTATTGTATTTATCTTGATTTCATGTTAAATGATCACTTGGTAACATAGAGCTTGGTGATTGATTCAGCTTCAGTTTGAATGGTAGCTCTCAGCTCCCCCGGCTCCAACACCTTCACCTTGGCACCATAGCTCAGCACAAACTTCTTCATTTCGCTGAGTGAATTGGCAGGCATTTCCAGGATCACTGATTTGTCTTCAAGGCGGGTAAGCTTCTGCTCTGCATGCCAGATTCTTTCGGCGATGTAATCCGAGGTGGGCGGCAGAAACTGCAGCTTTACCTGGAACACATCCCCTGTATAGATGCCAAAACCGCTGTCAAAATAGGTGCCGGAATCAAAATCTACCTCTTGTTGGGGTTTGTCGCTCAGCTTGATCTCATCCATACGGTTGAGGGCAAAGACGATCACCTGGTCTATCTTTTTGTAGTAGCCGGCCAAGTAGAAGTTGTGATTGAAATACTTGATGGCCAAGGGCGAGACTTCTTTGTGGCTGTGCCTTTGGTTTTGCACGCTGTAGTAGTCGAAGGAGATCATCTTATAATTCAGGATCGCTTTCAGCACCAAGCTCAGCTTTTCGGGCAGTGAGTCAGAATCTGAGAGAACCCCGGTACTGTCGCTGAGCATCGCCTTTTGCACATCACGGTAAAACTTCAGGATGGATTTATCCAGCTTGGTTTCGATCTTGGTAAGGATGCCTTTGATGCTTTGGGCGGTCACCAAACCCGCTTCCTCCCAAAGCTTACTGGCCAATGAGAGGTTGAGGATATCCTCGTAATTGAGCGTGTAATCCGGCAGACGATAATTCTCGGTGAAGTAGTAGAAAACCTGATTTCCCCGCTCGATGTCCTGATCCTCATAGATGGGAAATCCGCAGGAGGAGAGATTGGTAATGTCCCTGGCAATGGTTTTCTTGGACACCGCAAAGTGGGTGGCCAATTCACCCTTGGAGATGCCACTGAGACGATGCTGATTGATCAGGTGCAGCATCTGCCATTGCCGGTACAAAGCCTGATTTCTCACAAAATCCTCGCCTTATTTTCGATTTTGGCAATCATTTTCACCTTGCGAAATAAGTCAATGCTTTTCTTTGTAATCATTGCACTCAATCGAGTGTTGCCCTGCTATCTGAACACTTTATTCCAGGCGGGGGAGTATTTGCCGATAAAGTAGCGTTCCAACTGTTTGGTCGCTGCCACTGCTTCCTCATCCGTGCCAACCAGCAAGAGATAGATCTTCAGATCAGCAGCATTGGCGTGCATGAGACGTCCTGAGGTGTGCTTTCGGGCACTATCGGATGCTCTGGTGTAGTCGGATAATCTCTTCCTGATGCCACCATTGGAATACTCGACAGCCCTGCCGACATACATTACTTCTCCATCCAGTTCGGCCTTGTAAAGCCCAACGTAAGAGGAGTAGCGGCTCAAGTCGATGCTGTCCAGATAGCCCACATACTGCCATCCGCTTTCCCATTCTCTGAGTGTTTTGCCCCCAATAGTTGGGACTTCATTTCTGCCGGTTGCCGGATTCCTGCTGCCACTTCTCATTTGCTTGCTTTGCTGCTTCATGGCTTCATCAATGACGGCATTTCCAATCTTCTTAAGTGTTTTCAATAAGCTCATGTTGAACTCCTGAATATCATTTTTTGCATACGCATACTCATGATAAACCACCCCCTGGACAGAACAGGGGTATAGGCCAAAAACATTGAGCCGCCAATGCTGGTGTAAATACTAACTTATTGTTTATCTGGTTATTGGGTGACATGTTGAAGTTCCTCTTTTTTCACGTCTATGTTTGTTCGGCTAACCTGTTGCATTGTTTTTACGCTGGTGATAAAAGTCAAGTGTTTTCTCATTTCAGGCTATCTGACACGTCGGAATTGAGCTTTGCGGAAAGTCAAAACCATCGGGAGCATCGGGTTGGGTAAAACGATAATGCGCATTGAGTCGGTGATGCTGTATGAGAAAATATGCATGATTGGAATAAAATGTGCAGGGGAAGTATGTAGTGACTTGTAATTGAAGTAACACTATAAGGAGCCAAAACGGGCAGCGATGCTGTTCAACGCAGTATCTTAGAGCGGTTTTAGCTTAGCTGTGATGAAAATATCACACTGTTTGTGTCGATTTTTCTTGACAGTATCGATGCCTTTAGTTTTATTGGTTCCGTAGAGGTAAAGAATGAAAAAGATATTAGTTGCACTCCTAAGCATTCTGAGCCTGAGCGTAGCAGCTTGGGCCGTCAGGATTTATGATGTCCAATTTACCACCTCAAATGGTGTGGACAACAGCTACCCCTCACCCTACGTGGGCAAAGAGGTTAGCTTGGAGGGGATTGTGACCGCTACGGATTACACTTCCGGCGGCTATTTCATCTCCGAGCCCATAGGCGGTGCATGGCGGGGCATTTTTATTTCGGACAAGCGCAATCGTCCCTCTACGGGAGACAAAGTCTTGGTCAAAGGCAGAGTTCATGAGCATTTTGGCATGACATGCCTGGCGGACATCAGCTCTTTCAGGGTCTTGGATAGGAATTGTGGTCTTCCTCAGCCTGTATTGCTCACCACGGGTCAGCTTTCCAGAGCTGAAGAGGCCGAAGCCTATGAGGGTGTGTATGTGAAAGTTGTAAGTGCACAGGTGAGCAGCATCAGAGGCAGATCTGGCAGATTTGTCATCACTGATGGCAGCGGCCAGTGCGCTGTTAACACAGGCACTTTTGGCAAAGTTAAAGCTCTTTCCCCCAGCGTGGGCACCACGTTTTCCAGCATCGTGGGCGTGGTGGTTTACAGCTTTAGCGAATTTTCCCTGAATCCCATAGATGCATCGGATACCACCATTCACCAGCCCCTTTCCATCCAAAACAGGAGCTGGGGTCGCATCAAATCCATCTATAAATAACAAAATAAAAATATCAAGAGGTAGTTCAAGATGAAGATGAAAAAGATTTTGAAAGGACTCGCAATAGGCTCAGCCGCAGTCCTCGCAACCCACTTTGGCTTCAAGACTTACAAGCGTCTCAGTGGCATCGCCAAATTGGCCAAGTCCCTGCCCGAGTTTTTGAAAAACGTTTATGGCGAAGAGCCAAAACTGGCCATCAACCGCAGCTTCAACACCATGTCCATCCGTGCCGGTTTTTCTGGAGAGACTTTGGAAAAACACAACGACATCGAAGCCACCATCAGAGAATATGTGGATGATTTCTATCCCGATTTGAGCAAATGCTCTCTGGATATCGACGTCTACGAGCTCGGCGATGAAGAGGAAGAAGACGAAGCAGAAGTTGAAGCCGAAGAAGACGACGAATAACCCCTAAATTTCAACAAACCGTAAATCGTAAAATGAAAAGACCTGGGCAAGTGCTTGGGTCTTTTTTGAAAACAGCCATTTAGCCCATTCACAAGGAATTACACATGTTGAACATTAGAAAATCTTACACATTTGACGACGTACTCTTGATCCCGCAACGTTCAGACATCCTGCCGTCATCAGTTAATCTGGGAACCCGAATCACCAAAAACATCGCTCTGCGTATACCTCTTTTGAGCGCTGCGATGGATACTGTCACAGAGCACGAATTGGCCATCGCCATCGCCCGGGAAGGCGGCATCGGCATTTTGCACAAAAACCTCACCATCGCGGAACAGGCAGCGGAAGTCACACTGGTAAAAAGAGCCGAAAGTGGTGTGATTACAACACCTTATACCGTTTCGCCAGAGGATTCTTTAGGCACCGTGACCAAGATGAAAGAAGAGTATAAGGTTGGTGGCTTCCCCGTGATCGAAGACGGCAAGCTGGTGGGTATACTCACCAACCGCGACGTCCGCTTTGAGACCGATATGAGCCGCAAGGTGCGGGATTTGATGACACCCAAAGACAGGCTGATCACCGCTGCGCCGGGCATCAATTGGGACGACGCCAAGGCACTATTGCAAAGAAACAGGATAGAAAAGCTGCTCCTGGTGGACGAGGAACACCGCCTGATGGGCATGCTGACTGTGAGGGACATCCGCAACCGGATTGAGTATCCCCATGCCGTTCAGGATGCACAGGAACGGCTCTTGGTGGGCGCAGCGATCGGTGTGCAAGGTGATTACCTGGAGCGTGCGTCAGAATTGGTGAAACAGGGTGTCGACCTGTTGGTGATCGACACCGCACACGGGCATCAGATCAACATCGCCAAGGCATTGGAAAACGTGAAAAAGCATGTGAATTGTGAAGTTATGGCCGGCAATGTGGCTACAGCTCAGGCTACTCAATTTCTGATAGATGCGGGTGCTGATGCCGTGAAGATTGGCATTGGGCCTGGCTCTATCTGCACCACCAGAGTGATCGCCGGCATCGGAGTTCCGCAGCTTACCGCCGTGAATGATTGTGCTGAAGTGGGTCACAATCATGGTATTCCTGTGATCGCGGACGGTGGAATCAAATATTCGGGCGACATCGTAAAAGCCTTGGCCGCAGGAGCTTCAGCAGTGATGATCGGCTCGCTGTTTGCCGGAACTGACGAGAGCCCCGGCGAGATGATTATCTACAATGGACGCCGCTTCAAGAGCTATCGCGGCATGGGCTCCATCGGCGCCATGAAGCGCGGCAGTGGCGAACGCTATTTCCAAAACACTCAGGATGAGAGCAAGCTCGTGGCTGAGGGAATCGAAGGTATGGTCCCCTACAAAGGCCCCATCAAAGAATATATCTTCCAGCTCATGGGCGGCTTACGCTCCGGAATGGGCTATTGCGGTGCAGCGGATCTGGAGTATTTGAGGAAGCATGCACAGTTTATTGAGATCAGCCCCGCCGGGCTCAGGGAATCTCACCCCCACAACGTCCGCATCACCAAAGAAGCGCCAAACTATCAGAGCGGTGAACAATCCTAAACCTGACTATCTGAGCGTCTTACAAGACTTCAGCTTCCACATCACGGTGGAAAAAGGCATGGCGGACAACAGCGTCACTGCCTATACCCAGGATGTGAAAGACTTTCTGGAGTTTACGGATATGCCGGTGAAAAACATCACCCACAAAGAGGTGGTGGCCTATCTCAATGAGGTGGCAGATCTTGGCCTGCAATCCAGCTCCCTGGCCCGGAAACGTGCCTCGCTGCATCAATTCTTTGGCTATTTGGTTGATACCGACCATCCCACGGTGATGGATTTTGATAAAGTGCCCAAGATCAAGGTGGGAAAACAGTTGCCTGACGTCTTGGATGTGGATACCATGATCAGCTTTTTGGACGGCCTGCCCCTGGAAAGCAGCTTGGATTACCGCAATAAACTGATGATGGAGCTGCTCTACGCCACGGGGATGAGGATCTCCGAACTCTTGGGGCTTACCCTGCGGGATTTGAACCTGGACGAGAGGTTGATCCTGGTGCACGGCAAAGGCAGCAAAGAACGTCTGGTGCCCTTTGTATCCAGCTTGGATAATCTTTTTGACCTCTATTTGGCTGCACATAGACCGGCAATCCTGAAGTTCAAGCGTAGCGACTACCTGTTTCTGAATAACAGAGGCGACCGCCTCAGCCGGCAGGGCTTTTGGAAGATACTCAAATTGGCTGCGCAAGTGGCGGGCATCAAGCAGGAGTTTACGCCTCACACCTTCCGCCATTCCTTTGCCACGCATCTGCTTGAGGCGGGTGTAAACCTCAGAGTAGTGCAAGAACTTTTGGGGCATGCAAGCCTCAATACCACGCAGATTTACACGCATGTAAACACCAAATTCCTGATCGAAACACACAAGCTCTACCACCCCAGAGCATAAAGGAGGGAAACACCCATGAAAAAAGAATACTTCACCAAAAACTTTGCATTCATCGTCCTCGCTGCTATCTCAATCATCCTGTCTGTATCCTATTGCAAATCCAACCAAGAGCAGAAAGAATTGCGCCAGATCAAGGTGGTACTGGATTGGACGCCAAACACAAATCACACCGGCCTCTATGTGGCTTTGGAAAAAGGCTTTTTCAAAGAAGAAGGCTTTGAAGTGACCATCATCCAGCCCGGACAAAACAGCTCGGAACAGATCGTGGCTTCAGGCAATGCCCAATTTGGAGTCAGCTATCAGGAAAGCGTGATCCATGCTTGCACCCAGGACATTCCCCTGGTATCTTTGGCGGCGATTATCCAACACAACACCTCCGGCTTTGCCTCGTTGAAAAGCATGAATATCACCAGGCCTAAAGACTTCGAGGGCAAGCGTTACGGCTCCTCAGGCTGGCCTACAGAGATGGAGATTGTGCGCTCTGTGATGCAGGCAGATAGTGCCAACTATGAGAATGTGAAGGTATTGCAGGGCGTCACGGACTTCTTTTCCACGATCGGTAAAGATGCGGATTTCGAGTGGATATTTTGGGGTTGGGACGGTGTGGAAGCTCAAAGACGCGACATAGCGCTGAATTATATCCCGGTCAAAGACTTAAACCCGGTCTTCGATTATTATACACCTGTATTGATCGCAAACAGGAAGGCCATCGAAGCCGAACCTGAGCTGGTGAAAAGCTTTATGAGAGCGGTGGCCAAGGGCTATAACTACGCCATTGAAAACCCTAAAGATGCCGCAGACATCCTGATGAAACAGGTGCCGGAGCTGGCGACCAACAAGGAGCAGATCTACCGCAGCCTGGACTACCTGAAGGACGAATTTACCTCCGACGCAGCCTATTGGGGTCAGCAGAGACACGAGGTGTGGCAAAACTTTGTAGATTGGCTCTATACCAAGCGGATCATCAAGACCGGAGTCAAAGCGGACAAGATGTTTACAAACGATTTCCTGCCTCAATGAAGACAGTTTTAACCGCTCAATCTCTGAGCAAATCCTTCCGGGTAAATGGAGAAACGCAGCTCATACTCCAAGATGCCTCCCTGGAACTCTATGAAAACGAATTTCTGAGCATCCTGGGCGCCAGTGGCTGCGGCAAAAGCACCTTTTTGGAGCTCTTGGCAGGCGTAACCAAGCCGGATAGCGGCCGCATCCTCCATCGGGATGAAGAGATCACCGGCAAGGGTGGCTACTTGGGCTATATGCCGCAGGAAGACCTGCTTTTCCCTTGGCTCAATGTGACAGAAAATGCGCTGCTGCCCGCTAAGATCAAGAAGCGAGACCTCAAAGAGGCAAGGCAGCGTCTGGAAAAACTGTTGCCCATCTTCAACCTGGAAACGCATGCTAAGCATCTCCCCTGGCAGCTTTCCGGTGGATTGAAGCAGCGTACCGCCATGCTCAGAACTGCGATGACGGAAGCGCCGGTGCTGCTTTTGGATGAACCTTTTGCCAATCTGGACGCCATCACCAGAAGACAGCTGCAACTCTGGCTGAAAGGAATATCAAAAGAGCTGGGCTCCGCTATCATCCTGGTAACCCACGATATTTCCGAGGCTTTGTTGCTTTCCGACCGCGTGCTCCTGATGCAAGGCCCCCCGGGCAGATTCACCTCGGAATACATTCTGCAAGCAGGGCTCGACCCCAAGGAAATACAAGCAGAAATCCTGAAACAATTGGAACTGTAACAAGGGGGTTGGATACAGGCATATCGTGCAGGCTCGGGCAGCTTGTAGAAAGCGAAGCATCTCACAATAGCACTTGTTTTTAGGGCTAAATGGCTTATCATTAATGGTAAAGAACAATTATAGGAGATAACAATTGGAAGATAGAAGCAGCAGGATCCCCAGAACTCTGCCAGTACTGCATATGGGAAACGTGGTGATGTTCCCGTTTCTGCTTATGCCTTTGGTGGTGGCAGATGAGGAATCCAAACTTGTAATAGACCATGCTCTGTCCAACGATAAAACCTTGGCTTTCTTCCTGGATAAAGAGGCTCCGGAACAAGGTCAGCATGACTATGGCACTGCGGTAACCATCCTGCGTATGTTGCGCAATCAGGATGGCTCCATCAGCCTGCTTTTGCAGGGTACTTCACGTATCCGCATGCAAAAGATTGCTCAAATCGAGCCTTTCATCATGGCTGACGTGGAGATCGTGGGAGAGCCAAGCACGGAAGACACGGAGGTGCACGCCTATCGCAATATAGCCATTGAGCTGTTGGATAAGATCGCCTCTGAAGGAAATATGGTCAATAGAGAAATGATCGCCGGGCTTTCCAACATCAAGCAGGCCGGCAGGGTGGCAGACATCATCGCAGGAAATCTGGAGATACCGATCAAGGATCGCCAGAAGGTGTTGGAACTGGTAGACTTGAAGGCACGCTATGCCTATTTGAACGAGTGTCTGGCGGAACTGATCAAACAAATGCGGGTGGAAAATCATATCCGCAGCAATATACAGCTTGAAATGAGCGAAGACCAAAAGCGCTATTACCTCAGGGAGCAGATGGACGCCATCCGCCGCGAGCTGGGCGAAAGCGATGAGGTGAGCAAGGAAATCCTCAAGTGGAGAGATTTGATCGAGAAAACCGATCTGCCGGATTACGTGAGAGAGGTGGCTTTTGACGAGCTGGAGCGGCTTGGTACCATGCAGCCTGCCTCCAGTGAATATGGCGTGATCCGCAATTATCTGGATTGGATCGTGAAAGTCCCGTGGAAAGTTTACAGCACAGACAGGCTGGATCTGAGGAAGATCAACAGCGTGCTCACCAAGGATCACTATGGCTTGGAAAAGCCCAAGGAAAGGATCTTGGAATACATTGCGGTGAAAAAGCTTAGAGGCCAATTGAAGGGGCCGATACTCTGCTTTGTGGGTCCTCCCGGAACCGGCAAAACCTCCATCGGAAAATCCGTGGCCCGCGCTCTGGACAGGAAGTTTATCCGCATGTCATTGGGCGGAATACACGATGAAGCTGAGATCAGAGGCCACCGGCGCACCTACATCGGCGCCATGCCCGGCAAGATCATCACCGAGATCAAAAAAGCGGGCACGGCAAACCCCGTCTTTATGCTGGATGAGATCGACAAACTGGGCAGAGACTTCCGGGGCGACCCCGCATCAGCACTCTTGGAAGTGCTTGATCCAGAGCAGAATAACAGTTTTGTGGACAACTATCTGAACCTGCCCTTTGACCTCTCGGAAGTGATGTTTATCACCACGGCAAACTCGTTGGATACCATCCCTCCTCCCTTGAGAGACCGCATGGAAATCATCGAATTTACCAGCTATCTGGAGCATGACAAGATTCAGATTGCGCGCAACTATCTCATTCCCAAGGAGCTGGATAACAACGGCTTGAACACCTCCATCGTGAGGGTGCACAAGAGTGCATTGCAAGAGCTGATCCGCTATTATGGCCGGGAAGCTGGAGTGCGCACCCTGCAGAGGAATATCGGCTCCATCTTCCGCAAGATAGCCAAGCGGGTGGCTTCCGGAGAAGAGCTGAGGTTGATGATCAAAGCGTCAGATGTGGCGGACTATTTAGGCCCGCGCAAATACAGCCTGGAGATCGCCAATCGCAAGCCGGAAGTTGGTGTAGCGACAGGACTTGCCTGGACCAGCTATGGCGGTGAAATCCTCTTTTGCGAGACCACGCAGATGAACGGCAAGGGCGCCATCGTGCTCACCGGTCTTTTGGGCGAAGTGATGCGTGAATCTGCACGCATTGCCCTTTCCTACCTCAAAGCCAATCAGGAGAAGCTGGGCATACCCGAAGATGCCTTCGATAAAAAGGATATTCATATCCACTTCCCCGCAGGTGGAGTTCCCAAAGAAGGCCCTTCCGCCGGCATCACTCTCACCACCGCGCTGGCTTCACTGCTCACCAACAAAGCGGTTAAGCATGATATAGCGATGACGGGCGAAGTGACGCTGCAAGGCAAGGTGCTGCCCGTGGGAGGCATCAAGGAAAAGATGTTGGCTGCCAAGAGAGCCGGCATCAAAAAGCTGATTTTGCCACTGGAGAACAAGCCCGGCATGGCGGATTTTGAAGATGATATCATGCAAGGCATGGAAATCAACTATGTGAGCCACGTGAGCGAAGTGTTGGAGCTGGTCTTGGATGGTGGCCTCAAGCCCACCAAAGCTAAACCGGCACCCCGCAAAAATAAGCCCAAAACCAAGGCGTAGATGGAAAAATATCCCAATATCGTCATCCTGCTCAATGTGCCGCGCCTCTACATCCCGAAGGCGGAGTTTGTGCTCAGGACTTACTGTTACATCCTGCGCCTCAACCCCACCTTCTACTATGGTTCGCATCACGAAGGGACGCATCTCTACTATGGTTATCCGACCTCAAACCAGTATCCCATCAAGATCAACTTTTTGGATGGCACGGCAGATTTCTTTGAGCGCAGGGAGCTTTACCCGCTGGATGACGTGAATTTCTTCCGTTATAAAAACGAATATATCCCCTTCCTCTTTTCCCGGGGAGGGGAGATTTTTTCTTTGGATACAGACCACTGCGTGATCCATAAAGACCTGATAGCCAGTGGGTTCTACTTCCTCACCTGCTGGCATGAATACATCCTCGGTTTTCATACTACCGAAATGGGAAGGGTGGACTATCGGGAATCCCTGCAGTATCGATGGAATTTCACCGAAATACCCGTGGTGGACGTGTATTGCCAGCTCTTACTCTGGGCGGTGGGAGAATACATCCCGGAATTTGAACGCAACATCCATTGGAACAAAGAGATGGACTTTTGCGTAAGTCTCTCGCATGACGTGGATTATTGGCACTTTTGGACTCCCAAACAGAAGCTCACCACCCTCTTTCACAACCTGCGCACCTTCCCCAAAAGACCGATCAGGGCACTGTGGAAACTCATCGGGCACGGCATCCACAAGACCTTCACCAGCCGAGGCCCCACGTATATCAAACACATTCTGGACAAAGAAGATAGCATGGAGGTCAAGTCCACCTGGTTTTTGATGGGTAAGACGGATTATGAGGATAAGCGGCAGAACTACCTGAGCAATACCAAGTATAGAGAGCAGATTCTTGACCTATTGGAGGGGCGGGATGTGGGCTTGCACGGCTCGCCGGAATCCGCCTTTGATGCCGAAGTCTTGGAGCAGGAGCTTGCTGCGCTGCGCGAACTGGGCTTTGATCCGCAAGGTTTTCGGACGCACTATCTGCACTTTGACTATCAGAAGAGCTTCACCATCCTGGAAAATGCAGGTATTCGCTTCGATTCCACGCTGGGGTATTGGGAAAATATCGGCTTCCGGGCTGGAGTCTCCTTCCCCTTCTTCCCCTTCAACTTGGAAGAAAACAGACCTTTCCGCGTGCTGGAAATCCCGCTCATCGTGATGGATACGACCCTTTTCTCGCCCAAAGCGATGAACCTCGGCTACCGGGCGGCAAAACGGACCCTGAAGAGACAGATCGAGCTTGCAGCAGGCTACCAATCACACCTCTCACTGCTATGGCACAATACCAACTTTGACCCTATCGAATACCCTGGCATCGGCCGTCTGTACTGGAAAACCATCTCCCACGCACTCAATCATAACGCCTGGGTCACCTCACTCAAAGAAATCTACGACGAGTGGGTGACGCTGAGCTACTAAAGGATGGCTATGTTTGCACTTATCAAGACCTTACTATGGACACTCTGTCTGATTCTTTATATGCTGCTTTGGCTGCTGGCTTTGCCGGTGTTTCTCTTTGCAAAATACTGCCTCAGCAAGAAGGTCTTTATCAAGATGACCCTTGGTGCCAGATACCTTTGGGGCAGAACGGTGGTGCGCAGCACGGGCAGCAAGGTGAGCTTTTCCGGAAGTGAAAACATCCCCGAGGGTGAGCGTATCTGCTTTGTGGGCAATCATCAAAGCAATTTTGACATCCCCTCTTTCCTGGGATATAGTGGCCAGCCGGTGGGCTTCATCGCCAAAAAAGAGCTCTTCAAAATCCCAATCCTCAGCCAATGGATGCGGATCATCAATTGCGTTTTCATCGATAGAAGCGATCCCCGCTCTGCCATCGAATCCTTCAAAGTGGCAGCTGAGGTGATCAAAGACGGCTATCCGCAGATCATCTTCCCAGAAGGCACACGCAGCAAAAGCGATGAGGTGGGCCCCTTTCAAGCCGGAGCCCTGAAGCTGCCCCTCATGGCAAAAGCGGTGATCGTGCCTTTTGCCATCAAAGACAGCTACAAAGCCTTTGAGATCAATAATCGCATCAACGCCGCCCAGATCAAGATCAAGCTGCTGCCGCCCATCTTTCCGGAAGATCCCATCTACTATGGAAAAGGGGAATTGGCAGACCATATCAGAGAGATGATCGTAGCAGCGAAAGAAGAGATGTAGGGCTTCACCCAGGTATTAGGTTTTAGGTGTTAGAGCTGACGCCCGCGTGTAGGGTCGGTCGCCGTAGCGCCGCAAGTATGGTCGCTTGCCATAGCGACCGAGAAGGGTAGCCGGCGCTCGCCTAAGCGCCGCCAGCAGGTGCTGCCTGCTTCCCCAATTCGTCCCCAAAACAATCCGCATCCATACCACAACCACACGTATTTCTATAACATGCGAAGTTCTCTCCCCCTCTCCTTTAGCTTCTGCACGTTGAACTGGCGGTACGGGCTCATCCCGAACCTGCGTGTACGGGCGGTCGCTGAACCGCCGTTTGTACTGATCGTCACACGCATCCTCAAAGCATGCGTCAGCAACTGACTACTGACTACTGGCCGAAGGCCTCCCACAACCAGCGCAGCCGCTCACAACTCACAACTCACTACTCACTACTGCGAGCGAAGCTCGCCTCCTCCCTCCTTACCCGCAGGGTGATACGCCGGCGATACTCGGGTTTTTCCCGAGAGGCTCCGAGTAATCACCGGGCGGCTCAGTAAGGAAGAGGTAGCCGGCAGATACTCTGTATGGTCGCTTGCAATAGCGACCGAGAAGGGTAGCCGGCGCTCACCGAAGCGCCGCCAGCAGGCGCAGCTTGATTTCCCCTGCATTCTAGCGAACGGCAATACGGCGACCTACCCTACAAGCCACCATACTTGACCACCACCGCCTAAACCCGCACTACTGGCCGTATCTACCCGATAATCTGATACTATTATCAAAATACCTCTTGACTTATTCATGAGAAAAAATATTCTCGCACCTGAGACTGAGAATGCCAAGAGCTGTGATCACGATTGGCTCTTGGCCGCATTGGTCTTTTAAAGATTACTTAACCCAAGGAGACATAATGAATTTCAGGAGCTTCACAAAGCCGGAAGTCAGACCAGCTAGGGCTTTTAGCCGCGCTGGAAGTGTGTCTCTATTTACCCCCTCCACCCCCCCCCCCCGAATATTGCCATAGTACTGCTTTAGTAGCAAACAACTTAGCATCCGACGACTTTGCCCCCACAGAGTGGCAGACTCTTGAACACGCGCTGTTCAGGAATAATCCTATCCACTGTTCAGGACAGGTGTGTCTGCGGATCAGGGGCATATTGACTAATAAACGTCACTTCAGCCAGGCGCAGTTGCCAACCGAGGCCAAGGCAACCCATCTGAAGGATCGAATCCAAATCTGGCTTTCATGCACTCCCTCAGCATGCTTTTTAAAAACAAATCATAGAACATCAAAAGAACAAAGGAGTTAATCATGGCAGAATTCAAGAAATATGGCAGGGACATCTACCTAAAGTTAGGTTATGTCCAAGCTGGCACATTATACGACGCCAGAGGTAAAAGGCTTGGAGTCCAGCGCGGAAATGAGTTTTTCCTCGGCAACTTCAGTCGTGAACCCACCTTAAAGCTGGACGAAAAGGGCAACATCCTGGATGCCAAAGGAAAGCCCTATATGGACAAAATGGAGCTTAAAAGAGCTTTCGACGGCCCCGTAAGCTCTAATGAGATCTTGCCCCTGGCTGCTTTTTTACTGTTCAATCGTAAGTGACATGAATCAGGACTAAAAAGTGATTCTAGGAACAGAGAAACGACATTAGGGAACAACACCAAAGAGATAACCCAAATAAGCATATGATATACCAAAGGAGATAACATGAAAGCATCAGACAGACCTATGCAAGCATATAACAGACCTTTGTATGAATGGTTCAACCTCATTGATTTAGGCCAGTTAACTCTGCCACGATTTCAGAGAGATGAGGCATGGACACACAGTGAAGTATCAAACTTACTGCGCTCAATGCTCAAAGGTTTACCTACAGGAGCCGCACTTATTTTAAAAGTTGATGGAGAAGAGCAATTTCCAAGCAGGAACTTGGCCGGAACTCAATCGCCATCGCAAGGAAGATATGTAACTGTGACTGAGCAATTATTAGATGGGCAGCAACGGATTACTGCGATGTGGAAAAGCCTGCATGATCTTTATGACAAGCGTACTTTTTTCGTTTCATTTGTTATCGAAGCTATCAATACTAGTGCCAGTGTGTCTCAATACTTGGACAATAATGAAATTGAAGTGGTATCTCAGTCTACGTATGAGAAAAACGGCAACAGATATCCAATATGGATAAAAGAACCCAGAGCATGTTGGGATAGAGGATTAGTCCCTGTTAGTTTATTCCGCCCATATGATATAGCAAGAAAAAAGAGAGATTGGCTCAAAAAAGCAGTTCCTGAAAATGAAGATATACGAGAGTTTCTTGATGATCTGATTGACAAATTACGTGATCGAGTTAGGCATTTTAACCTTCCTTACTTACTGCTTCCATCCACTACTAAAAAGGATGTAGCTCTGGACGTATTTGTTAAGCTTAATACCAGCTCGGTCAAATTGACTGCCTATGATATAGTTGTGGCACTTGTGGAAGATGCCTCTGGAGAATCCCTGCACGAGTTGGTTGATTCACTATCTGAGAAAGTTCCAAAAGTTATGGACTATGCGGAGCTGCCAGAATTAGTATTGGACACGGTTGCTTTACTACAGGATTTACCACCAAATAAAGCAGGTTATACCAGAATAAATTATCAGAACTTAGTGAAAGATTGGGCTGATTTGGAATCTTGCTTTACCAAGCTGGTCGATCTTCTGGAAGAAGAACACATTTATGATGAAAAGAGACTTCCATCGTATACAGCCCTACCCGTTATTGCGGCACTAACTAAATACTTACCGGAGGGTGCAGATGAATTAGGTAACGCTAGGCTTCTGATCAAAAAGTATATGTGGAAAGCGTTCCTTACAGACAGGTATGAGAAGACAACTGCTACGAACTCTTACTCAGATTTCCGCAAGATAAGAGATTGTATTCTTGGCAAGGCTGAGCATAAGGACATCCCCATCTTCAATGAGCAGGATTATCCTGTGCCGGTGAAAGAGATCATAGCCGACGCACCTTGGCCCAAAACCAGGACTATCTTGGGCAGAGGTCTGCTCGCACTCCAGATCAAATGCGGAGCCTACGATATCGCAGACAGCACCCCTGCAACTAAGCAGAGCATCCCCAAAAGGGAGTATCACCATCTGTTTCCTGCCGCACTGTTACGCAAAGCAGATATAACTCGCAACGAGAGACAAAGTGCTGTTAATTGCGCTTTGATTTCATGGGAAACAAATAGAACTATATCGGATAAAAACCCCATGCAGTACTTATTGGAAAGAGCAGATAATTGTGATCTTGGGGAAGCTGAGATAGAAAGAAGGCTGCGAACTCACTTGATCCCAATACAAGAGCTTAAAGTGGATTACGATGACCTTGATAGTCCGGGAACCAAGAAGAAAATAGCTCAGGATTATGAAAGATTCATAGATGCAAGAGCTGAGCTGTTAGAAATCGCAGCAAAGCTCGCCTGTGATGGAGAAGAATTAAACCCTGAAAATGTCTTTAGGCTACATAAAGAATAGGAGTTATCATGAAGAAGCGTTTATTGATATTCGTCATACTAGCTCTGATGCTGAGTCTAATCAGCCTAAATCATGCAGTTACCATCCAAGTGGGTGATGGAACTGCTACCACCGCCTATTATCCCATCCGAGGGATATATGGCTACACATATTCTCAGCAGATCTACACCCAATCTCAAATCAACTACGCTGGAGAGATCACCAAGATCCGCTTCTTCTACTCGTCCGGTAATATAGCCAACAACAAGGATTGGACTATTTACCTGGGACACTCGCAGAAGACGGAG
>JAKOXG010000014.1 GCA_029781115.1 Candidatus Cloacimonadota bacterium
GCCGCTTCCCAGGAGCCTGCCATCCTTCAAAAACACCAGCTCATCCGCATAGTTGGCAGCCAGATTGAGGTTGTGGGATACCAACAGGATGCCTATCCCCTGTTTTCTATTGATGTTACGCAAGAGCTGCATGATCTCCACCTGGTGGTTGATGTCCAGCTCCGAAAGGCTTTCATCCAGGAAGATGTAGCGCGTCTGCTGCGCCAAGGCCCGGGCGATCAGCACCCGCTGTTTTTCACCGCCGCTCAGCGAGGAATAGAGCCTGTCGCTCATATCCTGTAAATACAATTCATCCAATAGCTTAGCCACTATCTCCTTGTCTTTGTTGCTCCAGGATTGCATGAAGCCAAGGTAAGGATAGCGACCCATCATCACGATGTCAAAGACGCTGTAGTCAAATTGGAAAAAGCTCTCCTGAGGCACGAAAGCGATGAGCTTGGCCAGCTCCGGACGCGTGTATTTGGTCAATGCTTTGCCAAAGAGCTCGATCTCCCCCTTTTTGGGGCGCAAGAAGCCCAGCAGGGCAAAAAGCAAGGTGGATTTACCCGCACCGTTTGGCCCTGCTAAAACGCTTAAACTGTCAGGCATGAGCTGCAAATCCAAGCCCTTGAGGATGAGCTTGTTCTCATAACCTGCGTGGAGGTCTCTGGTCGTGATCATGAGATTACACTAAAAAAGACAAGGGGTTTTTGTCAATGACGATTAGGGTTCTCAAGTAGGAGAACCAAAGGGATGCTGTTGCCCGGCTAAAAGGCGAGCTATCTACATCAAGCTCATGAAGATATCCGCTATCTGCTCTGCACTCACTTCCAGGGGGTTGTTGAGCATATTGCGGCTGCTCATCACTTCGGGAACTCTTTGGCTGATAAACTCTTCCGTGATCTGGACGTCTGCGTTCAGGTTCAGGTCATCCAGCCAGGAGAAAAAGCTCTCCATGTTGAAGTGGAAAGAGCCGAAAGCTTCATCTAAAAGCTCATGCACCGCGGGTTTATACAGCTTCATGATCTGCTTCATCACGATGCCGTTTGCCAAGCCGTGTGGCACGCCAAATTCGCTGGTGAGCGGATAGCCGATGGAGTGTTGCAGGCTGGTGCTGCTCTGGCTGATGGTCATGCCTCCGTAGATGGACGCCTGCGAGAGAGCAGTCCTGGCTTCGAGGTTGCCTGGGTCTTTCAGAGCCAGAGGCAGGTTTTTGACGATCAGGCCTATTCCTTTGTGGATCATGGGGAAGCAGAGAGGCTCACGGTTCGCACTGTAAAGACCTTCCAAAAGGTGACTGAGCGCATCGATGGCGGTGTTTTGGGTCACTTCCTTGCTTAGACTCAGGGTGTAGCGGGGGTCGATCAAAGCCAGCACAGGGAAAGCCAGGGGATGCCCCCAACCGGCTTTCTTGCCGCTACGTTCATCGCTCAAAACGCTGAATTGCGTCACTTCCGAACCGGTGCCCGAGGTGGTGGGGATAGCTACGATGGGATAGGCTTTCTGGAAAAGCTGGGTGGAATAGAGCTGGTCTATATCGAGCTGATTTGCTGCGGCGACGGAGATGGCTTTAGCCGCATCCAGTGGGCTGCCACCGCCGATGCCGATCACGAAGTCACAGCCGCTTTGCTTGAACACTTCTGCACCGCGCATGATGGAGCCGAGCTCCGGATTTTCCTTGATCTCGGCATAAACCTGATAGTCCTCAAATAAAGCCGTCACATCCTGCTGCGCACCGGAGGCGATGGCGCTCCTGGCTCCGGTCACGATAAGTGGCTTTTTGCCAAAGCCTCGGAGCTGTTCTGCGGCAGCCTTTACCGCCTCGATCTTAAACACGATTTTGGTGGGTAGGTAAAACATTTATTCTCCTTTGGTAAACCACTGCCAGAAAAGCCGTAGTCCCGACAGAAAGTCAAAAGAAGGTTTGTAATTCAATAGCTGAGCGGCCTTTGTGACGCTGGCTTGGGTGTGATGCACGTCGCCGGCCTGGTCTGCATAATGCTCAAGCTTTGCCTTGAGGCCGGTTACCTCTTCCAAGTCTGCAATCAGGTCAGAGAGGGCGATGCTGCGGTCGTTGCCCAGATTGATCACCTCGTAGACGCAGCTGGTTTTAGTGTATTCCAGCGCACTCAAAACGCCCTGGATAATGTCTTGAATGTAGGTGTAATCCCGGCTGTTGGCCTCATCTCCAAAGACTGGCAGCTCCTTGCCTTCCCGCATCAGAGCAGCAAACTTGTGGATAGCCAAATCCGGCCGCTGTCTGGGGCCGTAGACGGTGAAGAACCTCAGAGCCGCCACCGAGATCCGGTAGAGATGATGGTAGGTGTAGCAGAGCAGCTCGCCCGCCTTTTTGGTGGCGGCATAGACGCTGATCGGCTCGTTCACGGGATCGTCCTCGGCAAAAGGCAGCTTGGTGTTGTTGCCATAGACGCTGGAAGAAGAGGCAAAGACAAAGTGCTTGATGCCGTGTTGCTTACAGAGCTCCAGCAGATTGAGAGTGCCCATCACGTTCACTTGGGTGTAGAGCTCAGGATCCAGCAGTGAGGGACGCACCCCCGCCATGGCTGCCAGGTGGATGACGGCAGAAATCTGGTAACGCTCGAAGATGTCTTTCATAACCTCCCTGTCCCGGATGTCCGCCTTCTCCAGGGTAAAGTGCGGATGTTGCAGGCAGGCAGCGATATTCCGCTCTTTGGTGGCAGGTGAGTAGAAGTCACAAAAGTTGTCCACACAAAGAACGCGCTGCCCCTGCTGCAAGAGGGCTTCGCAGAGGTGCGAGCCGATGAAGCCGGCTCCTCCGGTTACCAGAATCAGATCAGGCATTTTCTCTGTAGATTTTGGCACCCAAGCCACCCAGTTTCTCTTCTATCCTGTCATAGCCTCTATCGATGTGATAGATGCGGGAAACGGTGGTCTTTCCTTTGGCAACCAGTCCCGCCAAAACCAAGGCTGCACTGGCGCGCAGGTCGGTGGCCATAACTTCTGCTCCACCAAGCGCTTCCACGCCATTCACCACAGCCACATTGCCTTCCATCCTGATATCTGCCTGCAGGCGGTTGAGTTCCGCCACGTGCATAAAGCGTTCCGGGAAGATGGTATCTTCGATGCGGCTGGTTCCGTCTGCGAGAGTCATCAGCACGGTGAATTGGGCTTGTAAGTCGGTGGGAAATCCGGGATGTGGCACGGCGACAACGTCTACGGGTTTGATCTTCTTGGGCGGCACCACGGTCACGGAACTGCCTTCCACGATCAGCTCACAGCCTGCCTCACGCAGCTTTTCCATCAAAGCCTCCAGGTGAGCAGGCTCACAATTGGTGACGGTGATGGGTGAAGTGCTCAAAGCACCTGCAATCATGAAGGTTCCCGCTTCGATGCGATCCGGGATCATCTCCATTTTCACGGGGTAGAGACTGTCCACACCTTCGATGGTCAGTGTCTTGGTGCTTCTTCCGGTGATCTTGGCGCCCATCTTATTGAGCATATCCACAGTGAAATCCACTTCCGGCTCCTTGGCACAGTTGAACATCCTGGTGGTTCCTTTGGCCAAAACAGCGGCCATGAGCGCATTGATGGTAGCACCCACGCTGGATTTGTCAAAATGGATGTCAGCGCCCTTGAGCTCGTCCGCCTTGGCATGGATGTAGCCCTGGTCGATGTTTATCGTTGCGCCCAAGGCTTCCATGGCTTTCAGGTGCAGGTCAACCGGTCGGGTGCCGATGGCGCAGCCACCTGGAAAGGAGACTCTTGCCTCTTTGAGCCTGGCCAAAAGCGGCCCCAGCACATAAACACTGGCTCTCATCTTGCTCACCAGTTCGTAGGGCGCTTCGTTGAAGCAGAGGTCACTGCTGTCGATGCTCATGCTGTCGACGTCATAATCCACTCTGGCGCCCAACACCCTCAAAAGATGTGCCATGCTCTTGAGGTCGATAAGGTTAGGCACATTTGTAAGTAGCGATTTCCCGGGGGCAAGCAGCGCCACCGCCATGGCTGGCAGGATGGCATTTTTTGCTCCGCTTACCTTGATATTGCCGCTCAAGTTACGGCTTTCTTCGATGATAATTCTATCCATGTTATCTCCTCTACTGGTGATGATTATATTTTAAGACCAGGAAGCGATCCTTCTGGGCCAAATCTTGGCCCGCAAACTCCACTTCCCATCCCTTTGCCACCGCTTCACGGATGATCTGTTGTTGTTGCTTCTCCCCGTGTTCCAAACACAAGATTCCCTCATCTGCGAGGTGAGAGGGAGCCAGCTCCAGTATGCGCCGGATGTGGTCCAAACCCTCTTCTCCAGAGATCAAGGCCGATGCCGGCTCGTTGTCCTTGACCACTGCCTCCAAATCCTCATACTCTGCCTGACTCACATAGGGCGGATTGCTGACGATGAGGTCGTATCCAAGCCCATTGTCCGGGAAAAGGTCACATTGATGGAAGGTGAGCTCCACTTGCAGATCGGAGGCGTTTTCACGGGCTATTTGCAGGGCGGCAGCACTGATATCTGAAGCATGAACTTCAGCGTCGGGTCGCTGGATTTTGAGCGCCAAAGCGATAGCTCCGCTTCCGGTGCAGCAATCCAGCACCCTGTCATCGTCGTCGCAATAGCGCAAAGCCAGCTCCAAAAGCTGTTCCGTCTCCGGTCTGGGGATCAGGACATCCGGACTCACCTTCAGCTTTAAGCCCCAAAACCAGGCTCTGCCGAGGATATATTGCACCGGTTCACCCTGAATCAGCCGTTTAAATAGCTCTTCAAATGCCCTCACCCAGTCACGGCTAAGCTGCTTATCTCTCATCAACAGAGCCAGTTCCGCCATGCCGCAATCCAGCTTTTCACAAAAGAGCAGCCTCAGGGCAGATTCCGGAATCCCGGCTTCCCAGATGCGCACTCTGCAGCTTCGGTAGTAGTCTTTTAGCGAATAATCCATCACTGCAACTCCTTGACAATGCTCACTTTGCTGCCGTTCTTCTCAAAGCTGAGGCTATCGCAAAAGTGTTTGATCATGTTGATGCCGCGCCCATGGCTGTCCAAATTCACTTCCTGATTGTTTTCCAAGTGCTCCAGCCAGCCCTCAAAATCAAAGCCCTTGCCCTCGTCCTCCACGCTGATCACGATCTGCTTTTGATCCTGATCCACTTCTATGCTGAGTAACACGCGATTGCGGTAGACATCCGGATTTTCGCTCAACTTTTGCAGTGCCAAGGCGCGGATTTGCTCGTTGCCGAGCTGTCTTTCTTCGGCGGAAAGCTGCAAGACTCCATGGATGATGGCGTTGAAGACCATCTCTTCCATGCAGATGAGCAGCTCGCTTGCAATGCTGCGGGTAAAGCCCAGATTGATCTCAAAGAAAAAGGAAAAAGCCTTGTCCAGACTGGACTTGATAAAGCGAGCCGGATCGATGTAAAATTCCATGTTGAAGCCATGCAGGTTCTTGAAAAACAGGCTTTGATTGATCACCCGGTCGCGCTTGTGCCTCACCCTCTCAATTGTAGCCAGCAACTCGTCACATTCTATGGGTTTACAGATAAAATCCGCCGCCCCGAAGCGAATGGCTTGAACGTAGTAATTCTGTTCCAGAAAACCCGTCATCAACACCACGTCCATGGCATAATCCAGCCTCTGCTTGATCTTGTGTATAAATTCAAACCCGCTCATCCCCGGCATCTCGATATCGCAGATAGCCAGGTCAAAATTGTTATGCTCCACCAGGCGCAGAGCGTCGAAGGCGTTGTAAGCTGTAACTACATGATGCCCATGATGTTCCAACATCTTTTCCAGGCTTTTGACGATGCTGATGCTATCATCAATCACGAGGATATTGAAGGGTTTGGAGGGTTCACTCATCCCAAATTGACTGTGAATAGCTGGTTGATCTTGAGCATGGAAAACAGCTCATAGACGGTTGTCGAGCTGCGAACGACCTCGATCTCGCCGCCCCTGCCGATAAAATCCTTGTAAAACAATAAAATCTTGCCGATACCGGTGCTGCTGATGCTGCGACAATCAAAGAAATCCAGCTCCAGTAATTTGGCGTCAGAATCCAAGACGGCGTCGAGCTTTTCCTGCATGATATGTGCATTATCGCTATTGAGGATACCGTCTACCTTGATGGTAGCGACACCCTCATCGATCTTCAAATCGACCGTCATCTTGTTCTGCCTTGAATCACTAACATCGTTCATTTAGCTCACTCCTCTCATTATTATTCCACATAGCCTCGAATGCGCCTGAGAATCTCCTTTTGGATGCTGCTGGGCGTTACCTCATAGGAATTAAACTCCAGCGTGTAGACGGCACGACCCTGGCTCAGCGAGCGCACACGGGTAGCATAGCCAAAGAGCTCGCTCAGAGGCACTTGTGCGATGATTTCCTGCTGATATTCGTTGTGCTGCCTCAAGATTTCTATGCGTCCACGCTTGGCATTGATGTCTGCAATGATATCTCCCACAAAGTCTTCCGGACTCAACACCGTGAGCAGCATCACCGGCTCCATGATCAGCGGGTTGGCTTCCCTCAGCGCTGCCCCCACCGCCAAACTGGTGGCAATCTTAAAGGCTAACTCGTTGGAATCCACGGGGTTGAATCCCCCATCGATCAGCTCCACATGCACGCGCTCCATATGCCCACTGATCAGAGGTCCGTCATTGAGCGCATTCAGAGCTGCTTCTCTGATGCCGGCATGAAATTCAGTCGGTATCTTTTCCACCGAAATGCTGTTTGTAAAGCGGTTTTTCTCGTCTTCCTGCAGGTCCTGATCACCAATGGGACTCACCCTGAAGACCACGTGTGCATAGCTGCCTTTGCCGTTCATCTCGCGCTGGAACACCTCTTCCATGGTCACTGTTTTGGAGATGGTCTCCTTGTAAGAAACCTGCGGTGTGCCCACATTTGCCGACACGCCAAATTCCCGCCGCAATCTATCCACGATGATGTCCAGATGCAGCTCTCCCATGCCGGAAATCAGCGTCTGGCCGCTATCTTTATCCACATGAGCCTTGAAGGTGGGGTCTTCTTCTTCCAGCCGCGCCAGGGCATTGCCCAGGTTTTCCTGATCCGCCTTGGTTTTGGGCTCGATGGCTATAGAGATCACGGAATCCGGGAAGTTCATCTTGCTGAGGCTGATCTCCAGATCGCCGTCTGTGATCGTGTCGCCGGTGCTGAGAAAGCGGGTTCCCACCAAGGCAGCGATGTCGCCGCAATGCAGCTCATCCAAGTCATTCTTGCGGTTGCTCATCATCTGCAGGACTCTGGCCACACGCTCCTTTTTGCCGTTGGTCTGATTCACGATGCGCGCACCCTTCTTCAACGTGCCTGAATACACCCTGATGTAGACCAATTTGCCCACATATTTATCGATCTGAACCTTGAAAGCCATCGCCACAAAAGCTGCCTTGGGATCGGGCAAAATCTCAACTTCCTGCCCATCCTGAGGCGAATAACCGATGCAGGCACCCACATCCAGCGGTGAAGGCAAAAAGTCCAAAATGGCGTCCATCAGCAACTGCACACCCTTATTCTTCAGCGAAGAGCCGCAGAGCACGGGGATAAAGCCGTGATGAATGGTAGCGGTGCGAATCGCTTTGCGGATCAATGCTTCCGGGATGGGCTGGCCTTCCAGATACAGCATCATCAGCTCGTCATCATATTCCGCCACCGCTTCCAGCAGCACCTCACGTGCCATCTTTGCTTGCGGCAGGAAATCTTCCGGAATCGGCTCCAGATGCGTCACATCACCCATGGTGAGCGGATCAAAAGTCCAAAGCTTCATGCCAATCAAATCCACCACTCCCACAAAATTGTCCTCCGAACCCAAAGGTATATTCACAGGATAGGCCTTGGCTGTAAGGCGCTCATGGATCATGTAGATCACGCGCTGATAATCCGCTCCAACTCTATCTATTTTATTGATATAGGCGATGCGGGGAACATTGTAGCGAGTCGCCTGATGCCAAACAGTCTCACTCTGAGGCTCCACGCCTCCGACAGCACAAAACACGCCCACCGCTCCGTCTAAAATCCGTAAACTGCGCTCAACTTCCGCCGTAAAATCCACATGACCGGGAGTGTCTATGATATTGATGCGCTTATCCTTCCACAAACAGGTGACCGTAGATGAAGTGATCGTGATCCCACGCTCGCGCTCCTGTTCCATCCAGTCTGTAAAAGTGCTGCCATCATGCACCTCTCCCATCTTGTGCAGAAACCCCGAATAAAAGAGCATCCGCTCAGTGGTCGTGGTCTTACCGGCATCAATGTGAGCCATGATGCCGATATTGCGTATATTGCTGAGACGACTATCAGTATCGCTATTCATTGTCCTTTTCCATCGTTTTTTACCGTATTTACACGGTTAGAACCATTTTATTAAATGCGCTTTTGCTGTCTATAAAAATCTTAACCTATTTGGGAAGGTGATGGAGGAAGGGGTGTTTTGGAGGGGATAATGGGTTGAGATATAGGGAGAAAATGGTGCAGGGATGAGGCTGAAGGCGCTACTGATCAAACAATGATGCTATACTATTGAATTGCAAGACAGGAACTGGTTCACTGAATTATAGAAAAACCTATTTTAGCCAAGGAATCCTTCTACTACTTTCTTTAGTTTTGGTATATGAATACTGATTATTGACCAGATTTCCCGATAGTCCACACCAAAATAATCATGGGCTATGATATTGCGTAAACCACGTATCTTACGCCACTCCACAATACTCTCGTCATTTATGGTTTCCTCAGAAAGTCTGCCGACCATCTCCCCAATGTTTATCAAATGCATCAAACAGGCATCTATGGATCTGTTGTCTTGGACAAACTGTTCGTAGCTGTCGATGTCGGCTGTGTATTCTAAAATCTTATTGATCGAATCCTTGATAGTTAGAAAAGATAGCTCATCTCTATGCATACCGGAACTCCTTAGAAATCTCTTCTAAGACATAGGGCTTGATAGCTTCGAGATTGGCCAGATCAACCTGTCTGTCAAAAGTATCAGCAAGATAGCGTCTGAGCTGGTATTTTGTCTCAAAGAGATCGGGCAGATCCTTATCAAAATCCACCACAAAATCTATGTCGCTATCCTGAGTTTGGGTGCCGCGGGCAAAAGAGCCGAACACGCCAATTCTTTGCACACCATACTCCTTGCGCAGGAATTCTTTTTCTTGCTTCAGTGTCTGAAGAATGTCATCTAATCTAAGCATAATATCCTCTCTTAAGATTGAGCCCTTATTCCCAAGGCCATTGTTATTCCGTTAGCCAACGAACTCAGGAGCAACCTCAGTTAATACAATATTTATTTAGGCTAAACCTGTCAACAACTTTCTCTCCTCCCCCTTGTCCCTTACTCACCCACCCGGAGATGCCGTGGAGATACTCGGGTTTTTTACGGGAGGCTCCGGGTAATCACCGGGAGGCTAAGTAAGGAAGGAGTGGGTGAACGGTATCTTTTCACAGGGCTCTTGCCCGCCTCCCACCTTAGACCCTCCTTACTCAAATTAAGGTGGAATTAAGGTGGCAAGCAGGGGCCACATGGACTGTTACCACAAAGAAGCCCCCAGATCCTAAGACCTGAGGGCTATTTCTATGCTTTAAGGGTTAGTTTGGGATCTTTACTTCAATTCGTGCTTAGTTGGCTCGAACCTGCTTGCTTCTTCATCGATAATGGTGAACCTTCTTTTGGCCAATTCATCCACGTTCACTCTGCCTCTGAGAGTGTAGCGATAGAGCTTGCTGGTGACTTTGTAGAAGTTCAGGTTTCCTGATGCGGGCACGGTGACCTCGGTAGTTCCATAGGTTGTGTATGTAGGAGTTGGGTCGAAGTCATAAGGGTCTGTTGCTACAAAGACGTCATAGCTATGGGCATAGGGTACGGGATTCCATTGCAGGAGAACACCTGTAGATCCCACGAGGGTCAGATCCACCACGGGTGCTGCCACATTGTCAACCAAGGCATTGCTATCCATAAAGATAGTGATGTTTGGCACGTGGTTAAACGCTGTTCCCGCAGGCGGGGCTGCGTGATTCAGCTCGCCACTATCATTGGTTTGACAAGCGCGGGTTCTGCCAGGATAGTTTGGATCCAACGTGACCTGCCATGCGTAGGAAGAAACCGTTTCATTCTGCCAGGTTTTGCTGGTTCGGATGCCCAAACTTCCACCTGTATAACTGAAAGGAGTGATGGGAATAATGATTTCGCTTACACCTGCAGGGCATGTGATATTGCCATTAAACACCTGCTGGTAACCACTCCAGGGTATCCAACCGCTGCTCAAGGTCTTGACATTGGTGTTTTTCATCCAGATTTGCACGGGAATGGTTCGAGCTGAAGGGAAGTCGCTATAATAGGCAACAGCATGGATGGTTCCGCTGGTAGCTTGGATCTCACTGGCCAGATAGACGGTCTCCGCAACGAAATCCTTATTGGAGACGTTGAAGGGAGAATTTACCATCGTCGAAGCGCTCTCAATATCACCAATGTAGAGGAAGTTCATGCTTGCGGAATGGACGGTCACCTGCATCAAGGGACTGGAGTTGTTGGCCTCATTGAGGTCATGGGGATGAGTCACATAACCATAAAAGGTTTTGTTGCCCTCTGCAGTGGGTGTCCAGTTGAGGGTGTGATACACATATCCATTGGGGTAGATTTCATCTGTGATAAATTCACTTGCCAGGACGTTACCCGTGCCTTGCTCTATGATGTAGATGGTGTAATCTGAGCGAATGGTCTGCCCCACATTCTCCACCTTCAGGGTATAGCTGACAGTTTTACCGACGCTGGCGTAGGTTGGCCCACTGATGCTGGTAACTGCAAGGTCTGTCCCAAGCTCGTTTATCATGATATCATCCACGGCGATGTAGAGCACATTGGCTTGCGTGTAAGCATGCCAACCAAAGTAATATTGGGCAGTGCTGGCTGGAGTGAATGTCACGCTTATTTCAGTCCAATCTTCAAAGCTGATCTGATCATTGTCATACAAGGCTGTGTTGCTGTTCATGGCAGCCGCAGTGGGAGCTGTGCCCCATTTCAGAGCTAATGCTTCATACATTCCTCCCCAACCCGGAGCTTTTACTTTGAAGGATATCTCGTAGGGATGGCCGGCCTGCATCTCACAAGGCATGGTGATCAACCACTCATTTTTGGGATATGTTCCGTGCCAAGTTACTCCCGCAGCATTGGGCTGAGAAGCAGCACCATAACTTGCAGTGATGTTCCAAGGTCTCGCATCGCCACCACTTTGGGAAGTAATCAAAGTCCAGCCAGGTGGCATATCCCCCGCGGCAACAGAATCGAAGTTCTCACTCCAGGGATAGCTGTCGACGATCGCTTCAGGCACAAAGGATTGAGGTGGTTCTGCCACCTTCTCCTCAGAGCCCCGGATAGCCTTCACAGTCCAATAATACTGCCGGAGTGCCAGAGTCATATCACCTTCAGTGACAGGGTTGAAGTGAAGGTTGGTTGTCGTCCAACTGTGTTCACTGTAGATGGTAGCCGGATTGGTGGCCAGATAGACGGTATAGCTGCTTGGCAAAGAGCCCTGAACCAAGTCCGGCTGCCAAATGAGATCAAACCCGGTCTTGGGCAGATCAGCTTCACCGTCAACAGGTGAAACGAGGATGGGCGCAGCTATTGGGCCGGCAACAGGATCAGCGAAATACACCCTCATATTGGGACGCTTATTGCTGGGGGTTCCCGTGCTGACAGTGTCCCAAGGAATATTATCACTGACATAAAACATAGCCCTATATGCGGATGGGTATGTTGTGTAGTAGGTTCTGGCGTTTTGTGTATATGCTGACTTCATGTCAAAGCTTACTTCGACCACAATGCTGGAAACTCCATCCCAATAGAAGGGTGTGTCAAATTTATGGATGTTATCTCCATCCGTTGGGTAATAGCTATCTACGGAATACACTTCCATGAGGCCGGTCAGGAATTTATCGTCGACAAATTCCGTGGCAGTGGTAGTTCCCATGCGGATGGTGAAATTAGGTAGTGCTCCACAGCCAACTGCGGTTTGAGTTCGGAAGCGTAGCATTTCAATCAGGCCAGCCCCTCCGCTTATCTCAGGGGCCGTGATTATATACTGCTCACGGGCGTTTTTCCAGTATCCACCGTAAACAGCCGGATAATCGTATTGACCGTTATATGTGGTGGCACTGCCTACATCCTCGCTATAATTCCCTGCAGGCTGCACCGTGAGGTCATCAATGCTGATATACCAAGGATAATTGTCTAACACACCCCGGATACCGATCCAATGTGTGCCAGTTGAGGGGGCTATGAACCTCCCATAAATGCGCTGATAATCTCCATTGACGAGACCGGTTTGGGCAAGGATGGTATTGGTCATGCCGGCAATGCTTCCGTCCATTCCACGGTAAATACCCACACTGGCATGGGATGGATCTGCATGATCTTGCCTGGCCCAGAATGTAACGACATACCATTTGTTTGCAACCAGATGGAATGGCTTCATCAGCCAAGTGTCGCTGTTGAAATACAAGGTTGCATTGCACTCACCATTTCGGGGGGCGCGGTTGCTGGACGTGTTGGAATTGACCAGCCAGTAACTGGAAACATTATCTGCCTTTACCTGTCTCCATCCTTGTACCATGGTGCTACTCACCTGACCTGTTTCAAAACCTTCAACCAAGGGATAATTGCTGAATACGGGAGTATCCCGCAAGAGCAAGTTGGGCTGCCTGTTGTTTAGAGATCCGGTGCCGGAGGGTTCGCTGCCATCTCTTCGCCAATATCGATGTAAGTCTGTGGAACTTGTGGTATAATAGAATCTGGGATAACCCCCGGTTCCGGCCCCATCACCGCCATAGTTTGTTTCCACGCCTATGAGCAGGTTACCGGAGTAATAGTAAAAAGGCGTATCCAGATCAATGACATGCCATCCTGCACGGTTGAAGGTATAGCTTCCTTCTTTTATCAAAGTAGCGGCAGTGGTAAAGTCATCCCAGGTAGTTGCAGGGGGCTGATTAGCACTGGTAACCATAGCATAGATCTTGTAAGGGATAGAGGCACTGCCGGGCGTATCTACACACCACCCTATACTGTTGATGTAACTGCCGGTCCAACCTATTTGACTTTGCTTGTAAAGTGTGAGAGAACGTCCATAACCATACCAGGCATTAAAGGGCTCCACAGCGCTATTAGTCTGACCTGTGCCAACCTCCGTGCCTGGGATAATACCAAAGCTCCAGAGATCAGATGAAATGGTGCCGGCTGCATTCCGAGCCACCACACGCCAGGTGTGTCCGCCTAAGCTCAGAGAGGAAGGAAGGGTGTAAGTGGTTCCTGACTGATTGCTGCTTACCATGGTGCCATTCAGATAGACATCATAGCCGGTGGCAGGCGCACTACCGGCAGGAAGTCCCCATTTCAAGCTTTGACCGGGCGTAACACTACCATAATCACTTGGGTATTTAGCCACGGGGGCCAGGGGTGGGGAAAACTCTAACTGTATGCGGCTGAGGCTGCTGGAAATAGCATTTGCCGGGGGTGGAGAGCTGGGGCTGGGGTTGGTGGAATCATTCCGATAGATCAAGCCCGTATCTGGACCACTGCCAAAAGCACCCCAGGCCATAGATGAATAACCGGGAGTATACTGATGAACAGCAATGACCAGGTTGTCAGAGTTGTTGTAATTGAAGGTGGTTTGCAGGGAGATTTCCATCCAATTGTTGGCTGCGGGCAACATGGATGACACATCACCATCAAAGACCTGAGTGAGCGAGGATAGAGCCACCCAGTCAGAATCGCTGCTAAATGATGTTTTACTGGTGTGTCCCATGTAGATCGTCCAATCTTTGCTGGGGGCAATGTCACCGGACACATAAAAGAAACGGATTTTGGTGATTCCCCCAGCGGTGTTGATCTGGGCTTTGGTGTAAATCTGCTGGGAATAGGTATAACCAAAATTACCATGAACAGGAAATTGATAGGTGGTTCCCGTGCCCGCACCTATTTGCACAGTGAGGGCATGGCTCAGGCTGAAGAAACTCAGCATCAGAGCCAGTAACAGAGCAAACGATAGATACTTTTTCATGATATCAGCTCCCTTTGAATTGAGGTGTGTTGAGGTTTGATGGCCTTGCCTGTGCTACCACTGAAGGCTGATAGGCAAAGACCGGTTTGATATTGACTTTGGAAGTTTGGGGATGCAGCATCAGGAAAATCATACAGACACAATTCCCTTACGGGACTGCAAGCCCCGCCCGGCTCAGCCTCCGGCTGGCTAAAATCACCGTAAGTCATTGCGCCTCCTACATGCTGCGTGAGCACAAAATAAAACTAACAAACCTAATTGTAACCTACCGCCTTCGTTGAGATGGCGATGGTCACGCCATACTATGAAGCCAACGGTAATTGATAGTGGAATTTTGTCAAGTATAATCGGGCTTTCGGAGGCACAAATCCCATCGGCAAAAAACCCTAATCGACTGTTGTCAATGAAGCTGACTTACAAACAAAAAACTCAGTTCAGATTATCCCAGATTCCTTCAAACATCTGCCATTTGCCCTCTTTCTTGACGAGCGTGAAGACGCGCACGGCATTGCGTTGGTCTTGATTCACCGCATCCAGCCAGGCTTGGCAAAATTGATAGTAACTGGGCGGATCACTCATTTCCTGATAGCCCAGCCAGATGAATTCTTTATCTAAAGCTTTGACCTTATCCAAGGTGCGTAGTGAGTTTTCGTGATCCAAGCTGCCCAAGATGATGAGCTTATCGGTCTCTTTCAATAGTTCCTCACCGACGATGGAGGCTACGAAGTCGCTGATCTCCTGCCAAGAGCGGGGATACTGCCGGGTTGGGAGCACGATGGACAGGCTGTCTGCCCCGTCAAAGTCGATCTTCTGCATCATGAAACCGGTCTGGCTGTCGGAGATGCGGTAGCCAAATTGGAGGTAGTATTTGTTTTGGGGCAATTCCAGCCTGTAACTGCCGTCTTCAGCCTGTTTGAAGCTGTGGTTGAGGCTGTAGAAACTGGCGTCTTCCCACTTGGTGATCACCAGCTTGGAGGTGTCGATGGAGAGGGGTAAGCCTTCCTCATCCTGGACGCTCACTTTCAGGGCTCCCTTTGCGGGTTCCTCCTGCTCTCCCCCACTCCAGATTTCGCCCTTTTCGATGTCATAATATTGCCATTCGCCCTCGATTTTGGCCACGATCAGGTTGGGGATGCGGGCAAAAGCCGCTGGAATGCCGTTGGCGCGGGCGATATTGACCGCCAGGATGCGCTTTTGCAGGGCGGTGAGATACTTACGACTCCAGGCAGTGCTGGCGGGAAGCAGGCCGGCGAGAGCTTTTTCAGGCTTCACCTTGTATCTTTTGGCCATAAAGCGGCTGATATTGGACAGCTTTTCCAGCTCGGTATTGCCTTTTTGATAAAACACCCTGGGATACAGCTGATAGCCTATCTTTTTATCGTAGACAGGCTGAGGCAGTTCTTCATAATACACGGCCGGACTGATGATTTGATGCAGGTCTTCCTCTGAGCAGTCTGAGTCTTTCTGTTGCAGGTAAAAGTGGTAAAGCGCCTCGAATTGGCCGGCATTCATCTGCCACAAAAGCTTGGGATCGTCTTCCAACAAGAAGCTCAGGAAACCTGGCTCCAGGTGGTCAGTCCTGTCCGCAAAGAGCTTGAATTCCAAGGCATTGCCTCTGCAGGCGGTATAGACCTTCCAATAGAGTGAATCTGCCTGCATGGAAGTGGGCAGGTTCTGATGGTATCTGGCAAATTCCTTATCCCTTGCGGCGATGCGCTCCTTGATCCGCTTCACGTTATCCTGATAGCTTTGCGGGGCCTGTTGCCATTCAAATTCATTGGCAGGGTAGTGGAGGATTTGGTTTTGGTCTTGCAGGTCTGCATCAGAGAGCACCAATTCTACCTCAAAGGAGTTTTCCTCGGAGGAAGGCACTAAGATGAGAGCGTGTTTATCGTCTTTCTGGGCAGCCAGATAGAAGGCTCCCCGGCCTACGCTGATGGTGAATTTCCCTTGCTCATCGGCCCGGAAATAGCTAATGGGACGCAGCATTCCCCAGTTGTAGACAAAGATGCCCACGATGGCTTCGGATGCAGCTTCGCCGGACTCATCCCGGACGCTGATCTGCAGCTTGCGGGTGCGTTCACCGGCGTAATTGGGTGTAGAATTGATGCTTTTGTGGTATCTGCCGGAGGCGATCACCTCGTCATTGCTGGAGGCCAGCGAGCCATTGGCTAAAATGAGCACCGTCTTGTCTATCAGGCCGCTAAACCACGTTTGATCAGGGAAATAGGCGGCGTCCATGTCGCCGGTATAGTGCCAGGCACCATCGAGCCACACTTCCGCCCAGGCGTGGTTGTTATCCTGATGCGCCCACCAAGGTGCGCTGGCCGGACGGGCAGGCAAACCCACGGTGCGTGCCGCAGCGACAAAGAGGATTTGCATCTCTTCACAACGCCCTAAGTAAGAGGATGTGGTGATGTCCAAGGGAGCAAGGTCCCGACCGCTGGTAGGCTGGAAGACCAAGCGTTCCAAGCCCCAATCGCAAACCTTGCGGTAGAGATCCAGCTCGTCGGTGGCAGAATCCAGGATCTCTGCCAAGCCATCATCCATGAAGGCCTTACGGTAGGCTTGGATGCGCTCATCGGCCACGGTTTGCTTGGCCACGTAAGAGAGGAAAAACTCCGGCTCCAGCTCAAACTCCCGGGTATTCAAAAGCTGCGAGATCTGCATGTAATTGCTGTAAACGTCGCGCGGGTCGGTGATTTGCAGAATGCCATCTATCTCGTAAGCAATGAGATAGTGCATCAGGATGTCGTCATGCTCTCTGAGTAGCTTTTTGTATGCTTTACGAGAGGTAGCATCGAGGTTCTTGAGGTTTTGCTTGGCTTGCTGGCTGATTTCTTTGTAAAGTTTGGGATTGCCCCGCTTGGTATAAGCTGAAGGCAGTGCGCTTAAGCAGCTAAGGATAAAGAGGCTAACGATGATGAGGATGATCTTGTTTTTCATGGCAGTAGGCTTGTTTAAAGGAGGACAAAACTGTTTCCGGAGGCTTTGGCGATGCAACGCTTCAGCTCCAGATTGAGGAGAATGATGGAGAGCTTGCCAAAGCTGAGGCTGGTGATGATGAGCAGTTCATCAAAAAACAGCTCCCTCTGCTCGGCTTCAAAGATGTCCAAGACCTTTTGTTCGTCTTCGGTAAGCTCCGGCAAGGCTTGGAGTTGTTCGTCTTCTTCCGGCTCAATGCCCATCTGTTCCATCAGGTCTTCGGGGCAGGTCACGGGACGGGCACCGCTTTTGATCAGATGGTTTGGCCCTTGGGCATTGGGATGGTTGATTTGCCCCGGAAGAGCCAGGAGATCGCGGTTTTGCTCAATGGCATATTTGGCGGTGAGCAGAGCACCGCTGGTGATGGGGCCTTCCACCACATAAACGCTTGATGAAAGAGCGGATACAATGCGGTTTCTGGCAGGGAAGTTCCACTTTTCAGCCTTGGTTCCGGGTTCATATTCGCTGATCAGGGCACCGCTTGCAATCACCCTTTTGGCCAGCTCACGGTTTTGAGGTGGGTAGATGCTTTCCACACCACTGGCCAAGACGGCGATGGTCTTGCTTCCCTCTTCCAGAGCGGTTAGATGGGCGATTGTGTCTATACCCATCGCCAAGCCACTGATGATGGTGACACCGGCTTTGCAGACGGGCGCCAGAGTCTTGCGGCACATTTGCTGCCCATAAGCGCTGGGTTTGCGGGTGCCCACCACGGATAAACACTTGGCATCCAAGGCAGAGGGCAGATCACCTCTGTAGTAGAGCACGGCGGGTGGACTGTATATCTCCTTGAGCCCTATGGGATAAGCGGGGTCTGTGTAGCCCATGACTTTTATCTCGTAGGTCTCAGCCAGCTTGGAGATCTGGGGATAGTTTTCCGGTAGCTGGAAATTGGCTAAATACTCCAAACCCGCAGGTTTAAAGCTATCATCCTGATAGAGATCGTGGCTGCGATTGCCTACATATTCAAGTGGATCACCCCATGTTTGCAACAGGCGAATCAGCTCTTTGCCTCTAATCTCCGGTACGCTTTTGAGGCAGACCCAGGCTTTGAGGGTATCTGAAGAGTTCATTGCTTTTCCAAAAGTTCAAAGATGCGATGTTTGAGCTTGTCCAGATTGAGATGATTGACGGCAGAAATGGGCAGGGCATCCACATTGAACTGCTCCTTAAAAGCTTTGGCAAGAGGTGCGAAGGCTTCATCCACATCGCTGACGGTATCCAGCTTGCTGATGGCTACGATAAAGGGTCTGTTATCCATATATTTATCATACAGATACAGCTCGGAGCGCAGGGTCTGATAGGCAGCGATGGGATCGGGTGTATTGATGTCGATGATATAGAGCAGGATAGCGGTGCGCTGGATGTGCTGCAAAAACTGGTGCCCTAAGCCCTTACCCTCATGAGCACCTTCGATGATGCCGGGAATATCTGCCATCACAAAGGAACGATAGTCGGAACCCTTCACCACGCCCAACATGGGTTCCAGAGTGGTAAACTCGTAATCCGCAATCTTGGGTCTGGCGCTGGAGAGCACGCTGAGCAGGGTGGATTTGCCGGCGTTGGGGAAGCCCACCAATCCCACATCTGCCATGAGCTTGAGCACCAGTTCCAGCTCCTGCTCCTGAGTCTTTTTCCCCTGGGTGGCATGACGTGGAGCCTGATTTGTGGGCGTAGCAAAATTGCTATTCCCTTTGCCAGCTCTTCCACCACGGGCCAGGATCAGCTCTTCGCCGTGTTGGGTAAGCTCTCCCAGCTTGATCTTTTTGCCGTTTTCTTTGAGCAGGAAGATCTGCGTGCCGAGAGGCATGCGCATATAGACGTTTGCGCCGGCGGCACCTGTCTTGCGAGCACCGGAGCCATGTTTGCCATTTCCGGCGGCATAAAGTTGGGTATAACGATAATTGATCAGGGTGTTGACGTTTTCGTCGCCCACGGCAATCACATCACCGCCACGACCGCCATCACCTCCATCCGGGCCACCTTTGGCTACAAACTTCTCGCGGCGAAAGCTCACCACACCGTCGCCGCCATTACCGGCTTTTATCCTAGCTTTAGCATAGTCGATAAACATCTATTATTGTTTTAAAAACTCCTTCAGTGGAAAATGCTAAACTTTTTGACCAGCTCTGAAGAGGCGTTTTGCACCTTCAAAAGGTAGACGCCTGCAGGTGCACTTTTGCCTTGGATGAGCGTATCCCAAGAGACGGCAAGCTCTTTTGCTGCTGTGGGATGCCCGCTCCATGACCAGACTCTTTGCCCTCTGATATTGTAGACTTGCAGCTTGAGCTCGCCTGCTTGCAGGTTGCTGAGCTTGATCTTCAGTTCAGAACCACTTTGGATGGGATTTGCGATGCTGCAAGCGAGAGTTGCGGCGGGCAAAAGGTAGTCGTCATTGGCGACGATCTCATATTCAAACGTCTGAAAATCTATGTTGTTATCGCTGACAATCAGCTTCGCAAAGCGCGTTTCGGGACTGCAGGTGGCAGCAAACATCACACCATTCAGATAGTCGTGCGAGATGGTCTGCAGCTCACTCACCTCGCCAAGCTGATTTGTAAACTGACAGACCAGGGGAAAGTCACCTTCCGCATCTTGGTAAAAGCAGCTCACGATGTTGTTTTCCACCTTAAAATCCGTGATCACGGGCGGGGTGTTTCCGGATGCTTCGTAGGTCAGTTTTTCAAAGACCACGACACCGGGCATGCTGTAATCTCCGATGCCGACATCAGGCTCCAGACTGCCAAATTCGATGTCCATCTTCATGGTGATCGCAGTGAAAGCCAGCGCATTGCTGTAGTTTGGCCAAGAGCCGAAAGAAGGATCGCTGGTGAGGTCTGATAAGTTGCAGGCAAGGAAGAGTTTACCATCGCTCACTGTGGATTGGATGCTGCCGATACGGCTGAAGGTGGGCGTATAGTTTTCCGTGACGCCGATCTTGTACAATCCGGGCGAAATGAAGCCCAGCAAGTTGGCATAAATCATGGCGTAGGCGGTGCTGTCAGCGAGTGCAGATTCGGGATTGGCAATCACGCAACCGTATGCATTGTAAGAGGTAAAGCCATTCAAAGCGGGGAAGCTTCCGGTGGCATTTTGCATGGCAAAGTAGATTTTATCATCCGAGCAGCCCACCCAAGTATCGCCCAAATCGAGATGAGGGGCATAAACGGAGACGGAATCACCAGTTGCATCAGAACCGATGAAGGCAAGATCGCCAACAGATGGCGGGAAAGTATCGGTTGAAATCCAGGCGGGATGCAAGACTGCGGCACCCACACCTTGATAGCTCTGCTCCACTCTGAGGCGATAAGTCAAAGAATCACCCCAAGCATAGGGCAGCTGCACCTCAGAGACGGGATAAGCCAGATGAGTGATGGGATAGCTCTGCCAGCTACCCGTGCCACTTTTGGCAAAAAACTCCAGGTTTAGAAAATCCGAAGCAACGTTGTCCCAGCGGATGTGGACGTTGCCGGCATCATCTCTGGAACTGTGGCGGAAGTTGTGCCAAAGATTGACCTCTTGGGCACTTAGCAAGCATATAACCAGCAGAGCCAGTAAAAACAAGCAACGTTTCATATCAGATCCTCATAGTATGATGCAAGTTTCACTTATTTATTGAGTCGGAAGGAATTGAAGATTGCAGCGATGGCTTCAGCATTCTCTTCCATGTCCTCTTTATCACCCAAAACAGAGACGGAGATCAGCTTTTTGCCGCTCTGGAAGAGGTAGTTTTCGGTGAAAGTGGTGATGCCCATGATGCCCACGCTCATGGTGTAATGATATGTGGGTTGACCGTTTAGGCGTGTCTCTTCAGAGATCTCGATGTCGATCTCGGGCTCAAGCCCCATCAGCTCGATCTCCTCGTTACTCTGATCTATCATCTCTTCGGCCAGTGCTGTGAGACCCTTTTCCGCAGCTTCATCGTCCATTTCGATAACGGAGATAGCCAAAGTGAGGGGAATCATGGAATTGCCCTTGGCAACGGCGGTGAAAACATTGTCGTCGATTTCCTGGGCTTCCCATTCTTCGGGATAGCTCACCTTGTAATACTTGGTGGATTTACTGGCGACATTCTGCGCCTGGAGCATCAGCCCCAGAGACAAGAGCAATACCAGCATTAGAGCAGTTCTTAGGTGTTTCATTGGTTCCTCCAATTGTGAAACTAAGGTTATGGTTGCATTAAATGTTCAGGCCGTAATGTGTCAAGCAAAACAGGCGGTTCACCCTTTTTTGTGCAAAAAATGAGGCAAAAGGCGTCTTCTCCTGTGGCCAGGACAAAATGGACTCTTGACAAACTTGGCACCCCAATTCTTTTGGTTAGTAATGAGAAAGAAACGTATCTACACCTGTGAAATCAAGCGCCACCGCCTGGTGGCTCCATCGCTGTGTGCCGTGTGTCCACGCATACACAGATGCCGCTCGTTCAGAGTTTGGTATCAAAGGCACAAGCGCGAATACGTTAATTTCGTGGTAGATATCGTAAATAGATTCCCTGATAAATATGAGATGGAGGTAATATTCATGGCCGAAAAGCAACAATTTGTCCAGATCGTGGATACGGCTACCGGCGCAATTGAGCGCATCACAACTATGACGGAACTCGACGCTATGAGCATTGAGGAAAAGCTGGCATTCAGCAAAAACAAGACCCTGTATTTGGTGACACACCGCATTGAACCGATCGTGAAAGTCACCCTGAAACGCCATGCGATCACCAGCAAAGTGGATTTTAACACACCAGAAGAGGAAAAGCCAGAAGAAGCCAAGCCTGCAGCCAAAACAACGAGAAAGAAGAAGTAACATCGTAGCTCGTAAAACCTGCCCGGATGCTGCTATCTATTGTAGCATCTGTGGCTTGGGGTGTATAGTATGAGCAAGATTGTGGCATATCGCTTGCCCTCCGCTACGAGAGGGAAAAGCTGTGGGCAAATCTTCCGCTGTGGAATATGATGTCGCTTAGCCTCCCCGTCTGGGGGTTTTGCTATTTTGGTTGAGCCATTCGAGGCTCGGGACTCCGTCTCTTTATTTATCCTGCTATCATGCTGCCATCAGTGCAGTTAGCTTCTGGCATTTCTGTTCGCAACCGGGTCGCTTTCGGGTGTATTTCTGCACCTTTCAAAAAAAGTGATTGACAAAAAAAGCCCTTCCAGTTTCAAGGATTGAACCGATGGAGGATTAGTCCTAACTGGTAAGGCAGCGGTCTTGAAAACCGCCGGGTTCTGCCCTTGGGGGTTCGAATCCCTCATCCTCCGCCACAGTTTTTAATTTACATAGTGTGATCCTTTGTCAATAAAGGAGAGGTGACCGAGCTGGCTGAAGGTGCACGCCTGCTAAGCGTGTGTGGGTCAAAAGCCCACCGTGGGTTCGAATCCCACCCTCTCCGCCAGAAATTTGGTATTGGGCAGTCGCCAAGCGGTAAGGCAGCGGGTTTTGGTCCCGCCATCCGGGGGTTCGAATCCTCCCTGCCCAGCCAGTTTTCAAAACCTTTGGAGGAGTTCACATTTAGAGTCTGAAAAGGAGATTATTCTTGTTGATAGGGTCTCCTTTTTTTTGCTGGGTAGTCGCCAAGCGGTAAGGCAGCAGGTTCTGGCCCTGCCATCCGGGGGTTCGAATCCTCCCTACCCAGCCATTTTTTTGCCCTAAAATTGGCCTCCTGAAATGCACATCCCCCACGTGCTCCTTGCTTGCCACCTTAATTCCACCCTAATTAGAGTAAGGTGGGTAGCAGGCAAGAATCCAGCAAAAAGTGGTCGCTCACCCACCTCTTCCTTGCTTAGCCTCCCGGTGATTACCCGGAGCCTCCCGGGAAAAACCCGAGTATCTCCACGGCACCTCCCTGCGGCTAAGTAAGGGCGAGGCATGTGACATGTCCCCAAAAGGCCAAACTCATGAAAGAATTTATCAGATTACCAAGCGCAAATCCGCGCCGCAGTCGTCTTTGGGTGAAATCCGGTAGGCACGCCAAGAGATTGAGCCCACCACAGAGCACCAGAAACAGCTGTCTACACGACCCTATCAGTCTATCTTCAGGTCCTCAAGGTAGTTTTCGTAGCCTTTCTTGCCCATCAGCATGTAGGTGGCGTTTTTGCCTGCTTCCACGCCGGGTTGATCTAACGGATTGATGTTAAGCAGCTTGCCGGTAAAGACAGTCTGAATCATATACATCATGATAAATTCACCCAAGTGATGCTCGTCTATTTGCGGGAAGGTGATGGTGCAATTTGGGCGCCCCGCACTGGTGAGCGCATAGCTGGTGGCAAGTGCTTCTGCATTGAGCAGTTGAGAAAGCTTTTTGCCGCCCAAGTAATTTACCTCTTCCCTATCCGGATGCAGGTTTGGGATCACATAATCGACAGCGAAGCTCTCCACTTTGAGGAAGGTAAAGACTTTATCATTCGGGCCTTCCACATAGAGCTGCACCTGTGAATGCTGGTCTGTGCTACCCAAGGCTTTCACGGGGGTTTGGCCTACGAAGATGTCCCTGCCTTTGACGTCCTTACGTTTGCCTAAGCTCTCTGCCCACAACTGTCTATACCAATCCGCAAAATCGTAGAGGGAATTGGCGTAAGGCATCATCACGCTGATGTTTTTGCCCTGCTTCATGTAAATGTAGTGCAGCAGTCCATTGAGATAGGCGGGATTGCTCATCAGATCGGCCTCTGCGCACCTCTGCCTCATTTCTGCCGCACCTTTGAGCAGAGCCTTGATATCGATGCCGGCAAAGGCACTGGAGACCAAGCCCACATCACTGAGCACGGAGAAGCGTCCGCCCACGTTGTCCGGCACGATGAAAGATGCATAACCACTATCATTTACCAGCTTTCTGAGGAAGCCCTTTTCCTTGTCTGTAGTCACGACGATGCGCTCGGTGTAGTCATCGGGGAAAGTGCGGCGCAGCCTGTCTGCGATGATCATGTAGCTGGCCATGGTCTCAGCTGTGGTGCCGCTTTTGGTGATCACGTTGAAGAGGGTTTTACTCAAGGTGATTTCATCCAATATTTCATCCAGAAAGACGGGGTCTACATTGTCATATACCAACACCTTACGTCTGAGCTGCGAGGGAGTTCTGAGGGCTGAATAGAGGGCTTTGTTGCCCAAAGCGGAACCGCCTATGCCCAAGACCACCATGGTGTCAAAGCGATCGCCGAGAGAATTGATGTAATCTGTGATGTGATCAACGTTTTGATCGGGTAGATCATAAAAGCCCAGTATGTCTTGCTGGCGGTCTTTTTGGATTTCGGCGTGGGCATCCTGGACGGCTTCTTGCATGAGCTCGAGCTTGTCCGGTTCGATGCCGGTGCGGATTTTGGTGCTGTGAAGTAAATTCTTGTAGTCGAAGGAGATCATGGAAGGGTTCCTTTTAATCTTGATAGTATTTTTTGAGTTTTTGATAGATAAGGTCTTCCACCTCGCCGAGGTGGTCTAAATCGCTGTTTTGCACCATCTCTTCCAAGTGGAGATCACACTTTCTCACAATGGATTTGATGGTGGCAATCTTGGCGGGCTGCACGCTCAAATCCTCCAAGCCCAAGCCAACCAGCAAGGGCACATACTGAAGGATAGAGGCCATTTCACCGCATACGCCTACGGTGATACCGGCTTTGCGAGCGGCTTTGAGCACCATCTGGATCAATCTCAACACGGATGGATGGTGCTGTGCATATTTATAGCTCAGGGTCTCGGAATTGCGGTCTACTGCTAAAGTATATTGGGTGAGATCGTTGGTGCCGATGCTGAAGAAATCCGCTTCAGATGCCAGGATATCGGCACATAAAGCTGCGGAGGGAATCTCGATCATCACGCCGATGGGGATGTCTGCCTTGTGCCTGATGCCTTGCTCTGCGAGCTCTTTTGAGCATTCGGCGACCAACTCTTTGGCTTGGAGCAGGTCTTCCACATCGTTGACCATGGGAAACATCAGTTGCAGGTTGCCCGCCACCGCTGCCCGCATCACCGCTTTGATCTGGATCTTGAAGATATCGGGTCTGAAAAGGGAAAATCTAAGGCCTCGGCAGCCCAAAAAGGGGTTTTCTTCGGGCTCAAAGGGAATGAGGTGCGAGAGTTTATCGCCTCCGAGGTCGAAGGTGCGGATGGTGACGGGGAAAGGTGCCATGTCTTTGGCTACCGAGGAATAGATCTGAAACTGCTCTTCCTCATCCGGAAGGCTGCTGCGATCCAGATAGAGAAATTCAGTTCTGAACAGGCCAATGCCTTCTGCGCCCATGGCTTTGAGGGTGGCTGCTTCTTCGGGAAGCTCGATATTGACATTGATGCGCACCCTTCTGCCTGTAGAGGTGATGGCAGGTTCCAAGGCGCGGGCTTGGTCTTTGAGGGCAGAGGCTTCCATGTCTGCTTTCAGCTTCTGATAGCGAGCGAGCGTGTCGGCATCGGGCTCAACGATGAGCTCGCCCCGGGTGGCATCCACAATCACCTGCTGGCCGTCTCTGACCTTGAAAGCCAGCTCCGGAATGGAGGTGATGGCCACGAGGTTCAGTCCGCGGGAAAGGATGGCTGCGTGTGAGGTGTAGGCACCTTTTTGGCTCACCCAGGCGCCTATACCCTGAGTGGCCATGCTGCTGATGAGGGTGGGGCTGGGCTCCAAACAAAAGAGCACTTCACCCGCCTGGAAGGAAGATAAGGGATCTGTATGCACACCCAAGAGGATGTCCAACAGCCTCTGCTGCACGTCTTTGTAGTCCACCGCACGCGAGGCAAAGAAGTCGTTTTGCATCCCTTCAAAGTGGGCGATCACCTCGTCAAAGGCGATCTTCACGGCGCTGGGGGCGCTGTTAAGCTCTTTCAATACCAGCGTTTCCAGCTTTTGCAGGATGTCCGGATCGGCCAGGATCATCTCCTGCGTCTCAAAGATTTCCTTTTCCTGACCCTCCTCCGGCAGAGTGGTCAAGATCTGGCGCACCTGTGCCAAGGCGACATCGATTGAATCCGTCAAATACTCAAATTCTGCGGCTGCTTTATCTGCTGAAATGTGACTGTGCCGGATGATGGGAGCCTTGGAAACCAAAAACCTCGCCTTGCCGATGTAGATGCCTGGATTGATGCTTTTAGCCTTGAAGATATTCATCTTGCTATGTTCCAAAGCCACCTTCGATCATGGCGGCGATTTCTTCGATCAGGTATTCCGCATCCACTCCCTCGGCGGAAAGAGTCAATACTGCACCATTCTCCGCTGCCAACATCATCACGCCCATAATGCTCTTGCCATTTACTTTCACGCCATCTCTTTCGATAAAAAAATCACTGCGAAACTTGGTGGCGGTCCTCACAATCAAGGCGGCAGGACGTGCATGCAAGCCGTGTTCGTTATTTACTGTTACCGTTTTTTGGATCATCTTCTGTAGCTTGCACCTTTTTGAATAGAGTCTGCTTGCGTATCTCTTCGTGGATCTTGCGGTTGAAGTCCTCTGCAGCGTCATAACCAACGCCCTTGAGGATCTGGTTCATGGCTGCCACTTCCACGATCACGGATACGTTTTTACCGGGGGAAATCGGTAGATATATGATGGGGAGTTTAACGCCTAAGTGCTCTACATAGTTGCCCTTAAGACCTATTCTCTCATACTCTGTATTCTCTTGCCAAGGCATCAATTCTATCTGCATGTCGATGGTCTTCTCGTGTCTGACCCGCTCGATGCCAAACATCTTCTCCACGTTGACCACGCCCACGCCTCTGATCTCCATAAAGTGGCCAAATTCGCGGCCACTGCGGCCTATGATCTTGTCGTTGAGGTTGCGCATATTGATCATGTCATCGCCCACCAAGCTGTGCCCGCGGGAGATGAGATCGAGCGCACATTCGCTTTTGCCGATGCCGCTTTTGCCCGTAATCAGGATCCCCAAACCGAAGACATCCACCAAGGTGGCGTGGATGGTCTTTTCCAAAGCAAAGACGTCCATGAGATAGCGGTTGATCTGCGAGATGAGCTGCACGGTGGAAAGCCTGCTGGAAAAGATGGCGATATTGAAGTCGTTGGCCAAATATTCCACGGAGGGTGGGAGACTGAGGCCTTTGGAGATGATCACGCAGGGAATATCCATCTTAAAGAACTCCCTGAGCCGCTCTAACATGGTCTGTTCCTTGAGGCTCTGCAGGTAGCGAACTTCTGCCTCTCCAAAGATTTGGATGCGTTCCGGAGTAAATACTTCCAACCAGCCCGCAAGCGCCAATCCCGGACGGTTGAAATAGGGCGTGACTATCTTCTTGTTGATGGTTTGGGGCTCGGTAACCAGCGACAGGGCAAAGTCCTTGCGCTTGTCCTCAAATAGTTGTTTAACAGTAAGTTCTCGCATGTTGGCTTCCCCGCTTGTTTTCAATCACACCCTCCGGCATGAGGTTTCACACCGGAGGGCGTATACATAAGTGTTTGGGATTTATGGTTCAAACAGCTTGTAGTGTTCGTTGTCTTTTTTGACTAAGACGTTCAGACGGTCGGTCTCAACGTTTTTGAAGATGAGGAATTCCTCGCCAATTGCATCGATGGCTTCCATCGCCTCTTGGACGTCCATGATTTCCGGAACTACTCGCTTGGTTTTGACGGTTTTACGAGCTCTATCTTGCTGATTAACCAGGATGTCTGATGCTCTTGAGAAGCTTTGGAAATGCTCCTTCAGAGCTCTTTTTTGGTGGGTGGTCACACGGTCTTTGAGCTTTTTGATCTGAGATTCGATCCTGTCCAAAGCCATATCAATGGATAGATACATATCCATCGCTTCGCCTTGACTTTGCAGGTTAAACCTGGATGCCTGCATGGATACTTCACAGATGTTACGGTTGTTTTCGAGGGCCAAAGTGACGTGCATGTGGATGATGTGGTCAAAATACTTGGTGACCTTGAGGCAAGCGTTTTCCACATAGTCGCGGATGGCTTTGGTGAGTTCGAAGTGACGAGCAGTAATTGTAATCTGCATGTGTGATACCTCCTTTAGATTTTGTGTATAGACATTTTTCGGATATCTTCGATCGATTCTTTGATGGATTCACTGAGGGTGGGATGCGCAAACACTACATCCTCCACCACTTTGGCATTGGCTCCTTGCGAAATGAATATGGCGCCTTGCCCGATCAGTTCCGCTGCGTTGGGACCCAGGATGTGCATGCCAACCAGCGTCTGGTCGTCAGCACGGGCGATGGTCTTGACAAAGCCATTGGTATCGCCCATGGCCATCGCTTTACCACTGGCAGAGAAGGGGAATTTGCCCACAATGATCTCGCCATACTTCTCCTTGGCTTCAGCTTCGGAAAGACCCACTGAGGCCAGCTCGGGCGAGGTGAAGGTGCAGCGGGGGATATTGGCATAATTGAGCGGCTGGATATGGCTTTCTTTGCCTTCCAGCTCGTCCTTGATCAGCTCTGCCACCATCAGCCCTTGCTTGGATGCGGTGTGCGCCAAGGCCAGCTTGCCGGTCACGTCCCCGATAGCAAAGATGCCATTGAGGGAAGTGCGCATCTGGTCGTCGATGACCACGGCTCCCTTCTCCAGTTGAGGTGCTCCTGCGGGAAATTCTATATCCAGATTTGGAGCTCTGCCCACGCTCATCAGCACCTTTTCCACTACCAGAGTGCTTTCGTTGGAAAGCCCCAGTTCCAAGCCTGCATCTGTCTTGGTGACAGACTGCAAGCCCACGTTGGTGTTGACCTTGATGCCTTGTTTCTTGAGGGCGAGGGCCAGGCGCCTGCACATCTCATCATCTTCCAGAGCCACGATGCGCGGCAGGAACTCGATGATATGCACCTCCACGCCAAAACTATTCATGATAGAGGCAAATTCGCAGCCGATCACACCTCCACCGATCACGGCGAGGCTTTTGGGCAGCTTGTCCAAAGCCAGAATCCCCGTGGATGAAAGCACATCCACCTCATCGATGGTGATGTTGGGCAAACTCTTGGAGATGGAACCGGTAGCCAGGATCACACGGGATGCGCTGATCTCTTCGCCATTATCCAGAGCAACCTTCCACTTGTCTCCCTGAGGAGTGATAGAGTCAGCTCTGGCTTTGATGACTTCAATGGAGCGTTTCTTGAAGAGAAATTCGATGCCGCCCACCAATTGCTCCACAATCTTATTCTTGCGCTCAAATACTTGGGAATAGTCCAGAGGCAGCTCAGCAGGCTTCGGCAGGCCATATTGATCCGCTTCTTTCATCTCCCGATACAGTTCTGCGCTCTTTACCAAAGCTTTGGTGGGAATGCACCCACAATTGAGACACACACCACCCAAACGCTGCGATTCCACCACAGCGCAGGTGATACCATATTGAGCGAGGCGGATGGCCGTCTCATAGCCTCCAGGGCCGCCACCGATGATCACAACTTGATATTCTTTCATTTGTTTATCTTAACTCCTTCTCAGACGGCTGTTCAGGATGCCAAGCTCCTGCCTGTACTTGGCCACGATGCGTCTTGATACTGTAATTCCTTGTTCTTTGAGCTTATCCATGAGGTCTTGATCGCTCAGAGGCTCGTCCTTATCTTCGCATTCCACCATGAGGATGATCTGGCTTTTCACGTGTTGACGTGAGATACTTTCATAGTTTTGATCCAAGCCTGCGGTGCTGGTAAAGAAGTCCTTCAGTGCAAAAATCCCGTAAGGTGTGTCGGCATATTTGTGGCTTACCACTCTGGAGATGGTGGATTCGTTCACGCCCACATCCTGCGCAATCACCGAATAGGTAAGCGGCCTCAGTAAGCCTGTGCCGTCGTAGAAGAATTCCTTCTGGTGGTTGATGATGGAGAGCGAAACCTTCTCCAAGGTGCGCATGCGCATGTGGATAGACTTGATCAGAAACTTGGCGGAATTGACTCTGCTGCGGACAAAGCGCAACGTATCCCTATCCGTGAGCCCTCTGCTGATCAGCTTCCTATAGCGTGGACTGATGATGATATTGGGCGTGATTTGATCGTTCAGGATCACCACATATTCTCCGTCCACATTCTTCCAGGTAAGATCGGGAAAGACGTAGCTGGCGTTGGATGGTTGGATGCGCAATCCCGGCTTGGGGTCCAAGCGTGCAATCTGTGCTTTCGCCATGAGGATGGTCTCTTCAGAGACGCCAAAGTGGGAGGCAAGCTTCTGATAGCGACGGTGGATAAGGTTGTCAAATTGATCTGTGCACAAGCCAACTACGATGCGGTTTTCCAGCTGCTCTTCCGTCAACTGCGCCACAAGACACTGTGAAATATCCAAGGCAGTGATGCCTTGCGGGCTGAGCTTGAGCATGACCTGATGCAGTTCCTCAGCACGTTTGGGGCAAAGCTTGAAGATTCTGCCCGCCGCAGCGATGTCATACCCTGGGGGCAGAAAGCCAAAGCTATCGCAGCTATCCAGCAGTTCGTTGCAAAAATCCAGCTCCGCCTCGCTGAGGTCATAGGCATTGAGCTGATCCAGGTAGTTGCTGCGCCCATCTTCTTCATAGACTATCTGCCGCTCCGGTTGTTCCACTTCATAATCCTCTCTTCTGGAGGTATATGAGCGGTGATAATCGTTCCATTGATCCAGGATTTCCGTGAGTTCTTTGACCTCGTCGATGGTGTTTGATTCGCTATCCAAACCATCTTGTTCTTCGATGTTGGAGGCGTTTTCGCTGCTTTCCTTGGTTCTGGATTCCTCGGAAGTCTCCTCGTCCTTTTCTTCTCTGATCTCCAAAAGTGGGTTGTTTTCAAGCTCCTGTTTGATATAGCTCTCCAGCTCCAAAATGGGCAAAGCCAGCATTTTGAGAGACTGCAGCATCTTGGGCTTGAGCGCAAGCTCCTGCTTTTGACGTAGGCCGAGGTGTTGACTTAAATGCATAGTTTACTCAAAAGGGTTACTGAGAAAGCGTTCGCCCAGATACACTTGGCGAGCCTGTTCATCGTTGATGAGCTCGCGCGATGATCCGGAAACGATCACCTTCCCTTCAAAAATAATATAAGCACGATTGACGATTTTCAAAGTCTCGATCACGTTATGGTCTGTAATCATCACTCCGATATTCTTATCTCTAAGCTTGGCAATGATATCCTGAATGTCTGCCACAGCGATGGGGTCCACGCCCGCAAAGGGCTCATCCATGAAGATAAACGAGGGCGAAGTCACCAAAGCGCGGGTGATCTCCAGCTTCCTGCGTTCTCCACCGGAGAGTGTATATGCCTTTTGCTTGGCAAGTTTGGTGAGTCCCAGCTCACTGAGCGCTTCTTCCAAACGACGCTTTTGCTCTGCCTTGGACAGCTTGAGCGTCTGCAAAATCGCCAGGATATTGTCCTGAACGCTCAATTTGGCAAAGATGGATGGTGCTTGAGCCAGGTAGCCCAGCCCCAACCTCGCCCGCTTGTACATGGGCAGATGCGTGATTTCCTTATCATCCAGCATCACCTTGCCCCGATTGGGCTTAGCCAGGCCGATGATCATGTAAAATGTGGTAGTCTTACCGGCTCCGTTTGGCCCCAAAATAGCTACAACTTCACCCTGCCTGATCTCAAGCGAGAGATCATTGACCACGGTGCGCCGCCCGTAGATCTTCACCAGGTTGTGAGCTCTTATCGTTTGTGTTTTCATACTCTAAAATTTAGCCGGATTCCGGCAGTTGTCAAGGCTTGTTATAAAATTTGTAGCTGCCTTGGATGCCCTGACTCATCCGCATCAGCTCTAACTTGTTATCACTCGTGAACTTCGCCTCCAGATAATCCCCCACCGCCACATTGTAAAATTCATCCTCCTTCTCGCCCTCAGGCCGGTGGAAAGAATAGCTCACCTTGTTTGAGGCGCTGAAGGACTCAATGCCATCATCCTGAAATGTGAGGCTCACAAAGCCCGCTTCCACCATATTTTCCTTCACGCCGCCCTTCTCCTGAGAAAACATCACCCTGCAGCTGTCCTGCAGCTCTGCCCTCTTCAATTCCCGCTCATCCAGATAGAGATAAAACTCTTCCGCAGTGGCAATTGCATAGTCGGAACTGAACGAAGGCTTGCCGGTAAAAACCACCTTTTCCTCATTGATCAGGTAGATGAGGAAGTCGCTTTTCACCTGATAATCCACGCTACTGACGAAGGCATTGAAGGTGGCGATGATCTTGCGGTCTTCGTGATGATACTCGATCTTATCTGCCCTGATAAAGAGGCTGTCCGGAGCATTGGAACTGATTTGCGGCTCCTCGATCATATAGGCATAACCCGCCTTTCGATCCCAAAAAGCATAGCCGCAACTGGCCAGCGCATCCTCTTCCTTATCCCAGGCACGCACATCCTTCCACACGGTCAGATGATCCAAATCACGTTTATACACCCCATAATTGCTCTCAAACCATCTGAAGGAGCCATCCTTGCGCTCCTCGGTGACCCTCACCTTACCACCCAAATTCAGTTCCTCAGTGGAGCGATAGTAGGCCACACTATCTGCTTTGATGGCCAAGGAATCGTTATTTACCCACACATTCCCATCCAGCCTCGCCACTTTGGATGTATCAAAGATCAGAGCCCTGTCGCTCTTAAACTCCGTATCTCCATAGAAAAAGTGCACTTTGCCGCTGAGCTCCAAAACCTGCTCTTCGTGCATGCGGTTCAAAAACAATTTATCTGAGTGGACGAGCTTGAATTTTTCCTGTTTGGACGCCGGTTTAGCCCAAATACAGATCACCAACAGCAACAGCAGGCTACCAGTTAAAATCCGCTTCATCAAACTTTCCATCCGCACTCACCACATCCATATAGGCAAAATCCACCGCCGGATTGGTGCGCAAGCTTTCACCTCTCAGGATGTTACCATCTTTCTCCAGCGTCACTTTCCCCGGCACCGTGATCTCGTCCGTATTCCTGTCCCAGACCATGGAGCCACCGTAAACCTTTCCCGAGGGCGAGCTCAAGAGCACGTCTCCATAGGCAAAGATCATGTTCCGCGTATCGTCCACGATGGTAGAATCCGCACTTAAATAGGTGGGAAGCTTGGTCTTAGGGTCTATTGACGTTATCCTCACGTCATAGGCTTTCAGCATCCGTTTTTCATACCAGCGGTCTATCTTTTTGGCGTAAAGCTCATATTCCACCTCGTCGCCCACATATTCCAGGATTTTCACCTTATCGCTGGTTTCGTCAGGCAGACCGAGGTCCAATCTCTCCCGGGAGGGCGTCAAATCTTGCCCTTTGCAGGAGATCAGAGCCAAAGCCCCTATCAGCAAGAGGATGCTAAGTGATCCTCGCCAGATAGGCCTGAATCGACTGCTCATAAATGCCTTTCTTCTTGAGCACCATCTCGATGCATTCTCTCACTGCGCCTTCGCCGCCCTTGGCTTGGGTCACAAAATCCACCAATTGCGGGAGACCAGAGGCTGCATCAGCCGGGCAAACAGACACCGCCACAGCCTTCAGCAGCGGAAAGTCGTTCCAGTCATCGCCCATAAAGAGCATATTTTCAAAGCCCAAGCCTATCTTCTGCAACAGTTCTTCAGCAAATTTGAGCTTATTGGGAATCTTTTGGTGAACATGGTCTATCCTGAGGTCTTCACAGCGGCGCGCCACCGCTTCAGAGGTGCGTCCCGTGATCACGGCTGTCTGAATATCCGTAAACCTGAGAAACATAAATCCCAAGCCGTCGCGGGCGCTGAAATCCTTAAGTTCCTGCCCCTGGTTGCCGTAGATGATCCCACCTTGCGTGAGCACACCGTCACAATCGAAGGCCAAAAGCTTTATCTTATTCCAGTCCACAGGCGCTTTTTGGGGTTTTACAATCTCTTTAAACACTTTCTCGTCACCTCCATTATTCAATCGTCTCTTTGATCCTTTTAGCGCGGATCAACAATGCCTCAAGCCCGTTCAGAGGCAACATACTGGCGGCATCGCTGAGAGCCTGCGCCGGATTGGGATGCGTTTCGATGAAAAGCCCCTGCACATATCCCGTTGCAATTGCGGCAGATGCCATCATGGACGCATACTCCGGAGCTCCACCGGAAACCTTGCCGATCGAGGGTCTTTGCAGCGAATGCGTCACGTCATACACGATCGGGAAGCCACTTTCCGCCATGATGGGAAAGCTGCGGAAATCCACCACCAGGTTGTGATAGCCAAAGCTCGCCCCGCGCTCGGTGAGCAGCACCTGTTCATTGCCGGTGCTACTGGCTTTCTTAGCCGCAGCGTGCATATCTTCCGGTGCCATGAATTGGCCTTTTTTGATATTGATAATGCGTGAAGTCTGCGCTGCTGCCTGAATCAGGAATGTCTGCCGGGACAGGAAAGCCGGTATCTGCAGGATATCACACACTTTAGCTGCCTTTTCCACCTCGTCACTTTCGTGAACATCGGTGAGGACAGCAAAGCCAAACTCATCCTTGAGCTTCTGTAAAACCTCCAAGCCGTCATCTATACCCGGCCCGGAAGCAGAAGCCACCGAACTGCGATTTGCCTTGCTATAAGATGCCTTAAACACCAAAGGAATGCTCAGCTTTTCGCTCAGCTCACACAGCTTGTCTGCCACCTCTTTCATGATGGCATACTCTTCTATCACGCAAGGCCCAGCGATCAAAAAGAAAGGCTGAGCCTGCGTTAACTTTTGATACAGATTCATATTTCTTGCCTTAAGTAAGCTTGTGTATTCTTTCCCAGCTAAAGTCCTGATCCTCTCTACCGAAATGACCGTAGGACGCCGTGGGGAAGTAGACCGCTTTCTTAAGGTCAAGATATTCTATGATTCCCTTTACTGTCAAGTCAAAATTGCTTCTTATCAGCTTTTCTATCTCCACATCAGGCATGATGCCGGTTCCGAAGGTATCCACCATCAAAGAGATAGGTTCGTGATCACCGATCACAAATGAGATCTGGATCAGGCATTCTGCTGCCAGGGATGAACCCACCACGCTTTTGGCGATGTGACGCGCCATGTAAGATGCGCTGCGATCCACTTTGCTGGCGTCTTTGCCCGAGAAAGCACCGCCACCGTGCGGAGCCCAGCCACCATAGGTATCTACAATGATTTTGCGGCCGGTGACGCCACAATCCGCCGCCGGACCTCCATCTTCCCACATACCCAGAGGGTTGATCTTGATCTCATAGTTGTTAGCCTTAAACGTCGTATGTTCATCGTTTTCCATGTCTCTGACCGTGGGAACGATCACCAGCTCGGTGATGGCTTCTTTGAGCTGGGCAAAGCCCTTGGCATCCAGAGGCTGGTGGTTGGTGGAAATCACCAGGGTCTCCAAAGAGGTGGCTTTGTGACCGCAAAAGCGCATGCTGACCTGAGATTTGGCATCAGGAAGCAGCTGCGGCAGCGTGCCATCTTTACGAAGCTTGCTGAGCCTGCGCAGCAGATCGTGAGCCATGGTGATGGGTATCGGCATCATCTGCCGTGTCTGATTGCAGGCATAACCAAACATCAAGCCCTGGTCGCCAGCACCTGTATTTCTGGCCAGATCGGCCTCTTGGTTGTGCATATAGTTTTGGATCTCACAATTGAAGTCAAAACCTTTATCCGGATGGACGTAGCCTATGCTTTTGATAACCTTGCGGGCTATGGCTTCGAGGTCCAAATCAAGTTTTTTGCTGCTGGAAGTCTCACCAGCCAGGATCAGACGGTTCTTGGTGCAGAGGGTCTCGCAGGCTACGCGGCTATCGGGATCCTGAGCCAAATGGGCATCCAAAATAGCATCCGCAACTTGGTCACATACCTTGTCCGGATGCCCTTCGCTTACAGATTCACTGGTGAATACATAAGCATTCTTGTCACAAGGGAGATTGGCATTCTTAGCGCTCATCTCTTTTCTCCTTTTAGGTTTATAGTTTCTTGGCGATAACCTGCCCAAAAGCAAAAGACCGGCTGCTAAAGCCGGTCATTCTTAGAGAAGAAGCCGCACTTTAGCACATTTTTAGCACGGAGCAAAGGGCAAATCACCGTGATATAAAAAAATGGTACATCTCCGGGGATTCGAACCCCGGACCCACTGATTAAGAGTCAGTTGCTCTGCCGACTGAGCTAGAGATGCACAAACTTGAGAGCATTATTTTGCAGGTGCTTCCTGTGTCAAGTGAAATGTAAAGAAACATTCAAAAAAGCAGAGGCTTACACGAAATATACCAAGGAGTTAGCTCTGATTAAAGCCGATGGCGTTGCCTGTACGGGCGGTCGCTGAACCGCCCAACCATGTAGCCGACGGTTGCCATACCGCCTCTGCCTCACACAGTCTCGCCCCCGAAGATAACAAGCGTATCCCCAAACAAAGCGCAGCGACTGACGGCTGACTACTGCGGCGCAGCCGCTACCTCACTAACGTCACCTTCTTACTGCTCACCTTCCTGCCATTTACCATCAGATTGAGCAGATAAATTCCGCTGGAGCACTGCCTGTTATCTGCATCCCTACCATCCCAACATGTAAACTGCTCGCCTGTTTTACCGTCATCAAGTGCGATGTTCTTCACCTTTTGGCCTTTGATGTTGTAGATAGTGATGCTGGCATTCTCTACTTTATCCAAGTTTACTTTGATATTGGTAAAAACCTTGAAGGGATTGGGATAAGCATATATCTTGAAAGCACCGTGATAGGCTTCGATGTCGGCATTAGGGCTGCCTAAACCATGAATTTCAGCCTTTACTACGCCGGTGGGCCCGGGATTCAGAAATTTCCCCGGCTGATAAAAGCAAGTATTGATACCAAGCAGATAACCTAAAACCTGGAGATCTGAATCGAGTACAAACGAATGATAAAAGTCTCTTATTATGATATTCCCCTGTCCATCAGAGCTGCCACCCCAACCTCCATAGGTGGGCAGGCTGAGCTGTTGCACCGCAGTGGGTTGATTAGGATTGGAGATGTCGATCACCGCACCACCGTCGTTGGCCTGCACCATCCTGTCGTCAACAATCAATGAGTGTGTACCGCTGGATGTTATCTCACTGATGAAGCTAAGAGAGTAATCCGCTTCAATTCTGTAGAAATACATGATCTTCCCGTCATCAGTGTATCTGTCAGCCCGGATATGCTTCGGAGCATAAAAATCAAGACTGGCGCAGATGTGGGGCAGAACATTTTGTGACTGAAAAACCAGCCCAGACCCACTTATGCTATATAGGTAGATGCGCCACTCCTCATCAATATAGCCGCACAAGGCCAAGATGTCGCCGTATACCGCACCTCCTATAATACCTGCAGGCCTTGGCATTGTCCACACATTAGAGATCCCGTTATCACCAAACTCCACGACCTCAATGTTTTGAGAGATAAACACCAGTTTGTCTACGTCATGCACTGAATAGTTCTTTTCCAAGTTGCCGGTGAAACGAAAATCCAGAAATTCCTCAGCATCCAGATCAAAGATTCTAAACCCGACAGATCCTGCCGTATAAGTTGTATACTCAGACAGTACCAGATAACGCCCTTTAACCATGGTATACAGCAAGTAACCTGATGACTCATTGATGATCGCCAGTGGATTTAAGTTGCTGCCGAGCAGCATGGATTTATAAAATCCGGGCGCAAAGTATCCATCTGCGGTATCAAACAACTGATACATCTCATTATCAAAGCTTGCCACGTCATGCGGCTGCCAAACGTTTGATGCAGAGCTGATGTACCTCTCTATCTGCCATACACCGGAGGCATTTTCCCCATAAACACAGGCCATGCCAGCACCATCAATCATCAAGTCAAAATTGCGCCTGATATTTGTAGAATGCAAGGTGGAAACATTGACTGATGCCGCATCAATCGAATCCAAGCGGGCAAGATAATACTCTGCCTGGGCGTTACTGTAGATGTAATATATCGAACCGTCTATCAACTTTGAGAAATGAATATTGACCTGATCCTGGGAGACAGATGCAACATAGGCTGGATTGGCCGTCGGGGCTTCTGAGGAGTAAACAGTCCCATCGCCGCCTATGTAGATATAGAGACCATCAATGAAAAAGAAACCGCTATATCTCTGATCAAGCTCGATTTGAGTGCGTTCCAGCAAAACCGGCTGGGAGGGATTCCGCACATCAATCATATTTCTACTACACCACTCATTGCCACCAAATGCCGCTTCCCAACTTTCATAGATAATAGTCCCGCTGGCTGCTTCAAAACAAAGTGACACAGATGCGAGTGATAAATCTGCCCCCGGACTTCTGAGCTCCAGGCTGCTCAGTAAGCTCAAACCTTGAGTAGGCTCATATTTATACACATCCAAGGTGCCATACAAAGAGATCGCATAGAAAGTGTTATCAGCACCTTGGCGTACACTGTGATAGCTTTCATCGCTATGAACGGTCTGTTCAAAGTCAATATCAGACCCATTCAGGGTAAATACTCTCGAGGTTTTGCCCATCAGGGAAACATATTTCCCGTCCGGAAGCTCCATTACCATGTACAAAGGCGTGTTGCCGTAATCCACCCAATCAAAAGATGTATGGGCTATTTCGGCAGATAATGTCTGAAAAAAGAGCAGAGAGATAGCCAATAACGCCAGCTTGATCATTTTTTCTCCTTTGTTAAATTCTCTGTTGGCGAAACCATCAAATGTTGCTTTCGGGTTCTTTGAGGACACTTAATATCCACAACCTATTCTATTTTAAGTTAGATTGATCAGTGTCCGTTATTATCTTTTCACGGATGATTTCCGTCAAGCACTTTCTGGAATATTGTAGCCGGCGGTTGCCATACCGCCGCTGCCTCACACAGTCTCGCCCCCGAAGATAACGAGCGTATCCCCAAACAAAGCGCAGCGACTGACTACTGACTTCTGCGGCGCAGCCGTTAGCGCCCCCCAGAGAACGGCGATTCAGCGACCGCCCGGACAGACTTCTTTCAGCAACTGCCGTCACCAGAAAAAGCAGGGCAAAAATCAATATTTGACCTCATAACAAAATACTGTCACCCATAACCGGCTTCTTTGACCCCTCTTAAATGCCCATTTCATGCGGCCTCCCCACCCCGCCCCTGCTGCTCTCCTGCTCATCGAGTAAGTAAGTAGTAAGAAAGCAGGCAGTTAGGAGGAAGAGCGTCGTGGAGAAAAAGACTGCTTTGGGAGGGTGGCCAACCCATGCCAAAAATCAAATATTGCACAAGCCTCTGGATTATGCAAACAAATTAAGGTATAAAACGAGCACTTTTTCAAAAGCAAAAGAATGAGTAAAAGCTGCCAAAGTATTGGCAGCTTTTACCGATGTTTCTTATATAGTTAGGGGGCTTATTTGGCAGTCTTTGATGCCACCATCTCATCCACGATCTCAATCACCGTGTTGATTGCCAGCTTGCACTTCTTTTCCATAATCCCTTGGCTGCGGGCGAGTTCCCTTTGTTCCGGGATGTTTACGTTGTAGCCGATGATTTCCAGGCAGTCGGTATTTCCCATGACTTCTTCAAAACGACTGACCAGCTCCTTCACCGGTGCATCCATCATCTTTTTCAGCTCGGGGTCTGCACTTCCCAGCTTCAAGCCCAAAGCCATTATGCCACCATTGAGCGCTCCGCATACGCTGCCTATTTTTATGCCTCCACCAAAGCCGGAGCTGACTTTGAGCATATCTTCAACCTGTTGGGGGGCTACAAACTGCTTCAACACGCTTTGGGCACAATTCAACCCGCTATTGTGATCCGCTTCTGCCTGTAACTGTTTTTCAAGTGTAGTTGACATCTGATGCCACCTCCCGGCTCAATTCACTCTCGCCGGCGGTTCCTGTCCCTGGATCACCGCTATGGCGTTTTTGGCGGCCATGACCGCCATTGCCGTTCTGGTTTCGATGCTGGCAGAGCCGATATGCGGCAGCAGCACAACGTTTTTGAGCTCCATCAATTCCTTGGGGATGTGTGGTTCCTGCTCGTAGACGTCAAAGCCGGCGCCCGCTATTCTTTCCTGTTGGAGCAGCCTTATCAGGACTGTTTCATCGACGACGGCGCCTCTGGCGGTGTTGATCAGGAAGGCGCTTCTTTTCATCATTTTAAGCTCTTTTTCGCCCAGTAAATGGTGTGTTTCGTCAGTCAATGGCAGGTGCAGGCTCACGAAGTCGGATTCCTCCAGAAGGGTGGGCAAATCCACCTGCTCCCACAGGTCTTTATCTTCCTCTTTCCTGGGACTGCGGTTGTAGCCGAGCACCTTCATATTGAAGCCTTTGGCGCGTCTGGCGACGGCTTTGCCAATCCTGCCCATGCCCACGATGCCCAAGGTTTTGTTGTAGACGTCGTGCCCCAACATCAACATCGGCTCCCAGCCTTTGAAGAGGGAGGCTCTGGTGAAGACGTCGCTCTCCACGATCCTTCTGGCGCAGCTCATGATCAGCGCCCAAGCGAGGTCTGCCGTAGATTCTGTGAGTACACCCGGCGTGTTGCAGACCACGATGCCTTTGGAACTGGCATATTCGACGTCGATATTGTTGTAGCCCACCGCATAGTTGGAAATGCACTTGAGGCGCGGTGCGGCGTCGATCACGCTGCGGTCTATGGCGTCTCCAAGGAGGCTGATGATGGCATCCGCATCCTTGATGTGTTCAATGATTTCCGCTCTTTTGAGGTTGCGGTCAAAGGGGTTTACGCTAACGGAAAAAGTGGGAGACAAGAGGTCTAAACCTGCTTGGGGAATCTTGCGGGTGACGAAAATATTGAAAGGCATATTGGGCTCCAAGAGTGTGAATTTCGACCCGCACAGGGCTGAAACCAAGGCAGAGGCCGACGGGAGCCAATCTTTGGGAAGCTCTCTTTTATGTCAAGATTATAATGATTATTTAACTGATGAGATCGGCTCTGCAATAGCCCTTGAGAGGATCAACCCCGGCAAGCACCAGCTTGACTGCTTCTTCTGGATGTGGCAGATCGTCGCATTCCACCACAATCCTGAAGCCCCAAGGGATGAGCTCAAACAGGCAACCGCGGCTGAAACTGCGCACCATGATTGCATTGATGGGAGTGTGCATATAGTTTGCCTGCAGATACTTAAGCAGCCAGTATCTTTCGCTGAGGCGCTGTGTCTCCCGTTGCAATCTGAGCCGCTTTTCGATCTTGGGGATGAGCGCATCCAGGTCTGCCTGACTGTAAAAGGCCGGTTCGCCTCTGAGCCAGGCGGCAAACTGGGCTTGGTTGATCAGATCTACAGCACGCCTAATCGGCGATGTGGCATGCAGATAGGCCTTTACGCCGATGCCGTTGTGATACTTGGGTTCAGAGGAGAAATAAGCCTGCGCTCTGGTTGGGAAATTGTTGTTGCCCGATTGGTTTTGCGCCTCGCCGGTATCGACATTTCTGTAGATCAGCTTGAGCAGATTGTCGCTGGCCACAGAGGCCAAGAGCCGGTTGTAGAGGATCATCAGCTCTTCCATCATCAGGCGGGCGGGACTGTGTAAATCGGTGCGCACAATGCGGATCTGGCTTCCTTCCACCTTGAGTTGATATTGATACTTGGCTTTGGGTGGCGTGAACTCCCGCTCTGAATGCAGTTTGTCCGCAAATAGCTTGAGCTTGTTCCAAAGTGAGGTGGCAACGAGCGCATCAGCATCCTTGTAGCTGAGATTGGCTCTCACCTTCAGGCTTTCCAGCTTAAAATACCAGGAGCCAATACGTTGCTGGCCATCAATCTCGCAATAAAGAGAGAGCACGGGGCGGGACTGTGCGGCTTTGAGGCTGCGCCTATCTTCACACAGAAAACGGGGCAGCATGTTGATTTTGGTGTGAGGCAAATACATGGAAGAAGCCCGGGAAATGGCATCAGTAAAGGCAGGACTGCCATCTTGCAGTGCCGAGGCGACATCGGAAACGTGCACGCCCAAAAGCCAACCCTCGCCTTGAGGAACGAAGCTGATGGCGTCGTCAAAGTCATGGGTATCGACGTCGTCAATGCTGAAAGCCTCCACCTCGGATAAGAGCCTATCCGGCTCGGATGGTATCACATCCCTCCAAATATAGTCCGAATGCAGCAAAGGCAGCCCGGAAGCATCCAAGACGGGGTCTGCTTCAGGGGGTAGATCGCCCAAACTGCGGCGCAAGGCGATGAGCCGCTCGGGATGATGGCCGCCGTGCTTCTTGAGCAAGATGCTCAGATCGTGGTGGCCATCTTCTTGCTGGAGGTCTCTAAGCTCTTTTGCCAGTTGGGATTGGGTGGCCGCATTCAGGATAGTCTGGGGATCACCCAGCCAGGCCTGCACCTGTGCCAAAAAGTCGCTCCTGGCCTGCTTTTGCAGCTGTAACTGCTCAGCTTGCTGCTGCTCACTGGGATTAAGCAGGCGAAATACACCCTTTTTGTGAGAGAAAACAGTATTGAGCTTGGAAAGCTGATAGAAGGCAGAAAAGAGCTGCGCATCGCTGACGGGATCAAGCTCCTGGATGATCTCTTCAAAGCTGCGCCTCTGATAGTCCTGCATCAAGTCTTTGATTCTGGCCAAGATACCAGCTTGCTCTTGGATCTGATTTTGGAAACTCTTCAGCTGTGCAAGAGGAGCGTCGGTATCAAATAAAGCTGCGCTGTTCAGGCAGATTCTGGCATGTGGAAATTGGTGCTTTTGCCCTTGTAAGTCTACAATTTCAAGCACATTATCGTGCACGTCTGTCGTGAGCCCAAGTTTAAGCTCCGAGCGGTGATAAAAGAGGGCCATCTGGCCGGGCAAAAGCTTGTTCATCGCAATCCCTTACAAATTAAAGATGGCGCCCCAAGGATGAATCGAACATCCGACCAACGGTTTAGGAAACCGCTGCTCTATCCCCTGAGCTACTGGGGCGCAATCTCGTTCCAGAAAAGTAGAGGGCTGATTTTTGTCAAGTTTTGCCTTGACAAAAGTTAGCTACAAGCGAAATAGGTCATTGAAAGAATACACAGATACGAGGATATATTGTATGAAGATAGCCATTGTTGGTGCCACTGGCGAAGTTGGCAGAATGATGATCCGAAACTTGGTGGAATTGGAGGCGCCCGTCACTGAGCTGGACCTCTATGCCTCCAAACGTTCCGCCGGAAGCACACTCTATTATATGGATCACGCACTCAAGGTGATGGAACTCAATTCAGCAGCATGGGATAAGAACTACGATTACGTCTTGTTTTCTGCCGGAAGCGGCGTGGCAAAGATGCAGGCTCCTGAGGCTTTGAAAGCCTGTAAACTGGTGATAGACAACTCCTCAGCCTTCCGCAAAGATGCGGACATCCCACTGGTGGTCCCAGAGATAAACGGCTCTCTCCTCAAGGGTTACAACGGCATCGTGGCCAACCCCAACTGCTCCACCATTCAGATGGCATTGCCTCTGGCGGTGCTGGATAAGCTCTTCGGACTCAAGAAAGTGGTGGTGAGCACCTATCAATCCGTATCTGGCAGCGGTCACAAGGGCTTGGAAACTTTGAAAGCGCAGCGGAGTGGCAGTGAGGACTTGGGAGATTATCCCGCAATGATAGACCTGAACCTGATCCCGCAGATCGGTGCTTGGCTGGATGATGGCTATTGTACCGAAGAAGAAAAGATGCACAGTGAGACTTGTAAGATTTTGGCAAACGACAAGATACAGGTCTGCGCCACCACGGTGAGAGTGCCTGTGATGTATGGGCATAGCGAAAGTGTTTATGCGGAATTTGAGCAGAAGGTGGATTTGGAGCTGGCTGAGAAAGAGATGAGTCGAGCCCCCGGCATCAGCTACTGCGCCAATACTTACACCACGCCGCTGGACTTGGGCTCATCAAATGAGAGCCACGTTTCCAGATTGCGCCACGGTGGATATGAGCACAGCCTCGTCTTTTGGAACGTAGCCAACAACATCCGCCTGGGCGCCGCTACCAATGCGGTCAAAATCATGCTGAAACATGCTGGATATGAGGCATAAAAAGATGAAAGAACTTTATGAACTGCGTAGGAGCCTGCACCAAAATCCGGAACTGGCTTTTGAGGAACATCAAACAGCTGCCATCCTGATGGAGTTTCTAAAGCAGCAGCTGCAGAGACATCCGCAGCATGCCTCCAAATTCAAGATTCACCGCTTTAAAAACAGCTTGGGCATCCTGATCGAATACAGTCAGGGCTCGGGCGATTACAGGCTTTTTCGGGCAGATATGGACGCACTGCCTATCTTGGAAGATACGGGCTGCGACTTTGCCTCCTTGAATCCCGGACGCATGCATGCCTGCGGGCATGATGTGCATATGACGGTGTTGATGGGCTTGATCTGTAAATGCCTGGAGCATGCGCCGCAGCGAAACCTGCTCTTCCTCTTTCAGCCCGCCGAAGAAGGAAAAGGCGGTGCCATGAGCATCCTGGAAGAAGGAGTGATCCAAGGATATGAGATTGAAGCGGTTATCGCACTGCACATAGCCAGCGACATGCCCGTGGGAACAGTATCCAGCAGAGAGGGAGTGTTCTTTGGCATCCCTCAGGAATTTGACGTGAAGTTCAGCGGCAAAAGTGCGCATGTGGCCTTCCCGGAAAAGGGGAAAGATGCCATCGCTTCTGCCATCTCTTTTGCCCAAATGATGCGCAGAGATATTGACCAATTGGCAAAAGAACAAAGGGTTATCTATCATATCGGCAGGATTGAAGGCGGCAGCATCCGCAACGTAATCGCAGAGTCATGCACCCTGGAAGGCACACACCGCAGCATCAATCGTGAAAGCAGAGACAGGATGAACCAACTGACCCTGGAGAATGCGAGAGAGGCGGCAGCACTGACTGATTCAACTTTTGTGGTGAACTTCCTCTGCAGCTATGACGCCGTGATCAACGACGCCAACCTGGTGGAGCAACTAAAGCTCGCCTGCGAAGCCGTGGAGGTAAACTATCAGGAAGCGGAAATCGCCATGACGGGCGAGGATTTTGGCTTTTACACCACCCTCTATCCGGGACTGCTTTTTTGGCTGGGTTCGGATAGTCCGCATCCCCTGCATTCCCCACGCTTTTTACCCTCTTTTCAAAGCATAGATGTGGGCGTGAAGCTCATGTGGCAACTGGCTCAGTCCTAAAGCTTTTTTCCCCATAAAAGAATAACCGGCAACGCCTCAAAGGCATTGCCGGTTTCTTTATGCTGTTATGTTATTTGTTTAGATTTCGCCAAGCACTTTGTTCATCATAGCTTTGGCATGATCATCATACATGTAGGAGAGCGGGAATCCAAACATCCAGGTGCGTCCACCCGAGGCTGTTGTGTTACGGATGCCGACCGCCCTGTCATTGTATCGGGCAAACTCTTCAGCCGTGGGAGGCCTGGGAGTATAATCCACTGGTTTGCAGCCCAGTCTGTAGACCACGCTGGTGCCGGGCAGCAACAGATTGGGAACTGTGGCAGTTGATTCCTTGAAATATGAAACCGAGGAGAGGCCATGTAAGTTTTCAACCAAGGTGTTGAAGGACGGAGTGCCATCGGGAGACAAGGCTGAGCACTGCAATAAGATGTCAGGATAGGCTTCTTGACCCTTTGCCTTCTGCATGTATGGCCTGTTGTTCAAACTGGTACTGATATACTCAGCCGGACTGCCAATGAAGGGCAAGCCAAAGTAGGCAAGGAAGGTCTTGTAGTTGCTCTTGGCAAAGTCTTCCAAGTCCTCCGCCAGCCTGGTCGTTGACGAGACCATGAGGTTTCCGCCTTTACTCAGGAAGAGATAGAGTCCATCATGTTCAAACTTCAAGTAACCTTTCTGGGAAGGACGGTCGTTGTGGTAGACCACCAGTTTATACTTCTGCAGTTCAGTGGGAGAAAGATAGCGTCTTCTATCGTCAAGCTGGGATGTCTCTGTTTCACCCGGGCGCTTCTTGAAGATCTTGGGACCGGTATAATCAGAGAGCATGTGAGCATATTTGGCATCCACCAATGCGCCTGGGGAATCTGATCCATTGGAGTCGTCATCAATGATCAACACGCCGTTACGTTGTTCGGGTGGGATAAAATCCACCAAATTGAAAGTGAATTTCTGTGGTTCCGGGTCTACTTCGCCTTGGAGGTCTACGCAGCGTACTTCAAAGGTGTGCGTTCCTGCAGTGGTTTTGGGGAAAGTGAGCACCACGGTTTGTCCAACGGGTGAATGCAGCGGGATGCGCAGCCACCTCGTTCCATCGGTGTCAACCACATGGCGGCTGGGATCGTTTGCATAGGGTGCATACTCATATTCGTCGCCATCATAACGGAGGTCAAAGTGAGTGATTTCACTGAAGTAGTTGTCGCCATTTCTATCCAGCACGTCGTCAATCTTCTTGTCGTATGGATTGTTGGTATGTTGGACAGCTCCGGATTCGAGCACCTTGCCATATTCTCCGTTCCATCCCCATCTGACCCAAACTTTCATATTGGTGCTGGTGACGGCGGTTTTCCCTCCCTCAAAGTCGCGGAAGAAGCTGGTGGCAAAGCGTTGTTGTCCACCTACGATGGTGAAGGGATAGATCTCAGGGCTGTTTTCATCGGTGTAATCCACGTAGTGGTTGTCACCCAGGGCATAGACCTTCTGGTGATAGATCAGGGTCTGAGGCGCAAAGCCTGACTTCACGGCAAAGTGAATACTGTCCACCTTGGCAGATACCACGCCTGCCAAGTCGTAAACCCTGGCAATGACCTTGGTATACGTCGCCTCATTTTCGTCATCTGATAGCACGTCATAACTTAGCGCAGGGCTCGTGTAGCGCGTGAGCAGATACTCGTTGATTACGGGATCGTCAGGCTGGACGGTGTTGATCCACTCTGTCTGCGAGCCCGGGATGACGGTTTCAGTATAATTATCGCCCGTTGTAGCTTTCTTTTTGATCTTCATCATCTTAAATTCATACCTGTGAGGCACGGCAGAGATGAAGGGATCGAAGTCTTCCATATTGAATGTAAGCTTGATGCCGCTTCCCACTTCGTCACCATTGGGATTGCCTTTGGATGTGGAAAGGTGCATCTTGGGACGTGCAGAAGCTGCGTTGAACTTTCTCCAGGCTGCTTCTTGAGTGATTTCACCACGGTTGTCCACAGCGATGACTTCAAACTTGCTCAGGGTAATCAGAGAGTCACCATTGGCATCAGCGGCAGGGAAGTTGATCACTGCATACTTTTGGGATGTCCAGATTGAGCGTCTTGCATCGGGGCTATCCAGAGGGATATCCTGGTTGGCATTGGGGAGATAGTGCATCACCCAGCCGGGGCCGTATTTGTCGAGGACGTTTTTGGGCGTGATCGCACCAGTTGCATCGATAAAGTCGTTTCCTGGAGTAGCGATAGGATTGTCGTTTTGATCCAATACTCTATAGGCAAAGCCGGTAATCACCCCGTCAGGGTCTGTGGCGCTCCAATAGATTTTCTGCTGAAACGAAAACGTAGTATTGGCGTAAGGAGCCAATAAGGCGCTATCATCAAATCCTTCGTAGGACGTGATGGTAATAGTGGGGGCGATATTGGCCCTCTTGGTACCGGATTTGCCGCAACCGCCTGCTAAAAAGGCGAGCAAAAGCACGGCCACCAATAGCACAAGGATATGTATCCTTTTACTTTGCATTATTCCTCCCAATTAAGTTCGGTTTATTATTCGTCATAGTTTCCAACAAAAATGAAAGTGAGAAAGTCGTCAATAGTTTTGTTGTCTTTTTGTATTCCTTTCATCGCTCTCAAGAGATTTAAAAACATAATAGCTGTGGTAACAGTGCCTATTCCTCCGGGGACGGGCGTGATAGCTAACGCTTTGCCTACACAGGCATTAAAGTCCACATCGCCCACAAAAGTCACCTTGCCATCAGCGTCTTTTTGCTCATTTATCCCCACGTCAATTACCACGGTATTTTCTCCGATCATGTCTTCGGTGATGAAGCCGGCACGTCCCACCGCAGACACCAAAATGTCTGCCTGGCGCGCTAATTCCTTTAACTGCTTGCTACGGCTATGCAATACGGTTACGGAAGCATCAGTATGAGGAGTTTTCCATAGCAGCATGCTGGCAAGGGGTTTCCCTACCACCGCACTGCGACCTACGATCACGATATGCTCACCCTGAGTGGGGATCTGGTAGTATCTCAGAGTAGCGTAAACAGCTGTCGGTGTGGCAGGTGTGAGCGAATTGATGCCCAGCATGATATGTCCCAGATTGACGGGGTTGAGGGAATCCACATCCTTGTAGGGATCGATTGTAGAATTAACCTTGAGCACGTCTATATGCTTGGGTAGAGGTTCTTGCACCATGATACCGTGCACACTGGGATCATCATTGGCATCATGTATAATCTTCAGCAGTTCTTCTGTGGTGGCATCTTCGCTGAGTTCAATCAGTTCCACCACAGCTCCCAGCTTCTTGCCGTTGCGAATGATGTTTTGCACATAAAAGTCTGAAGCGGGGTCTCCCTTCACCTGGATGAGCCTCATCTTAGCCGGTGTTTCCAAGGCTTGGAATTGCTCCTTCAGATATGCTTTGATCTTGCTTGCAACAGGCTTTCCATTTAAAAGCAAACTCATTATTTCTCCCGAGGGCTTACATTTTGTCTGATTCTGGTGATCATGGTAGCGCGCCTGGTAACTGGATCCATGTCCACGCACACTGCATTGATCTGGTTTCCACGGTCTGAGGCTTCATACCTGATGGGCACGCCGGTGCTCATCTTCTCGAGGATGATGTGCTTGCGCATGCCGATCACACTGTCATGAGGCCCCGTCATTCCCACATCGGTGATATATGCGGTTCCGGATGGTAAAATCTCTTCATCAGCCGTCTGGATATGCGTATGAGTGCCCAGCAGTGCGGACACTCTGCCGTCCACATACCAGCCCAAAGCTCTGGTTTCGGCAGTGGATTCGGCGTGGAAATCAAGCAAGATGCAGGAATCCTTGTCCTCAAACCCCTCATACCAGCGGTCAAAGACGGTAAAAGGGGAATCGCAGGGAGGCATATAGACCTGCCCGCAGAGGTTGATCACCGTGAGCTTGAACTCTCCCTTCTGAATGGTGTAGTGGACGCTTCCGGGTGCATGTTCGGGGTAGTTCATCGGCTTGACGATATTGGGCGTGATGCGGATAAACTCCAGCGACTCCGCCCTGTCCCAAAGATGGTTGCCACCTGTCACCGCATCCACTCCCAGCCGAAACATGGGCTTGAGCGTTTTCTCGGTGAGCCCTTTACCATCGGCGAGGTTTTCCGCATTGACGATGATGAAGTCGGGCTGATATTCTTTGATAATGCGATCCATATGCTGGGTCAGGGTCTGCCTGCCAGCCTTACCGAACACATCACCAAAGAATATCGTGCGCATTTATTTGGCCATTGCCATCTGACGTGTTTCGCGGATCACGGTTACTTTGATCTGACCGGGATATTGCACTTCACGCTCGATGACGGCAGCAATCTCGCTGGCCATCAGAGCCGTTTGAGCATCCTCGACCAGGGTAGGTTCCACGATGATGCGCAGCTCTCTGCCCGCCTGGATGGCGTAGGAGTTGTTGACTCCTTCCACGGAGTTTGCGATCTCCTCCAGCTTTGCCAGGCGTTGCATGTAGGTTTCCAGCATCTCACGTCTGGCGCCGGGTCTTGCTCCGGAAATGGCATCGGAAGCTTGAGTGAGCCCAGCATAGACGCTGATGGCTTCCACCTCTTCATGGTGCGCCTCGATGGCGTTTACGATCAGCTTTCCTTCGCCGTTCTTACGTGCCAGATTGGCTCCGATGATGGCGTGGGTTCCATCAAATTCATGATCCACCGCTTTTCCGATATCATGTAGAAGACCGGCACGGCGTGCTATCTCTTGATCCAAACCCAGCTCAGCTGCCAGAATGCCACAGATCCAAGCCGCTTCGATGGAATGCTGCAACACGTTTTGGCCGTAACTGGTGCGATAGTGCAACTTACCCAAGGTCTTGATGAGGTTGGGCGAGATGTTGTGGATATTGGTTTCCAGCACCGCCTTTTCACCCAGCTTCATGAGGTTTTCGTCCATCTCTTTAGCGGTTTTGGCCACCACTTCTTCGATGCGTCCGGGATGGATGCGCCCATCTGCCACCAGCTTTTCCAAAGCCAGCTTACCGATCTCACGTCTCACGGGATCAAAGCAGGAAAGCACCACGGCTTCCGGCGTATCGTCTATGATCAGGTCTACTCCGGATGCTTTTTCAAAGGTGCGGATGTTTCTGCCTTCACGGCCGACGACCCTGCCTTTCATCTCATCTGAGGGCAGCGACACCACAGACACGGTGGTTTCGGACACATGATCCACCGCCATGCGCTGTATCGCCGTGGAGAGAATTTCTGCCACCTTCTTTTGGGTGTCCATCTTGATCTGATCGATGGTTTGCTTGGCATCGTTGGCAGCAACATGACGTGCCTGCGAGATCAGCTCATCACGCATCAATTTGACTGCTTCTTCCTTGGTGAGCCCGCTGATTTCAGCCAAGCGCTCCTCCTGTTTTGCCACGAGGGCATCCACTTCGCTGTTGCGCTTTTTGAGCTCTTCTTCTTTGTTTTTCAGCTTGCGTTCCTGGTCGCTGAGGTTGCTTTCCTTCTTATCGAGGGAGTCAAGCCGTTTATCCAGAGTGCCGAGGCGGTCGTTGTATTTCTTTTCTTGAATCCTCAGCTCTTTTTGGCGCTCACGGATCTCGTCTTCCATGCTGGCTTTTTGTTTAAACCACTTTTCTCTGCCTTCCAGTGCCGCTTGTTTCTTGATGGTTTCGGCTTCGACGATAGCTTTATCTTGTATCTCTTTGGCATTGGCGATCATCTTGAAGGTGGTATTTCTACGCACAAAGTAGATGACCAGTGCGATTGCGATACCGACTACCACGCCAATAGCGAGAATGATCAATGTATCGAGACTTAGTCTAAAGTTCATTCTATTTCCTTTTGAATCTATTTAATGAAGGGCCAAAGATGCAGCACCTTCACGGTTGAATAATAATACAAGGCCCGCGTGAACCGTGTATGCTTGTTTCATGAAAAAGCCAAGCATCAGGTGGGCACCTACCTTGTGGGCTTTATGGATCCGGGACTCGCCGGCATGCACGCCACCCATGGCTCGGTTCCCTTATTTTTAGTAGCTTTTATGCAATCCATATCACGAATTCCGCAGGCTTCAAAGGGTTAGCCGTCTGTGATGATCTTTCCGATCATCTGGTTCAGCTTCTCAAGTTCTTTGTTTAGATTATCGTTCTTTTTGTCAAGCTCAAATATATCATTTTGCATTTGCAGGATAGCCAGCAGCAGCAATCTGGAATAATCAAGCATCTGATAACGGTCTTGCAACTCATTGAGCCGGACGTCGATAGCCTTTGCCACCGCCTTGGTTTGTTCTGGATTATCCGTGCGCAATCTATGTTTGCGTCCCAGGATTTCCACTTCTATGGATTGCATGGCTTATGCTTCTTCGTCCAGGTCGGGGAACAGGCTATCTATCTGAGCGATGGCATCGTTGGCGATGGAGCTGAAGCCCTGGACGCTGCTCTGCATTTCTGCCACTTTTGCCTCCAGTTCTTTGACCTTGGCTTCCAGTTGTTTATTGGTTTCGCTCAGATTTGCAGTGGAATTGTTTGAACTATCTATCTGACTGATGAGCTGCATGTTTTCTTCTGTGAGCCCCTTGACCTTTGCCTCCAGCTCCTCCACTCTTTTCTTGGTGCTGGTGTATTGGTCGATCAGTTTCTGAATCTTGTCTTGTAAATTGATGGCTTTATTTTCCATTTTTATTGTTACCTCATTTGGATATTGCATTGTTTGGTGAGTAAATCGATCACCGATGCAACGATTTGTTCTATGCGCTCTTCTGTCAATGTCTTTTCTTGATCTTGCAATTTAAAACGGATATGCAGGCTGCGATAGCCTTCCGGAACCTGTTTGCCACGGTATTGATCCAAGAGCTGAACTCCAGAGATCAGCTCCGGATCCACGCTCATCACCTGCTCGCTGATTCGTTGCCACTTTTCGCTTTCCGGCACCAAGAAGGAAAGATCCCGGTAAACCGCAGGGAAGCGCGGCAATTCCTGGAAGGTGAGCTCGCTCTTGCGCGTGAGCTCAATCAACCTGTGCACGTCTATATCTATCATCCAGAGCTGTTGATCCAGCGTGCCCAAATCTATGCCAAACTTTTCACACACTTCGGCATCCATCAGTCCCATCATCATCACCGCTTCACCGCCCACATACCAAGCCAGCGAATTGGCTTCCATCAGCCAGGGCGCACGGTATTCACGCACTTCATCCGCCTGCAAATCCAGCAATTGTGCCAATGACTCCAAGATTCCCTTCACGATGGTGAAGTCCAGTGGCTTAGTCTTATATTTCCAGTGGGTTTCGCCGATATTGCCGGTCAAAAGAGCGGTGCATCTGAGCGGTTCCGTTTCATGATCTGCGGGATAGATTCTGGCCAGCTCAAACAGCTTGAGATCACGTTCATAATGGTTGAGATTGTAGTGGATATTCTCCAACAATCCCGGCAGCAGCGACACCCTCATGATGGACTGATTGCTATTTTGGGGATTGATGAGCTTTTGGGTATTGATATCCGGATCTATGCCCAAGTCCTGCAGTGACGCAGGATCGTTGAAAGAATAGTTCAGCACTTCAAAGAAGCCCTGTGAAACGAGATGGCGTGCCACCAGGTCTTGAATACGGCTGGCGTGATGATCCATGATGCGTGAGGGCGGTGTCTTCATCGGGATTTTGTCGTAACCATCCAGGCGCGAAAGCTCTTCGATGAGGTCTGCTTCACGAACCAGGTCTACCCTGTTCTGCGGCACTTTAAACCACAGAGCTGCGGGCTGATCATCCGTAACTGCCTGAATTTTTGCCACATCATCCAAAGCCTCATTGCACCAGGCACCCAGTTGGATAAACTCGCAGCCCAAGCGCGTCAGATAGCTCTTGATCTTTTCTGTCTCCATGGGATAGCCGATCAGTCTGGCAAAATTGGCCGGCCTCAACGCCAGATACTTTGCCGTATCCACCACGGGATAATGATCTATCAGCTCGGATGCCACCTTTGCCTGCGCATATTTGATCAGCAGTTCGGTGGCACGCAGGCTGTTTACCAGAGTTCTTTCGGGGCTGAGGTGCCGCTCGAAGCGATAGGAAGAATCCGAGGTAAGCTTGTGATGATATGAGGTGCGCCTGATGCTGCTGGGATCGAAAGCTGCGGATTCCAACACTATCCTGCTGGTCTGATTGCTGATAGCAGAACCGCTGGAGCCCATCACACCTGCCAATGCCGATGGATTTTGTCCATCTGCCACGACCAGGTCTATCTCCCGAAGCTGAAAATCCTTCTTGTTGAGCGCATGAAAGCTCTCATCCGGCTTGGCTCTGCGCACGATGACTGCGGGACCCGGATCGCCGGGCTCTTCTTTGAGCAGTTTGTCATAATCGAAAGCATGCAAGGGATGCCCTTGTTCCAGCATGACAAAGTTGGTGATATCCACCACATTGCTGATGGGACGCAAGCCGGATTTGATGAGATCGACCTGCATCCATAAGGGAGAAGCGCCGATCACGACATCCGAAAACAGTCTTGCTATATAGCGGGGACAAAGCTCAGGCTCATCTATCCTGAGTTTGAAGGGCAGATTCTCTTTGGCAAAAGCAGTTATCTCATTGATCTCAGGAAGCTTGAGAGGCAGCCCCAGATTTGCGCTCAAGTCTCTGGCGATGCCGATATAGCCCAAAAGATCAGACCTGTTGGGCGTGATTTCCAACTCAAATACGGTATCCGGCAGCCCAAACAGCTGATTGGCACTCACTCCGATGGGCGTATCTGCGGGCAATTCAATGATGCCGCCGTGCTCCTCGGAGAGTCCAATTTCCCGCTCTGAACAGAGCATACCGCTGGATTCAACTCCACGCAACTTAACCTTTTTGATGGTGAGATCACCCAAGACAGCGCCCACTTGCGCCAACACCGCCATCATACCGGCGTGGCAATTGGCAGCACCGCACACCACTTGGATGAGCCCATCCGGGTGATTGGCGTCCACCCGGCAAACTTTCAGGTGATCGCTACCTTCGATGGGATCAGCACTTACCACTTTTGCGCTAACCAGCTCTTCCGGCAGACGGGGCATGACCTGCATGGCCTCCACTTCAATGCCGGAGAAAGTGAGCGCTTCGCTGAGCTGATGGTCGTTCAGATCGTGAGTAAGGTAATGTGAGAGCCAGTTTTTGGATATCTTCATAGCGATTCTCCTCTAAACTGGCGCAGCATCCTCACGTCGTTTTCAAAGAGGATGCGCATGTCTCCGATATTGTATTTGAGCATGGCGATGCGTTCAATACCCAATCCAAAGGCAAAACCGCTGTAGATTTCGGGGTCAATACCCACCATTTCGAGCACGGCGGGATCCACCATCCCCGCTCCACCCATTTCCAGCCAGCCGGATTGTTTGCACACGCGGCATCCCTCTCCCGCACAGCTCACGCAGCTGATATCCATCTCTGCGCTGGGCTCTGTAAAGGGGAAGAAGTGTGGCCTGATGCGTGATTTGACATCTGCACCAAACATGGCGGTGGCAAAGTTTTGAAGTGAGTCTTTAAGGTCACTCATGCTGATGCCCTTATCCACCCACAAGGCCTCAACCTGTTGGAACACAGGCGAATGCGATGGGTCTGGCTTGTCGTTTCGGTAGCAGCGTCCGGGTGAGATGATCTTGATGGGTGGCTTGTATTTTTCCATCACCCTGATCTGCACGGTGGAAGTCTGAGTGCGCAGCAATTTGCCATTTTGCAGGTAGAAAGTATCTGCGAGGTTGCGCGAAGGGTGGTCTTGCGGTGTGTTCAGGGCATCGAAATTGTGATATTCATCCTCGATTTCCGGCCCTTGAGCCACTTCAAAACCCATGCTCATAAACACCGCTTCTATCTTCTTGCGCACGATGGTGACCGGATGCAAAGACCCCAAAGGGCTCATCCAGCCGGGCATGTCGAGATCCAGCTCCTGCTGAACCTGCTGCGCTCGAACAGCATTTTTGATCTCTTTATCTTGGGCGACGAGCAGCGCTTCAATCTTGGCCCTGGCTTCATTGATCAACTGACCAAAAGCAGGACGCTCCTCGGGCGCCAATTCCCTGAGGCGGGCGTAGAGGCCGTTGAGCACGCTCTTCTTGCCCAAGTAAGCAGCTCGGGCGTCCAAGATATCATTTGGGGTGCGGCAAGCGGCAATGCTCTCTTCCGCTTTAGCCACCAGTTCTTTGAGTTGTGTATGCAAAAGTTAAATCCTTTGGTAAGTAGGTATTAACGCTTATTTGTCTGTTATCAGTTGCGGGTCAGCTCCACCAATTTGGCAAAAGCTTCGCTATCGTGCCAGGCCAAATGGGCAAGAGTCTTGCGGTTCAGGTTGATATTGGCTTTGTGAAGGCCACCCATGAATTTGCTGTAGGAAATGTTGTTCAAACGGCAAGCAGCGTTGATGCGGATAATCCACAATTTGCGGAAAGCTCTTTTCTTTTGCTTACGGTGGGCAAAAGCAAAAGCCATACCACGCTCAACTGTCTGACGTGCAGCACGGTAAATGGTGCCACGACGTCCAAAGTAACCTCTGGCTGCCAGCATGTATTTCTTTCTTCTACGATGTGATGCTACATTATTGGTTGCTCTTGGCATTTTTCTTCTCCTTTATAAGCCCAACATGACCTTAATTCTGCGCTCGTCGCATTTACGGATGATGGCACTGTCTCGCAGATTCCGTTTCAGTTTGGGTGACTTTTTTGTTTTGATATGTGCGCTTTTTGCATGATGGCGTTTGATCTTACCTGTTCCCGTCACCTTGAAGCGCTTGGCGGCGGCACGGCGTGTTTTGATCTTTGGCATCTGTATCTCCTTAGTTTAGTATAAAATCTTGTTCTTGTTGCCCTCAGCCACAAAGACTCAGCCCCATAGCCTCAGACGCTGTATTGCTACTTTGTTTCTTCTTTCTCTTCTTGCTCGGCTTTGCTTGCCTGAGCCAAAATCTTCTCGACATCCTTTTTGGGAGCCATAATCATGGAGAGCGTGTTCCTGTCTGAAACAGGTTGCGAATCTACATCGGCTATGTGTCCCAACTCCTCTTTGATCCGATCCAACAGATTGTAACCGAGGTCTTTGTGCGCCATCTGACGCCCACGGAAACGAACCGTGAACTTGACCTTGTTTTGCTGTTTGAAAAACCTGATTGCGTTGTTCTTCTTGAAGTTGTAATCGTGCTCTTCAGTGTTGGGACCATACTTGATCTCCTTAATCTCCACTTCGTGCTGACGCTTACGGGCTTCTTTTGCTCTCTTCTCTTTTTGGAAATAATACTTGCTAAAATCAAGGATACGACAAACCGGCGGCTCGGCATTTGGCGAAATCTCCACCAAATCAAGACCCGCCTCCTCAGCATGACGCAACCCTTCGCGGACTGACACGATGCCGACCTGACGGCCATCCGAACCGATCAGGCGAATCTTGTCGCCAGTGATCTGCTCGTTTATGCGTTCCCTGGGCACTACCTCTTTGGTACGTGCTCTTCCTCTTGTTCTCCGGATTATACGAACCTCCTTCTTACCGGAAATGAAAAAGGCGAAACCAAAATGGCTTCGCCTGCTTCACAGTAATTGCTTTGCATATTTGTTTCTTTATCATGGCCTTACGCACAGATTTGTGGCAAGGCAGAAGCAGACTACTTCATTTTGAGACATTATTTTTGGGATGCCCGATATTGTCAATGACAAAATGAGAAAAATCACATTTAGTTTCCACATGACAGGATTTCCATCATTTCCACACCCCCCCCGTTCACGAGTAAAATTCCGAGCCCGTTTTCACCCTTAACAAGTGCCCATTTTCGGCCTGAATTTGTTTGCATATACCAGAATATCACGCAAATATTGACTTTCAGCACCGGTTGACCACCCTCGTGACATCCCCTTTGCCCTCATTAGGCTCTGCCTCCTAACTGCCTCCTTTCTTACTCCTTAGCTGTTCGAGGAGCAGGAGAGCAGCAGGGAAGGAGTAGGGAATCCGCATGGAATGGGCATTTGAGAGGGGTCACAAAAGCCGGTAATGCACAACCATATTATGCGCATGAGTCAAATATTGATTTTGGGATGGCTTTTTCTAACGACGGACACCAGAAAGAATTCCTACTAAATCTATAGGTGTTGGAAAAGGGTAAATAACGCTCAATTGAACGCCAAATATCAGTGCACATCCAAGGCTCCTGAACAATAAAAAAGGCCGGCAATATGCCAGCCTTCTCTCTCCAACTCGCTTATAAATAAGCGGTTGCCTCATATAAGTCATCTCAATACCGTCACCTTCTTGCTGACCTCTCCACCTTGGGTCTTGATGCGGATGAGGTAGACACCGGCGGGAACGGCACGGTTGTTTCTATCTTTGCAATCCCAATTGTAGAGATATTGGTCGCTGCGTGTTTCGCTAACTGTCAGACTGCGCACCAGTTGGCCTTTGATATTGTAGACTTTGGCCTCGACAGGGACGGAAGCGCTGCTCTTGCTGAGGCTGATATTGACATTGCCTCTGGCGGGGTTGGGGTAGGCGGAGACTAAAGCTTGTGGGGCTGCGGTGGGGTCGTCGCTGTGGGTGGGGCCATAATATTCCCAAGTGTAATCTTGGGTTGAAGTTAGGGTGCTAAACCAATACCCCTCTCTTCTAACCTTCTTGGTCAACATCCAGTTGTCGTCGTAAATGTAGTTATCATTGTAGACATCATCTGTATCATCATGGAATTTACTGACAGTCACCTTATGATAGTCATCGGTATAAAAGTAGTTCATGGTAAAGGTCGATTCAGGCTCAAAAGCCCCGTCCACACCGTCTACCTGTCCGATGAATCTGCTTTGCATTAGAGGGAAGTGCATCTGATGAGCGGTTACGTATTGATAATAGGTGTCGGTTCTCTCCCACGGCTCTTCGCTCCAGCTTTTCCACACCTTGGATAGATACCTCACTTCGTTGCTATCAAAGAAGTTTTTCTGGATAGTACGATAAACCCCATCCCTGGTGTAAGTGCTGTCCGGCAAAGAATGATTGCCCCACGTCTGCCAGAGCTCATACACAGTATGTCCGTTCCTCTTCTTTTCAGAATGAACGAGCCGGTTTTGGGCATCATAATCGTAGGTAGCGGTCTCACTGGGTGCCGTCTCACTTGTCCCACTATGATATGTGACCACCAGAGCCAAATTGCCATTGTCATCATATCCGTATACAGTCCTGCGAATGCCATCTTCAGTGCCATCACTCTCGTAATAGGCTGTCTTTTGTTCAAGTAGCTTATCCTGTAGGTTGTAGGTGTAGGTTGTGATATATTGGAGTACGTAGCCACCTTCCTCCCAATAATAATCCCAATCTTTGTAATAATAGCTTTCAATCACCTTACGATAATCGTCAAAGTCCTGATACTCGTATATCTGCTTTGAATATGTGGTAAAGTCTATGTTATCATGACATGATTGGATCAGAGTGAGGCGATTTGGGATAACCTCATCATAATAGTAATGAAAAGTGGTATCTTCATAATAGTACATACAAGAGCTACCACTGCAGTAGTATGTTTTTCTAAACTGCCCCATGGGCTCAGGGCCGATATACTCATCACCGAGGTTGACGATGGCGCTGAGGCTGACCGTCAGGGTCAAGAGCAGCAGCATGGTTACTCGTTTCATGATCTCTTCTCCTTATTTGATCACTGTGACCTTCTTATTGATCTCACCGCTGTTGGTCTTAATGCGGATGAAATAGACGCCAGTGGGAACGGCATGGCTATTGCTATCTTTGCAATCCCAGTTGTAGAGATATTGGTCGCCTCGTGTGTCACTCACTTCCAAACGGCGCACCAGTTGCCCCCTGATATTGTAGACCTTGGCCTCTGCGGGGGCGGGAGAGCTGCTCTTGTTGAGGCTGATATTGACACTGCCTCTGGCGGGATTGGGGTAGGCGGTGACCACAGCTTGTGGGACTGCGGTTGGGTCGTCGTTGGGAGTGGAGCCGTAGTATTCCCAGGTGATGCTTTTTGAGCTAACACCATAGGCATGATTACAATAATATTGGGTCAACAACCAGTTATCATCATAATCGTATTTTTTATAGGGGGATGTGTCTGAACCTGAAATGATCGTGTGATAGTCATCGTTATACTGGTAGTTAAGCAATGTAGCTGATGGGGGAATGAAGGGATCATTGGGATCATCCAGATAATTACCGGCTTCATAGATTGTTATGGGAAATGCCATCCCGTGTGCAATCGTGTAAAGGATGTATTTATCACTTCTTACCCATGAACCGGATCCCCTGAATCTACATATTGAGCTGGTATAATACATCTCTCCATTGTCATCAAAAAGCCTCCTGTGACTCTCCTGCCGGTACAGTGCATCTGGATCATTATTGATGATATGGGTGCTATCCGGCAGGGAGTGATTGCTCCAAGTGTGCCAAGTGGTCTGCCGCAGCTCTTGATTTGCAACTACTCGGATGTTGACAGCACGATTTTGTGCATCATACTGTGTCGTCGTCACCCTGTATGGTATTGTCTCACTGACGTTAGTCTTATACTCTGCCTGAAGCACCAGATTGCCTCGTTCATCATAGCTATAGAGTATCCTGTCCACGTTAATGTTTTGATAATTCGCTGTTCTGTGATACTCCAGAATCCTGTCCTGATGATCATACTTGTAAACACACACGTAAAGAAGGCTACAACCCTGTCCGACATGCCATCTGTAGCAAGTTTCAGTCACCTGATGATAACCATCGAATTCGGCGTATTCATAATACAGATTAGTGCCGTAATCATCAAAATCGCCGGTAGAATAAGTGAGAATAGAATCAAGACGGGTGGGGATAAACTCGTTGTAATAATAGTAGGAAGTTGAGCCGTAACTGGGGCCATCATAATTATGGCTGGACTGACTCTGAGATAGCTTTCTAAACTGTCCCATGGGCGTGAGACCGATATAATCATCGCCGAGGTTGACGATCGCCCCCAAGCTGATAGCGAGGGTCAATAGCAGCAGAATAAGTGCTTGTTTCATGATCTTCTCTCCTTACTGGTAACAAACTCTGCCTAATGCTTTCTCACCACACGGAATCCTACGTGGAAATTGGCATAGTATCCATAGTTATTCAAGCGGAAAGCCACATTACAGAAGTCTAAGGGGTCTGTCCAGCTTCCGCCTCTGAGCACGACATAAGACCGGGAATTGGGGCCATGGGGATCAGTTTGATCAGTGGTGGGATAGACGGCAAAGCCATCCCAAATCCATTCCCACACGTTTCCGCTCAGGTCATAAAGGCCAAGCTCGTTGGGAGCTTTGCTGCCAACCCGATGAGTGCGGCCATCGGAATTGCCGTTATACCAGGCCACTTCACTCAAGACCTCACCGCCGCTATAGGGATAATTGTGGCTTTGGTTGCCACCCCGGGCGGCAAACATCCATTCCATCTCCGTGGGCAAACGGTAGCCATCTGCTTCCCAATCACAGATAACAGTATAGCTACTACTATATTCCCACCTGTTGGGCCACTCATCTACATTGGTTCCGATGTCCGGCCAACTGTAGCACGGAGTCAGCCCTTCTTGCTCGCTCCTGAGATTGCAATAGCGGATCGCCTCCGACCACGAGACGGTTTCCACGGGATGATCAGGATTATCGGCAAAGTGAGATGGATTTTCACCCACCACGGCTTGATACTGAGCTTGTGTGATCTCATAATTGGAGATGTAAAAGCTACTAAGTGTCACGTTGGATGAACCGTTGTGGAAAGTGCCGCCAGCGACCGGTATCATCTGACAAATGGAGTAGATACCGCTGGTGATGGGGCTAGGGATAGTCTCTTCCTTGAAGGCTTTGGCCTTGAGCGTGACGCTGCTGTTGACGAAGATGGGGCTCACATACAGCGGTGAGCTCTCGTCCGGCTCCTCGCCATCGGTGGTGTATCTGATGACAGCATCGGGATCTGAGCAACTGATGGAGACGTTTTGAGCGGCTTCATAGACACCCGCCACAGGGCTGAAGACAGGCGCAGCCAAAGTGTCTGCCGAAACGAAGGTGTAGGTGGCAACGGCTACCGGACTGGACGTCCATCCCTCTTTAAAGGCTTTGGCTTTGATGCTTAAACTCGTGCTCACCGGAATGGGCTCAGTGTAAATGGTGGAGCTGCCATTGGGCTCGCTCTCATCAAGAGTATACCTGATGGTCGCACCTTCTGTGGCGCAACTGATCACCACTTGCTTTTCCAGGCTATAGGTGCCACCTGCGGGATTGAAACTCGGAGCGGCGACCTGCTTGTCGGGCTCGGTACTCTTGCTGCAACCAAATGCAACCAGCACTACCAACAGGGCTAAGGCTATCACGGATAATGTCTTTCTCATCTTGTTAGTCTCCTTCTATTATCTTCACTTGATCACCGTCACCTTTTTGTTTACCTCACCGCTGTTGGTCTTGATGCGGATGAGATAGACTCCGGCGGGGACAGCACGGTTGTTTCTATCTTTGCAATCCCAGTTGTAGAGATACTGGTCGCTGGTCTTTTCGCTAACTTCCAAGCGGCGCACTAATTGTCCCTTGATGTTGTAGACTTTGGCTTCTATGGGAGCTGATCCACTGCTTTTGCTCAGGCTGATATTTACCACACCTTTGGCGGGGTTGGGGTAGGCGGCGACCATAGCTTGTGGGACTGCGGTGGGATCGTCGTTGGGAGTGGAGCCGTAGTATTCCCAAGTGATGGTTCGGATATAAGGTTCACCGCCATAGCTCTGAGTAGAGTTTGTCAGCAACCAATTGTCATCATAGGTGCATTCTTGGGTATACGTGCTCCCGACTATGGATATGTTTACCGAGTGATAGTCATTGCTGTAATCAAAGTTTGTTACCAATACACGGTGTGGCTCGTAGGGATCATTGGGATCACTGACGTAGCTGTAAGTTCTCTGCTTGGTATTGGGAAATGCCATCCCGTCTACAAGCGTGTAAGTGATTTGCATATCGTATCTTTCCCACACAATCTCCGCATCGTCACTCGCTGGACGGTATTTGTAAAACACGACAGAATGGTTGCATTCCTCATTTTCATCGAAATGGCGTAGAATGATAGTCTCTTGTGTATAGTGGCTGGGATGATAAAGGATATGGGTACTATCCGGCAGGGGATGGTCGCTCCAGGTGTTCCAACTGGTCTGGAACACGCTTTGATACTGAGTTGTTTGGCTATAGATCTCACGATTTTGCGCATCATACTCGTAGGTGGTCACATCACGGGGATTATCCGCATCTTCATGAACATTGTATTCCTTTTTAAGTATCAGGTTGCCCTTTGCATCATACTCGTAAATTGCCTTGTTGACACCACCGTAGTAGCCTTCTGGCAGACAAAACTCGAGAAGCCTGTCTTGGGAATCATACTTGTAGTAACCGGATACCGTGGGAACCTGATAGTTGACCACAAACCAAGGATAGCCATTGAGTGTCATCTGGTAGTAATCATCAAAATCCGTGTATTCGTAAAACATTTTCAGGCCTTGATTACTGGCATTCGGCGCGTGATAGTGGACGGAATCGACACGTGTGGGAACAGACTCGTTGTAGTAATAGTTGACGAAGGTTTCTCCACCGATGCTGTAGTAATTGTAATCAGTGAAGTCAGAATAGTAGCAGGACAGCTTTCTAAACTGCCCCATCGGCGTGGGGCCAATATACTCATCGCCGAGATTGACAATCGCTCCAAGGCTTGCAGCCAAGACTAAAAAAAACATCAAAGTTACTCTTCTCATTTCTCATCTCCCATAAGGTAGTTACCACATTTGATGTGCACGATATGTGCCAATTGTCCAATTATTTACTGCGACTTGGAAGAGCCGGGAACAGAAAGCTGCAACATACTTACCTCTTGAGCGATTGTTAAGAAATCCGTCTTCTGCCTGGCCCTCCATTATCCGCAGGGAGATGCCGCGGAGATACTCGGGTTTTTCCCGAGAGGCACCGGGTAATCACCGGGCGGCTAAGCAAGGAAGAACAGGGGAATGTCTTTGCGGCTCACGTCATTGTAAACAAAGTTTACAAATACTGCTGCAGCATATCAAGTATCTTCTGTTTCTGCTGGTGAAAGTCCTTGAGCTCGATCACGGTCAGTTCGCGGGTGGCCACCATGTTGAGGTTGGTGGGGTTGATCCAGACACCGTTTTTCATCAGGCCAAAGTGCAGATGCGGGCCGGTGGATTTGCCGGTAGAGCCCACCAGGCCAACCACTTGTCCCTTTCTCACCTTTTGCCCCACTCTCACCTTGATAGCGCTAAGGTGAGCATGCTGAGTGATGAGCCCGTTGGGGTGCCGGATGCGCACTTGGTTTCCCCAGCCGCCGGAGTATGATGCGGCGATGACGGTTCCGTCACTCACGGCATAGGTCTTTGTGCCCATGGAGGCTTTATAATCTATCCCCTGATGCATTGCCCAGCCGCCATAAACGGGGTCGATGCGGCGCCCGAACTTACTGCGCACGTGCATGGAAGCCAGCGGGAATCCCACTCCCGAGCCGGAAGACCTCACGATCTTGCCATCAGGGCCGTAGAGTCCGGTAAGCACGGATTTGGGGCTGGGATCTTCATATCTAAACAGCTCATGCTTGCCCGCACTCTTGCCTTTGTAGCTCACGTAATACACTTTGCCGCCGGGGATTAGCTTGCCCTCAAAGTATCTGAGGTCTGTGAGAACCATAAACTCATCCTCGGTCTTGGCATCGCGCCTGAAGTTGATCTTGGTTTCCAAGGCGTTGATGATCTGCTGGGCGGATTGCAGCGGCAGCCCCACTTCTTGCAGGGAATGACTCAGCGTGCCGGAAAGGTTGCCTTTCAGCAGCTTGGTCACCACCTTGACGGGTAGCTGTTCCTCTTTGTAGATGAGGCTATCCGGCGTGACGGTAAAGAGATGCCTCAAGGTGGGTTCCTGGACGAAGGTCATCTTCATGATCTTCTGCTTATCGTCCGTCAGCTTGAGTTTGAGCGTATCTCCGGGTTGGATGGTGGTGACGTCTATGAAGTCTCCAAACTGGAAGGTGACGCGTGCGATTTCCGGCAAGGGGATGCCGTTCTTTTCCATCAGGCCATAGAGGCTGCCATTGGGCGGCACCACCTCGACGATCCACTCGTCTTTGGGAATGGCCTGAGCTACAAGGAGTGTATCTATCTGGTTTCTTGGGGGTGTACGATGGGGGTTTATGAGGCCTAGGATGCTGAAGGCGCCCAAGGCCAAGACTACAATACCCAACAATATGTTTCTTCCGGTTAGCATAAAGGTAAAACTCCTAATGTCTTATCCCATATCAATCTCCAGGGGATGATAATGGATATGTACGGCGTTCAGAGAGCCCTCAAACTCTTTCATGAGCACCTTTTCCACGGCATCAGAGATGCGATGCCCTTCTTCTATGGTGATATGTCCATCCACGGCGATGGTCATGTTAATATTGAAATAAGGCCCCAGCCTGTGCACGCCCAGCTCTTCGATGCGACGCACACCCTCCACCGCCATGGTAAGCCGGCGCAGTTGCGAGGCAAACTTTTCATCCGGCATGCTGTCCATCAGCTCATGCGAGGAATCGATGATGATCTCGATGCCCGTTTTGGCGATGTAGATGGCCACGATGCCGCCCGCTGCAGGGTCCATCCAGTGAAAGCCCAGCCTGCCCATCATCACACCCACGATCACGGCGATGGTAGCCATGATGTCGTTGAGATGGTCGTTTACCAGGGCGCGGATGGTGGGACTGTGCACCTGCTTATTGATCTTGCGGGTATAAAAGTAGAGAAACAGCTTGATCAGCAGCGTGGCGATGGCTGCATAGAGCGCCAGAGAGGATGCTGCACGGGTGGGCTCAGACGAGGTAAAGTAGCTGATGATCTTGTTGATCGCATCCCAAAAGATGGCTATTGCGGTGGTGAGAATGAAAGCACCCACCACGATGGCGGCTACACTCTCCAGCTGCCTGTGTCCATAGGGATGTTCTGCATCAGCAGGCTTTTTGGCCTGATACATAAAGATCTTCACGGCGATATAATAGACCACGTCGGAGGTGGAGTTGATTCCATCCGCCAGCAGTGCGGGAGAATGCCCCAGGATGCCGATTACGGTCTTCATCACCGAGAGCAGCACATTGCTGAAGAGTCCCAAGTTTACGCTTCTGGTGGTGAGGGTATCTCTATCCTGCACTTTTCACTTCCATGATGTCAATCAGGTTAAGCCCCGGGAAAGCCGCTCTCAGCCTGGATCGAAACAGGTCTGCATCCTTGCTTTGGTGCCCCATAGCCTCGCTGTTGAGGATGTATTCTTTGATTTTGAAGGGGATGAGACACCTGAGCTCATGCCTCTGCTCCAGCTCCAAAAGCTGATGCACATTGAGCTTGAGGCAATCAGGATGCCGCACCAACACCAAGGCTCCGGGTTCAGGAAGCATGCTGAAGAGAGTATTCAAGCTCTTTGGTGTAACGGAGCCGGGGATATAGATGCCCCGCAACTCTTGTTGCGCCTTCGCCGCCTTGATCAGCGCCTGCGGATCTGCATTCAGCGATGCGCATCCGCTGTCCTGCCAGAGTGTGCCATCATAAAACTTCAGTTCTTCTGCAGGCTCAAGCAAGGCAAAGGATTGTGCATCAGCAGCATAGACGCTCAGGTCTTTCAGGACGCTCAAGCGTTTGAGCTCCAGCTCCAGCTCATTCAGGTTGCCAAAGGAAGCACCCAACACCAGAGCGATGGCATCGATCTTGGGGCTGAGGGCGATGGACTTCCTATCCAAAGAGCCGTCCACCAACACCTTATCCGCCCCCAGTTCCAGCATGCGTTCAGCCAGCTCCACCTGTGCCGAGGCGGTAGCGGGGCCGGTGATCATGCTTTTGATCAGTCCCAGGCTTTTAGCGATGAATAGCTGCCGGCCCGACTCTGCGAGGGAAGCCAGGATCTCCACCCTGCTTCCCAGTTCTCGCAAAGCTGCTGCATCACAGCAAAACAGGCTGCCAGCATATATTTGCACCGCCGGCTTGGGTTTCAGGAAGACGGTATCCTCTTTTTCTCCATCGATGCCTGTGGAAAACACGCCAAAGTCAAGCCTTTGGTGCCTCCACAGGAAGTGGTTCAAAAGCGACGTCTTGCCTGCATTTTTACTGGTTCCGACGATGGCGATTATCTTCATCGCCTCGTCGGTAATCCATTTAAATTGCATCAAACCTCAATGGGATTTACGCTTGTTTCTCCTCGTATCTGAGGGCCCCATGGATACCTTCTTGCCGCGGATCAAGCTCATCACGCCTTCCGTGGAGCGTCTTTCTTCTTTGAGAGTGCTCACGTATTTGGCGGGGTCTTGCGCTTGATATTCCGGCTCGGTATAGGCGGTGATAAATCCTTCGTAGTTGCGCAGGATCACACGTCCCGGAGCTTGAGCGATCACGTAGTTTGGCATCACGGGAATCTTGCCGCCACCGCCAGGAGCATCCACCACATAGGTGGGAATGCAGAGCCCGGAGGTATGACCGCGCAGAGATTCCATGATCTCGATGCCTTTGGCCACCGGCGTGCGGAAGTGGCTGATACCTTCGGAAAGGTCGCATTGGTAGATGTAGTAAGGTCTGACGCGGTTGCGCACCAAACCTTGCACCAATTCTTTCATCACGTCCACCTGGTCGTTGACGCCTTTGAGCAGGACGCTTTGATTGCTCACCACCACACCGCTTTCTGCGATTTTGGCCAGAGCGGCACGGGAATCTTCGCAAAGCTCGTTGATGTGGTTGAAGTGAGTATTGAGCCAGAGGCGTTTGTATTTCTTGAGCACGTTGATCAAGTTGTCGGTAAAGCGTTGCGGCAATACCACCGGTGTGCGGGTGCCCAAGCGGACGATGTCCACATGCTCGATAGCCATCAGCTTGCCCAAAATCTCATCCAAACGCTCATCGCCCAAGGTGAGCGGATCGCCGCCGCTGAGGATGACGTCTCGGATTTCCTTGTGTTCACGGACGTATTCGATGGCTCTGTCCACGTTTTCTCTGGGCATGGGCGCATCGTGTTCACCGGCTTTTCTGCGGCGGGTGCAGTGACGGCAATACATGGCGCACTGGTCGGTGAGCAGCAGCAACACCCTGTCCGGATAGCGATGCGTCATTCCCGGCACGGGTGCATCTTCATCTTCGCTGAGCGGGTCTGCCATATCCACATGTGCGATATGGCTTTCCTCAATCCTGGGGATGGCTTGTCTGCGCACGGGATCATTGGGATTGTTGGGGTCTATCAAAGAAAGATAGTGAGGTGTGATGGCCATGCGAAAGCTGAAGGAATCGCTCTTGGCCACCGCTTCTTCTTCGGGAAGCAGCTCGATGTATTGGCGCAGCGTATCAAAATCCGTGATGCGGTTGCTCAGCTGCCAACGCCAATCCTGCCACTCCTCTTTGGTGCCCATACTGCGGATGGGCTTGAGGTCAAGGTTTTTAGCTGTGGGATTCATATTTACCTCCCTTTAGTCTGTATAACGTTCTTTAAAGAGCTTCATGAGCACGGGGTTACGACGCAAGAGGTCAAGCGCGATCATGGCATGATTCCTGGCATAGCCGTTGCCCAAGATCATATCCACATCGGCGCCGATGCCTTCTGCGCCCAAAGCCGCCTTGGTGAAGGAAGTCGCCATGCTGAAGAAGTAGACCAAGCCGCGGTCTTTACAGGCCATGATGCTGGGAAGCTCAGTATCTTCGATGTTGACCACGTTGATCACCACGTCCGCCATCTTGCCATTGGTGAGGCGGGAAACTTCTCTTTGTATCGTGATGGCGTCGTTTGCCTGCGCCAAAATCATCTCGTCGCAACCGGTAGCCATCAAGGTCTCACGATATTTGGGATTGCGCACCACGCCGATCACCTTTCCGCTCACGCCGGCACGCTCTTTAGCCACGGCGTTGCAGAGGATGCCGCTCTTGCCGTTGGCGCCGATGATCACGACCGTATCACCGGGTTTTACCATACGCTCTGTTTCAGCGGGAGCACCGGCAACGTCCAGCACGCTGAGGGCGAGGTTTTCATCCATATCATCCGGCAGCTTGGCGTAGATGCCACTGCTGAAGAGCACTGCCTGCCCTTCGATCTCCACCTGATCCTTGTCCAAGAGCACTTTGTTGACCTTATGGATCTTGAGCGGCGTCAGAGAAAGAGAGACCAAGGAAGCGATCTTATCGCCCACCTTCACTTCATCTTTCATCTCAAAATTGGGGCCGATCTTAGCCACGCGGCCGATCAACATTCCGCCAGAACCGGTATCTTCGTTTTTGTGCTTACCGGTACGGTCTGTCAGCTCGATCGCATGCTCGGCAAAGGCCTTTTCGATGTCCTTGTGCCCCTGATCAATGAGCTTGTTTTTGATCTGATGAAAGGATGCACTATCCACGTTGAGCCTGATCACATCGATCAGCATCTCGTTATCCCAAATCTGGGTAAAATCGTTGTTCAAAATCTTAGCCGGTTGGGGTAATACTCCCTGTGGCTCGACTACACGATGTGTTCCATAACGGCAACCGCCTGTCTTCATTTGGAACCTCCATATTTATCTTATTTTTATATAGTTTATCGGAAATTATGCCTTGTATACCAAAATTATAAGCAGCGAGCTTTTGTCAATTATTATCTGAACCCCCTGCGCTGGAAATAGGGATGAAGATGCACCCAAAACCGGCGTACGGGCGGTCGCCGAACCGCCGCTTTCCAAGAATAGCACGCACTCCCCAAAACGTGCGTCAGCCGCTCACAAGTCATCACCTGCAACTCTCAGCTCGCTGAAATGTCCCCTCACTATATACACTGACGATCTTGCTGAGACCTCAAAAACCCCAGAAAATAATCCCGTAACTGACTGACAAGGAAGTCGATACAAATCAGTCAAATATATACCCCATTCTGTGGATGTAGAAATACCCGAAAAGTCGCATCATCCCTATCTCGTGTATAAAACATTCAGCAAAACCCGCACCACAACAGGCCGAAGGCTACCCCATAATTCGTGTCAATTCGTGTAATTCGTGGGTAAATCTTGTTTTACCTATGGTTTCGATCTTCACCACAGAACTTTCCCAATTATGACTTATCCACCCCTCCCTAATCCAACCATCCGTGCACATCCGTGTTCATCCGTGGAAAAATGAAGCCAGCGGTAGCTGGCCCTTTAATTCGTGTAAATTCGTGTAATTCGTGGAAAACCCCCTGCCCCACATGATCTCGATCTACACCGCAGAACACACGTATCCCCGAAACGAGCGTCAGCGGCTATCACCTATCACCTATCACCTAACACCTTAAAATCCTGATTCCCATGCAGCTTCCACCCATAACCATCATGATAGAAATAGCTGAGGTCGCCATTGTCCCCGGGCTCTTGGCTGACGACCGTTCGATCGCTGGAGATCAGCGACATCTTGAAGCTGGCCACCGCATAATCCCGGCCACTGAAAGCCACCTTCACCTCTGTGATCTCCATCAGTGGATAGCGCCCCATCCTGTCCAACCACAGCTGTTTAAGCTGCATCCTTTGCATGCCGTCGTGCCGATAGTCTATGGAAGTGTGTGCCATCATCTCGTCTATTTCGCCCCAACTATGGTGCTGACTGATCTCGTAGAGGATATCCCGGATCTCACGCACATCGGTATCCTCCGGTGAAGAAATACTGCAGGAAGCACTCAGCAGCAAAAAAGGAAGGAGCAGAACGGCTAAAGCTTTCATCTTCAAGACCTTTCCAAGACAGCCAAACTCTCGATATGCCAAGTCTGCGGGAACATATCGAAGGCTTCCACGCTCTTGAGCTGAAAACCGCCTTCGTTGCACAGAATCTGCAGATCACGCACCAAAGTAATCGGATAGCAGCTCATATAGATCACCTTCGTGGCGGGAGAGGCGGTGATGGCCTCCAAAACCTCCCGCTGCGCTCCCGTGCGCGGTGGATCCAATACCACGTTGAGCTTGGTGGCCTCAGACTGCATCTCCCCCACCAAATCCGGCAGAGCCTTAGCGCAATCCGCATTGATAAAGCTGATATTCTCCACACCGTTCAACTGCGCATTGTGCTGCGCATCTTCGGTAGCTGCGGGATTGTTTTCTATGCAGATGGTCTGAAGCGTCTTATCCGCACACACGCTGCCGATGCTGCCACTGCCGCTGTAGGCGTCGATTAGCGTGCAGCCCTCATCTACCTGACTTCTGATCTGCTTCACCAACAGCTCCGCTACCCGGCTATTCGCCTGCCAAAAGCTCTGATAATGCACCCTGAACTGCATATCCACCAGCTCATCCATCAGATATGGCTGTCCATAGAGCAGCTTCTCTTCATCGCCTAAAATCACGTTGGTGACTTCCCGGTTGATATTTTGCACAATGCCCACCAGCTCCGGAAATTCCGCAGTCAGCTTCTTGACAAACAGCCCGCTGAAAGGCAGCTTCGCACTGCGCGTCACCAAGATCAGCAGCAACTGGCTTTCATCTTTACTGATGCGGATGCCGATATGGCGCAGCTGCCCGGTATGCGCAGCCTCATCATAGGCGGTCACCTTTGCTTTCTCGCACAGCTCTATCACCCGTGCCGCCAAGTGATCAAAGACGGGCGGATGGATGCGGCATTGCGCATGCGTCACCACCTGATGCGTTCCGGGCTTGTAGATGCCAAAGCTCAGCCCCGCTTCACGCTGCGCCACGGGCATAAACACTTTATTGCGATAGTGAAATTCCAGCGGTGAGGGGTGGATCACCTCAGGAACAGCCTGCATGCCCTTCCCCCTGAAAAGCTCCTGCAGCAGCTCCAGCTTGTATTTGAGCTGCGAAGCATAGCTGAGGTCTTGCCAATCGCAACCTCCACAGGCCTGCTGAGGCCCGAAAGAAGGACAAAGTCCATCCGGCACGGGCTCACCCCTGGAAAGATAGCTTTGCACCTCCGCAAAAGCGTGATCTTTGCGGCTCTTGGTGATATTCACATCCACCACATCACCCGGATGCGCATAGGGCACAAAGATGGCCAAACCATCCTCAAAACCCAGCCCATAGCCGCCCAAGGCGTGCTTTTCTATGCGGAGTCCATTGATCTCTTTACTGTTATTCTTCATCCGTATTCATCCTTGCAAAAGAAAGACCTTCAAAACGTGCGTCAGCTCTAACACCTAACACCTAAAACCTAACATGGTCGGTTCGGCGACCGCCCGTACAAGGTCGCTATGGCAAGCGACCATACAGCCCATAATTCGTGGACTTATATTCTTCATCCGTATTCATCCTTGCAAAAGAAAGACCTTCAAAACGTGCGTCAGCTCTAACACCTAACACCTAAAACCTAAAACCTATCACCTAATCAACATCCTCTCCAAAGCCTTAACCCTATCCTCAATAGACGGGTGCGTAGAATAGATCGAAACCTTACGCTTGTTGTGGATCATGGCCATATCCGCCTCCGCTACCTGTTGCGTGGCTGCCGGAGCGGACACATCTATCGCTCTCAACGCCGCAATCATCGCCTGCGGGCTCACCATCTTCGCAGCTCCCGCATCGGCACGGTATTCACGGAAGCGACTGTAGGCGGCGATCGGTATATTGGCCAGCAGAAACAGCACATTTTGCAGCAGGATCACCACCGCTCTATAGCCGAAATATCCCAAGCCGCCGCGCCCCTTATTATCTCTCAGGGCAGAATCCAGCACCATGGCCAGAATGCGCGCCAAAGCCAGCACAAAGGTATTCACCACGCCCATGATCAGGCTCATGGTCACCATATCACCTTGGAGGATGTGGCTCATTTCGTGGCCGGCCACCGCTGCCAACTCATCCTCGCTCAGTGAACTGAGGATGCTATTTGAGAAGGCGATCAGTGCTTTATTCTTGGTAGGTCCCGTAGCGAAAGCGTTGGGACTGGGCGCTTTGAACACCCCCACTTCCGGCATCCTGATCCCGTTTTCCTCAGCCATCCTGTGCACGACGTTGTAGATGAAGAGCTCCCTGGGACTGGCCGTGTTGGGATCAATCAACTTCACTTTATACCTGCTTTTGGCGATCGCTTTACTGATCCAGAGCGAAAAGAACGACCCGCCAAAGCCGATAAGGGCGCAGAAGCCCACGATAAAGCTCACGTCATCCATCCTCAAGCCCAACAAGCCCAAGATGATGGACAGCATCGTGATCACCAGGAAGTTGATCAGCAGAAAGAGTCCGGTTCTTCTGATTATTGCCATTTTATCTACACTCCATTGCATTGATTTGATGCGGGCAGCATATTTGAAACAGGGTTTTTAGGCAAGAAGTTTTTGCACCCCTGTGACTTCGACGGCCTTTGCATCCCGCTTCCCCAGCCTGAGCACAGACCCATGCAGGATTTGAGCTCTTTGCTTTCTGCGGCGGTTCAGCGACCGCAGGAACCAAAAAGCCCTTGACCTCTATCCCTCTTGAAGGATTCTGGCTTCATCCTTGTATAAAAGGGTAGAATGCCTCATTTACATCACAGGAGTTATTACACCAATGAAACGCTATTTCTTACTTGCACTCATGCTCATCAGCCTGCTCTGGGCGCAAAACATGGACCCCAAAGCCACGCTTGTGAAGATAAACGAAAAGACCTATACCGTGGCGGAATACGACGAAATTTTGCAAAACTATTTCAAATATCACAAGCCCAAGTCCGTGGAGGAGGAAGCCAGGCTCAACGACCAGTGTTTTGAAGAGCTGATCGGCCGCTACGTCTACGATAAAGCCATCAAAGCCGGCAAGAGCAAACTCACCGACAATCAGGTCTTGGCTGAGGCAAAGAGAAATACACCCGCTGCAATCAAAGGCATCAAAGACCTGCAAACCAACGGCAAATTCGACAAAAAGAAGTTTGAAGATGCACTCACCCACGCCCCCGAATTTAAGAAAATGGTGATAGATTTTGTGCGCAGCTACTACAAATACGACAAGCTTTTGGCAGACATCAAGGCGGAAGTGGAAGTGGATGCAGACAGCGTCAAAGCGCAGTGGATCAAGGACAACGACTCCCTGGACGCCTCCATCATCTTCTTTGATTTCAACCGCATGCTGCATGTCAACGCCATCGAAGACGAGGCCAGAGATTTTTACCGGCAGCACAGAGAGGAATACCGCCGCGAAGACGGACGCGACCTTTACTACGTGAAGTTTTCCTCCGCACCCTCAAGCGCAGACTCTCTGGCAGCCAAAGCCAAAGCAGACAGCGTTTACGAGCAACTGATGGCGGGTGCTGACTTCGCCGAGATGGCTGCCAATAACTCCGATGACACCTCCAATGCGCAACGAGGCGGCGAACTCGGCTGGTTTGGCCGCGGTAGAATGGTTCCCGAATTTGAAGAGGCAGCCTTTGATACACCTGAGGGAGGCATCAGCAGACCCTTTGAGAGCAGGTTTGGCTGGCACATCATCAAGGTCACCGGCCAACGGGAAGGCCCACAAGGCCCCGAAGTGGAGGCGGCGCACATCCTCATCCGCCCCATCGCCAGCCTGGAAAGCCAGCAAGCCCTGAAAGTAAACAGCCTTGCCCTCCATCAAGCCGCTCAGGAAAAGGGATTGATGGCAGCCGCCGAAAGCCTGGGCTACCCGCTGCAAACCACCCCCGTATTCTTTGCCGCAGATGGCTACATCCCCGAAATCGGTAGAGACTCATTCCTGCTCAATTTTGCCTTCAAAAATCCGCCTAACAGCCTGGCAGACATCTTTTACACCCCTTCAGGCGATGCCTTCGTGATCCAAACCGCCCACGAATACCCGGAGTGGTATCCCACCTTTGAAGAGCAAAAGTCTTCCTTCATCGCCCGCGCCACCAGCAACAAAAGAATGTTTTATACCAACCAGCTGGCTGAAAACTACCTCCAAAACCTGGAGCCCTCCATGTATCTGGAACAGGCTGCGCGAGACAGCCTCAGCGTGATCGAGGTCACCGACCACCACATCGACAAACCCATCTCCATGATCGGCAAAATCGACGCCCTCAACCAAGCCCTCTTCGACACCGAGGAAGGCCAGTTTACCACCTTGGTGCAAGATAAAAACCGTTGGTTCCTGGCACGCATCAATAAACGCACCCGCCCGGACATGAGCGTCTGGATCAAGCTAAGCAAACAGATCCTCAAAGAAGCCAACGAAAAATACAAGCAAGACCACCTCAATCAATGGTATTTGGGCGAGCGCAAGAAACTGGAGCTTATAGACAACCGCGCCGACCAATACGACCTCACTTCGCTAAGGAAAGCGATCCGGCTGTAAAGACCCGTCTGCCCCACACCCAAAAAAGGACAGGATTATAGAGTGAAACAGCATCAGCTGACCCTGATTACTCGTGTAATTCGTGAGAAAAATAAAACTCCAAAGCTATACCTATCCCAGAAACGAATACACGTATCCTCAAGATGAGCGTCAGCCGCTAACGCCTAAAACCTAACACCTAAAACCTGCGGCGAAGCCGCCCCATTCGTGTTATTTATGTAATTCGTGGAAGAACAAGGAGCTTAAGAGCTGTGCGGTTTTTAGGCAAGAGCACGCGCATCTTTGAAACCAGCGCAGCCGCTAACACCTAAAGCCTAAAACCTAAAACCTGCGGCGAAGCCGCCCCATTCGTGTAATTCGTGGGTATAATCATGCCGGCGCAGCCGGCCCCATACCCAAAACCACCACCAAAAAAACCTGCCTGTTTTTGCAAAAAACAACCTTGACAAAAAGATAAAGGGGATAATACTGACAGCGAGCTTGGTCTTAGCCCCCTTGGGGAGAGGATCAAATAATATAGATTTGTCATCAACCGGCTGCTGATCAAAGCAGGAATGCCCATCCCAAGCTTTGACATTCAGCCACGAGCATGCAGAGCCAAAATGCTGAGCGGTTAGATTGAATCTGGGTGGTCCTGCGCCTGACGTCGGTTTTCAAGTGGCATATTATAGCCACCTGAACGACTGAAAGCAGAGAATCTTTACTGCAAGGAGGTAGAGATGAAAGAATTAAGATTAGTCGCCCTTGTGCTTCTGCTGCTAAGCGGGATACTCTGTTTAGCTGCGCAGAGCGATCCGGACCAAAGCGGCTATGTTTATACTTATCGATTTCCTCATGATATCCACAGATCATCAAGATCCATATTCCTATGCTCTGATAATAGCGTGGTGGTATTCAGTAATTGGGATTGTTTTGACTACGTCATCTATTCCGGTAGTGCGATTACCAAGCTTGACCCTGGTGGCAATCTGCTTTGGGATAATTCTTTGGTTCCATATGGGAGTTATTCAACCGTTACCGGAGTTGATGTGGACAGAGATGACAACGTTACCTTCTTATATGAGGATGAAGGTACAATTCAATTGTGCAAAGTAACCAGTACTGGTTCCGTGAGTATAATAGGTCCCTCAATTTCTCTGCCCCTATTGGCGACATTCAGCAAAGCTTTGCGCACCAGTGAAGGAGATATCGTCGCAATAGGCCGAATTGCAGATCCGTATTATAATCCTGCTCCTCTAAAGGCTGCTTGTTTTTACCGCTTTTCTGCTCAAGGTGATACGCTTGCCACCGCCTATTGGCCGAGCTCAGATCCATCCTTTCTGGCAACAGCCTATGACTTGGCTTGGACGGATAATGGGAATCTACTTATTGCC
>JAKOXG010000016.1 GCA_029781115.1 Candidatus Cloacimonadota bacterium
TAACAAACTTGAGATTGGTTCGTAAAGCACGATATGCTTCCACCACCGGCGAATTGCGATCCAACTCAGTGATCAATGTACTTTCTCTTGCGCTCAAATTTCCCACACCCAACTAATGAATCATTAAATCAATGCTCACGCCGTCTGTTTGTGGCGTCGGTATTTCATCTTCTTTTCATCTTCCACTTTAGGAATCCGCCCTAAGATAGGTAGTCCCAAGCACCTCTCCACATCTTCCGCCGTCTTCAAAGTAGTATCAAAGAACTCAAGTAAAAACACCAAACCAACGCTGATGAAAATCCCCAAAAAACCGGCAATGGCTACATTCAACTTTTTACGCGGCTTCACCGGGTTTTGGGGAGTAACAGCCCTATCTACTATGCTTACACCCGCAGCTTTCACCGACTCGGTGATACGATACTCTTCATATTTATTTTTAAGCAATAGATAAAGCTGCTCCATCACACTCTGGTTACGTACCAAACGAGTAAGACGCACTTCCTTCTCCGGCAGGGAACTCAACGATAGATCAACTTGAGCGATCTGCCCCTCCAAGGCTTTTTGTCTGGCCTCAAGGGCAATTGCCTCCACTTCCAGAGTGACCACCTGCTGCAAGAGCGCTTGGTAGTTGGGATTGACGGCCATGGTCTCGGTGCTGATGATCCTCTCCACTTCTTCAGCCATCTGCGCGTGCACCTGTTCAATCTCCGCCTGCAACAAGATCACTTTGGGATGATCGGCGGAATACTGCTGCTCAGCTAAGGAGAGCTGGGTCTCCAGATCCGCCAGACGCAGGCGATAATGGCTGACCAGTGGATTGCTTGAAATTGTAGTGGAAGTGATGGTAGTAGGAGTCTCAGCAGCCAGGCGGTTATGTAACTCTTCCAACTGGTGATTAATCTGGCTCAAACTGACCGCAGCTTCAGCTTTCGCTTTTTCAAGCTCGGTGAGCCGGTTCAAAATGGCTCTCCCCTCTTCACTTGGGGCGATTACCTTTTCCGTTTCTCTATATCGCTGCAGCTCCTCTTCCGCCTTATATAAATCGGCTTCGACGGCTAAAAGCTGGCTTTCAATAAACTCCCGGGCATTGCGGGCCTCTACCGTATTCAACTCTTGATTGTAATCAATAAATGCATCCACCACCGCATTGGCAATATCGCGGGCTTCGACGGGGTCAGGACTTTCTACTTTGATACGGATGGCATCCGTGCCCGTAACCAACTGCACCGATATACTATTGCGAAAGGCAGTGAATTCCCCGGAATGCGGGCTGTAACTCCGACCCAGCTTCTCCGCCGCTCGCATAGCCAAACTGCGGCTTTTTAATATCTCCACCAGGTTCTGGTTTTTATTGGCACCGACGGGGCCAAAACCTTCTAAAAAGGACAACTGCCCAGCGCCAGAGGACTTATTCTGCGCCATAATCACCGTCGTCGCCTCATAGATCGGGGTCATCATCTCACTGGCTACAGCGGCACTGATTACCGCAGCCAAACAAATGGCAAGAATAATCCACTTGCGCCTGTAAATGGCCCTCAGGTACTCCCTTAAATCAATGACCTCTTCTTCATAAACCTCAGGCAAGGTATAACCTCCAAGCCAACACGAATTAAAAAATGACGGCTGCCGTCATTTACCCATTCTTTATCATCCTGCCAACTCAGGCGGGGAAGCGATGCCAAAGCGCACGGCAAAAGCCGCC
>JAKOXG010000021.1 GCA_029781115.1 Candidatus Cloacimonadota bacterium
AAAAACGCAGCATTAGATGCGATAAAGAACGCTATCTATCTATACAACAATGAAAGACTACATCAAGCTTTAGGTCTTAATACGCCATCTGAAGTATATGATAACCAAGCAATTTCAAAACTCACTACGCGGAGCACAAAATGCGTAGAGAAATAACACTAAAAACTAACAAAAACTGTCCGGCTTTTTCAGTACGGCACACGCAGCCCTAACACCTAACACCTACAACCTAACACCTTGCCAAAGGCATCCCTCACTATATACACTGACGATGTTGCTCCGACCTCAAAAAACCGAGTGAACCAAGCTCGTAACTGCCTGCATATAAAAGGCATACAAAAGGGTCAAATATTAACCCGGTTCTGCCGAAATAGAAATACCTGGTGAAGGGTATCAATCCCCGTACGGGCGGTCGCTGAACCGCCGCTGGTACACACATGCTCGCTGATGTGATGCCGTATGCCTGTATGGTCGCTTGCCATAGCGACCCTATAACGGCACTCACCCGAGTGCCGATGTAAACATCCGCTCCAGTATGGTCGCTTGCCACAGCGACCTTATAACGGCACTCCTACGAGTGCTGATGGGGAAAATCTGCTCCAGTATGGTCGCTTGCCATAGCGACCTTATAACGGCACTCGGATGAGTGCCGATGGAAAACATCCGCTCCAGTATGGTCGCTTGCCACAGCGACCTTATAACGGCACTCACCCGAGTGCCGATGGAAAACATCCGCTGCTCCAACGAGCAGCGGCAAATGGGTCGCTATGGCAAGCGACCATACTTTATGGCGGTTTAGCAGCCGTCCGTACAGGTCGCTATGGCAAGCGACCATACAGGCGATCGACCCTACATCACCCCATCTTTCAGGTAAGTGCCCCTCCAATCCCGCCAGTCCTCCACCAGATTTGCTTCTACCGGATTATTCACGATATATCCTATCACTCTACCCAAGCCGTCCGTATCTTTCACCAGGCTGTCATAGTTTTCCTTTTCCCAAAAGTTGCCCTTCCTGCCCAATACTCTGTTTATTGCAGTAGCTGTATATCTCTTCCAAGTATACACTATATGCGAGATGGAAAAGATGTTTCCATCTTCCTGAACCAGTGGATTTATCAGGACATGTACATGGTTTGGCATGATGCAGTAGCAGAGCAAGGTGTAGCGAACGCCATCAAACTTATGAAATGATTCCTGAATGATCTCACGAATCCCGTCCTGATGAAGAATCTGTGGCACATCGGGAGATAGCCCAATAAGATTGTCAAACCAGTCGAAGAATCTTTTGTCCTTGTCCTTCAATCTGTCTGCTCTTTCATCTTGTGGCAGGTCTTCCAGTTCTGCATGCCAATCCTTTATCCGTTGTTGGTAGTCAGCCATCACCTTATCAGGTAGGGTGAATTTTAATCTATAGGTGATGAAGATGGGTTTTTCATGGTGATACATGTGGGGTAAACGTCTGGCCTTGAAGAAGCTTTTCATGTTTTCATTGGAGAGATTATCACGGGTGTTCATGGTTTCATCCTATTTGTATGGTCGCTTGCCATAGCGACCTTAACGGCACTCGGATGAGTGCCGATGTAAACATCCGCCCCAGTATGGTCGCTTGCCATAGCGACCTTAACGGCACTCGGATGAGTGCCGATGCAAAACATCCGCTGCTCCGATGAGCAGCGGCAACTAGGGTCGCTATGGCAAGCGACCATACAGGACAACCCCTTGTTTGCTCTACCAAGTTTCATCTTTCTAAGTCCTCTCTTCTTGCTTTACCTAATCTGCTTTAAGGGCATTGTTTTGCAAGAGGGCTTACCTGTCAAATACTTTCTTAGGATGCGTCTACGCTGTAAAGCCAGTGCAGCGACGATCAACTCGTTTGTGGTCACAAGTATGGTCGCTTGCCACAGCGACCTTATAACGGCACTCGCTTGAGTGCCGATGTAAACATCCGCTGCTCCAACGAGCAGCGGCAAATGGGTCGCTATGGCAAGCGACCATACTTTATGGTGGTTCAGCGACCACCCGTACAGGTCGCTATGGCAAGCGACCATACATGACTCCTGCCCTTGCTCACCTCACCAATATCACCTTCCGTGTGGCTGAATACTTCCCCGATCGCAATTTACACAAATAGACCCCGGCAACTGCCGTTTGACCGGAATCCGTCTTGCCATCCCAAGTGATCTCATGCTCACCAATCGGTAGCAATTCGTTGTCCTTCAAAGTCCGAATCAGTTGTCCTCTGATATTGTAGACCGCTACGGTGGTTGGACTGTGATCGGTCTGAAACTTAAATGTGGTGCCCATACCACTCTTAAATGGATTGGGATAGCAGGTCAATTCTGGATTGACAGCCGGAATCACCGGATCGTCATTGGTTACGGTTGTATCAGTAAAGGTGCCTAAAGCACCACCCCAGCCGACAAATAAACCGCCATTACCCCTCATATCAAATTTGCAGATTAAGCCATAGATATCGGGTAATCTTACCACTTCTTGCAAAGTATTGTTGTTGTTAACTTTCCAAATACATTTATATCCTTTATGAGCTACAACAGCATATAATTTATTATTAGTCCAAGCTAGCCTAGAGACCGCACTATTTGGAAAATTTAAAAACGAATTCCAGGTTTGGCCACCATCAGTTGACCGATAGAGCATGTCCGTTTCACTGGTGGAGGCATAAAATACATTTGGTGAAGCAATTTTCACGTTCCAAAATCCACCAGAATTATAGATATGAGATAATTGCCAAGTTTGGCCACCATCTTGCGAAACATGACAATTCATTAAATCGTTGGCGTCATAGCGCCCTGCCGTTATTAATATTGTTTCCCCTACAACATCAAAGCCCATATATCCACCTTCACCAGCTTCTACAAACTTAACAGTTCTCCAAGTTAACCCACCATCATAAGTTTTTTTCAGACCACCATTAGTCAGAATATAGCCAATCCGCGGTGAAATGAATATAATTTTCATTAAACTGCTGCCTGATGATGAGCTAATTCCTGGTCTATTAGATGCATCTATCCAGGTTTGACCACCATCTGTGGTTCGATATAAACCATAGTTATGTCCACAAATCCAACCAGTTTGGGAATCAATCATCCATAGACCATTAACACAAAAGGATGATTGAACACTGGGCACCTCAACAGATTGCCAAGTTTGACCAGCGTCATTAGATTTCATGAACCTAAATAAAGTTGTGCTGGTCCAACCAGCGACATAGTAATTATTTTGGTCTAAAATTTGGCAAGCTTCCAGATTGGAATTATGCCAAGTTATGTGGTAGTTTTGGGCACTAACTTGGCCAACCATCAGGACGATAAAAACGGTTATCCAGCAGATTAAAGCAACCTTATTCACAGGTTATCTCCTTTTAAAAATCATTTACTTGGTTTACATTATGAAAAGCTTTCTGATACTGAGCACTACACTTACCAACACACAGATGGTAAGGCAACCCGAAAGCGGGCAAAATCAGATTCTATCGGATTCTCTCTTTCGGGCAAGGGAAAACACACTATGCAGATAAAGCGGGGAGAGATCAAAGCACAGCCCGGGAGCTGCGTTTCTTAGGTGTTTGCAACTTTGATCTTTTCTTCGATTTCCGCCATCTTTCTCCATGCGAGCCATCGTAAGTAAAAGCAAAGATTTCGTCAAGCCTTATTTTGGCTTTGTTTGGTTCATGTTCATTTATGTTGGGTAAAATGATTGCCAACTACCGGCACTACTAAATCAGAATAATGCAATGTTCCTTGCCCACTTCTTCCTTGCTTAGCCTCCCGGTGATTCCCCGGAGCCTCCCGGGAAAAACCCGAGTATCTCCACGGCATCACCGGGCGGGTAAGTAAGGGCCGACTGCGTCGTCCAGTGGTCAGTTGCCAGTAGTCAGTAGTCAATCGCTGCGCTGGCTTCGGAGATGTGTGCGCGTTTGTACGGGCGGTCGCTGAACCGCCGCTGCTACACACACGCTCGCTGATGTGATGCCGTACGCCTGTATGGTCGCTTGCCATAGCGACCTTATAACGGCACTCGTTTGAGTGCCGATGGAAGATATCCGCTGCTCCAGCAAGCAGCGGCAAATGGGTCGCTATGGGCAAGCGACCATACAGGCCAGCAGAACATGGTCGGTTCAGCGACCGACCCTACAGGAGCGACCATACATGACGATCATCATCCGTGTAATTCGTGGGAAAAAACTTGCTATCTGTGGGCTCGATCTACGCAAATAACACGCGCATCCCCGAAGCGAGCGTCAGCTCTAACACCTAAAACCTAAAACCTGCAGCGAAGCTGCCCCTACACAAACCTGATATTGGTCTGCTTAAAGTACATCGTCTCCATCACGTGCGCCAGTCTGCGGATGAGGCTGCGCCGGATTTCCAGGTCTTTTGGCAGGGCGGGGTCTTGGTGTGCTTCGTTGATTTTGGTGCCCACCACAAAGTCGATAATATCGCTACTGATGAGGATATTCATCAAGCGGCTGATGCCGTTATCTTCCAATGTTTCCGGATGCACGTCTTCTTCCAGGAGTTGCAGGGCGCGGCTGAGCGTGATGGTTCCTTCGGTGACCAGGTCTACGCCTTCGATATGTGCCGTAGGAGGCACTTCCAGTGAGCTGCGCATATCTTTGAGGTTCACGGTCACGGGTCGTTGCAGCTCGCGGGAGATGATCTCCGAGGTTGTGCCGCCGCAGACCACTTTCTTGCCTTGGAATCCTTTGAGGATTTCGGCCATCATAGCATCGTGTTCCCGCTTGTAGGGAGGGCCGGTAACCAGCAGTGTTCTGCGGGGTTTACGCAGGTAGATTGCCGCAGCGGTAATGTCGTCCGCAGCTTTGCCCATATCGTTTTCCCGGGCTTTGCGTGCCAGGCGTTTGCAGAGTTCAGAGGCGGAGATTTCGGGGTTTTGTTTGATCAGTTGTTGGATATGTTCTTCCGCACCGCTCTGTTGCCAGCCAAGCAGCATGCCGGGGCGTCCCATTCCGGACTGCGTCACGCCATCGGAGAACATGATCAGTCGATCGCGTGGCTCAAGTTGAAATTCACTGAAGTAGATCACGGTTTCGTGCACCGCTTCAAACTTCATACTCTGCTTTTCAAAGGGTGTGATTTTTCCGTTGCGCACCAGGACGCTGGCGGGGTTGTCGTGCTCGATCAGCCTCACGACGCCATCGCCGGCTACGTCCATAATGGTGAAAGTGCTGTAGCCGATCTTGCGAACAGAGCACACGGGCAGGGTTTCGATGATCACTTCCGCAGCGCGGCGGATATCCATTTTGGCGGAGACGAAGGCTGAGGCCATGGTGCTGGTGAGAGTGGAAAGCACGCTTGCTTTGATGCCACTTCCCAGTCCGTCTGCCAAGACCAGGATGGTGCGATCGTCCTGCTTGGTGGTATAGAAAGAGTCGCCGCAGGCAATCTGTCCAGCTTTGCTGATCTGGTGAAAGTCGACTTCCAAAAAGTGGTTTTGCATCTGGCTCTACTCTTCTTGATCTTTGAAGCTTTCGATGATGGAATTGAGCAGCACTTCACTATCGGCAGCGTTTTCTCCCAAGAGGAAGGCGATTTTCTGCACGGTGCTGATGTTTTTCTTCATCACTTCAGATGCCTTTTCCATGATCTGTTCGCGTTGGATGACCGGTTCGGTGATGTCCTGAATGATGCCGCCCACCACGTGTCTGTTTTGGATGTTGAAGATGGTGAGGCGCAGGATTTTGCCTTGGTAGCGGATGTCTTTGGTATCTGCCTTGTCGGGGTCTTGCAGCACTCTGGTAAAGTAGTTGTGGAAGGGCACCAGGCGTTCCAGGTAAGCTCCTTCGAGGTTGGGGTCTGCTTCGCCGATGATGCTGGCTTCGCCACCGATGAGGTCGATGAACTGTCTGTTGGACTCGATGATGCGCAAATCTTCATCCACGATCACCACACCGGAGGGCATGGTCTGGATGAGTGCGGAAGCCTTGGTTTGAGCCAGTTTCCTGAGGTAAGACACGCACATGGCGGGTTCTGCCTTGCCCTGCAGGAGTGCCGCAGCAAAATCCCGACAGGTATCGTAGCCGCAGCCGCCGCAGTTGAGCTCGTCTTCCTTGCGCTTTTTGCTCACTTTGAGCAGGGCGGCAGAGAGCTCATCCTCGGTATACTTCACTTTTGGGATCTCGCGTGAGCTGAAGTGTCCGGTGAAATCCAGCTCGGAAGTATTGGACGCACCATCTGCCATGGGGGTGTTGTTGTAGATCTGGATGCGTTTGGAAGCGGTGGAGCCCTGTTTGGAAACCACGGGTCCATTGACGCAGCCGCCTTCACAGGCCAAAATCTCCACAAAGACGGGGCAGTCATGCTCTTGTCCCTTGATATCTTCCAGAGCCTCTTGCACTTGCTTCACTCCGGTGAAGCCCATGTAGAGTGTATTTTCAGGGGCACCGCAAAGCTTGATGCCATCCACCATACCGCCATCCACGGGATACAAGCCACCCTCGTGGGCAGACTTGGGCACAAACTCTTCATCGTCGTCGAGGTCAGTCCAATCGATATTGTTTTGCGTGAACCAACGCCTGAGGTCGTTGAAGGTGAGAGCCAGCTCAAAGTGGCCATTGGCCTCATTCTTCTTGGCGACGCAGGGACCGATGAAGATGACCTTGGTCTCGGGGCCATAGTGGTTTTTCAGCATCTTGGCATGCGCTTGCAGGGGTGAAAGCACGGGTGTGAGAAATTCCACCAACTCAGGATGGTATTGCTCGATCATGTGGATGGTGCTGGGGCAGCAAGTGCTGATCCAAAGCTTGTTTCCACCTTCATTTAAAAGCTGCGCGCAGGCAGCCGAAACTTCCTGCGCGCCCAATGCTGTTTCCGATACACCTTTGAAACCGAGCTTCTTGATGGCACTGATGAGGCGCCCTGGTTTGAGGTTTGGAAATTCGGTGACGTAGCTGGGAGCCAATGATACATAGACATCGTGTCCGTCAGCGATGAGTCCCTTGGCTTCTTCCAGATCATCACGGATCTTCTTGGCGTTAACGGGGCAAATCTGCGTGCAGTGTCCGCAGAGGATGCAGGCTTTTGGAATCACCATCGCACTGCCATCCACCACGCGGATCGCCTTCACGGGGCATTCACGCACACACTTGTAACAGTCCTGACACTGGGTTTTCTCGGTGTAGATCGGTTCTAATTTCATTTTGGTTGCAGCTCTTTATCTAATATTTCGTTGATTTGGTCTGGTAACACTTTGCTGTAAAGTGTGTCGCCGACCATGATGTTTGGCCCGTCGGCACACTTTCCCATGCAGAGAGAACCTGCAATCTGCACGCTGTCAGTCAGCCCGTAGAGGGCCAGGTATTCCTCGATCTTGGCCAGATTGTCTCGATTTTCTCTGGCGAAGCAGGAGCTTCCCATGCAGATTTTGATCGTTTTCATTATGCTTCTCTTTTCTTGGCTTCTTCGCCCAAGATGCGCTCTACATCGGCTATAGTGGCTTTATGGACCACTTGGTCGCCGATTACGACGGTGGGGCCTTTGTCACAGTTTTCGGTGCAGAAGGTGGCTGCCACTTCAAAGTAGCGGTTCCAGCCGTTGTCTGCCACGGTTTTCAGGGTGTGACCCAGAATCTCCTGAGCTCCTCTGAGGAAGCAGGAAGTTCCCACGCATACCTTCACTTTGCAGCGGCTTTCATCGCTGGCATCAAAGAATTGGATCTCTTCGTCCTCGATGCGCTTGCGGCTGTGATAGTGCGTATGCAGCAGTTCGTGAGCTTTTTCGCTGTTGGGCTCTTTGAGGAAGGTTTCGTAAAGCTCTTTCATGAAGGGGTTGTCCTGTGATCTGTGCAGGCTCATCATCTTGTCTGTATGATTGAGGTTTTCTGCACGTGTGGCTCTGTGTTGGATGGAGCTGGCGATCGGTTGACCGGCACCGCCGATGCAGCCGCCGGGGCAGGCCATCACTTCGATGACGTCGTAATACTCTTCACCCTTTTCGATCTTCTCAGCCAGTTCATGCGCACGTTTGAGTCCATGCACCACGGCAAAGCGGATTGGTCCGACGGGTGTATCGATTTCGGCACTCTTGAAGCCCTTATCCAGATAGTCGGGCATGAGGTCGATGGTCTCAGGGAGGTCTAAATTGAGCTTGTCCGCAGCGTAGCGAACCACTGCTTCAGACACACCACCGCTATTGCCAAAGATGACTCCGGCACCGGTGGCAAAGCCCATGGGAAGGTCAAATGAGCCGGGTTCGAGATCGGCAAAGTTGATTCCCGCTTCCTTGATCATGCGTCCCAGCTCTTGAGTGGTGAGCACGTGATCAACGTCTCTGACGCCGCCGGGTGCAAATTCAGGTCTGCCAGCCTCAAATTTCTTGGCTGTGCAGGGCATGATGGAAACCACGCTGAGCCTTTCTTTTTCAACGCCCAACATTTCGGGAAGCTGCACTTTGGCCAGTGAGCCAAACATCTGCTGCGGCGAGCGGCAGGTGGAAAGGTGGTCTAACAGTTTGGGGTGGCTCTGCTCGGCAAATTTCACCCAGGCGGGGCAGCAGCTGGTGAAGATGGGCAGCTTTCCGCCGTTGAGTTTGCGATTCAGAAATTCGTTGGCTTCTTCGATCACGGTGAGGTCAGCTGAAAAAGCGGTGTCAAACACCTTGTCAAAGCCAACCATTCTCATGGCGGTGACCATTTTGCCAATGTTTTGCTGGTTGGGAGGCAGGTTGAACATCTCGGCCAAGGCTACGCGCACTGCGGGTGCGACCTGAGCAACCACGACCTTATCCGGGTTTGCGATGTCCGCCCACACTTTGTGGGTTTCGTTTTTGATGGTGATGGCACCGGTGGGGCAGACGGCTGCACACTGGCCGCAATTCACACAATCCACGTTTGCCAGGCTCTTGCCATAGGCAGGGCTCACCACCACGTCTTCGCCGCGGTTGACAAAGTCGATGGCGCCAATGCCTTGAACTTCGTCGCAGAAGCGCACGCAGTCGCCGCAGAGCACGCACTTGTTTGGGTCTCTCACCAGGCTGGGAGAGCCGGTGTCGAGTTCTCTGGGTTCACGCGTTCTGCGGAAGCGCAATTCGTTCACGCCCAATTGATAGGAGATCTCTCTGAGCTTACAATCATCAGACCTGTCGCACTGCGTGCATTCTCTTTCATGGTTTGCAAGCAGCATTTCGATGATGATCTTGCGCAGTTTGAGGATCTGGTTGGTATGGGTCTTGACCCGCATTCCTTCAAAAGGAGCAGTGGAACAAGAGGTTACCAAGCCACGCCCCTCCACTTCTACCAGGCACATTCTGCAAGCTCCGTAAACGCTGAGCTCGGAATGATAGCAGAAGGTGGGAATAGTGATATGTGCTTTTTTGGCTAAAGCCAGGATGTTGGGCTCGTCTTCCCAAAGCACGGGACGATCATTTATATATACGTATCTTTCGCTTTTCATTGTCTTATGCTCCTTTAGGATATGGCTTTGAATTTACAGGCGTTCTTACAAGCACCGCACTTGATGCAGACCATGGGGTCGATCTTGTGGGGTTGTTTCACTTCACCGCTGATGGCTCCCACGGGGCACACTCTTTTGCAAAGGGTGCAACCGCGGCAAAGCTCGGGATCAATCGTAATGGCAGTGAGGGCTTTGCATTGTCCGGTGGGGCAGTAGCCGGCCTTCACGTGAGCCAGGTATTCGTCACGGAAAAAGCGCAAGGTGCTGAGGCCGGGATTGGGAGCTGATTTGCCCAGACCACACAGAGAGGTGATCTTGATGGCTTTGCCCAGTTCTTCCAGCAGTTCCAGGCTCTCTTCTGTGCCTTTGCCGTCGCTGATGTCGTCCAAAATCTCTTTCATCTGGCGGGTTCCTTCACGGCAGGGTACGCACTTGCCGCAGGATTCCATCTGTGTAAAGCCCATGAAATAGCTGGCGATCTTGACCATACAGGTGCTGTCGTTCATCACCACCAAACCGCCTGAACCGACCATGGCGCCCACTTCGGCAAGCGAGTCGTAGTGCAGGGGAAGGTCGAGGTGTTCTTTGGTGAGACAGCCGCCTGAAGGACCGCCGATCTGAACTGCCTTGAAGGCGTCGTTGTTGATGTTGCCATCTTTATCCAGCACTCCGCCACCGATCTCAAACACGATCTGGCGCAGTGTGGTTCCAAAGGGGACTTCGATGAGGCCGGTGTTGACCACATGTCCTGTGAGGGCAAAGGTCTTGGTTCCGGGGGATTTGGGGCTGCCGACCTTGCGGTATTCTTCCGGTGTTTGCTTCATGACCACGGGCACCAAAGCCAGGGTTTCCACGTTGTTGATCACCGTGGGCTTGCCAAAGAGGCCTTTATTTGCCGGGAAGGGAGGTTTCGGGGTGGGCATGCCGCGCTTGCCTTCGATGGAAGCCAGCAGAGCTGTCTCTTCTCCACAGACAAATGCGCCGGCGCCTTCGACCACATGGATGTCAAATGCTTGACCGCTGCCAAAGACGTCGTTGCCCAAAATGCCAAGCTCTTCGGCGTCTTTGATCGCCTTGCGGATGCGAGCACATGCCAACGGATATTCCATGCGCACATACACATACCCTTCGTCCGCTCCGATAGCCTTTGCCGCTATCATCATGCCTTCGATCACACTGTGGGGATTGCCTTCCAAGATACTGCGATCCATAAATGCGCCCGGGTCGCCTTCGTCACCATTACAGACGACGTATTTCTTGGGTTCTTTTTCGATGCGGGCAAAATGCCATTTCCGTCCGGTGGGGAAGCCACCGCCGCCGCGACCGCGCAGACCAGCCTCCTCAACATGCTTGCAGACTTCTTCGGCTGTGTAGTTCAGATACACATCACGGGCGGCAAAGTAGCCATCATGGCTGATATATTCTTTGATGTTTTCAGGGTCAACGTGTCCGCAATCCTTGAGAGCGGTGCGTTTTTGCAATGTATAGAAGGGGATGTCGTCTGCGCCATGGCAGTGCTTGCCGGTGTTCTGATCAAGATAAAGCAAACGCTCGATCATCTCTCCATGCATCACGGTCTTTTCGATTATTTCTTCGGCGTCGGCAGGCTTCACGTGGGTGTAGAGAACGCCGTCAGGCTCGATGGAGACCAGTGGTCCCACCTGACAGAAACCTTGGCAACCGCTTCCGGAAAGGAGAACGTCATGGTTGTGATCATCGCAAGGTTTGAATTCCACGCAGACATCCAGGGAGTGCATCGCAGCAGCGTTTTTGAGGCTTTCAAATACCTTCATCGAACCATTGGCGATGCATCCTGTTCCTGCACAAACGACTATGCGCTTCTTAAAATGAGACGCAGCATCCAGATATTCCTTTTTAATTTGTTCCAAACTAAGCATTTTCACTCTCCATTATGGCATCAATAAGTTTTATGGCTTCTTCCGGAGTCATCATTCCGTGCACTTCGTCATCGATAACCATCACAGGCGCCAAGCCACAGGCACCCAGACAGGCTACGGTTTCAAAAGTGAACATCAAATCGTTTGTGGTGATCTTCGTCTCGCTAAGACCAAGCTTTTCTCTCACGGCATCAATCACGGCCTTGGAGCCGCGCACGTGGCAGGCGGTTCCGTCACACATCTTGATGATGTGCTTGCCTTTGGGTTCCAAAGAGAAGTGACTGTAAAAAGTGGCAACGCCATAGAGGCGAGCCGGGGACACTTTCAGAGAAGTGGCTACAAATGTGAGTACCTCCTGTGGAAGATAGCGGTACTCTGCTTGAACTGCCTGAAGGATAGACACGATCCTGTTTGCGTCAAAATCGTGCTCTTCCAAAATCTCCAGGACTTTGGTGAAACTGCGGGCAGCAGTGTTGTCGTTGCTCATTGTTTCTCCTGATCTATAGTATTTTTTTTGTTCTTGGATTTGTTGTCTTGCTGGCTGTCCTGCTCATATTTCTCGCTCAAACGACGCGACAAAACCGCCAAAGATGCGCTCATATCCACGTCTTCCACGATGATGCCCTCATCCAGCTGCAACAGAGTCGGAGTGAAATTCCAAATGGCCAAAATGCCGCTTTCCACCATCAACTCCGCTGTGGCTTGAGCTTGATCCGCAGGAACAGTCAAGATACCGATGTGAACCTTCATCCGGCGGCAGAGATTGGCAAATTTGTCCATGGGATGCACGATCACGCCATCCACAAGGCTGCCAGCCACGGAAGGGTCTGTGTCAAAACCAGCGACGATGTTCAAACCTTTGCGCTTGAACTCGGAATAACCCAAAAGAGAAGACCCCAAACGACCCACACCCACCAAAAAGGCGGAACTATGGTCTTTCCAATTGAGACAGGACTCGATGGATTCGATCAAATCCCTGACCTTGTGACCAACCTTGGGGATGCCAACCACACCGGTCAACGCAATATCCTTGCGCACCTGAGTCATATGAACTCCGGTGAGCTCTGCCAAACGCGTGGCGGATATCGTGTCTTGCCCCTCATGCTCAAAGCCGTAAAGCAGCTCCAAGTATTGGGGTAATCTTTTCAGTGTTAAAACCGGTATGGATATCATTTAATCTCCTACTATTTTAGTAGATATTCCTTATATTTATGGCGATTGAATCAGAGGCGCAGTTTTTGTCAAGCAGTATTTCGATATTTTTATAGCGATTAAGGCGAGAGCTTGACTAACCGCTTGATACTCTGCTGGATACAAGCATAAAAAAAGTTGCCGCCTCAACCTCGATTTTACCGACTTTAGGCTCGGCTAACTTGCGGGAAAAGCAGATATTTGCCGTTTCCCTGCGTCACGTTAAGCGCAAAATTGTGCAGTTTTTGACCCCCCTGTAGCCGGCGGTCGCCGAAGCGTCGCATGTAGGGTCGCTCGCTGGACCGACCATTTACTGTTGCTCATGGAGCAACGGATATTTCCATCGGCACTCGAACGAGTGCCGTCATAGGTGCAGGCTGCGCCAGCTGCGGCGGTATGGCAACCGCCGGCTACAAAGCGGGTCGCTATGGCTGGAGCAAGCATCCCCGATTCCACCACCAAAAAAACCGGCCTGTTTTTGCAAAAAACAACCTTGACAAAAAGATAAAGGGGATAATACTGACAACGAGCTTGGTCTTAGCCCCCTTGGGGGAGAGGATCAAATAATATAGATTTGTCATCCACCGGCTGTTGACCAAAGCAAAAGTTCTTTGTAAGCTTTGACATTCAGCCACGAGCATGCAGAGCCAAAATGCTGAGCGGTTAGACTGAATCTGGGTGGTCCTGCTCCTAACGTCGGTTTTCAAGTGGCATATTATAGCCACCCGAACGACTGAAAGCTGAGAGTCTTTCCTTGAGGAGGATAAGATGAAGAAGTATCTTACACTACTGACCTTGATGGCACTATCATTGAGTGCTGTCTGTGCCCAAACCTGGATCAAACGACTGCCTATGGACGGGCTTCCAGATTGGGATGTTAATCGCTCTAAGATGTGCAACGTCATCGCGGCAATTGGTGGCGGCTATATAGCCCAAGGCTATAAGACAAACTCAACTGAAGATGGCTGGGCATGGAATGATTTTAACATACTCTGGAAACTGGATGAAAACGGCAATGTCCTGCAGCGAACAACAATAGACGTTGAAGAAGTTATCGTAAGTATGGTATCCAATGGGGTTGACAGGTATTATTTCCTGGCACAAGGTGCTCATGCTGGCGAAACACTGTTGTTTGTCCTTGATACCGGACTTAACCTTCTGGACACCTACAACTTTAGGATAACCAACGGCTACAGTATTACCTTGTATGACATGCAATATGCTGAAGATGGCTTGGTCTTTGTTAGCCAAGGCTGGCAACCCATGGCACTTAAAACTGATTTCCAGTTCAATGTGATTTGGCAGAGTGAGATCTTTGGAGTAGGGGATGGCGTTTCAATTGAACCATATGAAGATGGCTGGATATCTATATCCTCAGGAATGTATTTTGCGTACATATCGTCAGTAGGCGATACGCTTTGGACCTACCACGCTACGGTAGACAATAATATAGGATTCTATGATTGTAAAGTGTCCTCTGATAGTAGGGTCGTTTTATTAGGATTTTATAGTCTATTGGAAATGAACATGTTAGACCGTTCACTACATCAGTTTGCCAAAGATACTCCTGGTGGATTTGACATCAACAGAAAAAGGTCTATCGATATCCTACCCAATGGCAATATCGTGTATACTGGCAGAGCTGATACAGGCGAGATTCTCCATTGCTACAGCCCTGATGGAGTGCATCAATGGAGCAGAGCGTATAACACTCACGCTTGGGCTAAATACTTTGGGACAGGCTCAAAGAACCTACTGGTTATGCCGGATGGCAGTATACTCTTCCTGTTGCATGATGGCTACGGAACATACTTATATTTGATCAAGACCGATGCTGAGGGCAACGTGGTGGCTAATGATGACCCTGTTACACCCGCACCCGTGGCGTCTATTACTGCTTTTCCTCAACCGGCAAGCGACAGATTGACGTTAGCCATCAAAAGTGAACTGCCGGGCGATCTGAGCTATAGTATTTATAATATCAAAGGGCAGAAGCTCCATACCGCTGCAATCACTGGACATCAAAGAGAACAAAGCATCGATCTGGATGCAAAGATCATTGGGAACCTGCCCAATGGCATCTATCTGGTAAATCTGAAACAAAACAATAGGACTATCGCCTCATGTAAGGCGGTGATAGTAAAATAGTATCAAGTGACTATCCTTGTACGGGCGCTTGCCATGGCGCCGCGACTTCACACGGTCTCGCTCAACAAAGATAGCACGCGCATCCCCGAAACCAGCGCAGCTGCTAACACCTAACACCTAACACCTGCGGCGAAGCCGCACCGACCTTGTACGGGCGCTTGCCATAGCGCCGCAACTTCACACGGTCTCGCTCAACAAAGATAGCACGCGCATCCCCGAAACCAGCGCAGCTGCTAACACCTAACACCTAACACCTAAAACCTAAAACCTAACCGACACAGTCGGTCCCTACCATTTTAGTAGGAAATCCTCACCCACCTCCGGTACCGGAAAACCCAGGCCAAAAATCAACAATTGATCTTATTATACCACACAGCAACTTATAACCCCTATCAAAGACACTCCTCAAATGCCGATTCCATGCGGCTTGCCAACTCCGCCCCTGCTGCTCTCCTGCTCCTCGAGTAAGCAAGCAGTAGAAAGTCAGGCAGTTAGGAGGCAGAGCCAAGGGGAAGAAAAAGCTTCCTGCGGAGGGTGGCCGGTTGGGCTCAAAAGTCAATATTTGCAGTGGTGGCCGAAATGAGCAAATAAAATAATGCCCAAAATGAGCACGGATTTCGGGGAGAATCAGAGGTAAAAAGTTTCACGAATTTGGCAAATATCAGCCTGCTTCCATAGTTACCGGTGGAAGGGCAGTGGCGATAAACCATCATCTCTATATTTCCAAGGAGCTTGTCAGAGGGAGCAGTTTTGTCTCAGGGAGATGTTTCCTTTCGCCTTTTATGATGATAATCAGATATAGGCTGTCTTTTTCTCTTGACATTCCAAGGCTGGTAAAAAGGATGGTAATCAAAGAGAAATTATCAATTGTGGGTATTGTGTGTCCATGTCACGCATGCCCCAATAAAGAGGTTTTTAATGTCTTTCTTCAATATATTTGGACACATGACAAACGATGTTGCCATCGACCTTGGCACGGCCAACACGCTTGTATATAAAAAGACGTCCGGGGTTGTGATCAATGAACCCTCCGTGGTCGCTGTATCCACGGATAACAAGAAGATTATCGCCATCGGTCAGCAGGCCAAGGCGATGTTGGGCAAAAATCCCGACGAAGTGAGGGTGATCAAGCCCCTCAAAGACGGAGTGATAGCAGATTTTCAAGTAACCGAGCTCTTGCTGCGGAATCTGATCATGAGAGCGCAGAAAAAGCGTCTTTTGGTGCGTCCCCGGGTGATCGTTTGCGTGCCTTCCGGCATCACAGAAGTGGAAAAGCGTGCCGTGCGTGATAGCGCCCTGCATGCGGGTGCCCGTGAAGTTTATCTGATCAGTGAGCCGGTGGCTTCCGCTATTGGTGCGGATTTGCCCATCGAACAGGCCTGTGGCAACATGGTGATGGACATCGGCGGCGGCACCAGTGAAATTGCCGTGATTTCGCTCTCACACATCGTGGTGCACAATTCCATCCGCGTGGGTGGCGATAAATTGGACATCGACATCATCAACTATCTCAGGAAGAAAAACAACCTCCACGTGGGCTTGCAGACCGCTGAGCAGATCAAGATGGAGATCGGTTCTGCCTATCCCCTCAAAGAAGAGCTCACCATGGATGTGCGCGGCAGGGACGTCGTGAGTGGCTTCCCCGTGACGCTGAAGATTTCCAGTGAAGAAATCCGTGAAGCCATCAGCGAAACCATTGCCACCATGATAGATGCCATCAAGCGTCTTTTGGAACGCACTGCCCCGGAACTCTCGGCAGACATCGCCGAGCACGGCATCTTCCTCACCGGAGGCGGAGCCTTGCTAAAGGGTTTGGATGAAAAGATTTGCAAGACTGTAGACCTGCCCGTGCATGTGGTTCCCGATCCGCTGGAATGCGTGGTGAAGGGTGCCGGCAGAGTGTTGGACGATGTAGACCGCTATAAGAAGGTATTGATCAAGCGTATCGAAGATTGAGCTTTTCAGCCCAAGCTCAGAAGAAAAGCGCATGAATACAAGTAACAACACGGCGTCTGTAATGGGGATTTTGGCCGGATGATCAAACAGTATATTGTTCCCATCATCCTGTTTATCCTCTGCTTGATGATGCTGATCGGCTCTGTGGAGAGCCGAAGAGCCCGGGCGGAGTTCATCGGCAAAACCGTGCTCTATCCTTTTACTCATTCCATCCATGCCATGCGCAGCAACAAAGAGCTAAAGACAGAGCTGACCAAGCTGCGCGAGCAATTGGCCAGCGAAACGCTGAAAAACCTGAGATTGCAAAACGAGCTGAAGCTGTATGATTGGGCGGCTTCTGTGGCTATAGATGAGGGTTTGAGTGATTTTGAGACCTGTGAGGTGATCGGGTATTCGGGGGCTTTCCAACAGCGCAACCTGATCGTGAACAAGGGTTCTATCAAAGGGATAAAGATCGAGAGCCCGGTGGTTTCTGCTACCGGAATTGTGGGTAAAGTGATCAATGTTGCCCAGACCTATAGCGTGGTGATGCCCTTTAGCAATCCGGATTTTCAGATGCCGGTGATGGACAAAAACACCAGTGTACAGGGGATTTTGCAATCCGATATCCGCGGTACCGTGAGCATGAATATGATCAGGCTGGGCTCGCAGATCAGTGTGGGCGATACGATCGTAACCTCCAACCTGTCACAGCTTTATCCCAAAGCATATCCCGTGGGGACGGTGCAAAGAATCAAGGAATCCAGCGACAACCTCTTCATCAGTGCCGAATTGGCTCCCTTCACTCAAGTGGAAAACCTGGAGCACGTCTTTGTGCTCAGGAGGCAGAGATGATCTTAAGAGGCATCTGGTCTTGGTTTTTTGGCCTGATCTTTCTCTATATCCAGATTATGCTGATGCCGGCGATCAGTATTGCGGAGTGGATCCCCAACATCCTGCTGCCTTGGGCGGTGTTCATGATCTGGACGCGGCCCCGCGATATGGCTCTGATCGTGAGCTTTATCATCATGACGATGTATGATACCACGCAGCCTGCGCTCTTTGGCTACAGTCCGCTGCTGTTTTTGATTATCGGCTTGTCTATCAGCGAGGTGCGCAAACCTTTTGAGGCGGAGAGCAAAGCGGCGATGATGATCTCATTGGTGATGGCAAATCTGATCTGGTTTTTGTCGTTGTGGCTGGCTTTGGGGATCACATATGGCTTCTCCCTGCGCCTGGCGACCATGAACCTGATCGCCTTTATCTACAATCTGGTCATCAGCTTTGTCGTGTTTTGGCTGCTGTATTATGCCTCACGCCTGAGATTGGTAAGGGTAGATGAATAGAAGCACTTCCGCCTTTTCCTTGAAGATACTTCTCTGCCTGCTTTTTCTGTTTTTGTTTGGAGCCCTGTTTCGTCTGCAGGTGATCAAGGGCAGCTATTACCGCCGTATTGCCGAAAATAACTTCGTGCGCATCCGCAGGGTAACTGCCACCAGGGGTGAGATTTACGACGTCAAATATCGTCCCATCGTGATCAATATCCCTTCGCATGACCTCTATCTGATCAGCGGCAGAGTGAAGAACATCGACGCACTCGGCGTCTTCTTGAAAACCAACTTTGGCATCGAAAAGGAAGAGCTGCACAACCTCATTTTCCAACAACGCTTTAAGACCTATGAAGAGATCATGCTGGTGGATAATATATCCTACGAGACGATGCTGGCGCTGTCTGAGAGGCTGAACTATTTTCCGGAGCTGGTCTTCCGCAGTGGAACCACACGTGAATACCTCTATCCAAACCACTTTACCGGCTATGTGGGACGCATCAACGAGGATGAATTCAAGCGCTATCGTCAGGAGGATTATTCGCTCAATGGCTATATCGGCAAGGGCGGACTGGAGAAATACTATGAGATTCTGCTGCGCGGCAGGGATGGGAAGCAGATTATCCAAGTGGATGCCCGGGGACAGAACTTGGGCTTTTTCCGCACCGATGCGGATGTGGCGCCGATCAATGGGCTTTCCCTGGTTTTGAGTATAGACAACGACCTGCAAAGCTTTGTCCAGGAATGCTTTCCCTATGCAAGCAGGGGCGCCATCGTGGTTTCCAATATCAAGGATGGCGGGATTTTGGCCTATGCCAGCAATCCGAGCTACGATCCCAACGTCTTCATGCAGAGGATCAGTCCGGATCAATGGGCAGAGCTCAATCGGCCTGAGAGGCCACTTTTGGATCGAGTCTGCCAGGGTGCTTACCCTCCCGGTTCTGTGTTCAAGCCTGTGACCGCGGCGGAAGGCCTTGAGGCTGGGCTTATCAATAGAAATACACTGTTGGCCCCCTGTACAGGTGGCATGAAGATAGGTAACAGGTTTTTCAAGTGTTGGTCGAGCCATGGGCATGGGCGCACCAATGTTGTGGATGCGCTCAGAGTCTCTTGTGACGTCTTTTTTTATGATCTCATCAGCAGGATTCCACTGGACGATGCTTGGCGGCATGCCGTTTCCTGTGGCGTAGTAAACCGCACGGGGATTGATCTTCCGGGTGAAAGATCGGGTTCATATCCCAACACTGAATGGTATAAAAAGCGTCTGGGGCGCAGCAAAGGTTTGCAGGGCTATAAAGCCAATCTTTCCATCGGACAGGGTGAGGTGCTCACTACACCGCTGCAGATCAATACTCTCTATGCGGCGATTGCGCGGGGCGGGTATTGGATCCAGCCTCACTTTTTGGTGAGGACTTTGGGGCGTGGAAAGTTGAGTCGTGAACAGGTGCAGCCCCTTGATAAACATAGCTTTGGCTGGAGTCAGAGCACGGTAAAAGCCATCCAGGATGGCCTTTGGGCGGTGACCAATGCGCCCGGCGGAACGGGCAGAGCCTTCAATGTGCCCGGCGTAACAACTTACGGCAAGACCGGCTCTGCAGAAAACGCCATGGGCAAGACCACGCATGCTTGGTTCACAGGTTATATCGTGACGGATAAGCCTGAGATCGTGATCACCGTCTTTTTGGAAAATGCAGGTGGGGGAGGAGCGGTGGCGGCGCCAATTGCCAGCCGCATTGCAAACTATTATGTGGGCAATATCGACCGCTTCAAAGCACCCGCACCTATCCCGGATCAATTTAGAGATTTGGAAGGTGAAGATGAGAACGGGATGGAGGAGGGTTTCCCGCATCCCAGCCCGCATGAAGATCCCGCAGCGGTGGTTCCTGCTGAGGAGGATGCTTAAGTGTTCAACCGCAAGAAGTTTGACTGGGTCCTGGCTTCGCTGCTGATCATCCTCATCGTGATGGGCTGCATCGCTATCTATTCTGCCAGCACCACCATCATCGGCAAGCATCACAGCACCGAAAACCATTGGTGGAAGCAGATCATCTTTGCCGTTATCTCCCTCACGGCTGTGGTGTTGCTGCTCAAACTGCCCATGCCGATCTTTGACATCCTCATCGTGCCGCTCTTTGTCGTCAATATGTTAGCCTTGATCGGGGTGCTGTTTGTGCCTGCTGCCGGTGGAGCGCACCGCTGGTTCAGCTTCTTTGGGCTTCACTATCAGCCCTCGGAGAGTGCCAAGCTACTTTCGGTGCTGCTGGTTGCCCGGGTGATTTCCAAAGAAAATCTCACGGAATTGAGGCAAGTAGCCTATGGAATTGCCCTCATGACCATACCTGTAGTGCTGATCCTGATGGAGCCGGACTTTGGAACCTCCCTGGTCTTTGTCTTTTCGCTTTTGGTGATGTTTATCGCTGCTGATGTGCCTCTGTATTACATTCTCTTGATCATTTCGCCGGTGCTGAGCATAGTGTCTTCTTTGCATTGGCTCGCTGTGGTGGTCTGGATTTTGGTGTTTGTGTTTCTGCTCATCCGGATGGGGCTTTCCTGGATTGCCATCACCATCAGCGGCATCATCAACGTCTTTCTGGCGCTCATCATGCCCGTCTTTTGGAACGGACTCAAGGATTATCAACAGGAGCGCATCCTCACCTTCCTGGATCCCACGCGTGATCCTCTGGGGGCTGGCTATCAGATCATCCAGGCCAAGATCGCTATCGGCAGCGGCGGCTTTGCGGGCAAGGGCTGGCTGATGGGGACGCAGAAAAACATGAACTTCCTGCCGGAACATCACACAGACTTCATTTTCAGCGTGATCGGTGAGGAGTTTGGCTTTTTGGGCAGTATTCTGCTGCTGACTGTGTTTGCTCTTTTCTTTTGGAGGTTGGCACATGCTATTCCGGAGATCAAGGTGCGGGAAAGAAAAGTTGCCACCGCCGGCATTTTGGCTTATCTTATGATTCAAAGCTTTATCAACATTGGGATGAATGTTGGCATCGTGCCAGTTACGGGAGTTCCCCTGCTTTTCATCAGCTATGGGGGTTCCAGCCTATTGATCAACAGCTTGGCAGTGGGCGTCGTACTGAAATATCTTAATGAACGGGGATTTATAAAATGAGAAAACTACTTTTGGCCGCAATCGCCATGATGACGCTGCTGTTGAGTTCCTGCTTTGTGAGCTCCAGCCTGGTCTTTAATGAATCACAGACCAAGGGCTTGCCAAACCTTATCGCCAATCCTGGATTTGACCCCTATTCTCTGGACGCAGCCACCGCACTGCAAGGCTGGAGGGTAGACCATGACCCACCCGACGCCGAGGGAGACAATGTGGTGATAGACACAAACGTCGCCCTGGAAGGCAAGACCAGCGTCCGCATCGATGCCGCAGAATATGCTACCATCATCATCTCAGACCCTTTTGAAGTGATTCGCTATGGCGGCTACTTTATCAAGGCAAATGTCCGTTCAGACTCCTCAGAAAGGCCGGAAGTTGTGCTCAGATACATTACTTTCAAGGATGACGGCAAGATCTACAACCGCTTCCGATCCAAGATCCGCACCTCTGAAGAATGGAAAGAAGGCACCATCAGCGCCGGTTTCATCAAGCCCGGTGTGAGCTTTGGCCGTGTGGCAATCCTGGTGCCGCCCTTCAAAGACGGTTCAGTGTGGATCGATGACGTCGGTTGCTGGAAGGTGCACCACTTCAGGATAGACTGATGCGCGTGATAATGCAAAGAGTCCTCAAAGCCTCCGTGAGCGTGGAAGGCAAGGTCGTGGGCGCTATCCGGGATGGACTGCTGCTCTTTGTGGGCTTTGGCCGTGAAGATGAAGAAGAGGTACTGGACACCGCGGTGGACAAAATCCTCAACCTGCGCATCTTTTCCGACGAAAATGGCAAGCTGAACCGCTCCCTCCTGGATGAAAACTACTCCATCCTGGCCATCTCGCAGTTTACGCTCTATGCAAACTGCACCAGGGGACGCAGGCCGGACTTTACCAAAGCAGCCCAGCCAGACAAGGCTTCGCACCTCTTTGAGCTCTTCAAAACCAAGCTGAAAGAGAAGGGCGTGCACACCGAGAGCGGAATATTCGCCGCCGATATGCTGGTGGAACTCATCAACGACGGGCCGGTGACCATCAGCTTGGAATTTTAGTATCATACCATACACAGAGGGTTGGGGCGGGCTCCTGAAAGCTGTTCAGGCAGGAAAATCCCCCGTTTGTCGCATCCGCATGTCAAGAAATACGCCTGCTACAGCTTTTCTTTACCTTTCATAACTGCCCAATTATCACAACGTTGCCCAGCTGTCAATTCAGCTGTAATAAATACGAGGGGGAATAGTTCTGAAAAGTCCTTGACACGATGGTTGGAGATTATAAACTTGAACTTAGTTCATTTTGACTGTGTCATCATATTTAGGTTGGTGATGCATAGCCGTTCTCTTCAAGCAACCTGAGCAAACAATATGTCGGATGCCAATCCCGACCAACATTTAGATTTACAGCAAAAAGGAGATTTCTTATGCGCCGAATCTTTCTGTTAGTTATGGCTTTAGCCATGCTGTTGCCAGTAGTTACAGGCCTCAATGCCACAGAGGTAACCATTGGCACTGGAGATGAAACAGCTCGCTATCCCTTTGATTTCTACTGGAAAAACTCACTCTATCAGTGTTTGTATTTTCCGGATGAATTGGGGTTTGTCAGCGGCACAATCACTCAACTCAAGTTTTACAACAATTTCTCAAGTGCAGACATCGCGGATAAACCCGTCAGGATATGGTTGGGAAGCACCCAACTGAATGACCTCAGCGGTGGGTTTATTCCAGCGTCGCAGCTTACCTTGGTGTATGATGGTGTGATGACTTTCCCCACGGGCACAAACACCATCACCTTCAATCTACAAACGCCCTACATGCATACGCCGGGCAACTTGGTGCTCTATGCGCAACGCGTCATGGACAGCCAATACTTCTCTTCAACAAACTACTTCCAGTGTCAGTCTGGTACCGCAGGTCGTGCTCGCTATCTGCGTTCAGACTCCACCACTTATGATCCCAACAACCCGGATAATGGAACTGCGACTGTGCAATTCCCCCAAGTTACCATCGTTTACACTGCCCAAGCTATTGATAATGACATCAGCGCCAACGGGATATCCGGGACTTTGACACCCAACCAGGACCAACCCACACCCTACGTGATAACCGTCAGAAACAATGGTTTAAACGCTCAGTCCGATTATCAGGTGAAGCTCAAAGACACCAATGGCGTGGAGCTTGCCAGCGCTGCCGGGCCTGCCATTGCCAGCCAGGAAAGCATGGATGTTACCCTGTTTTGGACGCCCGCGACGCTCGGCCCCATGGGTATCTACGGCGAGGTGGTGATGGCTGGCGATGAGATTGATCTCAACAACCAGACCCGAACGCTCAACGTCGACGTTCAGCCTCCGGGCACCATCACTGTCACTATTGGCACTGGCTTGTCTTCAAATAGTGCCACCGGAACGCCCACTCCCTACGGGACAAGATACAAAAACTTCCATCAACAGTATCTCTACACCGCTCAAGAAATAATTGATGGTGGAGGAATACCCGGTCCCATCACCTCTTTGGCCTTTGAAGTGTATGCTCTAAACGAATGCTTGCCCATGGCAAACTTCAAGATCAGGCTCAAACACACCGACCAAACAGCGCTCACCACCAGCTTTGAAACCGGTGATTACACCCAAGTGTTCTTCCAGGAAAGCTTTTTGCCGGAGGTCGGCTGGAACTACCACAACTTTGATTCCCCCTTCATCTGGGATGGCACCTCAAACATCCTGGTAGATATCGTCACAACCATGATCGACGAGGCTTACACCCAAAATGCCAGTGTCCCCTACACTCCCACTTCAGGAACCTACACCAGCTTGAGATACCAAAGCAACACCGTTGATGCCGAGACCGCCACGGCAACCGGATCCCGCAGCTACAATCGTGCCAACATCAGATTTGGACAGAGCACCACCGTCACCGTCAGTGGACACGTAGTGGGCAGTGATGACCCAACCCTGGCTTTGGAAGGTGCAAACGTGCTCTTGCAAGGTCCCTTGACCTACAGCGGCGTCACCAACGCCCAAGGCAACTTTAGCATCTCTGAAGTGTTGAGTGGCAATGAGTATACTTACACCATCACTCTGGAAGGTTATGATGAGCTTGTTGGAACGGTGTTTGTGGGCTCTACAAACCACGATTTGGGCACCTTGATCGTTCCCGAAGCCACCAACCCTCCGCGTAACGTGACCGCCCTGGTATCAGACGACAACACCCAGGTCAACCTCATGTGGCGTCCTCCCGGTGCAGGCGGTGGCGGAATTGGATTTGTGGAAGACTTTGAATTTGATGATGGCGGTTGGGAATCCAGTGGCTACGGTGACTGGGAATGGACAAACGAGTATGATGTCTCCCAGTATGTAGACATTGACACCCACACAGACCAGCCACCGCAGACGGCTCACAGTGGCACCGGAATGTGGGGCACCAAGATTCACAGCGGCTACAGCAACTCCGGCGCATGGTCCTACCTGCGTAAGACCTTCAACCTCTCTGGGATACCTCAGCCTGTGCTCAGCTTTTGGCACTACATGGATGGTTACAACACCTGGGATTATGGCTTCATCAAGGTAAATGGAACCCATGTCTGGGGAGCTCAAAACGCAGCTGTATTCATGCCCTGGCAGGAGCTCACCATTGATCTCTCCCAGTGGGCAGACGAGACCCAGGTAGAGATCAGCTTTGAATGGTATGCCACCACCACCGTGTCCTATGCCGGCTGGTATATTGATGACCTGTATGTGGGTCAAGCCCTCAGCAAGCATGTCCACTTTGCAAACCACGCTCCCAGAAAGCTGCTCCGCTCCAATCTCAGCGAGGAAGAAGGAGCACGCTTGATGGCTCCAAAAAGAATCGCCCAAAGCCTGAGCAGGCCCGTAGACAGGACGGACAGCCGTGTCCATCTCGGCTACAAGGTGTGGAGACTCATTGCCGGTAACGAGCAAAATGAAGACAGCTGGACTCTGCTTACCGCAGACACCATCACCGACACCACCTTCGTAGACCCCGCCTGGGGAACCTTGCCTGATAGCGTATACAGATGGGTGGTGAAAGCGGTTTATACAAACGGCGTCACCAGCGTCTCCTCCTTCTCAAACAGATTGACCATCTTGAGAAGCGACCTCGCAGCAAACTCCCTGAGCGGCAACCTCACGCCCACAGCCGGTATGGCCAATCCTTACACCATAGAGGTGCAAAACACGGGCACAGACCCGCAACTTGGCACAGCCTACACCGTGAAGCTGATGCAGTCTGTAGCGGATGGCGATGACGTGGAATTGGTAAGCCTGCCCGGAGTAGACCTCGCACCCGGTGCAACGCACAACTTTGTCGCCTCTTGGACTCCCGCCGCAGAAGGCCAGGCAACCATCTACGGCAAGGTGATTCTGCCCGGTGACTCGATACCTGCAAACGACGAAACCAACACCCTGAACGTCGACATCTTGCCCTCAGGCACACAAGCCGTCACCATCGGTGCGGGAGACCAGAACGCCCGTTATCCAATCGACTTCTACTACAAAAATGGCATCTACGAATGCATTTACCTGGCAGACGAACTGATTTTCCCCAGCGGAACCATCACCGGAATCTCCCTCTACAGCCAGTTCGCAGTCGCTCCCACCAACGGAGCCACCAAGATCTACCTGGGAACCACGCAACAGACAGACCTGAGCGGCGGCTTTATCCCCGCCACTGAGCTCAACCTGGTCTTTGATGGAAACGTGGATTATCCTGTCGGTGAAAACACCATCAACATCGTGTTCCAGACGCCTTACATGCACACGCCGGGCAACTTGGTGATGATGGTATACCGTCCCATGGATACCAACTGGTATTCTTCATCCAACTACTTCAAGTGTCAGACTGTTGGCAGCAATAGAGGCCGTTATATCAGGTCTGACGGCACAGCCTATGATCCCAACAACCCCGGCACTGGAACCGTTACCAGTCAATTCCCCAAGATCACCATCTTCTACACCTCACAGGAGATCGAAAACGACTTGGGTGCAGTTTCCATCAGCGGAAACAGATCCCCTACCGTGGGTGCAACTTCAATCTACACCGTCCGCATCCGCAACAACGGCAGCCAAGCTCAAGACACTTACACGGTGAAACTGATGGGCCCCAACGATGAGGAATTGGTCAGCATGGCTGGACCTGCTGTCCCCAGTCTTGAGACCGTGGATGTAGAAATCCCTTGGACACCCACCACCGCAGGAAACTATGCCATCTACGGCAAACTGGAAATGGTTGGTGATGAATTTGAGATCAACAATACCACCAGACCTCTCAACCTCATGGTAAATCCCGCAGGAGTGTTTACCGTGACTGTGGGTGAGGGTACCCAAACCATGCGCGTACCCATGGACTTCTACTACAAAAGCTCTCTCTATGAAACCATATACTTCCAAGATGAGCTGCAAGGATTCATTGGCCAAATCACCGGTATTAAGTTCCATACCAATATGACGAATACGCTTACGAACCAGGCATGTAAAGTATGGCTCGGCACCACCACGCAGACTGATCTTTCTACGGACTGGATCCCCTCTACCCAGCTTACCCCGGTGTTCGATGGCACCCTGGATTTCACCTCAGGAGCCGGAGAATCTGTTAACATCATCTTCAACGAACCATTTATGTACCTGGAAGGCGGCAATTTGGTGATGATGGTCAATCGTCCCCTGGACGCTCAATATTACAGCTCCTCGGATTACTTCATGGGTCAATCCGGAGTTGCCAACCGAGCTCGAAAACAGCAATCAGACAGTGTCGAATACGATCCAACCAGCCCATCTGGCGGCACTGCTACAGCAGAGTTCCCCATGACTACCTTCCTGGTGATACCGGGCGGAGTGGGTCACATCTCCGGAACTGTGACCGGTGCAAATAACCAACCCCTCAGCGGCGTGTCGGTTACCCTCAACAACGGTATCTACAGCGCCACCACCAACGCAGCTGGACAATACCAGCTGATCAACGTCCTGCCGGAAACCTACACCCTCGCCTTCAACGCGCATGGCTACTATGAACACACACAGACAGTCGTGCTGGAAGAAGACGATGAGCTCACCATCGACGTGACCCTGCAGCTCCTGCCTCAAGTGAGCGTGACCGGTACTGTCCTGGCCAGCGATACGGGCGTCGGAATCTCCGGAGCTCTGATCCAGCTTGCGGGTTATGAGCCCTACAGCACAAATACAAACGCTGCGGGCGCCTTCACCATCCCCAACGTCTTTGCCGATCATACTTACGATTACAATATCAGCGCAGCCGGTTATTCTTCGCTGAATGGTCAGGTGATCGTGGGCACCACAAACTACGACATGGGCGAGATTACCCTCAGCGAAGTGGCTTACGCCCCTGTAAATGTGACTGCTGAAGTAAACACCGTCGGCGACATTGTGAACGTCACTTGGCTGGCTCCGGATCCCAACGCTCTGGAGATAGTCGAGAGTTTTGAAGGTGCTGAATTCCCGCCTGATGGCTGGACTCAAACCATCACCAACAGCGGCCCGCCCAACGCCCTGGGTCTCTATCCCACCTGGTGCAGGGTAGGTGCGCTCACCGTTCAGGGTGACAATATCACGCCCACCGAGGGTGAATACCAAGCGGGCTTTTACTGGGATTACAACCACCAGGACGAGTGGCTGATCACACCTCCCTTCAACTGCCCGCCCAATGCCTATCTCAGCTTTGACAGCTACGTCTTCCTCGGATCCGATGCCGGTGATCACTACTACGTGAAGGTATCCACTGACAACGGCAGCAGCTGGACAGTCCTCTGGGATGCTTCCGCACAAACCGGCGGCTGGAACGAATATTCCTCGCCCATCACCGTAGACCTCGGCGCCTATACCGGCAATCAGATCAAGATTGCCTTCCATGCCATAGATGGACCTGAAAACACAGGCCTCTATTACCTCTGGTTCATAGACAACGTCTACATCGGCAACAGCACTGCCAAAGTGCATTTTGACCTGGAAGAGATGAGCGTCGTATCCGCAAGCAGGCCTGAGCTTCAGCGCCAAGCTTTCGGCACCGCACCCATCAGAGCCAGATCACGCCTGGTGGAGGAAGGTGCTGCCAGCCGCGTCGAGCCCAGATTGCCACGTGCCAACGAAGTCGGCTACACGCGCCATAATCCCAGGGTGCTCACCGGTTACACGGTCTACAGGTTGGAGCCGGGACAAGAGCAAAATGAAGCTTCATGGGTCCTTCTGACCGATGAAGCCATCAGTGACCTCAGCTTTGCTGATACCGGTTGGGATCCGCTTCCCAATGGAGACTACCGCTGGGCTGTTAAAGCCGTCTACACCAACGGCGTCACCTCTGTGGCCAGCTTCTCCAACATCCTCAACAAGGATATAGCCATGGGCATGATAGTGGGAACCGTGAGACGTGAAAACAACACCGGTATCATCGGCGCTACCGTGACCAACGGAACCGTGTCTACCACCACAAACACTATCGGAGCATACACCCTCTTAGTCCGTGTGGGGTATCACAATGTGACCGCCATCGCCGCGGGCTTTGATACACTCACCGTGGAAAATGTGCTGGTCAGCCAGGGCGACAATACCACCGTGAACTTCGTGATGACGCAAACGGATAGCGATGACCCCGTGATTCCTGTGCTGGCTACCGCCCTCGATGGCAACTTCCCCAATCCCTTCAACCCTGAAACAACCATCAGTTACAGCATCAAGGAACCCGGGAAAGTGAAGCTGGAAGTCTATAACATCAAAGGCCAATTGGTGAGAACCTTGGTGGATGAAGAGCAGATTACCGGCCATTATAAACTGGTCTTCGATTCCAAAGATGACCGTGGACGCAGCATCTCCAGTGGTGTCTATCTGCTGAGGATGGTTGCACCCGGATACCGCAAGACCTCCAAGATGATTCTAATGCAATAGGCATACAAAGATAAACCATCGAAGCCGGCTCGCCAGGGCCGGCTTTCTTTGTTTGAGTTCACAAATTGCAAAATGGAGTTTGGAAAAATGCCTCCTCACTATATACACTGACGATCTCACCTTGTGGATAAAAATCCACAAAATAAAGCTCGTAACTACCTGTAAATAGAGGTGATACAAAGGGGGCAAATATTGTCACCTTTCGGGCGTTATTAAAATACCGGCGCAGCCGCCCCATTCGTGTAATTCGTGGGAAACATCAAACTGCGTTTGATTGCGGCGGTTTGGTAACCTCCGGCTACAGGTGGGTCGCTATGGCAAGCGACCATACAGGGACGAGACTGTGTGAAAACCCTTTCTGTAGCTGGTCTTGCTTTTGCTCAGAGCATTCGCATCTCTAAATAAAGCGCAGCTGCTAACACCTAACGCCTAACACCTAAAACCTACGGCGAAGCCGCTCCAACCTTGTACGGGCGCTTGCCATAGCGTCGCAACTTCACACGGTCTCGCTCAACGAAGATAGCACGCGCATCCCCGAAACAAGCGCAGCTGCTAACAACTAACACCTTAAACCTAACACCTAACCAACACAGCTTGCACTTAACAGGCTGATACTCCAAAAGATAGCACCGATTTATGCCGCTTGGGAAAATAAAGATTTCTTAACAATCGAAAAAAGTTGCCATTCCAGAGTATCAAAATCGGCAGTTTTGACACTAATGTTATAGAGCGAACAAGAAAGGAGCATAAACATGAAAAATGGTCTTACTTTTAGCACTGGCTGTCCTCAGCCTGAACCTCGTATGTGCGGGATGGGATTATTCTGCGATACCGCCACAGTCACTTCCCGTATTTACCGGATCCTTGAACGATCCCGATGTCCAAATTATCTTTGAAGACGCAGACGGTGAATTTGTATTCGTTTTGCACAATGGTGTCTTCTACATCTTTTATCTATAACGCAATGACAGCATGCTCTGATTTGGAAATGATTGAGCACAAAAGTGTCGCTTCCATCAGAGCTGCCTCCCGAGAAAGACAAACTATCGCCTTTAACGGGGTGTGCCTGTTATTGTCCCTGTGTAGTAAAACAACCCAAGCACTTTCCAATGCTTGCGATTCTTCAAGGGCTCATCTTTCGATTACAAGATGGGCAGAACCTCAAAACACCCAAACGCAAAACCCAACAACCGAGCTGCCTGCCACCCGATTGGCAGATCGGGGCTCATTTGTAAGAACGGCATGCGATATGCCACAAGAAAGTTAACAAACCATAATTACTACTATTAATCAATAGGAGAACGTCATGAAAAAGACAATTTTAGCCCTTTTGCTGGCGTTAACATGCGTGATTATTAACGCCACTGCCACACGTTTCGTGAATATTGAAACGACCGGCCCTTTCGTCGTATCAAACACTGCAGGATGTATTGAAATATTCGCAGAATTAGACGACTCATTAGCGTGTAACGTACCAGGCCAGTCAGATCAAAGGATTGCGTTATCCTATCCACCTTTCTTCAACAACCCAACTTGGCTATCTGGAGTTACCGTATACCACATGGGAAACGGCTTTTATAGAATTACACTAAACTACTCAGACAACAACACTGGAATCCTAAGAAGTGGTTGGTTCAGGATTGACCTCCAATACTATAACCAGTATGAGGGAATGTGGATGTCATATTCATCAGCAAGCACACATATCCTGGATCAAATATCCCAGTTTTGTTCTACAGTTACCAATCCCTACCAGGCAGCGATAACAAATGCCCCCAACAACTCTACTGTGACTATCCCTGCAGGTGTGCATGTTGGTCACTTAGTAATAAACAATAAGCATAACCTAACCATCAGGGGTGCGGGCATTACGGGTAATGATGTTACAACAATTCAGTGCGCTGGCAATGCCTCCACAATAACTATAACAGGTTGTACCAATCTAACGATACAGGACATGATGATCACCAATGGCATATTTGAGAAAGGCAGTGGTATTAATTGTTCCCATAGTACTGTTACAATAGAAAACTGCCTGATTAAAGACAATAACGCTTCCCAGTTATACTCTGGAGGCCTCATTCCAGATGTAACAAAAGGGGGTGCTATATATGTGACCGGATATGATGCCACATGCACTGTAAGATCTTCAATAATATACGATAACGATGCAGAGCTGGGGAAAACCGCTTATGTCTGGGGTGGGAATATCGTCTTCGATGCATGTAATTTGCTTGAAAGCACTACTGGCTCAAATTATGATGGTCATTATTGGGAGGCATTTACCTTTTGGAACTCCATTATTTCATCTGCCAATCTAAACATGGGTACTTATAACTACTGTTGCAGCTACGATCAGACTGTAACATTGCCGGGTTCAAATAATATCAGAACAACTGACCCTATGTTTACGGATTCCAGCACTGATGATTACTCACTACGAAAGGGTTCTCCTTGCATAGGAATGGGCTACAATCCGGATTATGACGATCCCGATACTCCAGGTTATGATCAAAATCTGATTACCGTATTTGACGAAACGCAGGAGATCGGTGCGGTAAACTTTGAGTGGGACAGATATACCACCTATACATTCACCGACGATCCGGATGCAAACTGGATGTGCTTCCCCGTTGTGGATGACTATTCTACTGTTGAAATTGATGGTGTGGCATATACGAAGGATATTATGAGAGCCTTCTTCCTACAATATGAAGCACCAGGCTCCGAAATGGATAATGTAAGCTATTTGTTGTATAGTTCAAATTTGATTAGTATGCGGCGGCATACTCCCTCAAACCCCAGCTATGACCCCATAGAAAGGAATATGGGGTATAAAGCACTGTTTAATGAGAATAGCATCATGCCCCTTACAGGAACTATCCATGGCTACCACATACCCTATACGGCTCCAGTGCCAGTACCAGTATCCAATACAGAATGGTGGGTAGGGTATTTCATTCCAGAAACCCAGTCCCCTCATGTTGCTTTCGGTTCTTTTTTGGATGAACTGTACTTCCTGAAGGGGAAAAATTGGGCAGCAACAAGGCTTAAGCCTACCCGAAACTCACCTTGGGTTTGGGCTATTGGTCCATCTGGACCGTCTACTATCTCATATGGTGATATGGTTATAGTCAAAAAATTCGCTGATAGTCAACAAAACCAGTTTACTTGGAATCGGCTTACGAGCGTGCCTGCATGCCAAAAAGTCGAACCAGATTACTTCACTTTTACAAAAGAACCTGACTACACACCCATCTTTGTAGAAGTGGATTCACTTTCCACATTCAAGGAACTGGCCGTTATTATGGATGGAGATTGTTATGGGGCGGCTGTAGTTGATGGGAGCACCGTCATGATCCCTGCCTACATCGACTCCGTTCCTAATGGTGCTGAAATCCAGATTGTCGGCTGGGATGGTGCCAAGTCAAAATCTGCACCCTTAGATTTAAGGGTTTATAACAGCAATGCTGATGTGTTTTACCTAAGCTCGTCAATCACCAAAGAAGGTTATGACTTCTATTATGTAAAATTGGGTGAGGGTGAGGATAACACCAACGTTCCCACTCCGCTCAACCTTGAGGTGTCAAACTATCCCAATCCCTTCAATCCATCCACCACGATAAGGTATACCGTCCCCGATGACGGTGATGTAAAAATAAATGTATACAATACCAGGGGACAACTGGTTACAACCTTGGTGAATGAGCGAAAAGACAGGGGAGCCTACAGCTTGATCTGGAATGGCAGAAATAAGAATGGCAATCAGGTATCATCCGGAGTATACTATACTAAAGTAACCACAGGCGGAAAGAGCGTAACAGCCAAAATGCTGTTGCTGAAATAACATTGTAACATGTGGAGCGGTATCATACCGCTCCACGATTTGATAAATGGAGTAAACCATGAAGAGATATATATCACTGGTAGTGATCCTGTTGCCACTGATCTGTTCAGGTATTACCAGACGAGTGGCACTTGATGGCAGCCAAACATACACATCTATCCAGGCTGCCATCAATGACGCTGTCAGTGGCGACATGATCCTGGTTTATCCGGGACGCTATCTGGAAAACCTGGACCTTTCCAATAAGAGCGATCTGATCCTGACTTCTCTGGAATACACCACAGCAGATACCAGCTATATCAGTAGCACAATCATTGATGGGAGCAATGGCAACACCTCCACCATTCTTTGCTATGAGAATGTCCTTGATTGCGAGATCAGAGGGTTTACCATCACCGGTGGTAGAGGTTACGACTATTTCAATGGAAACAGCCCGCGGCAGATATTCGGGGGAGGGCTTTTTATCTACTCAAACTGTGATCTTAACTTGTTCAATCTAAACATCTGCAACAATCGCTCAAGCTGGGGTGGTGGAATAATGATTTGTGAATCAAATACTGTCTTTATGTCCAAGGTCAATATTTATAATAACTTTGCCAGATATGTGGGAGGTGGTTTGGCAACAGGAAGCAGTATATATAGCATCCCTCAAATCATTTTTGACCAGGTACATAGATGCAGCATCTATAACAACTTTGCTCAATGGGGATTGGATATACATTGGCACTACACCCACGGCGGAACAGTTGAGGTGTATTTAAATAAGTTTACCATACCCCAATGGGAAAGGTATTATGCCTCTTATTTTGATATGAGGGTTCTTACTAACCCTTATACCGTATTTGACGTGCAAGAGGCGTATCTACAGCCTGTTGATGCGGATTTATATGTCAATCCCGACGGCGACGATGATAACGATGGCCTGAGTGCCGCCACTGCCCTGAAAACGCCCTCAATAGCAATGCAAAGGATAGCCTCCAATCCGGATAGTCCCAAAACGGTGCACCTCGCAGCGGGTATCCATCACAATCTCTTTGGTGGTGAATACCTCCCCATCTCAATCAAGGATTATTGCATTCTGCAAGGCGTTTCCCAAGCAGCCACCCGCTTGTATGGCGAGAACATGATGGAAGGAACGGGAGTTATCAGCATGGGGATAGAGAGTTGTGGGATGACGATGCGAGATCTATCCATCACGACTATCAATGCCTCAGCAGTGTTTTCTTGGGATATGTATGACTTTCTGATGGAAAATGTATGTATAGAGAACTGCACCGTTGATATTTGGATATCCTCAATAGGACTGTATAAAGCCACTTTCGCGCTTAACAATGTAACAGTGCGCAATAACCTGGCTCATTACGCATTTAACGGGCTGGAGCTCAGGGGCTCAAATATCAACTTGGACAATGTCTTGGTAATTAACAATCAAACGGAAAGCCTCCCGTCTGACTGGTTCAACCAGGGAGGTGGATGCTTTGAAACTCGTGTCAGTGGTACTATGACCATCCGCAATAGCAAATTCATCAATAACACCCACTATTCTGTGGAAGGATGGGACAACATTAGGTTTTCAGGCACAGGCGATGAATATATGGGTGTAGTAGTAGACGTTGATAACTGCCTCTTTGCCTCCAATGCCACCTATGGAGGCGCAAGGGACATCTGTACGTTCTTTCTGGGAAGCGTGAATTTTACCAATTGTACCTTTGCCAACTATATGGGAACCTATCCCAGTTCTCTGCTTATTTCTGGTACCGACTCATGCAGATTTGTAAATTGTATCTTTGCCAACAGCAGTGCCCAATACGAGATGTTAATTGGTGTTGACACATATGTGGAAAACTGTCTGTTTTTGCGCTCTGACAACTTTGCTTACTTGGGCGATGGTGTAACGCTTGATTGGGGCAACAACAATATCACGGGAGTGGATCCCTTGTTTTCCGGGACAGATCCCTGCCAACCAGATCACTATTACCTGTATGCGGATGACGTGAATGGTTACTCTCCCGCGATTGATGCAGGGACGATGGACCCCAGTATTTTACCTCCGGGTTATATTATCCCACCCCATGATGCCTTTGGCTTTAAGCGGGTTTATGGAGATGGGATAGATATAGGCTGCTATGAAGCACCAGGCTATACCGACAGTGATGAAGAGATTATCCAGCCCGCAGGCATCCACAAACTGGAAGCCTGGCCCAATCCCTTCAAGGTTTTTACCAATATCAAAGTCAACTTGGAAAAAGCCCAGAGTGCCAGTATCACTATCTACAACATCAAAGGGCAGAAGGTAAAGACCATCGCACTTGATCCGCATAAAGGCGGCGAGCAGCATACATATTGGGATGGCAGGGATGCCGATAACAGGCAATGCTCCAGCGGGATTTACCTGATCAATCTGCAAGTAAATGGCAGAAATGTGAGCAGTAAGAAGGTGACGCTGGTAAGGTAGCCGGCGCTCGCCGAAGCGCCGCAATCAAGCGGGGCTTGATGCTTACAACTGCGATGAAGCTGCTTTATGCGACATTTTAGTGGGTAGAAGCTTTGAGAAAGAATGAGTTGAGTAGCAGGCAGTGCCTGCAGGCGGCGCTACGGCGAGCGCCGGCTACGGGTGGGTCGCTTTGGCAAGCGACCATACTGTGGCGGTTAGGCAACCGCCCGTACAGTGGAGACGCAGAAGTTGGTAGTCATTCAGTAATCTGGAATGGCTTGGATAACTCCGGCAAAGCCTGTGCTTCAGGAGTATACTTCTACAAACTACGAACTTCCAAGACAAGTTTGGTTCAAAAAATGCTTCTGATGAAATAGTATAACTATATCGGGGAGGGCAGCCGCCCTCCCCAATTCTTAGGAGTAGTAATGAACAGACATAGAATTATCGTTGTTGTCCTGTTATCTGTGCTTAGCATTGCGGCGCATACGGTTACCCGCACTGTTGCTCTGGATGGGTCTCAGCAGTATACCAGCATCCAAACAGCGGTTTCGGCAGCCTCACCGGGGGACACGGTTCTTGTTTACCCGGGAAGATATCTGGAGAGAGTACTAATCCAGACTAACGGCATATCGTTAGTCAGTTTGGAAACCGTTACCGGCAACCCTGCATACATTGACTCCACTATCATTGAAAGTGGTCTAACATATCCATGCATATGGGTAGATGAAAACATACGTAATGTCAAACTTCGTGGCTTATCTGTTACCAATAGTAGGACAGGTATCTTGTTGGCTGACAATAGTACCTCATCAATAACCAATTGTTCTCTCTTCGGTAATAAATCTTCATACGGGGGGGGTAAAAGTGTTTGGATGCACTACCACCCTAAGTGGAGTTCGGATATATGATAATCATGCCTATTTGTTTGCAGGCGGCATATATATCAATGGCTATATGGGAAGCGTAAATGTAACTTTTGATCCGGTGAATCGTTGTTCTATCTACAACAACACCGCTGGAGCCGGACAGGATATTGTCGCAAATTCGATCAATAATGATCTGCATATCCCTCTGGATATGTTCACGGTAGCCAATCCTACCAGTTATTATGTTGCTGCACACAGGGCTATCGACAATGAGTTTCAGATTACTGTGGACGCCTTAAATTTCCATCATCAGGAAATCAACTATGATCTCTACGTTTCTCCTGATGGCGATGATGCCAACGACGGTCTGACTCCTGCTACAGCACTCAAGACGATCAGAACCGCCGTGTATAGGGTTGCCTCCGATAGCCTCAACCAGAAGAGCGTTCATATTCTGCCGGGCACCTATTCCAGCACAGCCAACCAACAAGTATTTCCCATTCCACTCAAGAGCTGGGTCAAGGTTCAGGGTGCGGGTATTGATGCCACCCAGATAGTCGGAGAAATGGATCCGATTTATGGTAATATCCCGGATGCTTCACTGATGGTGTTTTCCAGCTTTTATCAGGAAAATGCCGGCTTGGAAGAGCTGTCCATCACTACTGCAGGGTCTGACAACAGTTGTGCCATTTGGGGTTATAAAGAGAAAGCTCTCCATCTGGAGAACCTAAGAATGCATGAGCTAAGCCCTGACTTGAATGCCATTATTCACATCACTTATGCCTCAAATTGTCTTTGGGATGGGCTTATTATTGAAGATTTCACAACTGATCAAAGGGGTTTCTTACGTATCGATGGCTATTTTACGGGAGTGATCCGGAACTCTGTTTTTCGAGATGCAACCTCTACCTTCACCAGTGATGATGTGTGGGCAAAACCACTGATTTGGATCTCGGCTGGGGATGAGATTACTGTTGAGAATTGTATTTTTGACAACATTGAGATGATGAATGACAATTCGCAGGCTCTCAGTTTTGGCGGTGTTCTAAATCCGACCTACCAGCAGTATTACCATTTTCATAACTGTTTGTTTTCTAAAATACACTGCAATGAAAGGGGAGTGCTGATAGTTGGACACGCATACCCTGAAATGCACATAAGCAACTGCACATTTGCCGGACACACCGGTAATGGTGAAGCACTGATGATAAATGGAGACGTTACGATTTCAAACAGCATTTTCTACAATCAGCGTTCCAAGGAAATAGCCATTAACCCCATGGATGGGACAGGCCTACCTACCACGCTGACCCTCAATAACAACCTGATCAGAAACGGATATAGCGACATCTGGCAAGGTATCAACAGCACCGTCAACTACTCAGACACCAATATCACAGGTAATCCTCTCTTCCTTGGCGGTGATGATGTTCACGACCCGCTTTACTACAGCCTTTCCGCCGCCTCACCCTGTATCAATGCCGGTACTCCGGATACCGCCGACCTGAATTTGCCGCCCTATGATCTGGCAGGTAATTGGCGCATCTGGGACGGACGGATAGACATGGGCTGCTATGAATATGGCTCTGAGCCCTGGGTGAGTGTGGATGATCCCACTATACCGCCTACTCCCTCGATAAGCATGAAAGCTTATCCCAATCCCTTCAAGGTTTTTACCAATATCAAAGTCAACATGGAAAAAGCCCAGAGTGCCAGTATCACCATCTACAACATCAAAGGGCAGAGGGTGAAAACCATCGCACTTGATCCGCATAAAGGCGGCGAGCAGCATACATATTGGGATGGCAGGGATGCCGATAACAGGCAATGCTCCAGCGGGCTATACCTGATCAATCTGCAAGTAAATGGCAGAAATGTGGGCAGTAAGAAGGTGACGTTGGTAAGGTAGCCGGCGAAGCCGCCCCATTCGTGTAATTCGTGGGTATAATCATGCCGGCGCAGCCGGCCCCCATCCCCAAAACCACCACCAAAAAAACCTGCCTGTTTTTGCAAAAAACAACCTTGACAAAAAGATAAAGGGGATAATACTGACAGCGAGCTTGGTCTTAGCCCCCCTGGGGAGAGGATCAAATAATATAGATTTGTCATCCACCGGCTGTTGATCAAAGCAGGAATGCCCATACCAAGCTTTGACATTCAGCCACGAGCATGCAGAGCCAAAATGCTGAGCGGTTAGACTGAATCTGGGTGGTTCTGCGCCTAACGTCTAAGAACAGTCGGCATACTATATGCCACTAACGCATCAGAACCTGAGGATTTTACCTAAGGAGGTGAAGATGAAAAAGTCTCTTACACTACTGACCTTGATAGCATTATCATTGAGTGCTGTCTGTGCCCAAACCTGGATCAAACAATTGCCCATGGACGGTCTTCCAGATTGGGATGTTAATCGCTCTAAGATGTGCAACGTCATCGCGGCAATTGGTGGCGGCTATATAGCCCAAGGCTACAAGACAAACTCAACTGAAGATGGCTGGGCATGGAATGATTTTAACATACTCTGGAAACTTGATGAAGAGGGTAACGTCTTACAACGAACAACGATAGACAGGGAACAAACCATCGTAAGTATGGTATCCAATGGGGTTGACAGGTATTACTGCCTGGCTCAAGGTGCTCAGGGCGGTCTAACAATACTAATTGTCCTTGATCCCGGACTGAACCTACTTGAAACTTACTACTTTGAGACAGTCAACGGCTACGGTATTACCTTGCATGACATGCAATATGCTGACGATGGCTTGGTCTTTGTTGGAAGAATAGGCTCGCAAGCTTTAGCAATCAAAACTGACTTCCAATTCAATGTGATTTGGCAGAGCGAAATCTTCCCAAACAATAGCTCGGGATTTATAACCATTGAACCATACAATGATGGTTGGATCTGCTTAGGGAGAGGGATTTTTGCCTGTTTGACAAGTAATCTTGATACTTTGTGGATATATGATCCAGAGAATTATGTTACGAGCCTATTTGATTGCAGGGTATCGTCAAATAACGATATTTACTTACTTGGATACTATAAGCTATGGAAGATAAACTCAGGTGAGCAAAATCCCGAGTTAGTCGCTGATAACATACCCGCCTGCTATGTGCTCTACGGCGACCGAGTGTCTTTAGATATCCTTCCAAATGGTAATATCGTGTATACTGGCAGAGCTGATACAGGCGAGATTCTCCATTGCTACAGTCCTGATGGAGTGCATCAATGGAGCAGATCATATGATACTAATATTTGGGCTACCTACCTTGGAACAGGTTCAAAGAATCTACTGGTTATGCCGGATGGCAGCATTCTCTTCCTGTTGCATGATCGCCCTGGAGCGTACTTATATTTGATCAAGACCGATGCTGAGGGCAACGTGGTAACAAATCAGGACCCATTGATCCCGGCACCACATACAAAGATAAGTCATTACCCGAACCCTGTGACAGATAGAGTTACTATCAAGTATGAAACAGAGCAGCCAAAGCGGAACCTGAAGGTCGAACTGTACAACATTCGTGGGCAGAAATTGCTTTCTGTTCCGATCAACGATTGCGGTAACACCGGTGAAATTGAATTGGATCCCGCACTAATCCAATCTCAAAACAGCGGAGTATACCTGTATGTGCTAAAGAATGGAAACCAAAAACTCGCCACTGGCAGAATGGCATTGATAAAATAAGGAGAATATATGAGAACATTTAAAGGCCTCACTTCGCTGATCATCTTAATCCTGTGTCTAAATGCACTCCACGGAGTCAACGAAATGCCCGTCATCGCATACTTCCAGGGTGAGCATCACGGCTCAATGTTTGGTTATTCGATGACTTCTCTGGACTTCAATCATGACGGGATTGACGACTTGGCGGTCTGTGCCTTTGCTTACGGGTATGAGTATGGAGAAACCCCAACCCGAGGCAAGGTCTACATCTATCTGGGTGGCACAGATTTCAGTTCTACAACACCTGCCAGTATGACCCTGGAAGGAAATTATAATGATGTAGACGGTAGGCAGGTTCGAGCTGTCTACAAAGTCGGCGACATCAATGGAGATGGTTTTGATGATCTGTGTGTGAGTGTAACAGACCACGTAAATTTGACCGAAAGTTATGCCAAACTGCTTTTTTACTATGGCGGAACTCCTGATCTGGGTGTCCCCGATCATGAAATGCCGCTGTATGACTTCTACAATTCTTATGTGAGGGTTTACCCCTTGGGCGATGTCAACGGTGACGGCTATGATGACATGGGATTCTATTATACACATGATCCCACACGCGAGAGAAGACATTCAGTTATCTTTGGTGGAACATTTGAAGAGCAAGTTTTAACTTCTATTGGTGAAATTAGTTCCTCCTATGCATCATGTATTCATGGCATAGGAGACATCAATAATGACGGTTACGATGATTTCACTTCCGCATTTGCCACCCCTCAGAGCAATCCCACCCACAATCTGATCCGGCTCTACTATGGAAATGCCGAGTGTAATTTCGATAATCCCGTCACCTTTCTATATTGCCAGTATGGGGTATCTAGAGGCAGTAAACCTTTGGGGGATATGAATGGTGATGGCTATGCTGACTTCATGGGCTATATAACCAATGATGGGATGCATATCTGGTTGGGTGGACAGGATATCAATTATGATGTCCCCAACTTCAATATGGATCCGGCTTGGTATGGCGGTGATTTTCAACAAGCACTGGCTTACGGTGATTTTAATGGTGACGGTTATGATGATGCAGCCGGTGCCGGCCTTGGGCGAGGTTTTGCAGTTTGGCTGGGTAAACGGAATGTAAACGGAACCGCCGATCTGATTGTTGGTAATCAGGGATATGATTACTACGGCTGGAGGCTGGCTACCGGAGACTTCAATGGCGATGGGTACGATGACATCGCCGTAGCCGCATCGCATGATGACTCTGCTCCCTGGGCACAAGGCACCTACTATGGGTTTGTTTGGGTGCATGCGGGTAATGCACAGCTTAAAGATACAACCGTGGCTATTGATGACCCTGCCATTCCCAGCGTCTCGGGTGATCTCTTAGTGAAACTCAGCCCCAATCCCATAACGCGGGCTGATAATACTCTTAACATCGAATTACAGTCCAAGAGCCCAAACGAGCACGAACAGGTTGCCATTGAGATATACAATATCAAGGGTCAATCTGTCTTGAAAGAGGTATACCAATCCCAGTTGGATGCAAGAACATATCGGGTTCCTGCCTCCTCTTTGGCAAATGGTATCTACTTTTGCCGTGTTACCTGCGGCAAACAACAAGCAACCGGCAAGTTTTGCGTGATAAAGTAAATACGGCTAATGCGCATTTTTAGTGGGCGGAAGTTCGTCGCTGACTTGGCTCTTGCTTACCCGCAGGGAGATGGCGTGGAGATACTCGGGTTTTTTACGGGAGGCTCCGGGTAATATCCGGGCGGCTCAGTAAGGTAGGGTCGCTCGCTGGAGCGACCAAGTAGCCGGCGCTCGCCGAAGCGCCGCAATCAAGCGCAGCTTGATGCTTACAAATGCGGCGAAGCCGCTTTATACGACATTTTAGTGGGCATAAGCTTTGGGAAAGAGTGAGTTGGGTGGCATTCTGTGCCTGCTGGCGGCGCTACGGCGAGCGCCGGCTACAGGTGGGTCGCTATGGCAAGCGACCATACAGGGACGAGACTGTGTGAAGCAGCGGCGGTTAGGCGACCGCCCGTACAGAAAGCACGCGCATCCCTAAACAAAGCGCAGCCGCTAACACCTAAAACCTAACGCCTAACACCTGCGGCGCAGCCGCCCCATTCGTGTAATCCGTGGAAAACATCAAACTGCGTTTGATTGCGGCGGTTTGGCAACCTCCGGCTACAGGTGGGTCGCTATGGCAAGCGACCATACAGGGACGAGACTGTGGGAATACCCTTTCTGTAGCTGGTCTTGCTTTTGCTCAGAGTATTCGCATCTCTAAACAAAGCGCAGTCCCTAACACCTAACACCTAACGCCTAACACCTAACACCTAACACCTAAAACCTGCGGCGCAGCCGCCCCATTCGTGTAATTCGTGGAAAACATCAAACTGCGTTTGATTGCGGCGGTTTGGCAACCTCCGGCTACAGGTGGGTCGCTATGGCAAGCGACCATACAGGGACGAGACTGTGGGAATACCCTTTCTGTAGCTGGTCTTGCTTTTGTTCAGAGCATTCGCATCTCTAAACAAAGCGCAGCCCCTAACACCTAAAACCTAACGCCTAAAACCTGCGGCGTAGCCGCTAACACCTAAAACCTGCGGCGCAGCCGCCGCGCATCCCCATAGCCTGCCTTTTCTCATTTCTACTCAATTGACTTGCTATCCCTCTGAAATCCACCACGTTACCATCGGAACATGCGCATGTTAAAAAACTAACTATTGACTAAACTATGCTACTTAAATAATCATGTCCCTTATGAGTAAAACAGCGAATCGAGCCGTATCCTGGTTGGCTGGCAGGTATCTGCGTGGCCGGAATGCCCGCATTGTGAGCAAAAACCACTATCTCACGCTTGCGGGCATCACCCTCGGTGTGCTCGCCCTTCTTTGTGTGAGCAGCGTCATGAACGGCTTTAGAGAGGATATCGGCCTGCGCATCTCCGGCACCCTGAGCCAGATTCGCATGCGCAGCATGGACTCTGGTGGAATCAGCAACCCGGACAGCCTGATCAGCGTCTTGAAAGATTCCGGCATCGCCGCTTCTGCCGTGATTCGCAACGAGCTTTTGGCCAAAAAGGGAACCGTCGTTCTGCCCGCCTTTTGTTTTGGCATCGATGCAGACGATCACAAGAGTGTTTCCATGGCTTTGAATCATTTGAGTGACAACGGCATGGGCTTGCGTCAGGGTCTCATTGCCGGCACCGCTTCGCAGCAGGCTTTGGATGCTGACGGCATCATCCTGGCGGCGGGTTTGGCGGGCGGACTGGGACTCTATTTGGGCGATGAAATCCAGCTCATTTCACCGCGCTTCAATATCCCCACCGCCTTTGGCATGATCCCCAGGGTAAAGACCTTCAAGGTGATGGGCGTCTTTGAATCCGCCATGCCGGAATATCAGCAGAGTTACGCCTATGTGAGCTTGGAAAATGCCAAGTTTTTCAGCGGCAAATCCACCGTGGATCAACTGGATCTGCGCGCCGGTGACTTTTCCCAAAGCGAAGCCCTGAGCAAAACCCTGCAAAAGAAGTTTCCCCAATATAAAGTAGAGCCCTGGAGCCGCTTTGATGCCAGCCTCTACAGCGCCATCCGCTTTGAAAAGATGCTGATGTTTACCATCATGCTGCTCATGTATGTGATTGCCTCGTTCAACCTCACGGGCAACATGCTCAAGAGCATCGCCCAAAAGAAGAAGGAACTTGGTTTGCTCAAGGCCATCGGATTCAGGGATAAAGACCTGAGCGGCCTGTTTCTCAGGCAATCTCTCTTTTTGAGCAGCTTCGGTATCCTGCTGGGGCTCGTGTTGGCCAGCCTGCTGCTCTGGTTGCAGAGCAACTATGGTTTCGTGAAGCTCGCCGCCGGAGATGATTTCACCGTCTTGCCCGTTAAGGTATTTTGGCAGGATTACGTTGTCGTGGTGATAGCCTCCTATACGATCACCTTCTTGAGTGTGTTGCTGCCGCTGAGAAGGTTGCGCGAGGTGGATCCCATTGCCCTGATCAGGCAGCATACCTAAAGGAGAGAGGAATATGAAAACTCTCAACAAAGACTTTTCCATCGTCCACAGGATTTTGGCTGTGAATGATGAGCGGGCTGTGCAGGTGCTTTTACACCCCCAAAAACGTGAATATGCGGCAACCACCCGCAAACTGATCAATTCCGCTTGGGAAGACGCCCGGCTCAATCCCCAATTGGACCTCGCCAACAACCTGGTTCCCAGCTATCAGGAAAGCAAGGTTGAGGATGGCAAGCTGCTGATCGAAGCTTGCGTCACCGATTACAAATCCTTTTACGGCACCAATGTCTGCAATATGGATCAGCTTCCCAAAAGTGAGCTGGCAGATGCTCTCGCCGTCTGCGGCGTAGTGGTATCCAAGGATGGAGCCATTCTCCTGGGCAAGCGCAGCGACAGGGTCGCCGAAGCTCAAGGCCACTGGCATGTGATTGGTGGCAATTTGGAGGTGAACCGCTCGGATTACAATTGGCGCAAAAAGTATGATGAGACGGAGTTTAGATGGTGGTTTCTCAGTGAGTTAAATCCCACCAAAAACCTGCTGCGCGAGATCGAGGAAGAGCTGGGTCTCACCAGCCGGCAGATCTCCAATGTCTACACCTTGGGCTTGGGCAAAAACCTGCTCAACAACAAACCCGAAGTCCTGATGTTTGTGCAGACCAACGTCAGCTCGCAACGCCTGCGCGATTGCGCCACCCACGCCATCTTACACGGTGAACACAGCAGCCTCATCACCTTGCCTTTTGAAGATGTGGGAGCCTTTGTCTCGGATTACCCCGTGGCTCCCATCGGTAAAGCAGCCCTGTTTGCCGCCCTGGGCTGGTATCATTGCCGGGAAAACTGGCCAAATGTAGAAATTGAGGAGCTGATTCAGCTGATAGGTTCATGAAAGACAAACAGACCAATCTTTTTGAAAGCGAAGAAAGCCGGGAGCGCAACGTGCCTCTGGCTGAGAAGTTACGTCCTAAGTCTTTGGACGAAATCCTGGGTCAGCCCAAGCTGATCAATCCGGATTCACTGCTGCGGCAGATGATAGAAAGCGGCCGCTATCAATCCTTTATCCTCTGGGGGCCACCCGGCACCGGCAAAACCACCATCGCCCGCATCATCAAAGAAAGGGCAGAGCAGCCCTTTGTGCAGTTTTCCGCCGTGTTGGCTTCGATCACGGAAGTGAAAGCCATGATGAAAGATGCGGACTACCATCACCGCAAAGACGGCCGCGGCACTATCGTCTTTATCGACGAAATCCACCGCTTCAACAAATCCCAGCAGGACGCCTTTTTACCTTTTGTCGAGTCCGGTGCGGTCATCCTCATCGGTGCCACCACGGAAAACCCCTCTTTTGAGGTTATCCCCGCCCTGCTATCCCGAGCTCATGTCTTTGTGCTCAGCATGCTCTCGGAAGAAGAATTGAGCCAGATCGTGACCAAAGGCATGCGTGAACTCGAGCTCGAGGAAGACGAAGAGGTGAGCGGCTGGCTGGCTTCTCAAAGCGGAGGCGATGCACGCCGCGCCCTCAACTATCTGGAGCTGATCTCAGATTTCTTGAAGACAAACCCGCACCCCGGCATCAAAGAACTGGCGGGCATCCTGGAAAAGAAGACCCTCTTTTATGACAAAGGCAGGGAAGAGCACTACAACCTGATTTCCGCCCTCCACAAATCCCTGCGCGGCTCCGATCCCCAAGCGGCGCTTTATTGGCTGGCCAGAATGTTGGAAGGTGGGGAAGACCCGCGCTACATCGTGCGCAGGCTCATCCGCTTTGCCTCTGAGGATATCGGCTTGGCAGATCCCCAGGCACTCAGCCTCGCTATCGCCGCCAAAGACGCTTTGCTCTTCATCGGCATGCCGGAAGCCTCTGCCGCCCTCTCACAACTGGTGATCTACCTTGCCACCGCTCCCAAGAGCAATTCCGCTGACGTCGCCTACTTCAAAGCGCGTGAGGATGCCATCAAGACCAGCCACTATGGCGTGCCCCTGCACATCCGCAATGCGCCCACCAAGCTGATGAAAGAGCTGGATTATGGCAAGGGCTATCAGTATGATCACGATTCAGAGCATCACTACAGCTACCAAAAGTATTTCCCGGAAAAGATGCCGGAAAAGACCTACTACGAACCCGGGCAATTTGGCTTTGAGAAAGAGATCGCCAAACGGCTGAAATGGTGGAAGAGCCTGCGAGAGAAGCAGTAGCCAGCCTTGGGGAAATGTGTTACAATAAAAACAGAACGGAGCCTTGAAGCTATTTCATCAGCACCATCTTATGGACTTGAGCTCTGCCAGCCATTTCAAGGCGCACAAAATAGACACCCGAGCTCACAGCCACGCCCCTGTCATCCAAACCATCCCACAAGACACTATGATGACCTTTTGATATTGACCCGCCGTATAGCTCCTTTACTTTTTGGCCTTTGATATTGAGTACAGACAATCGCACATTCCCCGCCTCCGGAGCGATGAACCCGATCGTGGTGCTTGGGTTGAAGGGATTAGGGTAATTGTTCAGGCCAAAATCTGCA
>JAKOXG010000004.1 GCA_029781115.1 Candidatus Cloacimonadota bacterium
TTTACTGGCAGAAATCACTGCTATGATAACGCCAAAATGGAGCGCGTTTTTAATACACTAAAACACGAATATGGACTTAGTGGCGTGATCATAAGCAAAAACGCAGCATTAGATGCGATAAAGAACGCTATCTATCTATACAACAATGAAAGACTACATCAAGCTTTAGGTCTTAATACGCCATCTGAAGTATATGATAACCAAGCAATTTCAAAACTCACTACGCGGAGCACAAAATGCGTAGGGAAATAACACTAAAAACTAACAAAAACTGTCCGGCTTTTTCAGTACGGCACAGTCAGCCCTAACACCTAACACCTAAAACCTAAAACCTTGCCGAAGGCACCCCTCACTATATACACTGACGATCTCACTTTGATCTCAAAAAATCCCGAAATCCAAGCACGTAACAGCTTGTAAATGATAGCGATACAAAACGGTCAATTGTTGCCCGCATTCTGGCAACAGTAAAATACCTCTGAAGCAAGGTCTCTGCACGGTTTTCCCGAAATACCGTTTGAAAAAGCTTGGCTGCTCCTTGCTTAGCCTCCCGGTGATTACCCGGAGCCTCCCGGGAAAAACCCGAGTATCTCCACGGCATCTCCGGGCGGGTGAGTAAGGGCCAAGGGGGTATCGAACCATTATTAGATCAAAAAAAGCCGGCTCAGGTGAAGCCGGCTCCACAATGAAATATAATGCTATTTCATCAGCACCATCTTATGTATGCTGCTCTTACCGGCAGAGCTGAGGCGCACAAAGTAGATGCCCGACGCCACGTCCTTGCCGCCGATATTCTTCCCACTCCACATTACTTGATGCCTACCTCTGGTTTGGGGCTCATTTAGCAAGCTCTTCACCAGTTGTCCCTTGATGTTGTAGATATCCAGCTTTGCCATTCCGTCGACGGCAATCTGATAGCTGATTGTGGTGCTGGGGTTGAAGGGATTGGGGTAGTTGCCGATGATCTGAGCCTGTTGGATTGGCGTTTGCAGGGCATCGTCATTGGGTGTGCTGCTGTGCACGGTATTGCCCCAAAGTCCTGTAACTCCCACACCCGCCCTATGGTCTTTCCAAGTGATAAAGGCTCTATTGGAGTAGGTGGTGATGCGGGGCTGTGATTGGATATTCCGTGCATCGCAGAGCACCAAAGGGGCAGCATCCATAGGCATTCCATCCTCATCCATGAGGCGGATATAAATGTCGGGATCTGTTTCGTGATCATCGGAGAAAACGCAGATCATGGAGCCATCTTCAAAGGTGGCAAAATCCACTTCTTTCGGCGTATAGGCGATTGGGATGATGACTATTCCACCATACGGAGTCTGAGGGATGCCCTCTGCACTCACACTATGCAATGCGTAGCCAATATCGTCCAAAGTCAAAAAGTTTACGGCAATATCTCCAAAGGTGGCGTGACTGATGGCGCCGCTGGCTCCGAAGCTTATTCCAGCCTCACCCCAGAGCCTGTTACCATGGGAATCCACCTTTTGCAGGATGTAGCTATATACGGATTCCTCACTCTCTCTACGAACGATCAGGCAGAGATCGTCTCCCATCATGCCCTTGGCACTGAGGGGCGCTTCAAGGCTGATGGGTTCTGAGCTGAGGGTGATGATTTCATTACTTATCAGTCCGTTGGCATCAAACTTCAAAGCCCTGAGAAAAGCCGGGCCTTCTTGTTGATAACTGTAGAAACCATCACTATAAATAAGCAGGCCATTTTCAAAGCCCAACAAGGTGTATTTATGGCTGTAAACATTGGGCAAAATCAGCCCTCCAACCTCGCTCCACTGAGCTTGACCGTTCACGTATTTCTGACCCATGATCTTGTTTGAGCGACCGACAGTATCTACAGTCCAAAATACATAGGTGACGTGCCCCACGTTGCCCACAACACTATCCGGGAGCTGAATCTCGAGGCCATTGCCATCATAACAGAGGTTGCCTTCGTAGTCTATCGCTTGCAGATATTTTGGGTCCCAATACCGTGGCTTGTAGATAAGGTGAAACTTGTTATCTTCGCTGATATAGCTTTGCACAAGTATGGGAGAGTTGATGCTATTGGGGTGGACAGCGCGCCCATTGGGTTCCAAAAGAGGGTGCATGTTCTGATCAAAAAGCTGGAAGAATAATTGCTCATTGCTCCGGGTATCGGTCCAAATGCTCAAAAACCTGTCACCAAAAGTGAAACAGTGATTTTCGCCTTTCCCATGGTAACTGTAGCCATCCGGACAAGTCCCAGCCAGTCTCATTTCCAAAATGACACCATTGGGCAAATGGACAAGCGATCCATCCATATTCATCGCTTGCAGCTTTATCCTCTGTTCGACGTTGTATTTATAATTCCATAGGAAAACAACCGCATCATTCGCCGGTAAGATTAGCATCCCATAACCACTGTCGCCGGATATAACCTGTGGTTCGCTGAGAAGATGGGTACCTGATGCATCATAAATCTGGGCTGTACGACCCCAGGTCAGCAAGATTTTGTCCTCTGGTAATACACATATCCTGAGTTGCTGATAGCGTGGAATCTGTTCCTCAACAACCCAAAGCACTTCCAAATCAGCAGATAGCATATATAGACGTGCTGTATCGGCGTTTCCATCAGCACTTCCATAATTCAATAACATGGCTACCCTACCATCGCTTAAAAGCTTAATACCACACAGGTAAGAGCAATAGTAAACCAAGTTTTGATCCAAAAGCAGCTCGCCACTTGCACTCACTTTGTTGATTTCCAACATGCTGTCATAATCGCCGTAGATTAAATATTCGCCATTCACAGGACCAACGATTTTGCTGACACCTTTAAAGAAGAGATCGGTGGGTACAAATGAATCGTCATCGACAAGTAAACCGGATTCTGAATATCGCCACACTTCGCACGATGCGTATCCTATCCAAAAGTGCAGCAAGAATCCACCCCCGGGATAGTGCACAATATCCCCAATCGCCGACCGCACACCGCTACCCACCAAGACCACGCCATCTTCACCCCAAAGCTTATTGCCGAGAGAGTCAAAGTTTTGCGCGCAGATTGGGCTATTCCAATAATCAGTTTGAGAAGCCACCGTGATGCCACCCACATCGTTGGCAAGCATCCTGTAGCGGTAGGATTCAGGGAACGAATCCAGGCATTTTACACCTTCGTTGGCCCAGAGATTCTGGCAGTCAGGGTTCAGCTTTTGCATATAGACGTGATTATTGTTGCTGACTTCCTGCCAGACAATGATGAAGTTCCCATCGCTGGTGGGGATCATATTTACCAGCTTTTGGTCTGTCTCCTTGTATGCTAATGGTGCCGCCTCGCTCGTGATAAGCTCGCCCGTGGCGCTGATCTTGTAATAGAAGATGCTTTCAGTAAATGTGCTGTGATCACTGAAGAACACTATCCAATCACCGTCTGCAGTCTGAAAACTATACTCCGCCAAAGTTAGCTTGTCTGCCGGGCGGATCACAAACTCTTCCGCCAGCAAAAAGGTGACTGTACACAAAAGCAGACACAGCATCAGGGCAATTCGTCTCATCTTTTCTCTCCTAACTTACTTATCTGACTCATAGGTCATGCAAGATTCATTCCTGTTGCACAGTTATTGCAGAAAACCACCGGAAAGCCCCACCAAATCACGGCAAAATAAGCTAAAATCCACTTTTTCGCTTGACATCAAAGCCATCTCCATACATATGAGTCCTACTATGAGAAAGATTCAAACTATACTTATGATATGCTTGCTGATGTCTCTTGCCCAAGGCGTGCTCTGGGCGGATATCAAAGTGAGCTTCAAAAACACCCGCAAGACAGTCATGCTGCCGGAAACCAAGCTCGGCGGCGTGAATTATGTGCGAGTGGAAAACTTCAATTCCACCTTCAATTCTATCACCAAGGAAGAGCGTGCAGATCAGCGTTTGCATCTCTACATTGAGGGCAGGCAGTTTATGTTTTTGATCGGTTCGCCCTTTTACTCCTCTGCGGAGTTTTCCTGGTCTATGCACCATCCCTTGAGGCGCGTCAAAGATCAATTCTACCTTCCTTCCGTGTTTGTGACGGAGCATCTCCCGCTTCACTTCAAGCAAATGGAATACAAAAACCGCACCCTCATTTTGCCCACTCCCAAGGACAATAGCGTCAAAGTGATAGTCTTGGATCCCGGGCATGGTGGCAAAGATCCCGGTGCCGTGGGACGGGGCAAGCTGCAAGAAAAGGTGGTGAACCTCAACGTCTGCCTGCATCTGAAACGCATGCTCGAAGATGAGCTGGGCGTGACAGTGGTTATGACCCGTGATGACGATCGCTTCGTCTCCCTGCGGGATCGCACCAAATTGGCCAACGAAAAGAAGGCTGATCTCTTCCTGAGTGTGCATGCAAATGCCGCCAAAGGCCGTGCAGCTAACGGCATTGAGACTTACTATCTCTCCACAGCACAGACCTCGGATGCCCGCGCCGTCGAGGCTCTGGAAAACGGTGTGGTGGAAATGTATGAAGGTGGCGAAGCTGAAGTCGCCAAATACGATGCCTTAAATTTCATCCTCAGCGATTTGTGCCAGACCGAATACCTGGAAAACTCAAACAATATGGCGCTACTCATCCAGCAAAGTATGGTCAGCGGCACCGAAGCCTTGGATAGAGGGGTAAAACAGGCTAATTTCTACGTCCTGCGCGGTGCTTTCATGCCGGCGGTGCTCATCGAAGTGGGCTTCCTCACCAATGAAAGAGAGGAGCAGCTTTTGGGCAATTCCGAGTATCAGGAACGGCTGGCACGCACCATCTTTGAAGGGGTGAAAAGGTTTAAATTCCGCTACGACCGCGTCCGCAATATCTAATCGAGGATAGCTCTCTTGGCTCTAAAAGTAAGAAGTGTGGATCCTGAGGGGCTTGCCGCTCAGTACGGTATTTCCAGCGGTGATGAGATACTCAAAATCAACGGCTGCCGGATCCGCGACAGCTTCGACCTTGGCTATTACAGCTCCGAATATCAGCTCAACATTCTTATCAGAACCAAGGACGGCAAACAAAGAAGAATCAAGATCATCCGTGACTCCATGCTCTTTCTGGGCATAGAACCGGAGCCTGCACCCATCCGCCGTTGCCAAAACAAATGCGTCTTCTGCTTTGTAGACCAGATGCCAGCCGGACTCCGCCAGAGCCTCTACATCAAGGACGACGACTACCTGATGTCTTGGGAACACGGCAATTATATCTCTCTCACCAACCTCAGCGATGCGGAATTCTCGCGCATCATAGACCAGTATATCAGCCCGCTCTACATCTCTGTGCACACCACAGATAAGGCATTGCGGCAAAAGATGATGGGCTACAAGAGAGACTTTGACATCTTCAAAACCCTAAAGCGACTCAGCCGCGCCGGCATCAGCTTTCACACCCAGATCGTCTGCGTGCCCGGCCTGAACGATAAAGTGGAGCTGGAGCGCACCATCCTGGATCTCGCCAGTCCCGAACTCAATACCCTCTCCATTGGCGTGGTTCCCGTGGGCTTGACCCGCTTTCGTTCTCACCTCCCGGAGCTTACGCCCTTTGATGCTCATTCTGCCTCTTTGGTTTTGAGCTTGATCGACATCCTCAGGCGTGAAACAGGCTCCGACATCATCTATGCCGCAGACGAGTTTTTTGTCCTGGCAGATAGGGCAATCCCCGGCCGAGCCTACTATCAGGATTACCCGCAGGCGGAAAATGGCATCGGACTGCTCAGCCTGCTGCGTGCCGGTTTTGGCAGGCACAAGGAAGAGCTGATCCGGAGTTTGGATAGTGAGGGTGCAGATTACCTCTTGCTCCATTCCCAAGCTGCCGCCAAAGAGATGGGCAAGATAGCCGCCCAGATCAGCAGCCGCCTCTCCAAGGCCAGCTTCAGCGCAAGAGCTGTTCGCAACGACTTCTTCGGCCCCCTCGTCACCGTGAGTGGGCTGCTTACCGCTTCAGACATTCTCGGTCAGCATGCCTCCCAGCCCCGGCAAACCCTCATCCTGCCCAGCAATATGTTCAACGTCGATGGCTACACTTTGGACGGCATGGATAGGGAGGCTTTGACGCAGAGGCTTGGACGCAAGCTGCTTTTGTCGCATCCCTTCTTTGAGGAGGTGAGTTGATTTTGCCCTTTGTTAAGCAATTTTTATTTGACCTTTTGGTGCACTCGTATTTGGGTGAACGGATAGATTAATTTTATCAAGGAGAAGATCACTATGAGACGTCCCCTGATTATATTGATGGTTTTGCTGTTGCTCATCAGCTTGGGCTGCGTAAATGAATCCAGCCGCATCGAAAAAGCCAATAAGGACTTGGGTAGCAAGCGCAACCCCATCAAGATGTATTTTGTTCCCTCTTTAGAAGCCGGCAAGGTGGTTGCCAGCGGTGAAGCGATCGCCAGAGCTTTGGAAAAGGAAACCGGCTATCACTTCAAGGTGGCAGTCCCCACCAGCTATGCTGCAGTGATCGAAGCCTTGGGAAACTATCAGGCAGACATCGCCTGGCTACCCACTTTCGCCTACGTCTTGGCCAAAGAAAAGTATGATGCAGAAGTGAAGTTTATGACCGTGCGCAACGGTCTGAAGATGTATAGAGGCCAGTTTGTCGTCCGTGCTGATAGCGGTATCAAAGGTATTGAAGACATGCAGGGCAAGGTGATAGCTTATACCGACGCCGCTTCCACCTCCGGATATATCTACCCCTCCGCCATGCTCAAAGCACAGGGAATCGAGCTTTCCCAATCACGCTTTACCGGCTCCCACAATGCCGCCATCTTAGCCGTCTACAGCGGTACTGCGGACGTCGGCTGCACCTATTGGTCACCTCCAGACAGTGCCGGCAACCCGGAAGATGCACGCGCCAAGCTGGTGGATACCCAGCCAGACATCCTGGAAAAGGTGATCCCTGTCGCCTTTACGGATTGGATTCCCAACGATACCGTCACCTTCCGCAAGAATCTGCCACCAGATTTGGAAGCCAAGGTCTTGGACGTGCTTTACGCCTTCTCCAGAAGTGAGCACGGCAAGAAGATTATGGACGAGCTCTATCAGATCGATGGCTTGGAACCCGCCACGGATAAGGATTACGACATCGTGCGCAAAGCGATAGATCTGATGGATCTGGACCCCAAAACACTGTTGAAATAGAAGGCCCAAAACCTTGAAACTACAGCTAAAAATACCAACACATCATCAGTCGGCGGTTCAGCGACCGTTGGCTGCTTGGGTCGCTTCAGCGAGCGACCATACATTGCGGCGGTTCAGCGACCGCCCGTACGGGTGCCAACCTTGAAACCACAACTGAAAATCCGAAACCTCATCAAGAGTTACGACGGCAAATACAACGCCTTGGATGAAGTGAGCCTGGAGGTCTATCCGGGTGATTTTGTCATCCTTTTAGGTCTCTCCGGCAGCGGTAAATCCACCCTGCTCAGATGCATCAACCGCCTGGTCGAGCCCAACGGCGGCGAAATCTTTTTTGAAGACCGAGACATCATAAAGCTCAAGGGACTGCAGCTGCGCCGCTATAGACGCGAGATCGGCATGGTGTTTCAACAGTTTAACCTGGTCAAAAACATGAGCGTGATCGGTAATGTGCTCACCGGCAGGCTGGGCTATCAAGGCTTGCTTGAAAGATACAGCACCCAAGATTGGGAAGACGCCCGGCTCAACCTCGAAAAGGTGGGCTTGAGCGAATATGAGCACCGCAAAGTGAAGCAACTCTCCGGGGGACAGCAACAAAGGGTGGGCATAGCCAGAGCCCTGATGCAAAATCCCAAGCTGATTCTGGCTGATGAACCAGTAGCCAGCTTAGACCCCGCCACCGCCGATTCCGTGATGCAATACTTGGGCAAAATCAACGCCGAAGGCATCACCGTCATCTGTAGCCTCCACTTCCTTTCCCTGGCAAAACGCTATGGAACCAAGGTCTTTGCCCTCAAAGAAGGGAAGGTGGCTTTTGAGGGCGACGTCAGCGAGATCGACAATAACAAGTTTAAACAGATATACGGGGAAGAGGCGAAGGAAATCTAAGTCGTCAGTCGTCAGTAGCCAGTAGTCAGTCGCTGCGCTGGCTTCGGGGATACGCGTGCTCTGAGCAAAAGCGAGACCAGCCCTGCATGACCCGCCCCCTTTATATCCTCCAAATTCGTGTTAATTCGTGTAATTCGTGGGAAAAGAAAAAGCCCCGAGATGACCTCGAGGCTTATTGCGTTTATACTTATCTTCGCAGCCAGCGTCAGCGACTAACACCTAACACCTACCACCTAACACCTACTTCTGCAATACCATCTTCTTGGTGCAGTTGTATTTACCGCTACTCATCCTATAGAGATATACGCCGGAGGGCAGGACATTGCCGGAGCTGTCGCGACCATCCCAGCGGTAATGATAGCTTCCTGCAGTTTCATGGCTGGCGCTAAAGCTGCGCAGCATCTGTCCCTTGGCGTTGTAGATGACTATCTCCACCTTGCCCGGGTCTTTGAGCTGGTAACGAATCGTGGTATCCGGGTTGAAGGGATTTGGGTAAGCATTGTTCAACTGAGTGAGATTGGGTATACCGGGGCTGCCCCCTTCTCCGCCACCGGTGCTATAGAGCACGCTTATGAGCCCGAAGTAGCCAATGGTGCCATCCAGATCCACGCTTTGCAGCCAATAGTAATAGGTGCCCGCTTCCATCAGTTCCTTCCATAGAATCGTTATCTCTATCCATGCCCGGATGACTTTCAATTTTGTGAGTCAGCCTGCTTTGTCAAGTAGAGAATTGTTATTTTACTGTAGCTGTATTTTGTGTAGCTTCAATATGCTGTCATGCCAAACAAGAACGGCGTTCACCCCGATCTTGCCCATTTTGGGCTATCTGCCAAATGCTGCCGAGGGCGACATGGTGCAAAAAGTGAGCTTATCTCTCATTTTAATCAATACGTTAAACCATCCATAAAAGTGGGCACCAGTGGAGCGGATGTCGCCCGCAGATGTCATTTGCAAACAAGTCCATTTTCTCGCCATTTTCGTGCCCGCTTTCTCGCCCCTTTTCCCGCGCTTCCTTGCCCTGAAAAAGTGGGGCTTTTTAAAATATTTGACCTCTGGACGAAAATATATCAAGCAAGCCTGCCCGTTTTGACCCCTCTCAAATGTCCATTCCATGCGGCTTGCCAACTCCTTCCCTGCTGCTCTCCTGCTCCTCGAACAGCTAAGGAGTAAGAAAGGAGGCAGTTAGGAGGAAGAGCCGAGCAGGGGCGAAAGCAACTTTCGGGAGGTGGGCAGCCAAGACGAAAAGTCAAATGTTTCGCAAATGTCAGGTGCAGGACAAATAAAATAATGCCTACCAAAACGGTGGGAGATCCGGCGATGGGGGACTGGATGAGAGAGTTAGAAAAGGAGGGCGGCAGGAGAGCAGCCAAGCCGCTGCTGCATCCCGGCTGTGAGCAGTTCTGCCGCTGACAGCCTCTGTCTTGTAAAATTGCTTCGGTTTATGCCCCGTCTTACTGCTGAGCCTGCAAAGGCAACTTGATGGTGAAGATGCTTCCTTTGCCCGGTTTGGAGTCCACTTCTATGGTTCCGCCCAGGGAGTCTATGGTCTTTTTGGCAAGCGCCAATCCCAGTCCAGAGCCACTTTCATTGCTGGTGCCGTTGCGTATATAGTCACTTTTGATGGAGAATAGTTGTTGCATTTTGGAGCTGGGGATGCCCACTCCTTCGTCTCTCACGGAAATAATGAGCTGGTCTGTTTCGATATTGAATTTCAGACCAATTTTACCGCCTGGATGTGAGTATTTGATGGCGTTTGAGAGCAGGGTCGCCACGAGGATAAAGAGCACGTTGCTGTCCGAATGGATTACCTTATCGGCCGGATAATCCAGAGTAAAGCTTAGTTTTTTGGAATCAAAGTGTGGTGCAAAGCTGTTCTTTATGTCTGAGACCAGGGCATCCAAGCGGATCGGACGAGGTTGAAAATTGTCCATCTGCTTCTGGTATTTTGCCCATTTGTAGATGCCTTCCAGTATCAGGTTCATCCTTTGAGATGAATCTCTTATCTGGTTCAGGCAATCCACAAGCTCTTCTTTGCTGAAGCTATCGATGTTTTGGCACATAAAGTTGCTCAGCGAGATGAAGGAAAGGACGGGATCCTGGAGGTCGTGCAATACAAAATCGAGGAACCTGTCCTTCACCAGGTTGAGCTGTTCCAATTGCTCAACGCTCTCCTCCAGTCGCGATTCCAGGTTGCGGGCACAGGTGATGTCTATGATCACTCCATCAATATGTAAGTCCTCGCATCCGGGCACCTTAACGCCTACGCCCTGCTCCCAGACCCAACGGATGCTCCCATCCTTGCTTCTGATGCGATAGGTGGCCTGAAAACTATTGTTCTCCTTTAAACCCTGGTCGATGACCTCTCTTGTAGAAGCTCTATCTTCCGGCAGGATTAGCTCTTCATAACCGATTATGTTTCCATCGATTAGCTCCTGAGGCTGATATCCGGTCACGAGCTCGCAGCCTTCGGAGACGAAAACAAAGGTAAAAGCCTCGTCGTTCAGACAACGATACACCATGCCCGGCAGATTGTGCAGCAGGTTGTCTGCCATGTCACAATTGAATCTCTTGAAATCTTCCATGCTTAGGTGATCAAGTCCTCATGAAATGCAATGTTTAGTTCCTGTAGGCGGCTGCTTTGTAGAAGGCACGCTGTTGTGGGGGAGAGCTGTGAATCCAACGCAGTGGATTGCCGGTTTGGAAGCTACCCGCTGCAGTGCAATCCTGGTATTGGGAATAGGGCTCTGTGGTGCTGAAGATCTTGTAGCCGGCGCTGTCTGTGACCGGGCTGAGCTGCAGGATCAATTGAGAGTTGCTGATGCTGATGGAAAGCGTGGTTTCCACATAGGCAGTCACCTTGAGCGAGCTGCTGGTGAGCGTGGCAGGGCTCGTGATGGCGCTGGGTGAGATTTGGATTTGCAGATATTGGTTAGTATCAAAATCGCTGCCGTCAAAAGAGAGGAAAATCGCAGCTGAGCTGGGGCTTAGGTATTGGATGCTTTGGATGCTCAAGCCATTGGGTGCGCCCAAAAGTGTAAAGTGTGCCAGATTGAGGCTGGAGCTGCTGAAGGTGCATCCCTGCAGGTTGAGGGTGAGCTGCGCTTCGTGCAGATTGTATTCATCCAAGGGGGTAGCCGAGCTCAGGCTGGCCTCTGCTGAGGGTAGGAGCTCCACCCTCATGAAGGGTGAATACATGCTATAGCCGCTTTGGAAGTATGATCTGAGGCGATAGTAGTAGGTGTTATTATTGGAGAGCCCGTTGATCTGCAGAGAGTTGTTTGTATAGACGTTGAGGTTGTTATAGGCGGGTAACACATTGACAAACAAGCTGTCTGTGGCCACTTGGAGGTGGTATCTGCTGGCGCTGATGGGAGTGCTCCACACGGCTCTAAAGCTGGTTTGGCTGACGTTTTGAGGGGTTTGGGGGATGGGAGCCCAAATCATGGCTGCATATTGGGGACGGTCGATGAAGGGGTTGCGGTTGCCCTGACGCTCGAAGATGCGTTCGTTGCGCTGCAATTCTCTGGCATCGGGCGGGTCTTGAACGTGCCAGGCAAGTAGCGTGGAGAGCTTTCCATAGTTGGGGCCGCTGGTGTTGATCGCATCCACCAATTCCAGGTCATAACTGGTGTCGGTGGCTTCATAGCGCACCGCCATATACATCATCATGCGTGCCACGTCGCCTTTATCCTCATCACGGGGTTCCCAGGTGTTTGTAGAGCTGTAGCAGCCCGTGTTGCCGCTGTAGCCGGATGGGGGCGAGGCGTCGATGTAGAGCGTGCCGCCATTGTCAAAATCACGGTTGGACTTGGCGGAATTGACGGTAGCGTCGCAAGGGCGCATGTGATGAAGGTCTGTGCCTGCAGGAGCCGTCTCACCGAAGTTACCATGACTCTTGCTCCAGGTGTGTTCACGGTTCCAGTCTGTTACGCCACCACCGGAACTGGATTTGGGAACGCTCCAACCTGTGTAAATCTCGATTATTCTGCTGGAATTATTGGGGTCTTCATCCGTGTAGGGAAGCTGCGTCAAGAGGGCATTATAGGAATACTTGGTGGTGTGGGTAGTCCTGAGCAGCTGATGCAGGGAGTTCTTCAGAGTCTGCCCATAGCCTGATACATCTGCATAGTAACCTGTTTCGACGATTTCTTCCGTGGTGCTGGCGGAAAGGGGATTATTATTGGCCGCACTGAGCAAAAACTTGGTCTGTGTGCCTTCGCCATTGTATTCGTAGATCCTGAACCAGTATTGGGTTTGAGGCTGAAGATTGGTGATGAGACAGGTGTTTACCGGTTCGCCTTCGATGATGGGCGTGCTTTGATTGTAGACGCATTGCTGACCGGAAGTGTAGGTCGTGTTGGGTGTGGGATTGTCACCGTCGGCGGGTGGGGTAAAGCTGTTGCTGGTATTGACATAGATCACGCGCTTGGCACCATTACCGGCGCTCCATTCCAGGGTGATTTCATCGTGAGAGGGGTAGGCGACGAGGTCATAGGCCTGAATAGTGGGTGCTTGCACCTCGTAGCCGGTGGCATCACAATCATGGAACCCCAGATAAGTGAAGGTGTCTACGTCATACATATCCCACTCGGTGGCCAAGGTCGTAAAAGAGGTGCCACTGGGGTTAACCGTCACTCCTTGGGAAACTGTCGACTTGCGCACTAAGGTTTTGTTTACAGTGGTATAACCGCCATCAGCCGTCCAGGCGGTACCGGGGTCAAAGCCGATCGTACCAAAGATGTCCACGTAGCTTCGGGGGTTCTTTTTGGCAAGAACTATAGCATCGTTGCCATTAAAAGCGCAAACTCCACCGTGTTTAACGTCCGCAAGAGCTGAAAGTTCGCTGCCTGCAGAGGTGTGGGCTATTACATAGCATTGGCCCGGGTTCAGGGTCGCATTGGGGGAAAAGCTGGAGTTTGCTGTGGAATTACCGTTTGAATACAGTTCTATGACATATTCCGAGAGGTTGATAGGTGAGGCAGTGCCGTTGTAGATCTCAATGGCTTTATTATTGCCGGTGCCTTCAACATATTCGCTGATGAAGAGGTCTTGGGCATAGCCGGCAGAGCCGCTGCACACCGTGCCGCTCACAGGAAGCTGTTGGCTGGTTGCGCCGGTGGAACTGTGAGTGATATTGCCAGAAAAAGTGCCGACGTTTTCCCCGCTCAGGCGCACATAGACGCAGCCGTTAAAGCTGCTGGCAAGCTGCAATTGTGAAGAGAAGGTTACATCATCCGTGGAAAGCTGGAAGCCCGCTGGTGCTTGCACTATGATATTGGCGGTGAGATTGGAGCCATGCAGCAGGTAGCCTTGACTGTCAGAGGGATTCTCGTGCTGGGTTTGAAAGGGGCTGAGCGTGCCACTGAGGTGCAGAGTGGGCTCATTTGAGGTGTGAATGCTAATCAACACATCGTCTATTCCTATCTGCCTTCTATAGCCCGAAGTTCCTACTGAAGTGGTAGACCAGCTCACGGCGAAAGTGTCTGCGGCAGCGATGTTGAGGCCGCTCACGATTGCGCTGCGAGGGCTGTTTATCCCATCCGCGGTGCTGTATTCCAGATCATCTATCACAGTTCCGTTCACTGTCACTACCCATTTGGGTGTGCCGGTATTCTCTAATTTCGCTACCTTGCCCATATAGCTGATGGCTAACGAATTGATAGGTTCACCGCTGGTGTTTACCAGAGTCAAAGTTGCTGTGAGGCTGTCGTTAGGAGCAGAGGCTGTAAGCTGCATGCCCAGGACTCCATTGCCCCTGAGGCCGCCGGTTGGTAGATAATCAAAATCGCCGATGTAGGGGATGTCTTCATCCACACACCAGCCATTGGGCAGGGTGTTCAAACTGATGAAGTCGGTAAAATCTTGGCTGTAGTTACCGCTGAAGGGCAGGGCGGAAAGGGTGACGTTGCCGCTTAACCCAAGGTAGGCAGTAGCACCTCCGCCAGAGTGGGTGGCGTTTTGGAGGTAGGCAGCATTTGCCAGGCCAGCTTTCAAACGAACGTAGATGGTGGTGGAGGAGAGAGTTGCACCGCTATAGGGGAGAGTAAGCGTGCTTTGGTAAGAGCTGCCGGTGGTGGAAAACTCGTAGGCATCCGCAGCAGAAATACTGATATTGCCACTGGCAGGAGTTAAGTTTGCTGCGCTGAGGGTGTAGGTCTGTGCGGTGGAGGGGCCATGATTTTGCTCATAGCTAAATCCACTCAGGGCATTGGGTGTCAAAGTAATAGAGGGCAAATTGGCGACATAATCTGTGATCAGGATGTCGTCGATATTTATGCGTCTATTTGAAGAGCCGGTATAACTAACAGGCAAGATGCGAATTCTGGCATCACCGGGCACGTTTACTTCAGCACTGAAGGTGTTAACACTGTTTGTGGGAGAGAAGTTAGCGCCGGCTTGCTGCCAGGAAGATCCGCCATTGGTGCTATACTCCACCTTCCAGTCTATGGAGGGATCAGAGGTGTTGTATCGTTTGTGGTAAAAGCTGATGGTTCCTATGCCATCCGTTTTGTCTTGCAACATGGTCATCACACTCGCGCCATAGCCTCTGAAGCGGGCTGCACGAGCACCATTGACTGCTTCTCCGGTATCTGTTCCTATCATTACTTCAGTCAAATTCCAGCTGATACCGCTCAGGGTTACATTGTCGGCACCGTAAGCACCCTTGGTTTCACCGGGTCCTTCAAAGTCTACGCTGTAGTCTGCCCATGCAAGCGGGCACAACAGGCTCAGCGCCAATATCATACATACCTTTTTAAACATTATTTCTCCTGTATTGTGGTTGAAAATTCAATCTTTAGAGTCTCATATCCTGTAGGTGTGGATTTTAGTCAAATGATTTCTTCTTGATTTGCGGGATACTCAAGTAAAGACTACCGTGCGGTGAGTGTGATACAGGTAATATAATCATTATAACAGGGGGGTTGTGAGGCGGGCAAAAAAGGTGTTGTCAGCGTTAAATGGGGTAAGTGCATCGGCTCGCTCCTGTCTCTCTATTTAACCATTTGATAGTGTGTTACCGCTGTGTTGTGTCGGTATTTTGTAAGTAGTGCTTGACAAAAATGGCAAGGTCAGATTTCTGGTCTTAATGCGTCAAGAAATTGGCGCACATAGTGTGAATATGTGTGAAGAGATCAAAATACTTATTGACAAAAAAGGGTGTTTTTATTTTGATGACAAAACGTGACGCCGATGTAGCTCAATGGCAGAGCAATTGATTTGTAATCAATAGGTTGGGGGTTCAACTCCCTTCATCGGCTCCATAAATGTGGAGAGGTTCCCGAGTGGTCAAAGGGAACAGACTGTAAATCTGTCGTCAGTCGACTTCGGAGGTTCAAATCCTCCCCTCTCCACCACTTTTTTTAGTCTTTAAGGCTTGATAAATGATGCGGGAGTAGCTCAGTTGGCTAGAGCATCAGCCTTCCAAGCTGAGGGTCGCGGGTTCGAACCCCGTTTCCCGCTCCATAGATTTAGGAACTTGTGTAGCTCAAGTAGCTCAGCAGGCAGAGCACCTCCTTGGTAAGGAGGAGGTCATCGGTTCGAATCCGATCTTGAGCTCCACTTTCTTTTTTAACAAATAAATAATAAACACGACAATGGAGCCTGTTTGAGCGGGTTCCAGGAGGAAAAATGGCAAAAGAAAAATTCGTACGTACCAAGCCACACGTCAACATTGGTACCATCGGTCACATCGACCACGGTAAGACTACTCTTACTGCGGCGATCACTACTTACTTAGCAAAGCAAGGCGGTGCCCAAGTCCGTTCATTTGATAGTATTGATAATGCTCCGGAAGAGAAAGCCCGCGGTATTACCATTGCTACATCACACGTCGAATATGAAACCGAAAATCGCCACTATGCACACGTGGACTGTCCCGGTCACGCAGACTATATCAAAAACATGATCACCGGTGCAGCACAGATGGACGGTGCCATCCTCGTCGTGAGTGCTTATGATGGCCCTATGCCTCAGACCCGTGAGCACATCCTGCTTGCCCGTCAGGTTGGCGTTCCGGCAATTGTTGTATTCATGAACAAGTGCGACATGGTTGATGATCCAGAGCTTCTTGACCTGGTGGAACTGGAAGTTCGTGAAGAGCTTTCCAAGTATGATTTCCCCGGCGACGATCTGCCCGTGATCCGCGGTTCCGCTCTGTTGGCACTCAACGGAGATCCTGAAGGCGAGAAGAGCATCCAAGAGCTTATGGATGCTGTTGATAGCTATGTTCCGCTGCCAGACCGTGCAGTGGATAAGCCCTTCCTTATGCCCGTGGAAGACGTGTTCTCCATCCCCGGCCGTGGCACAGTGGCTACCGGTCGTGTGGAACGCGGCGTGATCAAGATCCAGGACAAGGTGGAGCGCGTTGGTATCCGCGAAACTGTGGAAACCACCTGCACCGGCGTGGAAATGTTCCGCAAGCTGCTTGATGAAGCTCAGGCTGGAGACAACATTGGCGTGCTGCTGCGCGGCTTTGCCAAGGACGACGTCGAGCGTGGAATGGTGCTGGCCAAGCCCAAATCCGTCACACCTCACAAGAAGTTCACAGGTCAAACCTACGTGCTTACCAAAGACGAAGGCGGACGCCACAAACCCTTCCAAGATGGCTATCGCCCTCAGTTTTATTTCAGAACCACAGACGTGACCGGAACTGTGCACCTTCCCGAAGGTGTCAAGATGGTTATGCCTGGTGACAACGTGGAAATCATTGGCGAACTGATTACCCCCATCGCCATGGAGCAAGGTCTTCGCTTTGCTATCCGTGAAGGTGGACGCACCATCGGTAGCGGTGTGGTCGGTTCCATTATAGAGTAAAGACACATGAGAGATATCATCATCCTTGCTTGTGACGAGTGCAAAAACCGTAACTACAATACCACTCGCAACAAGCGTAAGAATCCCGGCAAACTGGAGCTGAAGAAATATTGCCCCACCTGCCGGAAACATACCTCTCACAAACAACGCTAAACTTAGCTTTGATAATGTTGCAGGACAGTAGTTCAATTGGTAGAGCACCGGTCTCCAAAACCGGGGGTTGCGGGTTCGATTCCTGCCTGTCCTGCCACGTATCATATTTTGTTTCTTGCTGAGACAAGAAGGTAAATCAATGAAGTTTGAAAAGATAACCCGCTTCTTCCGCGAAGTTCGCGCAGAGATGCAAGCCGTAACCTGGCCTACAAAGGACGACGTCAAAGAGGGTACCGTTGTGGTGATCGTGATGTCTGCCATCATGGCAATATTCTTGTCGTTGGTGGACCTCGGTTTTGGTCAGATCGTTAAATTGGTGTTTAAGTAATAATGTCTGAAAAAAAGTGGTATGTAATCCATACCTATTCCGGCCACGAGAATAAGGTCAAGTTGGCTATCGAGAAAGGCCTCGAGGGCACCGACATGGAGGAGGACCTGGGTAGGGTTTTGGTGCCTGTTCGCCAGACCTTTATCATACGTGATGGCAAAAAGATAGACCGTGAACGTAAGCTTTTTACCAGCTACGTGATCTTGGAGGCCAATCTTACGCCCAAATTGCGTAGCTATATTTTGAGCGTTGCCGGAGTCACCAAATTTTTGGGAGTTGGCAAAGACCGTCGCGAGCCCACTCCACTTCCAGAAGAAGAGGTCAACCGTCTCTTGGGCATTGCCGATGCGGATTATGATGCCAAGAGCTTTAACTTTATGCCGGGAGGTGCCGTGAAAGTTATCACGGGACCCTTCACCGATTTTGAGGGCGTGGTCACCCAAATCGCCGATGGTGGCAATAAGCTTACCATCGACGTAATCGTATTTGGAAGACGCACACCCGTGGAACTTAGTTCCAGCCAAGTAGAGATTCTTAAAAAATAGTATAGAGGTAAGATAAAATGGCAAAACCAAAAGATGTAGCCGCCATTCTCAAACTGCAACTTCCTGCAGGTAAAGCTACACCGGCACCTCCGGTTGGCCCAGCTTTGGGACAAGTCGGAGTGAATATTCCGGAATTTTGCCGGCAGTTTAATGAAAAAACAGCCGATCAACCTGGGATGATCTTCCCAGTGGTGATCTATGTGGCTAAAAATAAATCCTTCACCTTCGATATCAAGACACCGCCCGCAAGCGTGCTGATCAAGAAGGAAGCTGGTCTGGCCAAAGGAAGCGCCACTCCAAATACCAGCAAAGTAGGAAAAATAACCCAGGATCAACTCAGGGCTATCGCCCAGATGAAAATCCAGGACATGAATTGCGAATCCCTTGAATCCGCAATGAGTATGATCGCAGGTACTGCAAGGAGCATGGGCGTCACCGTTGAAAACTGATGCTGCCTGTGCAGGAGAACATACTTCATTAAGGAGAGTCAATGAAACATAGTAAAAGGTACAAACATGCCTACTCGATGTTCGATCGCCAAAAGCGCTTCGATCTTGATGAAGCGCTGAAGATCTTGAAGACCCTTCCCGCCTCCAAATTTGATGAGACCGTGGAAGTGCACTTCAACCTGGGCGTCGACCCTCGAAAAGCCGACCAGCAAATCCGTAACTCGCTGATCTTGCCACATGGAACAGGTAAGACCGTGCGCGTGCTCGTGTTTGCAGAAGGCGACAAGGCAACAGAAGCCAGCAATGCTGGCGCCGATTACGTCGGATTGGATGACCTGGTCGAAAAGATCAGCGGTGGCTGGTTTGACTTTGATGTAGTCATCACCACACCAAATCTGATGGGACGTATCGGAAAACTGGGAAGAGTATTGGGCCCACGCGGCTTGATGCCCAACCCCAAAGTCGGGACTGTTACCATGGACATCGGCAAAGCTGTCGAAGAAGCCAAGGGTGGCAAAGTCGCCTATAGGGTGGATAAATTTGCCAACCTTCACATTCCGGCAGGCAAGATCAGCTTTGGCGCAGAACAACTCAAAGATAACATCAAAGCCATCCTGGCCGCTGTCATCAAAGACAGACCTTCCACGATGAAAGGCGTGTATATCAAGAGTATCACCCTCTGCACCACCATGGGCCCCGGCATCAAACTACAGGTCGCAAGCGCAACCTTGGAAGCTAAAAGCTAAGGGAGATTGAAATGGTTCAAAGTGTAAAATATGATATCGTAGCACATTTGAAAGAAAGATTTAGCGGCGCCAAAGCGATCGTACTTGTGGATTATAAGGGAATCAACGTCGAACAAGTAAACCAATTACGCCGTAGATTCAGAGCGGAAAACGTGGATTACTTCGTTCAGAAAAACACCCTGATCAAGTTAGCTCTCAACGATCTCGGTATTACAGACTTAGACGCTCATCTTATCGGCCCCACCGCAGTTGCGGTCTGCCATGAGGATGAAGTAGCACCGACCCGCGTGTTGGTGAAATTCAACAAAGAAGTGATGGATAACGCAGAGTTTCCCAGCTTTAAGGCAGGCTTCGTTTCCGGAGTGGTGCTGGATGTCAATCAGCTTACAGCATTGGCAGCCATGCCTTCCAGAGATGAGTTGCTGGCCAAGGTTTTGGGAAGCGCCCAAGCACCGCTTACCAACTTCTTGAGTGTATCCCAAGGCATTATCCGCAAATTTATCTATGCGGTGCAAGCCATCCGTGACAAAGACACGGAAGCCAGTTAATAGGACCCAAAATTAATTATACCCTGGAGGAAAAAATGTCCGATAAACAACAACAAGTAATTGAGTTGATCAAAGGGATGACCGTATTGGAACTCTCTGAATTGGTCAAAGAGATGGAAGAAGTATTTGGTGTTTCAGCCGCAGCTCCCGTAGCCGCCTTTGCAGGCCCCATGCCCGGCGCCGCTGAAGAAGCCAAAGAAGAACAAAGTGAATTTGACGTGATCCTTACAAGTGCCGGCGACAAGAAGATCAACGTGATCAAAGTCGTGCGTGAAATCACCAAACTTGGTCTCAAGGAAGCAAAAGACCTGGTCGACAGTGCTCCCAAAATGGTGGTTGAAAAAGTGGGCAAAGAAGAGGCTGAACAGGTTAAGCATAAACTTGAAGAAGCTGGTGCCACAGTCGAGCTTAAGTAAGGGATCACATCCCGAAACATTTGTCCAAAGAAAGTCCAGCGGGGCTTTCTTTGGGCTTTAAATATGTATATAAAAGTCAGCGTGCAAAGCTTGCATACCGCATCAAATAGAGCCCTTAGCCTTGAGCTTGGGGCCCGGTAGGTTATTGTGCAGGCAAGCACAACCCCCAATATCACAGATACTTGTATGTATCACAATCTAAAAGGAGTGGGCTTTTGAGAAAGATCAAAAGTTTTTCCCGTATATCCGAAAGATTTGCGGAACTTGGAATCCCTGAAGTGCAGATTCCCAACCTCTTGGCGATGCAAGTGGAATCATTCGACGATTTCCTCCAGAAGGATGTCCATCCTCAGCGTCGTGAAAAGAAGGGACTGCAAGCTGTGTTTGAATCCATCTTTCCTCTGGAAGATGCGAAAGGGAACTTCCTGCTTGAGTTTTCGGAATACAACGTGTTGCAAGAGAAATACTCCATAGACGAATGCCGTGACCGCAATCTCTCCTATCAGGCACCCCTGAAGGTGAAGATGAGGCTTAGCATATTTGAAGACAACGAGGGAGTCCGTGAACATAAAGACACCATCGAACAGGATGTCTTTTTGGGTGAGATTCCACTCATTACCCAACAGGGAACCTTCGTGATCAACGGTGCCGAGAGAGTGATCATCTCTCAGTTGCAACGCTCGCCTGGAGTATTCTTTTCAGAAGACAAACATCCCAGCGGAAAGACCCTCTATTCCGCCAAAGTGATTCCCTACAACGGATCCTGGCTGGAATTTGACATCGATATTCACGATGTGATGTATGTGCATATCGACAAGCGGCGCAAGCTTCCCGTTACCACCCTTTTGCGTGCCATCGGCATCTCCACAAACGAAGACTTGAGAAAAGTGTTTTACCAGAGTGAAAAGCTTGGCATCAAAGAGGCGAAAGGTCGCCATTTATTCAAGGACATCTCCGTCAAAAGTGAGCCGGAGCCCATTGCCTTTGCCAATGAACAGATTACGGATACTCTCATAGAGATTCTCGCTTCTCATAAGATCAAGACGGTGGAGGTGATCGATTACGATTTTGAAATCGCCAGAAAAGTGCTGGAAAATACAATTGCCAAAGACCCCACAACCAATACAGAAGAAGCCCTGCATAAAATATATAACCTGATACGTCCCGGCGAAGAAGCTCCCCTGGAAGCGGCTCAACAACTGGTTGACCGTATGTTCTTCAACGAAAAACGCTACAACCTGGGAGAAGTGGGACGCTATAAAATCAATAAAAGACTGGGAATAGATGTCGATGAAAGCGTGCTTACCCTGCATGTAACCGACTTTGTGCACATCTTTAAGACGCTGATCAATATCTATAACGATGAAGATGAAATAGATGACATCGATGCCCTCTCAAACCGGAGAGTGCGCACCGTGGGTGAGCTCTTGCAAGAGCAATATACCATCGGCCTTTCCATGATGGCACGCATCATTTCGGAGCGTTTGGCCATCTCCAACACGGATGAGGTTACAGTGCATGATCTGGTAAACAGCAACGCCATGATCTCCGTGGTGCAATCCTTCTTCCTTACGGGGCAGCTTTCACAGTATATGGAACAAACCAATCCTTTGGCAGCACTCAGGCACAAGAGAGCGCTGTCTGCCCTCGGCCCCGGCGGCCTCACCAGAGACAGAGCCGGCTTTGAAGTGAGGGACGTGCACTTTTCGCACTATGGACGCATATGCCCCATTGAGACTCCGGAAGGACCCAATATCGGCCTCATCGTGTCTCCCTCCATATATTCCAGGATCAACCACCTGGGCTTTATCGAGACACCATATCGCAAGGTGGTGGATGGTAAGGTAACAGACGAATATGTGTATATGGATGCAGCGGAAGAAGATAAATATATCATCGGGCAATCAGACGTGGAGCTGAACGACGATCGTAGCTTCAAGAGCGAAACTATCTTTGCGCGTGAGCGTGGAGAATTTATGCAAGTGAGCCCGGATAAGATTGACTTTATGGATGTGGCTCCTCAGCAAATGGTCTCCGTCTCTGCTGCCATGATACCTTTCTTGGAGCATGACGACGCAAACCGTGCCCTGATGGGCTCGAACATGCAACGTCAAGCTGTGCCACTCATCAACCCCCAGGCTCCCATCGTGGGTACGGGGATGGAAAAGATAGTGACTACAGATACATCCACCATCACGGTGGCTCCCTTTGATGGCATCGTCACAGACGTAAATTCAACCTATGTGGAGATCAAGCCCACAGATGAAAAAGACGAAGCCTTCTATCTGAGCACGGCAAACCGCATATATCTCAAGAAGTTTATGCGCACAAACCAGGACACCTGCGTGAACCAACGCCCCATCGTGAGATTGGGAGATACGGTGAAGAAAAACCAGCCCATCTCTGATGGTGCCTGTGTGGAAGATAACCGTCTTGCCTTGGGCACTAATATGTTGGTTGCTTTCATGCCCTGGTATGGTTACAACTATGAAGACGCCATCATCCTCAGCGAGAAGGTGGCGCGTGAAGATACCCTCACCTCCATCTACATCGAAGAGATGGAAGTGCTGGTGCGCAATGTGAAAAACGGCCGTGAAGAACTGGCCTATGATATCCCCAACGTCCCAGCGGCTTCCCTGAAAAACCTGGATAAAACAGGTATCATCCGCGTGGGTGCCGTGATCAATGCCGGCGATATTATCGTGGGTAAGGTCACACCCAAGAGCGTTGAGATCGATCCCTCTCCAGAGGAAAACCTGATGCGGGCCCTCTTTGGTGACCGCGCCGGCGATTTTACCAATAGCTCCCTCAAAGCCAAACCCGGCATGGAAGGTGTGGTGATCGACGTGAAGGTCTTTTCCAGGCTGGATGACGGTGCCGAGTTTGAAGAGGATATGGAAGAAAAGATTCTCAAACTCAAGGATGAGCTCAACCTGCGCCGCATGAAGGTGGAGGAGTTCAAGCAAGAGAAGCTTACCTCCATGCTTATCGGTGAAAAGGCCAAAACCATCTGGGATGAAAAGAGTAACGTCTACTTCATCGCCCCCGGCAAGAAAATCACCGCCAAAGATATTGAGCGGATCAACTTCCGTCGCTTGGATCTGGATGTAGACTTGGTGGAAGACATGAGCAAAAACGAGCTCATCTACTCACAAGTTGTCCTCAAGATCAAGCAATCTTTGGAACAGAGCGAAAACGTATATCGCAAATCCCGCGAACGCATTCGCCATGGAGACGAACTTCAGTATGGGGTGCGCAAAATGGTGAAGGTGTATGTGGCCAAAAAGAGAAAGATCGAGGTGGGTGACAAGATGGCGGGACGCCACGGAAACAAAGGCGTCATCTCCATTGTAGCACCCATAGAAGATATGCCCTTTACCGAGGATGGCACACCGGTTGACATCGTGCTCAACCCTCTGGGCGTGCCCTCCCGTATGAATATCGGCCAGATCATGGAAACTCACCTGGGTATGGCCGCCAAGACCTTGGGCTACGAGGTGGAAACTCCCATCTTTGATGGCGCCTCCGTGGATGACATCAAACAGGAACTGATCAAAGCCGGCTTGGAGCCGGACGGGAAGCAGCGCCTCTATGATGGCAAGACGGGTGAACCCTTCAAAGAAAGAGTCACGGTGGGTGTCATCTACATGATGAAGCTCAATCACCTTGTGGCAGACAAGATGCACGCCCGTTCCACCGGCCCTTACTCCCTGATCACGCAGCAACCTCTGGGCGGAAAAGCTCAGCATGGTGGCCAGCGTCTGGGAGAAATGGAAGTTTGGGCTCTGGAAGCCTACGGTGCTGCACATATCTTGGAAGAGATGCTCACCATCAAATCAGACGATGTGGATGGTAGAAACAATGCTTTCAAAGCTATTACCAAAGGGGAAAATCCACCCCCTCCAGGGATTCCGGAATCTTTCAATGTGTTGATCAGCGAGCTGAAATCTCTGGGCTTTGACATCGAATTTATCAAAGAATCCGACGACATACAGGGAAGGTAGAAAATGTTAAAAGAAAACAGACGTGAAATCCGACCCAATGACTACGACTTTGTGCGCATCAGTATCGCCTCCCCCGAAACCATCGTAAACCAATGGTCTCACGGAGAAGTCACCAAACCGGATACCCTGAACTACCGCACCCTCAAACCCGAAAAAGACGGCCTATTCTGCGAAAGAATCTTTGGACCGGAAAGGGATTATGAGTGCGCCTGCGGAAAGTATAAAAAGAAACGCTTTCAAAACACGGTCTGTGACCGCTGTAACGTGCTCGTAACCACTTCCAGGGTGCGCCGTACCCGCATGGGACACATCCAATTGGCAGTTCCTATCGCCCATATTTGGTTTGTGAAAAGTGCTCCCAGCAAGATCGGAACCCTGCTGGATATGACGGTGAAAGACCTGGAGCGTGTGCTCTATTATGAGTCCTTCATCGTGATAGACCCAGGCGATAGCCCCTATGAAAAGATGGAGCTGATCGAAGTGGAAGAGTATCTTGAGATCAAAGATAAGGTGGGGGACAACTTCCTTTGCCTCATGGGTGGAGAAGCTATCCGTGAACTGCTCAAACGCATTGATCTCAAAAACGAAGCTCTAAACATCCGCTCCCGTCTCAAGATGGAAAGAGCGGCTTTGCATAAACAAAAACTCGTAAACAAACTCAAAGTGGTGGATGCCTTCATCAAGAGTGGAAACAACCCTGAGGATATGGTGTTGGAAGTATTACCTGTATTGCCTCCCACGCTCAGACCCCTGGTTCCCCTGGAAGGCGGCCGCTTTGCAACTGCTGACTTCAACGATCTGTATCGCAGAGTCATCACCCGTAACAATAGGCTCAAACAACTTATCGAGATCAGAGCTCCCGAAGTGATCTTGCGCAACGAGAAACGCATGCTGCAAGAAGCTGTGGACGCATTGATCGACAACTCTCGCAAGGCGCGCCCCGTCAGAGGAAGAGGAGGCAGACCCCTGAAGTCTTTGACCGACCAGCTCAAAGGCAAGCAAGGACGCTTCCGTCAGAACCTCCTGGGTAAACGTGTGGACTATTCCGGCCGTTCCGTGATCACCGTAGGTCCAGAGCTCAAGCTGTATCAATGTGGCTTGCCCAAGGATATGGCGGTAGAGCTTTTCAAACCCTATCTCATTGAGCGTCTGCAAAAGATGGGTGAAGCGGACAAGGTGAAGAATGCCAAGAAACTAATCGAGAAAAAGCAGCCGGAAATCTGGTCTATCCTGGAAGATGTGATCAAAGATTATCCCGTGCTTTTGAACCGTGCGCCCACCTTGCACCGCCTGGGCATCCAGGCGTTTATGCCTGTTTTGACCGATAACAAAGCCATCCAGCTGCACCCCATGGTCTGTGTGCCTTTCAACGCAGACTTTGACGGTGACCAGATGGGTGTATACGTGCCGCTCAGTCATGAGGCACAGATAGAAGCCAGAGTGCTGATGCTCTCCACGCGCAACCTGCTTTTGCCGGCAAACGGACGCCTGGCCATGGCTGCCAACCAAGACATCGTTCTGGGCTGCTTTTATCTCACCATGGAAGGCATTGAGGCTCCGCAAGACATCAGCAAGCTGCGCAGATTTTACTCTCCCCTGGAAGTGATCTCCGCCTTTGAAAATGAAGAGCAACTCGCTTCCGTGAAGGGACAGACCGACTTCCCGCGCGAACTGGACGTACACACCTGGATCAGAGTCAAGATAGATAACGAACTCGTCACCACCACAGTGGGACGCGTGCTCTTCAACCAGGTCATCCCTCCCGAAGTGGGATATCAGAATAAAACCTTTGACAAAGGCGGGCTCAATGACCTCGCCATGATCTCCTATGATGCAGCAGGTCAACATCGCACTGCCATCATGCTGGATGAACTCAAAGACCTCGGCTTCCGATATGCCACCAAAGCCGGTGTAACCTTCAGCTTTGCAGATATCGTGGTGCCTGAGCGCAAAGACGAAATCATCGAAGAAGCAGAAGCCGAAGTGAAGAAGGTCTTTGACCTGCACCAGAAGGGCGGTATCACAGAAAATGAGCGCGTGGGACGTGTGGTTGACCTCTGGAAAAAGACCACTGTGAAAGTTACCGACGAGATGATGGAAGAACTCACAAACCACCGCGAAGGCCTGAACTCCATTTACCTGATGTACAAATCCGGTGCACGCGGTTCCAAAGACCAGATCAAGCAATTGGGCGGAATGCGCGGACTGATGGATAAGCCCTCCAAGATCGGAGCTACCGGTGGTGTGGACGTGATCGAAACGCCCATCAAATCCAACTTCTATGAAGGCCTCACTGTGTTGGAATACTTCGTATCCACTCACGGTGCACGTAAAGGTCTGGCAGATACAGCTCTCAAAACTGCTGACGCCGGTTACCTCACCCGCAGATTGGTGGACGTGGCTCAAAATGCCATCATCACCGAAGAAGACTGCGGCACCGTCAGAGGCGTGCATATGAGCATCCACAAAGAAGGCAACGACGTGGTGCAATCCCTGGCAGAACGCATCCAGGGCCGCACCGCTCTGGAAGACGTGGTAGACCCCATCACCGGCAGAATCCTGGTATCCGCCGGCGAAGAGATTTCCAACAAGATGGCTCGCACCATCCAAAACCATGGCATCATAGATGTTTACGTGCGCTCTGTGCTCACTTGTGAAGCGGAACGTGGCATCTGTGCCAAATGTTATGGACGCAACCTGGCCACCCAAAAGCCGGCTACCATTGGTGACCCTGTGGGCATCATCGCCGCTCAAAGCATCGGTGAACCCGGAACACAGCTCACGCTGCGTACCTTCCACATCGGTGGAGCCGCATCCACAGCCACAGAGCTGGCGGAAGCTTCTTCCAGTCACGACGGTATCGTCAAATTTGACCGCATGAACACCGTCACCAACCGCGAAGGCCACATGATCTCCGTCTCTCACTTGGGCAAGATCCACCTGATAGACCCTGAAGATAAGAAGACTGTTCTGGAAGAGTATAAGGTGGAATATGCTGCCACCGTGCATGTGAAGGATGGCGACACGATCACCAAGGGCACCAAGCTGCTCAGTTGGGACCAATTCAACAACCCCCTCATATCTTCTGCTGAAGGCGTGCTCTCTTATGACAACTTCATCAAAGATATTACCTATAAGGAAGAATACAACGATATCACCTTCTCCAAGGATATCACCATCATCGAATCCAAAGACCGCAAGAAACAGCCCCAATTCCGCATTGTGGCAGATGATGGCTCTGCTGTTTTGATCCCTTTACCTGCGGGTTTGGTCATCAAGATGGACGACGGTGCCTATGTGCACACGGGCGACATCCTCGGCCAGACCTCACGTATGACCATCAAACAAAGAGACATCACCGGTGGCTTGCCCAGGGTGCAAGACCTCTTTGAAGCTCGTGTGCCCAAAGATAAAGCCAAGATTTCAGATATCAACGGCCGCGTCACCATCGGCGGACTCAAGAAAGCTGGACGTGACATCTTTGTGACCCCCTCAAACGGTCTCTTTGCTCCGGCAGACGGCAAGATCATGATCATGACAGACGATGACGGCACCAGGATCGTGCTGCTCACAAACAAATCTGTGATCACCAAAAACGATGGAAAAGTGAGCATCAACACTGAAGGCAGAACCAAGACGGTTACCGTCTCCAAGCGCAGCGGCACCACCATGGAATACAAGATTCCCAGAAATATGGAAGTGATCGTTGAAGACGGCAAGAGAGTGAAGAAAGATATTCCTCTCTGCGGTCTCGTGTTTGAGATTCCCGAGCTTCAGGAAAACATCGTCGAGACCGGAGATATGGTGCAGAAAGGCCAAGCTCTGGCCGGCCGCAAGTATTCCATTCCCAGTGGCAAACGTATCATCGTGCACCAGGGCGACTATGTTGAAAGTGGAGACGCCCTTTCCGATGGTCCACTGGATCCACACGACATGCTGGTCAAAGGCATCATTGAGGCTCAGATCATGATCCTCAACGAGATCCAGGAAATCTACCGCAAACAAGGCGTGAAGATCGACGACAAACACGTGAGCGTCATCATCCGCCAGATGTTTAAGAAGGTGCGCATCACCGATCCCGGCAATACCTCCTTCTTGGAAGGTGAGATCGTGGACAAGGTGCGTGTGGAGCGTGAAAATCGTGAAGTTTTGCAATTTGGCAAGGAACAAGCCCACTTTGAGCAACTGCTTCTGGGCATCACCAAGACCTCATTGCTCACCGATAGCTGGCTATCCAGCGCCTCCTTCCAAGAGACCACCAAGGTGCTCACCAAAGCTGCCATCGAAGGCAGCATCGACCGCCTGGAAGGCCTCAAAGAAAGCATCATCCTTGGTCACCGCATCCCCGTGGGAACCGGCACCAAGGTCTACAACCAGACGATTGAAAGAGCCATTGCCGATGGAAAGACGGTGGCCGATATCATCGCTGAATACGCACACTCTGATGTCCAGGACGATACTGCGGACATCTTAGACTTTTAGGAATAAACCCAAATGAATAACATAAAACAAAACTGGAGGAATCAGTGCCAACAATCAATCAACTGATTAGAAAAGGCAGAACCCGGATCGAGAGTAAGAAGAAAAACAGGGCGCTTATGGGATGTCCGCAAAGGCGCGGAGTATGCACTCGTGTTTACACGACGACGCCCAAAAAACCAAACTCTGCTCTCAGGAAAGTAGCCCGTGTTCGTTTAGTTAACGGAATCGAAGTTACAGCTTATATTGGTGGCGAAGGTCACAACTTGCAAGAACACAGCATCGTGCTGGTGCGTGGTGGTCGTGTGAAAGACCTTCCCGGCGTGCGCTATCACATCGTGCGCGGAGCTTTAGACACCGCTGGTGTGGAAAAACGTACAAATTCACGTTCCAAATATGGAACCAAACGTCCAAAGAAATAAGGTGAGGTAAAGCATGTCCAGAAAGAGAAAAGCAGTAGTCCGCGAAGTATTGCCGGATCCCAAATACAACGACGTCGTGCTCACCAAGTTTATGAACTGCCTCATGCTCAGTGGCAAGAAAAGCCTGGCTGAAAAGATCGTCTATGGCGCCTTTGACCTCATCGAGCAAAGGATGAAGCAGCCACCCTTGGAAGTCTTTAAGACTGCCCTGGAAAATGTGCGTCCCATGGTGAAGGTCGTGTCTCGCCGCGTGGGTGGATCAAACTATCAGATCCCCATGGAAGTGAATGAGAAAAACGGCCGCGCCCTGGCTTTCAGATGGATCATCGCTTTTGCACGCGCTCGCAGCGAAAAGACCATGATCGAAAAGCTTGCCGCTGAACTCATGGCTGCCTACAAAAAAGAAGGCGCTTCCATCAAGAAACGTGAGGAAACCCACAGGATGGCTGAAGCAAACAAAGCTTTTGCCCATCTCAGATGGTAAAGCCAATCAACATCTTAAGCGAATACCCCGGCTTCTGTGGCTGGGGTATTTGCTTTAAATACCCAAGTTAGCAATTGACAAGATACCCTGTTTCTAAACATTAGTCTCAATTGAGTGCGTCCCTGTAGCTCAGCTGGATAGAGTGGCACCCTCCGAAGGTGAAGGTCAGGCGTTCAAATCGCCTCAGGGACGCCAGCTTTTTGGAAAAGACATCACATGACCACAGAACCCATCCTCACCATGCAGGAGCTTGGCAAAAGCTTTGGTGATAGACAGATATTCTCTGATCTATCCTTGGGTATCCACGAGCTGGACAAGATAGGCATCGTGGGCATAAATGGCTGTGGCAAAAGCACCTTGCTCAAGTGTATCGGCGGCATCGTGGCACCCACTTCCGGCGAGATTATCTATCGAAACGAGCTCAAAATCTCCTACTTGGCACAAGACCCAATCTTCGATCCGGACATGCTGGTTCTGGACTATCTCTTTGCCGACCACCAAATCCCCGAAGACGAAAGCTATGTCTTCAAAAGTGTGCTCACCCGCCTGGGCATCACGGAGTTTGATAAACCCTTGGGGCTGCTTTCGGGAGGGCAGAGGCGCAAGACCTTCCTGGCTTCCGCTTTGGTGAATGAGCCCGACCTTCTCATCCTCGACGAGCCCACCAACCACCTGGACTTGGATACCATCGAGTGGTTGGGCGAGTATTTGGCCAAGCTCAAAAAAACCGTTCTCTTCGTGACTCACGATCGCTATTTTCTGGATACCGTCTCCAACAAGATCTGGGAGCTTGAGGGCGGCAAACTCCACATCAGCCGTGGGAATTACAGCGATTACCTCAAAGGCAAATTGCAGCGTGAGACGGACGCCCTGCGTAAGGAAACCCGCCGGCAGGCTCAGCTTTCCAAAGAATTGCAGTGGCTTTCCCGCGGAGCCAAAGCACGCAGTTCCAAGCCCAAACACCATATCGACCGCGTCAAAGAACTGCTCAGCAAATCATATCTGATCAACGAAGCCGAGCTGGATATCTCCTTCCAAATTGACCGCCTGGGCAAGACCATCATCGAGCTGCACCGGCTCTCCAAAGGCTATGACGGCCAGCTGCTATTCAAGGATATCGAACACCATTTCCAGCCCCGTGAGCGCATCGGTATCATCGGCCCCAATGGCTGTGGCAAAACCACCCTCCTCAAGATTATCGCCGGTGAGGAAAAGCCGGATTCCGGCAGCGTGAAGATCGGCGTTAATACCAACATCGCCTACTATAAACAGGATGAAGACAGCTTCGATCCCACTTTGACGGTTTATGAATACATCGCCCAGTATGCGGAAGTGATCAAGACCAAGGACGGCACACGCCTCAGTGCCTCCGAAATGCTGCAACGCTTTTTGTTTGACGGCAAGATGCAGCAACAGAAGCTGAGCGCCCTCTCCGGCGGTGAAAGAAAGCGGCTCTATCTGCTCAAAGCCCTCATGTTTGGTTCCAACTTCATCATCCTGGACGAACCTACCAACGATCTGGACATCCGCACCTTGGAGATCTTGGAAGACTACTTGGACGCCTACGAAGGCTGTCTCCTGGTGGTCTCCCACGATCGCTTCTTTCTGGATCGCTGCGTGGATTACCTCTTCGTCTTTGAAAGCACCTCCATCCGCAAAATCCCCGGCAATTACTCAGATTACCTCTTGCTCAAACGCTTCTCAGAAGAGGAGAAAGAGGAAAACGCCAAAGAGTCCAGGGACACACGTCCACCCAAAGAGCGCAAAGGGCTCACTTACAATGAACAACGTGAGCTGCAGCTACTGGAGGTGAAGATAGGCGAACTCGAAGCAGCCCTCGAGGCCTTGGAGCAAGAGCTGCATCAGAGCGATTTGACCCCTGAAGATTACGCCCGTATCGGTGCCCAGCAGACCGAGCTCAGCCAGGAGCTGGAACAGTGCTCTGATAGATGGCTGGAGCTGAGTTTATCTTAGTTTAATCAACCGCATAATACACCCTTCTTTTCCCCCACTTTTTATACCCCTTTGCTCACTTCGCCCTTACTCACCCGCTCGGAGATCCCTCGACGATACTCGGGATTTTCCCGAGAGGCACCGAGGGATCACCGGGAGGCTCAGTAAGGAAGGAGCGGTTGCCATACCGCCACAGTAGGGTCGCTCGCCGAAGCGACCGTTAACCTGTAGCCGGCGGTTGCCATACCGCCGCAATCAAGCGCAGCTTGATGTTCCTAGGCATTCCAGCAAACGGCGGTTCGTCGGTCGCCCGTAAAAGCTGAGCACAAAAAACCCACCCCGCTGTCGGAGTGGGCTCAAAGAAGGAATGGTCGGGATGACAGGATTCGAACCTGCGACCACTTGAACCCCATTCAAGTACGCTAGCCGGACTGCGCTACATCCCGAGCCTTTAGGGACATCAAAATAAAGAGGCCTTTTTTGACAAGGAAAATCTCTGCTTGACATGGGAGCCCCACATATAAAATGTGCTCAGATCTATGTCACATCGCAAGATATGGATTTTAAAATTAATTAACAATTGGTTGCAAGGGTGTCAGAAAGTTCTGGTATCTATGCGCCAAGATGGAAGATAAATGAGCCTGATTTCAGCCCGCGAGCTCAGCTTTGAGTTTGGCGGACAACGCGTACTTAATGAGCTAAACTGCAGCATTGAGCACAATAGCCGCATTGGCCTCATCGGTGCCAATGGTTGCGGCAAAACAACGCTAATCCGCTTGTTTTTGGCGGAGCTGCAGCCATCTGCGGGCACTATCAATCGGGCTTCCAGCCTCAAGATCGCCTATTTGCCCCAAAATGCCAAGGTGCAGCCCAGCATTGCTTTGATTGACTTCGTCAAGGCGTCGCGACCGGATATCCTGGCTCTGCAGACTCAGATTCAAGCCCTTTCTGCTCAGTTGGATAAAGACCATCAAGATAAAACCGAGGAGCAACTCCATGCCGCCGTGGAACGTTTCACCAGTCTGGGCGGCTACGAATGGGAAAACGAGGTCAAGCACGTGCTGATGTCGCTCAATTTCCAGCCTGAAGTATGGAATACGGACGTAGGCCTGCTGAGTGGGGGAGAGCAGACGCGGCTATGTTTGGCGGCTATTTTGCTCAAGCCTCACAATCTTCTCATCATGGACGAGCCTACCAACCACTTGGATATCGCCATGATTCGCTGGCTGGAAAGCTATCTGCTCAAGCAAGATAAACCCTATCTGCTGGTCTCTCACGATCGTAGCTTTCTGGATGCCTGCGTCACTTCCATCTTCCACATCCGGGATGGCCAACTCACCATTACCAAAGGCAATTACAGCTCCTTTGCTCAAGCGGATGAAATTGCCCGCCAGAGCGCCCAGAAAGCCTATGAACGGCAGAAAAAGGAATATGACGAGACCATGGATTTTGTGCGCAGAAACATTGCCGGACAGAAGACCAAGCAGGCGCAGAGCCGCCTTAAGCGTCTGGAGAAGATGGACCTGCAACCGGCTCCACAGCAGGAAAAGCAGCTCAGGCTCAGGATTCAGACCCAAAGCCGCAGCGGCAATGATCTCTACCTGCTCCAAGATGTGAGCTTTGGCATCGCTGGCAAGCAATTGGCGCAAAAGATAGACCTCTACGCCGGCTATCAGGATAGAATCTGCATCATTGGGCCCAATGGCTGCGGTAAAACTACCTTCCTGCATCTGCTGATGGGAGAGCACACTGATTACCAAGGCCAGCTCAAGATCGGTGCTTCCTTGGAGATAGGATATTTTGATCAGCACAACGTAGATCTCGACCCCTCGCTCACCGTGATGGAAACGCTTTGGCAGCTTGTTCCCGCCGAGCCGCAGGGCTATGTGCTCAGTTTTTTAGCCCGCTTTGGCTTCAGGGGCGATGAGGTGCAAAAGACGGTGGGCGTCCTCAGTGGCGGTGAGAAAAGCAGGCTTTATCTGGCCGTGCTCATCCACAGCAAGCCCAATCTCTTGATCATGGACGAACCCACCAACCACCTGGACACTCAGGTGGCGGACGCCCTTCTGGAAGCACTGCAAAACTATGAGGGCAGCATCATCTTCGTCTCGCATGATCGCTGGTTTCTCTCGCGCCTGGCCACCAAATACTGGGTCTTTACCAAAGAGCTGGAAGAGGGCGTTATCTACGACACCATCCGCGAAGTGGAGGGCGACGCAAATGCCGCCATCGAGAGAAGCTTCTACGTTCCGGAAGTGGAAAAAGCTCCCAAAAGCAAGCCTACCCAAAAGGTCAAGAGGATCAATCCATTGGTCCTGGAACGTAAGCAAGCCGAGATCGACGCTCTGCAGGCACAAAAAGAAGCCTTACAGGATCAGCTTTTGGCCTTGCAAGCCCGCCTTTCAGATTCACAAAGCTATAGCGATCTGGAACTTGTGAAGCAATTGCATCAAGAGCAAAAGAACTTGGAGATGGGGATCGAAGAGCTGTCCCAAAGGATAGATAGTTCTGAACACGAATATTTGGAGTTACTCTGTGAAGAAGCGTAAAAGAATAGGTTTTACCACCAGTTTGCCGGTCGAGGTGCTCTACGCCGCAGGCCATATTCCCGTAGATCTGAACAACCTCTTTTTGGAGCACGATTCCTCCGCATTGGTGCATGCGGCGGAACTCAAAGGCTTTCCCGCCACCGTGTGTTCCTGGATCAAGGGCAACTTCAGCACCGCCCTGACCTCGCAACTGGATGAGGTGATCGGCATCACACAAGGTGACTGCTCCAATGCCCAATCCCTGTTAGACATGATTGGCGAAGAAGGGCTTGCCACCTTCACCTTTGCCTTCCCACCCCGCAGGAATTATGCAGACTTGGATAAAGAGATACGCAGGCTGGAAGAGCATTATGAGGTGGAGCGCAGCCAAACGATGCAGGCTAAAGAGCGGTTGGACAAAATCCGTGCCAAACTTCTCATTTTAGATGAATACACCTGGAAGCATCGCTTGGTGAGCGGCAAAGAGAACCATCTCTGGCTGGTCTCCTCCTCAGATTTCAATGGCGATCCTGATCGCTATGAACAGGAGTTGGATGCCTTCCTTGCAGAAGCTGAGCAGCGTGAGCCTCTGCCTGCCAAGCTGCGTTGCGCCTTTCTGGGTGTGCCGCCCATCTATCGTGACCTTTACGACACCATCGTAGAGCTGGGCTCAGACGTGGTCTTCAACGAGGTGCAGCGCCAGTTTGCCATGCCGTATTTGGAGCCCGATATCGTGAATCAATACCTGCGGTTTACCTATCCCTACACCGTGAAAGAGCGTCTGGCAGACATCATCCCGGAGCTTGAGAAGCGTGATGTGCATTTGTTGATCAGCTACATCCAATCCTTTTGTCATCTGCAGATAGACAACATCCTGCTCAAAAGGTATCTCAAACAGCCGTTTTTGACGCTGGAGGGAGATAAGCCGGAGCCCATGGACAGCCGCACTTTGCTGCGCTTGGAAAGCTTTTTCGAGGTGCACTCGTGATCGTAGCCTTGGGTCTCAGCGGTGGCTTGGATTCCGCCATGGCAGCCGTGCTGCTCTTGGAAGCCGGACACGAGGTAATCGGGCTCACCATGAGCATTTACGATCCCCAATATCCTATCCTGCAGGAGTCAGGCAAGGGCTGTTTTGGCCCTGGTGAAGAGGCCAATCTCGAGGCAGCCAAATCCCTGGCAAACCGGCTTGGTATCCCACATTATGTAATTCCACTGCAGGAAGAATTCACCCATCATGTGCTCAATTATTACCGCAAAACCTATCTGGAAGGCCGCACACCCAACCCTTGCGCCCGCTGCAACAGCCAGATCAAGTTTGGAGCACTGATCAGCAAAGCTTGGGAACTGGGTTTGGAATTTGACGTCTTTGCCACCGGACACTATGTGCGCCGTCGCTGGAATCCCGAGCTTGGCTTGTGGCAACTCTTGCGGGCCAAGGACGGTAGCAAGGATCAGAGCTACTTCCTCAGCCTCCTCAGCCAGGATCAACTGGCCTCCGTCCTCTTTCCCTTGGGCGAATACACCAAGGAGCAGGTGCGTGAGCTGGCGGGTGAGCGAGACTGGGACTTCTTAGTGCAACGCTCAGAAAGCCAGGACTTTATCTCCACTCAGGATCATCCACTGCTCTTTGATACCCGGCAGCTCATCCCCGGCGAGATTGTGGACTGGAAGGGTGAGGTGATCGGCGAGCATAAAGGCCTCATTCACTATACGATAGGTCAACGTAAGGGCTTGGGTGTGAGCGGTATGCCGGAGCCCGTCTTTGTTACCAAAATTGACGCAGCAAACAACCGGCTGGTCTTGGGCACGCAGGATCTGCTCTATGGAGATAGTCTCGTCGCTTCGCAGATGAACTGGCTCTCCATTCCCGCATCAGAACTGCCTTCCAGAGCAAAAGCCAAGATTCGCCAACAACACGAACCCGCTGCCTGTTCCATCACGGCACTTGGTTCCGACAGCATCAAAGTGAGCTTTGACGAGCCGCAGCTTTCCATTACGCCGGGGCAGATTGTGGCATTGTATGATGAGGATGTCCTGCTGGGCGCAGGGATAATAGAATTAACAGATTAAGCCTTGCACTCCGGGATATTCCGCTTAGATTATCTGAACTAACAGGAGGTGAATATGACCGATAAAGTTTACGAAGGCCGCGACATCCCTGAAGAAGAAAGGGAAAGGATCGACGAGCGGGTGATAGAATTGGAGCCCGAGAAGTTCAAGTTTTATGAAGACTTACGCCGCAAAGCCAAAAACTGGAACCGTGATAAGGGAGGCAAGATCGGCGGAAAGGTGGGAGAATATCTCTTTTTATTGCCGGATTTCTTTATGCTGCTCTTGCGTCTGATGGTAGACAAACGTGTAAGCACCAAGCGTAAGCTAATGATCGGCGGAATCGTCGCTTATGTAATGCTGCCCATTGATATCATCCCGGATTTCATCCCTATCTTGGGGCAGATCGACGACCTTGTTTTGATCGTGTTGGGCTTGAACATGGTTTTAAACGACACCGAAGAGTATATTCTGGCGGACAACTGGAGCGGAGAGGGCGATATCTTGCAGCAAATCCAAAAAGTCACCGCCGCCGCTGAAGGTTTTTTGGATCGAAATCTCTTGCGGCGCATCAAAAGCTGGCTGGGCAAATACTCCAAATGAAGGCTCTGCTCTTAGCAACCCACAATCCGGATAAAGTCAAAGAGATCACAGACCTGCTAAAAGGCTTGCCCGTCAAGCTTTATAGCCTCTTGGACTTCGATGATCTCTCGGAAGTGATCGAGGACGAGCCCACCATCTTGGGCAATGCGACAAAGAAGGCATTGCAGATGGCAAAGGAGTCCCAAATGCTTTGTTTGGCGGATGATACGGGGCTCTTTATCGAAGCTTTGGAGGGAGAGCCGGGCGTTTTTTCGGCACGTTGGGCCGGTCCCTCCTGCAGCTATCAGGACAATCGCCTAAAAGCACTCAAGCTGCTGGATGGAATTGCCAATCGCCAGGCAGAATTCAGAACCGTGGTGGCTTTAGCTGCACCGGATGGCATCATTGCCACCAAAGAAGGCGTGGTAAAGGGAAATATCACCACAGAAGAACGAGGGGAGCATGGCTTCGGCTACGATGCCATCTTTGAAGTGGGAGAGCTTACCTACGCCGAGATGACAGACGAGCAAAAGAACACTCTTTCGCACCGGGCTTTGGCTATCCAAGCCATCCTACCCATCATTGAAACCACAATAAAATTGTAAATACAGAGGAAGTTATGATTAAACCACATGTTTTTAGACAATACGATATCCGCGGCATAGTGAATGAAGAAATCAACGCAGAAACCTACTATCTGATCGGCAGAGGCTTTGGCAGCTACCTGAGAGCCAAAGGCTTCAAAACCGTGGTGGTGGGAGGCGATGCACGCCCCAGCACTCCGGAGCTCAAGGAGCAACTGATCAAAGGCTTGCTGGAAACAGGTTGTGACGTTACCGATCTCGGCTTGGTGGCTACCCCTGTGCTCTATTACAGCATCTGGAGGCTTAAAGTGGATGCCGGTGCCATGGTGACCGCCAGCCACAATCCTTGTGAATATAACGGCTGTAAACTCAATCTGGGGCCCGCTTCCGTCTATGCAGAGGAGCTGCAAAAAGTGCTGGGCATCATCCAAAAAGGTGAGTTTTACGAAGGAGAAGGGGAGCTTATCGCCAACTATGACATCAACGAGGATTACATCGACTACGTGAGTTCACACATCAAATTGGAGCGTCCCGTGAAAGTGATCGTGGACGGCGGAAACGGCATGGGAGGCCCCTATTTGCCGGAAATCCTCGCCCGTCACGGTTGCGATGTGATCGAGATGTATTGCGAACCGGATGGAACCTTCCCCAATCATCATCCCGACCCCACTATCGAGAAGAATATGCGCGACCTCAGCCGTGACGTCGTGGAAGCGGAATATGAGCTGGGAATCGGCTTGGATGGCGATGCAGACCGCATCGGCGTGGTGGATGAAAAAGGGAAAATGCTCTATGGAGACCAGATTCTCAACATCTTTACCCGCGATTACCTCAAGGATAACCCCGGCAAGACCGTCATCGCCGACGTCAAATGCTCCAAAAACCTCTTTGACGATATCAAAGCCCACGGCGGCATCCCCATGATGTATAAAACCGGACACGCCAATATCAAGATGAAGATGCAGGAGATCGGCGTGGAATGTGCCGGTGAGATGAGCGGACATATGTTTTTCAAAGACAAATACTTGGGCTTTGACGATGCCATCTATGCCGGAGCACGCTTGGTCGAGATCGTTTCCAAAACCGATGCGCCCGTCTCCACTTACTTGGCAGACCAACCCAAGATGTTTGTCACACCCGAAATCCATATCCCCTGCGAAGACAAGCGCAAGCATGATGTGGTGCACAAGGTGTGCGACGAATTCAAAGCCGAAGGCTATGATGTCACCGATATCGACGGTGCACGCATCACCTTTGCCGATGGCTGGGGACTGATCCGCGCTTCAAATACCACTCCTGTTCTGGTGACGCGCTATGAAGCTGTGAGCCAGGAGCGCGTGGAGGAAATCAAGCAACTGATTGAATCGAAAGTGAATAAGTGGCTGTAGGGTCGGTCGCCTGCTTGTACGGGCGGTCGCCGAACCGCCGCTGGTATACACATGCTTGCAAAGCTGCAGCTTGACCCGTACGGGCGGTCGCTGAACCGCCGCTTCCCCGAAGCACAGCTTTCAGTCTACGTCTAAAGGTAGCTCAAGGCTTGCTGTGTGCTCGCACGGGCACTCGCCGGAGCACCGTTTCTGTACACATACCAGCGAAGGCGCTACTTGCCTGTACGCGCGACCTCCCTCTGAACACCGGCGGTTCAGCGACCGCCCGTACGGGGCTTGTGTGTAGCAGCGGCGGTTCGGCGAGCACCCGTACAAATAACTTGACAGAAAAAGTGCTCCATGTTCCCTAGAGAAATATCAAAATGAACCTAATAAGTGTTCAAAATAACAACTGGAGGAACACATGAAACCCGCAGTAATGCTCTGCATCCTGTTTCTATTTGTCTCAGGGCTGCCGGCGCTCACCGGCTATGGCACGAGCGCAGCTGTCATCAACGACACCGTTGACCCCGCCCTGACCATCATCGCCCCCAATGGCGGAGAGGCTTGGTACATCGGCGATACCAACAACATCACCTGGACGGCTACCGATACCAATATCCTGTCTAACAGCGTAAATATCTGGTACAGCCTCAATGGCGGCACGGATTATATCAGCATCGTTGAGAACACTCTCAATGACGGCATCCATTCCTGGGCTATGCCTGCCGTGCAAAGCTACAATGCCAGAGTACGGATCGAAGTCTCCGACAGCTTTGGCAATTTCACTCGATTAGCCAGCGCCAGCCCTTTTTCTATCACCTATGTTCCACCCAAGACGCCGGAAGGTGTAAGCGTGGATACTTCCAACAACCAAGATGCCGTGATAACCTGGCAACCGGTGACGCAAAACATCTACAACAGCCCCCTCACCCCGGATGGCTATATCGTGCTCTATAACGAAACCCCTTACGAAGATGACCACTTCTACTACTTCCTGGGACGCAGCTACACCACCACTTATACCCACCTCGATGTGGCAGAATTTCGCAATCAGATGTTTTACAAGGTGGTAGCCTATAAGAACTATCGTGGTGATGTGGACAATGTGCTGAACAGCTTAATTGCCAGTCCTGATGCCAAAATCAGTCTGGCGGAGCTCAAAGCCGCAATCCAAAACTACAACGCAGGAGGTGATAAATGAAAAAGCTGCATCTACTGCTCACGCTCGTAGTCCTGTCTGTCAGCCTGCCTTTCTTTGCCGAAACCATCGCCATGCAAAGCTTTGAAGCCAGTGCAGATGACACTTGGACTTATACAGCCAACCCCGCACCGAGCAGCAAACGCATCTGGTGGGGGCCGACAGCTGAATCCATGGGAGGGGCCACTGCCTATCACGAGAACTACTATTGGGCGGGCTGGGATCTGGACAATATCGAAAGCACTGTCACCCTGACTGCCCTCAGCCTGCAAGCCGGATACACCTACAACGTAAGCTTTTATTACTATACCAGAAACCTCGCTTCCGCCAACGACTATTGCCGCTACAGTGTAATGTATGACAACTATAGCAACTGGGACAACTGGGTAACGGTAAATAATAACAGCAATGCCTGGACTATGGTCTCTGTGGATGTGCCCTCAGGGAGCAACTACCTGCGCCTGCGCCTCTCCAGTAAGTTCGATGGCACAAGCAAATATGCCCATTGGGACTTCATCAAGGTAGAGCGTACCCCCATCCCCAATTCGCCACCTGAGGTGACTAACGTAACGGTCAGCCAGCGCACCGACGGCAGCAAGATCGTGGACATCTACTACGACCTCTTTGATGCCAATGGCGAGCTCTGCGACATCAGCTTCAAGCTCAGCGACAACAACGGTGCCAGTTATGATATCGCTCCCAATCCCGCGAACCTGAGCGGTGACTTCGGTGACGACCTGCCCGGCGGTACTGGCAAACACATCATCTGGGAGGCAGGCTCTGAAAGCTATGGTCTGGATGGCAGCTACCTCTACCGGGTCTATGCCGATGACGGTTCTTCACCACCCGTGCCCGAGAACTTCGTCTTGGTGGAAGGTGGCACTTTCCACAACGGTACTTCCGATGTAACCGTCAGCAGCTTCTACCTTGATAAATACGAGCTGACTCAGGCTGAATATCAGGCGGTGATGGGCAACAATCCCTCATACTTTCCGAGTGTTACCAATGGCCCCGTGGAGCAGGTATCTTGGTTTGATGCCATAGAATACTGCAACCGCCGCAGTATGCAGGAGGGTTTGACTCCCTGTTACAGCTATGGCAACTACGGCACCAATCCTGATAGCTGGCCTTCAGGTTGGAACAACAGCAGTGGCAATCACACCAATGTCGCCTGCTCTTGGACTGCCGATGGCTACCGTCTGCCCACCGAGATGGAATGGATGTTTGCTGCAAAGGGCGGTAATCAGAGCCAAGGCTACACCTATAGCGGTAGCAACAGTATTGACGCCGTAGCTTGGTATTGGGATAATGCTGGAAGAACCACCCACCCAGTTGGCACCAAAGCAGCTAATGAGCTCGGTCTATACGATATGAGTGGTAACGTCTGGGAATGGTGTTGGGATATTTATGGAAGCTATCCCAGTGGAGCGCAGAGTGATCCGCATGGTGCTACGAGCGGTTCCTACCGTGTGGTACGCGGCGGTGGCTGTTACGGCAATGCCGACGTCTGCACCGTTTCGTATCGTCTCGACTACAACGCTACCGACACGAGCGAAGCTTTAGGGTTCCGCGTTTGCAGGGTTTCCTGTACGGGCGGTCGCTGAACCGCCGCTTCCCCGAAACACAGCTTCCAGTCTATATACGAATGGAGCTCGGATCTTACTGAGTGCTAGTACGGGCGGTCGCTGAACCGCCGCTGGTACACACACCCCCGTACGGGCGGTCGCTGAACCGCCGTTTCTGCAAGGATAGCCAGTACAAGTGCTCGCTGAGGTGCTCGTACGTGCACCCGCTGAAGTGCCGCATTATCCGCTGCTCTTCGGAGCAGCGGATATCTTCAAATATAAGGTCGGTTCGGCGTCCGACCCTACAAGTGACTACAAACGAGTTGATCTTCGCTGCACTGGCTTTACAGCGTAGGCACTGCCCAAACAAAGAAAGTATTTGACAGGTAAAGCCTCTTGAAAGACAATGACCCTAAAGCGTGTCAGGTAAAGCATGAAGTAAGGAATTTGAAAGATGAAATTTGGTAAAGCAAGCAAAGGGTTGTCCTGTACGGGCGGTCGCCGAACCGCCGATGTACAGAGGGAGGTCGCGCGTACAGACAAGCAGCACCTTCGCTGGTATGTGTACAGAAACGGCGGTCCGGCGACCGCCCGTACACGCTAATTCAGCGGCCGCCCGTACAAGCTGCCCCGTACCACAAGTAGGACACAACCATGAACTCTCGCAACTATATCTCTCAGGAAAACATGAAGACCCGCTTCAAATCCAGAAATCTGCCCCACAGGTTTCATCATGAAAAGCCTGTCTTCATCACCTACAGACTTAATTTCAACCTACCCGAAATGGAGATGGACAAATATCGACAACTGATCAAGGATTGGTATCATGAGCTGCGCGACCTGCCAAAAGACGAAAGAGCACTCCGCTTGCAAGATAAAGACAAAAGGTTCTTCGATTGGTTTGATCAAATCATCGGCCTTGCTCCCGATATTCCGCAGATTCTTCATCAGGACGGGATCTGCGAGATTATCCAGGAGTCATTTCATCATTTTGATGGTCTGCGCTACACCTTGCTCTGCTACTGCATCATGCCAAACCATGTACATGTGCTGATAGCTCCAAATGCTCAGGACGATGGAACTATCTTTTCCGTCTCGCGGATAGTGTATACTTGGAAGACATATACAGCCAAGGCGATAAACAAGGTATTGGGGCGGCGGGGTAGTTTGTGGCAAAAGGAGTGCTACGACAGTTTGGTGGATGATAAAGAGGGCTTGGCTAAGGTGATTGGATATATCGTGAACAACCCGGTAAATGCGAATCTGGTGAAGGATTGGCGGGATTGGAAGGGAACCTATTTGAAAGATGGGGTGATGTAGGGTTTGCCTTGTACGGGCGGTCGCTGAACCGCCCCTCCCCTTGTAGCCGGCGCTCGCCGAAGCGCCGCAATCAAGCGCAGCTTGATGTTTACAACAGCGGCAGAGCCGCTACCTGCTGCAGGCTGAGCCTGCATGCGGCGCTTCAGCGAGCGCCGGCTACGGCAGGGGGCGAGGTGGTTCCGGGTGCGGCGGTTCAGCGACCGCCCGTACACGCCGGCGGCGGTTCGGGTTGAGCTCGTACGTGGGTATTTTCCCCGTTTTGCACAACCGCCAGGATGTAGATTGTAAGCGGTATTTCGGGGGACGGTGTCGCGAGATTGTGGATTGATGCGGCTTCCCAGGTATTATACTTTCCACCGGAAGGCGTCAATATTTGACCGAATCGTATCGCTATTGTTGGCAGGCGGTTACGAGATTATTTTTTCTGGTTTTCGTCGGCTCAGCAACATCGTCAGTGTATATTATAGAGGGCTTCGCCCAGGTGTTAGGTTTTAGGTTTTAGGAGCTGGCGCACGTTTCGGGGATGTTTGTGCTATCTTTGGGCAGCGGCGGTTCAGCGACCGCCCGTACGGGGCGTGTGTGAAGCGGCGGCGGTTCAGCGAGCGCCGGTTACTGCATGGGGCGAGGTGGTTCCGAGTGCGGCGCTTCAGCGAGCGCCGGCTACGGGTGCGGCGATTCAGCTTTGCACTTGGGCGAGAAAGCTTTTCACCAGGGCGGGGTCGTCCAGATCGCTTTCCTGGAGGTAGGGAAGATGCGGGAATGTCTCTATGAAAGCTTTAGCAAAGAGTCCGGTGCCTATCCTTTGCGGCTCAGCGCCTCTGGAGCTGAAGAACTCCACATTTTGAATGCCGCAACTGGGGGATTTGGATTTGAAAATGAAGCCTTTGAGGGGGAGCTTCTGGAGCTGGCGGATTTTGGTGTCTATCCAGCTCTGCATCTGCTGCGTGAGGTCTATCTGGGTCTCAAGCGTTTGCAGGGAAGGGTGATCCAGATCGTAAAGCAGGATGATCTTCTCTCTGGGGGTGCTGAGTCCCAGCTCCACTTCGGGGCAGATGGGCAGCCACTCCACATTGTCGCAGAAGATTTCTCTCAGGCGTGGTTCAGCTTTCAGGCGGCCATCATAGCGCACCAAGTTGCCCAAGAGACAGGAACTTACGCCGATGAGAGGCTTCATCCAAGGGTGTCAAATTGGCTTTTGCCGCCCAACCTGGAGGTGGCGTAGGGGGCCTGGGGTTTGGCTTGCTCTACCATTTGCAGAGCCAGGTCTCTGATCTCCCACTGGGCATGTTCGTCACAGCGCAGCCTGCTGAAGTGGTAAAGCTCACGCAGGTTCAGCTTGGCATAGACGCTTGTGCTCTCAGCGTTTAGATGCAGATAGGGTCGTAGGTGCGGATCGAGGGTTGATCGGTAGTGTTTCAGCTCTGCAAAGAGGCGCCTCCACTCGTTTGCTCTACCGATCTCTTGGATGGCTTCTGGGATAATGAGCTCAGTATTCTGCTGCTCGGTGGAGGCTTTGATGAGGGTGGCGGTGCGATGCCGTTTGAACTGCGCCCAGGCGGATTCCGAGAGGGTAACGAGATACTCAAACTCCATTAGCTCAAAGGCACGGGGCAGCTTTTGCCAGGGTTTCAATCCTTGGAAGAAGCCTTGCCAGAGTTCGCTCTGCTCATTCGGGCTTAAGGTGGCAAAGTGCTTTTCCAAGCTCTTGAGATCGCCTTTTCCCTGCTCAAAATACAAGAGAGCCATGATGCGGGCATCGGCATTCTCTGTGGCAGAGATCAGTTGTGAATGGGGCAGTTTGGCGGGTAAAGCGGTGCTGCACTCAAAGTCCAGTTCGGGCAGATTGAAGCAATCCTTGTCCGCATCCGTATAGCGCAAAAGTGAGGGTGCTATCTTGCTTACTTGGGAATAGATGAGCTCGTAGAGCTGCCTGGCTTCTTGCAGCGGGCTTTGGTTGAGGCGGGTGAGCAAGACTTCCAGGCTGCGGCAGTTGATGGTCATGCCCATCTGCGTTTTGGTGGAAAGTGGCAGAATGTAGCGGGCATCCTCTTTGGCCAGGGTGAGCAGCGTGCGTCTGTCCAGGTCGGGGTTACATTTGGCAAGGTGTTCAGCCAAGGGCTCCGTGCTTTCAAGGTATTCTTTAAATAAGGTATCGCAAATCTCTGTGTATCCGTCTGATAGCTCCGTATCTTTTCCCAGTTCGGCGGGGACTAAATAGTCCTTTTCAAAGGTGACGTAACGCTGGGATTTCTCGGTGAAGGAGGCAAGGCGGCTGCGTTGAACCAGCTCGGTGAGATGACGTGAGATGCCGATGAGGTCGAGATTGAAGACAGCATGTTCGGCCACGGAGGCATGCCCCATCTCAAAGATGATCTTCTCATTTGAGTTTCTGGCTTTAGCGATGTGTTCAAGTGCCTCTATCCTAAGCTCTTCCACGTTCTTTTTGCTGCGGCTGATGCGGGCATAGGCGGCGGAGAGCACTTCCGGGGTGGCGATGTCTGAATCCAGCTTGGCTATCAGGGAGCTGTCGATGTTGTATCCGGCTACTTTGACTTGCACCTCTAAGCTCCTTAACCTATAGCAAAGCTAAGACGTTACTGGCTCCGATGCGGTTTGCACCTGCTTCCAGCATGGCGAGGGCGGTCTGTCTGTCACGGATGCCGCCGCTGGCTTTCACGCCCATCTTGGGGCCTACGCATCTGCGCATCAGTGCTACGTCTTCCAGCTTTGCGCCGGCACTGCCAAAACCGGTGGAGGTCTTCACAAAGTCTGCTCCTGCTTTTTTGGCGTAGAGGCAGGAGATGATCAGCTCTTCTTCGCTCAAGAGGCAGGTTTCGACGATTACCTTGAGCACCGCATCACGCTGGTGACAGATGTTAGCGACGCTGCGGATCATGTCGTAAGAAAGTTTGGGAAGGCCGCTTTTGACGGAGCTGAGGCTTTGCACCATGTCCACTTCTTCGATGCCGTGTTCCAGGATATTGGTCACTTCTGCTTCCACAGCTTCCAGCGAGCTGGCGCCTAAGGGGAAATTGATCACGGTGCAGTTCTTTACGCTATGCACCAAACGCAGGCGCAACACGTGGCTAAACCAGGAGTTTACACACACGGCGGCACAGTGGTGGGCGTTGGCCAATTCACAGAGGTTGTTGATGTCAGTGGTGGAAGCATCGGCTTTGAGATTGGTGGCATCCAGCACGCTGATCACGCCCATAGAACTGCTATAAAGCTGGTCTGGCAGATCGGCTCTGCATTTGGCGCAACTGAGGCAGATGCCATGTTCGCCACCGCAACGGGCAGCGGGTGCATCTCCAAATAGGTCTCTGGCGATCTTTTCGATCTTATTCATGAGGGTCTCCTTATTAAGCTTGTTTGGTGGTTTTGGTGGCTAATTGTCCGCAAGCACCGTTGATGTCCCGGCCTCTGCTGCGGCGCAGGGTGATGGCTTGGGGCAGCGAGGCGGCGCGAGCCATAAAGTCCTCCACTTCCTCAGCGGTGGGTGATCTGTAAGGAAGCGAGGCGACGGGGTTGTAGGGGATGAAATTGATCTTGGCGGCCAAATCTGAGGTGAAGCGTTTCAGGGCTTGGATGGCGGCATCGTCCATGTTGACCTCAGGGATGAGGATATATTCAAAGGTGATACGGAAGGGATTTTGGCTGTTGAAGTATTTTAAGGCACGTTTAAGAGGTTCTAAAGGATAAATGGTGTTTACTTTCATTAGTCCATCTCGAACCTTGTTTATGGCACTATTTAGCGACAAGGCGAGCTTTACTTTCACCTTGGAGTCCGCCAGCCTGGTGATGCCGGGCAAGACGCCGCAGGTGGAGATGGTGGTGCGTCTGGGACTGAAGGATAAGCCCTGTTCATCCTGGAGTAAGATGAGTGCTTCCAGCACGTTATCCAGGTTGTCCATCGGTTCGCCCATACCCATGAAGACGATATTTGTGATGCGCTCCGGCCAGACCTCTCTGGAGGCGAGCAGCACTTGCTGCATGATCTCGTGCGGCAGCAGGTTACGTCCCGCTCCCATGGTGCCGGTAGCGCAAAAGCTGCAACCTCTGGCACAACCCGTCTGTGAGCTGACGCAGAGGGTGTTTTTCTTTCCTTCGGGGATGATGACGCACTCAATCTTCGCACCATCACTCAACTGCAAAAGGAACTTCTTGGTTCCGTCTTTTGAGCTATCGAGAGCCAGGATTTGAGGCAGAGAAAAGTCGAAACTATCCTTAAGCCACTCCTTAAAGTCCTTGGGCAGGTTGCTCATTTCATCAGGATCAAAGACCAGCTTGTCGTAGATCCAGTCCAGCAACTGCTTGGCTCGATAGGCAGGGAAGTTCTCCCCGATGAAGGAGCTTAAAGCTTGTGGTCTGATGCCATAGATGCTGTTTAGCATGATTCCGGTTCTGGAGTGGTGATGATGACCAGTTTGTTGAATTCCTTGAGGGTAATTTCCGTAATTACTTGATCTTCGTCTGTCAAGTGAATCTTTTTGTTTAAGACATCTATCTTAAATACATACATCTGTTGGGAGTTACACATCACGCAGGTGCCCAGAAGGGGGTAGTCTTTGGCTTCTTCCACATAGAATTCTTCTTCAAAGTTGAGGCAACAGAGCAGGCGTCCGCATGGGCCGGAAATCTTGGAGAGATTGCCGGCTAAATTCTGGTCTTTGGCCATCTTGATGGTCACTTGGCTAAAGCGTTTCAGGAAGCTGCCGCAGCAGTATTGGTTGCCACACATCCCAAAGCCGCCCAGCCTCTTTGCTTCGTCTCTACCGGTAGTCTGGTGCAGCTCAATGCGGGTTCTGAACACATTGGCCAGCTCGCGCACAAATACTCGAAAGTCGATCCTGCCATCAGCTGAGAAGAAGAAAGTCAGCTTGTTGCCGTCAAATTGGTATACGGTTTCTATCAGCTTCATCACGAATGGGTAGCGTGCCAAGATGTCCATAAAGATACCGGATGCCTTATCTTCATCTGCCTCTAATGTTTCGATCTTGTTGATGTCTGTTTGGGTTGCTTTGCGCTTGATTCCATAAGGCTTCTCGGGCAGAGCGGGTATCTGCGAGGGATGAATGGCCAGATGGATGATCTGGGCGATGTCCTCACCGCGTTCCACCTCCACGATGATCAGGTCATCGGGTTGCAGGGCAAGATTGTTTGTGTTTTGGTAGTATCCCAGCCTTCCGTTGCGGAATTCCACCTCTATATAGTCCAGTGCTTGGCTACTGTCTTCCATTTAGTCTCCATAAGTTAAATTGAATATTTGGGTGTAAAGGGCTGCCTCTTGAGGGCTGAATTGCAGGCCGCGACGTTGCTTGACCAGTGCAGCTGTTTTGCAGAAGGATTCCACCCTGTGAGGCACCATAAGACCGGCATTGCCCCAGGAAAAGTCTGGGATGAAACCATCAATAAGGCCGCTGCCCCAGAGGTTTGAGCCCACTCCGATTACGGCGCCGGTATTGATGCTGCAATTGATGCCAATCTTGCTGTGATCAGCTATAATGCATCCCATGAACATTGTGCGCATATCTTCTTTCTTGCCTGTAAGATAGCTATAGCTAAAAACGCTGCCGTAGGTGTTCTTGAGGTCGCTGTTGTTGGTATCTGCGCCGATGTTTACCCATTCACCCACGTAGCTGTGACCCAAAAAGCCGTCGTGCTGCTTGTTTGAATAGGCTTGGAAGATGCTGCCTTCCACCTCGCCGCCCACTTTGCAGACGGGGCCGATCGAGGTGCCGGGGTAGATTTTGGCAGCGATCTTGATCTGGCTCTTTTTGCCAATATAGGCGGGGCCGACGATCACGGCATTGTGCATGATGGTGGCACCTTCGTCGATCACGATTGGGCCTGAAGAGGCGTCCAAAATCACACCGGGCCTGAGACTTACGCCCTCACCAATCCAGATGGAATAGGGCTCCAGGATGGTGACGCCGGGCTCGGTCTCAAAGAAGTTGTCTTTATCATAAAAGAACTGTTCAAAGTCTTTGCGGATCAAGCTTTCTGAAGCATGGACAATGTCGCTGAGGTTGCCAAAGAGCCAGCCTTCCTGTTGCCGGTCTTTGTTCAGGCTATTGATAAAGCTTTCCAAGGGGAAAGACAGCGCTTCAGCGGCTCTATGGGCGATGAGGTATTCACCTTCAAAGATGGACTGTCCCGGCTGCAGGGCCTTGATGGCTTGGATGATCTCCGCTTGGGGCTTGATGCGGGAATTGACCAGCAGTTCGCCTTTTGCTGCAGGGCGGTTGATCGGCCAATCGGGCAGCCTTTCCTGCCACAAATTCTGCAGACGCGGCTCAATCCAGAGGCCGGCGTCTTCGTCTTTAAAGAGAGCGGTGAGCCTCTGACGCAGCTTGAGGATGCCACAGCGTATATCTGAAACCGGTCTGCTTTGGCAGATGGGGTAGAAGGCTTTGGGGATGTCGTCGAATATAATCATTATTTCATTCCTTTAGGCGGCTTTTTGCCGTGCCAGACGAAGAGGTTGAATTGGCCCAAGACCATGGTGAATACCAAAAAGAAGTTTTGGATTGTCACCCAAATGGGGTAGAAGCGCAGCCTCTTGCCATCCAAGCCCAAATATGACTTGGAATAGTTGAAGAAGATGAGCTCAATCGTCACTCTGAAAGCAAAGAAACATAGAGCCAGCTTCCAATTGAAGAACAGCATAAAGAAGCTGCCCCAATACAAGAAAGCCAGGGAAAGCAGGATGAAGAAGAACTCTGTGTGCAGCCTCAATTGGTGCTTCATATCCGAAGCCCAGCGTGTCCTCTGGCTGATCAGTTCCTTCCAAGAGGGCATGGGCTGGGTGTAAACAAAGCTTTGGGGGTCGAAGTTGAAGATCACTTTGTGGCCGGCACGGCGCATCAAATGCATCAAGATCACATCATCGCCGGTGATGAGGTGCTGAATCTTTTCAAAGCCGCCCACCTCCTCCCAGGCGGACTTGAGGTAGGCCAGGTTTTGCCCGATGCAGGCCCAGTTTTTGCCCACAGTGTAGCCGCCTGCCAAGACCAGATAGGTGGCAGCAAAGTCAAAGTGTTCGTACTTGTTCACCAGAGAGGCCTTTGACCAATCTTCCAGCAAAGTTCGGGAGTATCCCGCCACCACACTCACGTCATCGGTAAAGTGTTGCACAGTGGATTCCACCCAAGTGAGCGGGACGATACAATCCGCATCTGTGGTGAGGATGATCTCATTTTTGGCTTTCAAGATGGCGAGATTCATAGCGTTCTTTTTGGGAGAAATGGCGTTTTCACGCCCCGTAGTCCTGAGGTAGTGCAGCTCCACTCCCATGTTTTGATAGGAGCGAATGATAGCCTCAGAGTTATCGGTGGAGCAATCATCAGCGATGATGATCTCATACAGCTCGCGGGGGTAGGTTTGATTTACCAATGAAGTGAGTAAGGCAGGGAGGTTGGCCGCTTCATTGTGTGCTGCCACCACGATGCTGACTCTGCGCTTTTTATAGCTCAGGTTGGGACGGAGATTCTTGTAACCAAAGTAAAACCTGATCACGTAAACCAAATAGGTCACAACGCCCATGGATATGGCTAAGATGAGTAGATGGTAGATGATCTTAAAAAGCAATCTCTTGGTTCCTTGTTAGTTTTCGGTTGTTGGTGAGCCACCTTTACCCCATTGAGTGGGATACTGATTGTAGCTGAGTGTATCTGCAACCATGGGCGGGATGTTGTCTTCGATGAAGTATTCCTCGATGCCGCCCATGGGTACGGTAAATCCAGAGGTGGGATTGATGTGGCGTTTAACCACTTTGGATGGGACTTTGAAGGCATAACGTGAGTCGTCCGTGGCGGGGTAGCGTCCCTTGTTGTCGATCTTGATGGCTTGAGCCATGATGGCGCCCCAGATGCTTGAAGCCTGGGCTTTTCCGGCGTAGAGTTTGCTGTTGTCATAGCCGGTCCAGAGCCCCAAAGTGAAGGCTTTATTGAAGCCGACAAACCAGGAGTCATAGTTGTTGGACGAAGTTCCCGTCTTGCCAGCAGAAGGCCATGAATAGCCTCTTCTGGCGCCTGCTCCGGTGCCGCTGCGGGTAACGGATTCCATCATGCTGGTCATTATATAAGCTACTTCAGGTGTGCAAACTCTAACTCGCTGCCCGGTTCCTCTTTCCAAGACTTTGCCAGACATATCTTCCACCTTGGTGATGAAGACGGGTGTGGCTCTCATGCCTTCATTTGGGAAAGCTGTATAGGCGGAAATGAGGCTGATGGGTGTGATTTCGTAGGAGCCCAGGGCGGCGGTAAAGTTGTCCGCCTTGGTATTCAAGCCAAAGCGTTTAAAGCTTTCATTTATGGCATCCAAACCGATATCATAGCCACATTTCACAGCCCAGACGTTGTATGAATGGGTGAGGGCAGTGCGCATCCTGCTGTAGCCATGAAAGTTGCGATTGGCATTTTGGGGGCTCCACTCTCCTAAAGTGAAAGGTGCGTCATTGATAACCGTGGAGGGTGTATATCCCTTTTCCACCGCCATGGTGTAAAAGATGGGTTTGATGGCAGAGCCGGGTTGACGTTTGGCTTGGGTCATGCGGTTGAACTTGCTGTGCTCAAAGTTACGGCCTCCGATCAAGGCTCTCACATAGCCGGTTTTATTTTCTATCAAGACCAAGCCACCCTGGATGTATTTTGTGTCTATATCACGTGTGCCGGGCGGGACGGATGAGTATTTGTTGCGGTTGCCTGCGCTGTTTTCAAAGCGGATGAGGTAGGAGTTCAGGATAGAATCCGCCACTGCCGTCATTTCAGGATTGAGGGTGGTATAGATGCGCAAGCCTCCCTCAAAAAGCCTGGATGTGCCATATTTGCGTTCCAGATAGGTGCGGATGTGTTCGATGAAGTAATCCGAGGCAAACCTCTTCATATGGCTTTCTTTGGAGCGCAGGGGTGTTGCGATGGCGGCCAAATATTCCTCTTGCGTGATCTTCTTGGCTTTATACATCCTGGAAAGCACGTGGTCTCTGCGTTTGAGGGCGTTTTCCGGCTTGCTGATGGGGTCGTAATAGTTGGGACGCTGGATCATGCCCACCAGTGTGGCAGATTCTGCCAGGCTCAGGTCTCTGGCATGCTTGTTAAAGTAATAGAGTGCAGCAGTTTCCACACCGTGGTTTTGCCTGCCCCAAAAGATCTTGTTAAAGTAGATCTCCAGGATCTCCTCTTTGGAGAAGTTGGCCTCAATCCTAAAGGCCAGGATCAGCTCTTTCATCTTGCGGGAAATCTTCTTATCCAAGGTGAGGAACATATTGCGTGCCATCTGCTGCGTGATGGTGCTCCCACCTTGGGAATAGCCTCCCGAACGGAGGTCTGCAAAGATAGCTCTGGTAAAGCTGATCGGATCAAAGCCAAAATGCTTGAAAAACCTCTTGTCTTCTGTGACGATCAACGCATCTACCAGATGATCCGGAAGCTCTTTGATGGAGACCAGCTTGCGCTTTTCAAAGGCGAAGAGATAGATCATCTTGCCATTGCAATCATACACTTCGCTACCGGTGCGCAGGGTGAAGTTTCTCAGCTCTGCGGTGGGCGGCAGGTCGTCGCTGTAAAACCAGAACAAGCCCACTATGATGCCGATGAATACACAGGCACCAAAGCATACCCAGAGCAGAATCTTCTTGAGCTTCTCTCTATCGATGTCGATGTTTTTTAGCGTATCTATCATTGGATTTCCTCAATCTTGTGTGAAAATAGCTGCATGATATAGGCAGTAAGCAGTCCACTGACCAATCCCAGCAAAAGCAGGATTGGTGTCAATACAAAAACCTCACTTCTATCCAAAACCACCCATTTTGCGATGATCAGTTGCGCCATATTGTGAGCTGTAGCACCGCAGATACTCACTCCATAGATGCTGAATCCCAACCTGCTCTTCTTGGCCAAAACCATCATCACAACGGCTGCCAAGCCTGCTCCGAGCGAGATCAAGGTGCTGGGCGAAAGAAAGGTAAAGGTTACCACAGCGGAAACCAGTGTTTTGGTGATGTTGACGATAATTGCCTGCCAGGCTTTGTTTTCCACGATCAGGTAGAGGATGATCACGTTGGAAAGCCCAAGCCGTAGGAAAGGCAGAGGCAGAGACCTGGTGATCAGACTTTCCACAATGTGCAGACTACAGGCAATTGCGCTTAGGAAAGCCAGGAAAAAGAGAGGGTTCGCTTTCATGTCGCTCGTCTTCATGGGGCATCAAATCCAAAAAAGTCTCTGATCAGGGGAGTGCGCTCCTGGCTAAGCTTGTCCAGGCTGCCGTAATATAGGGCTTCACCTGCTTCCAAAAACAAGACCATGTCGCCCACTCTTTCCAGATTGCGGACATCATGAGTGATGGTGATGGTGGTAGCGGTCTTGGATTCCACGATACGGTTGATGTAGTATAGCACCTCATCCGCGGTGATGGGATCGAGTCCAGAGACGGGTTCATCAAACACGATGTAGCGCGGCTTATATACCAAAGCCCTGGCTATGCCCACTCTTTTGCGCATGCCACCGCTGAGTTGGGCGGGAAATTTCTCGCTGGCATCCTCCAAGCCCACTTCAAAGAGAGCCTGCCTCACCTTTTCCTTCGCCTTCTCCAGATCTTTTTCACCTCTGGTATAAAGCGGTAAAGCCACATTTTGAAATACGCTCAGGGAGTCCAGCAAGGCAGCGTTTTGAAAGACGATGGCAAATTGTGATTTGTCAGATTCTGAAGTAGCGTCTTGATAGATGTCCACATTGTCGATGATCACTCTGCCTTCCTGAGGCGGGAAGAAGCCCATCAAAGTCTTGCTCAACACGGTTTTCCCGCTGCCACTGCGTCCCAAGATGATGAGGTTGTTTTCATTGCCCAGCTCAAAGCTGATGTCTTTGAGGATGGGCTTATCATCCAAGCTGAGGCTAAGATTCTGCACGCTTACCATGGTTAAACAACCCCACAATCCAGGCGCCAAGCAAGCCGGATGCATTGGCCAAAAAGTCATATACACACACGTTGCGCCCGGGGATAAACTTCTGATGCAGCTCATCGAGCAAAGCGGTGATCAGCACCAGAACATAGATCAAGGTGCGTTTGCCCAAGGAATAGCCCTTTTGCTTCATCCGCAGATTGAGCAAACAGCCCAGCACAAAGTAGATGCCAAAATGCGCAAGCTTATCCCAGGAAAAGATTTCCATCTGCGGAAAATCAGCAGACGGGATGGAGGACAGGATCCAGATGAGGCACCACCATCCTATCAAGAGATACAGGCTCAGATTGCTCTGTTTGGGGCTTGTCATGGATTCACGCTCACCAGTTCCCAGCTCGCTGACAAAACTCCCCTTGATACTTTGGCTTTCACCAGTGTGCCCTTGTTATCCACCCAAAATTCCGTATTGTTCTTTGGCGAAAAGATGTTGTGGGTGAGGGTGTCGACATAGGGCGGTTTGGTGTGTGTGTCGGAAGAAAAGCTAAAGCTCCATCCTTGAGCCTGAAAGTTCCCTGCTTTGGTGCTGATTTTGGAGGTGCCCAGATATCTCGCTTTCGCTTGCCACATCGAGCCATTGGCATCCAGTTCATAGGTGCCCGCCTTCCCTTTGCCATCACAAAACATCATGATGAGGGAAAACAGCTCTCTGGTGTGCTTAGTGATGCCGTATTTCTGGTTTTGATGGTCGGAGGTAGTCAATTGGGCAGAGCCGGTGGCATAGTTGTAATTTGTGTAGTAGTTGCACCTTGTCTTTTTGTTGATGACTTTTCTTTCCGTGTTGGTGGGAAAGTAGTTTGAGTTGTAGTTGATGCGATAGCTATTGTCTACGTATGGAAATATCTTGTTGTTAATCAGAGACTTAACCCAGATAGACAGGCTGCCCGGCTCTTTGCCTATCTTCAAGGAAACCACCTCCAGCCCCAAGGCCTTGACCTTGTAATCCATGGTGACTGCTTGTAAGCCGCTTCCCAGCAGGGTAAGCATCAGCAGGAAGAGCGTCAGTTTAGATCTCATCTTCGTCTTCTTTTCTCTCGGGCAAATGCACATCCACGGTTTTGATGCTCTTGTTATCACTCTCCATCACCATGATCTGCAAACCATCCTCCAACACGTGACTTTCGCCTTTTGCGGGCACATGGTTGAAGTGTGAAAGCAGATATTCCGCCAAGTTGTCATACTCATCGGGATCCAAATCCGCATCAAACTGCTGATTGAATTGCCTGATATTGCAGCTTCCGCTCACGGTGAAGTGGGTGGGCGATTTCTCCAAAATCTCGGGCGCTTCCACCTGGTCAAACTCATCATGAATCTCGCCCACGATCTCCTCCAGGATGTCTTCCAGCGAAACCAAGCCTGAAGTCACGCCATATTCATCCACCACCACGGCCAGTTGCATCTTGCGCTGCTTGAGCTGGTTCAAAAGCGCTTCGACCTTCATGTTCTCGGTCACAAACCACGCAGGTCGCATCAATTCAGGGATTGGCGTCCTTTGGTTATCGAGAATAAAGTCTTTCACATACACGAGCCCGATGATGTCGTCTACCGTTTCCCTGAATACGGGGATGCGGGAATAGCCTGTTTTGATAATCAATTCCCGGAGTTCTGAGATTTCTGCATCCACGTTGATGGCTTGAATCTTGACTCTCGGTACCATGATCTCACTCACTTGTGCTTCCCGGATTCTGTAGAGGCTGGCCAATATCTGCTTTTCGCCTTCATCCAGGGAGTTGGCTGAGTTTTCGCTATGGATGAGATTGCGAAATTCATCGCTGGAAATGCCTCTCTGCACGTTGTCATCCACGCCACGCTTTTTGGAGACGAGGTTGGAGAACTGCTCAAATAGCCATACGATGGGGAAGAGCAGGTATTGCAGCACTATCAGTGGAATGCCCGCAAACTTGGTGAAACTGCCGGCCACGGAGAGAGCCAGCAGCTTGGGCATGATCTCACCAAAAAGCAGGATCAAGCCGGTGGTGACCACCACCTGCAAGCTCACCATCCATGAGAGGTTCAGAGAGGTTTTCTCGGCTATTTGGATCACCAGCAAAGTAGCCAATGACGCAAGTGCCATATTGACGAAAGTATTTCCCAAAAGCAGGGTAATAAGCAGCCTGTGAGGCCGTTTCAGCAACTTCAAGGTGCGTTTTGCAGAGGCCGTTTCAGTGCCCTCAAGCTTTTTAAGATAAATCCGGGATAGTGAGAAAAAGGCCACTTCTGATGCTGAAAAGAAAGCTGACAGCATCAAAAGCACTATCATTATAAATGCAGAACCGTCGTCCACGTCTTATCTACCCACCAGTGTTTGTTTATAGTAGTTTTCTTTTTGTTCCATGTTTTTTTTGTCTTGTGTTTTGATGTGATCATAGCCCAGCAAGTGTAGCAAGCCATGAATCACTAATATCTGAATCTCCTTGAGAATTGAGTTTGAACCCTTTTGCCTGTAAGCCTGATTTATGTCAACAACAATATCACCCAAGAAGGTTTTTGCCGTCCCGCTCTCTGGCTCCAAATTGCCCTGTGTGGCTCCAAATGCCAGCACATCAGTGGCTTGGGTTGCACCTCGATACTGCTTGTTAAAGATCTGCATCTGTTCATCATCACAGATATAAAGCGTGGCATAACATTGCGAGTCAGGCCGCTCTTGTCGCAGGATTTCTTCCGCCATCGTCACCAGAACAGCGGTCTCGATTTCCTCATCTGTATCGTTGATGATGTCCAGTGCGGGAGGTTCACTCATCTCTGGGCTTTTGCTCATCCGGATAGTCCAAGCGTTTGCGATAGATGCTTTCCAAGACCGGCAGCATGGCGATTTTGGCTTTTTGCAGATCGCTGATGGTGATGGGTGCTTCGTTAAATTGCCCCTCCCGAATCAATCTTTGGATGGTGTCGTCAATGATCTTTTCCAGTTCATCCTTGGATCTGAGGTCTTTGGACTTGGTGGTGGATTCCACGATGTCTGCCAGCATCACCAAAGCAGACTCTTTGCTCTGGGGTTTGGGGCCTTCATAGCTGTAGTCTTCCACGTTCGGATTGAGCCCCTGCCGTTGCGCCGCATCCAAAAAGAACCTCAAGCTGCTGGTGCCGTGATGCTCTTGGATGATGTCTATCACTTCCTTGGGAATGTTGTATTTATGTGCCAAAGCAACCCCTTCTCTCACGTGATCTCTCAGTATGCTGGCACTTTCCTGAGGGTCAAGCTTATCGTGAATGCTGGACGAATCCTCGTTGTTCTCGGTAAAGATCTCGGTGTTTACCAGCTTGCCGATGTCGTGATAATAGCTGCCAACCCTGGTGAGGCGTGCATCCGCTCCGATTGCTTCCGCGGCACGTTCTGCGAGATTCCCCACCACCAGGGAGTGATGATAGGTTCCCACCGCCTGGGTGGCCAACTTCTTCAAGAGTGGATGGTTGAAGTCCAGCAGCTCCAGGAGCGTTTGTTTGGTAGACCTGTTCCAGCGCCGTTCATAATAAGAACTGATCGCTGCAGCACCCAAGATGGAAAGCGTAGACGAGATCAGGGCATAGCCGGAATTTCTGAGGATGATGATTGCGGGATCGTTTTTGTAAAGCGAGATGGAAAGACCGACCACGATCATGGATACGGTCAAAACCAGCCAGATCCTGACCGGCTCATGCCAGGCCTTGATTCTGCGTATAAACACCAGCGTTATAAGCGTGGAAAGCAGCAGTATCACAGGGGCGTAGGGCTCCCAGTTTATGAAAGGATTGAGGATGAGCGCATTGGCGATGGCGAAAAAGATGCCAAATTCAAAACCGGTCAAAACAGCGAGGGCAAGCGGAATCAGCGCAAAAGGGATGATGACGTTATTGACGCCCAAAACATGATGACTCAACACGCCAAAGACAGCCGTGAAAACGAAGCTGAGATTGATGGGCAGCTCGATGGAATCCTGCGCCAATTTCTTGGGCACCAAAAGAGGGAAAGCACTGTTTGTGAGCAGCAATATGATCAATACAAAGAGCAACATGCCCAAGGAAAGCCCCATGCGCTGCCAAGGTGAGCGTGTCAAATTTCTGGCTTTATAAGCCTCAGTGAGCGAATTAAGCTTGTTCAGGTCACTCTTTTTCACCCGCGAATACTTCCTGAGGATGATCTCATTTTGCAACACTTCACCTTCCTGCGTGGGAACCGCATTGATGGCCATCTGCTTGAGCTCCTGATACTTGTTCTCATCCACCAACAGGTTTGGATGCACGAGCCTTTCGCTCAATTGCCCGGCAAAAGTAGAATAACCGCTTCTGCTCAGGGCATCCTGAAAAGCGGTCTTGGCTTCACCATATTCCTGAAAGCCTTCCACCGAAATCCGCTTCAGCTCATCGGATTCATACAGGGTGAGGCTATCCCCCAAAGCCATATCGTAGATGGGCGTTTTATACACCTTGGAAATGGCGTCGTAGATGGTGGAATAGGCACGCTCTCTGGAAGCATCGCTGGTGGCCAAAGCCAAAAACTCAGCGTTGGTTGGTGCTTTGAGCTTGTTCAATTCCACTGCCAAGTCTTCGGAATCCTTACGGTCGGGATACTGTCTCAAGGTGGCAAAAATGCGATCCAAAGAGCTGAAAGAGTCGAAACGCACCTGATCAGACACACTGAAGGGTGGTTGCAGCTTTTCCAAAGCGGCTTCCCTGTCGATTTTCAATTGCTCCTCGCTCTTGAGGATGGGAAAATCAAAAGGAGAAATCAGCTCAATATCCGACACCTGCCCCTCGGTGAGGCGATATTCAGGGAAGGCAAAACTCCCTGCAGCAAAGATATGATGCAGCCCCGCAATCACTACAGCGGTGAGCAGAGCATAGACAAACGATTTTGAATTCATAGGAGACAGTCTGCAAAAAGCCCTGTGATTGTCAACTATAAGTTTTGCCCCGCACTTCCCTCACTTCAAATTGTAGCTCATTTTGAGCCCCAATTTGTTTGCTATAAACCGGAATATGCAAAACATTTGACTTTTCAGCCGGCTTGCCCGTCCCCCAAAGGGCGCCCACGCACCCGCTTCGCTCAGTCTCCTAACTGCCTGCTTTCTTACTCGTTACTTACTCAAGGAGCAGGAGAGCAGCAGGGAAGGAGTTGGCAAGGCGCATGGAATCAGCATTTGAGAGGGGTCGAAAGAGGCGGTTTTATGTGATAGTATTACAGTTCTGAGATAAATATTGATTTTCAACTGGCATTTTCCGGTATCAGGTCTCAGAGGGAATCTCCTACCAAAATGGTGGGAGATTGGCGTCAGTTTCTCAGGGCAAAATACACAGTGTTTTGAGATGCTGCTATCTAAGCGATCAGCTGAAAAGGGAATACACGGCACTGAGGTCTTTGATCTTGATCACCGCTTTGCGTGCCTTGGTTTTGCTGCTTTCGGGAATGTAGATCTGCTCAAAGCCCAGTTTGATTGCCTCCTTGATCCTGCTTTCCATCTGGCTAACAGGCCTGAGCTCGCCACTGAGCCCCACTTCGCCGATGAATACAGCTTTTGGCGGCAAGGGGGTATCCTTCATGCTGGAGATCAGGGAAGCCAAAATGCCCAAATCCAAGCCAGGATCGCTGGAGCGCATACCGGCGGCAAAATTGACGAATACATCGCTATTGCGCAGGTAGAGCGCCAAGTGCTTTTCCAAGATGGCCAGCAACATAGCCAGTTTCTTTTGCTCCAAACCCACCGCCACCCTTTGCGCCGTGCCATAGCTGGATGCCGTGACCAGGCTTTGGATTTCCACGATGAAGCTGCGGCTGCCTTCCATCACGCAGCTGATGGCAGTTCCACTCAGGGAGGGGTCGCGGCTCATGAAGATGTGGTTGGGGTCGATCACTTCCTGTAAGCCGAGGTTTGTCATCTCAAAGATTCCGATCTCATTGGTGGCGCCAAAGCGGTTTTTCACCGCACGGAGGATCTTGTATTGCCCACGGGATTCGCCCTCGAAATAGAGCACCGTATCCACCATATGTTCGATAATCTTAGGCCCGGCTACCAGGCCTTCCTTGGTCACATGTCCCACCATAAAGATGGGGATGCCCCAAGTTTTGGCGGCTCGGGCAAAGCGGTTGCAGCTTTCACGCAGTTGAGTGACGCTGCCAGCGATGGAATCCACGCTGGAGGTGCTCACCGATTGGATGGAATCTATCACCACAAAGTCGGGACTTTCTGTTTCGATCACATCCAGGATCGCTTCCACGTCGTTGGTGCAATAGAGCCAAATGTTGGGGCTGTTGACGTTCAAGCGTGTAGCACGCAGGCGGATCTGTTGGTCGCTCTCTTCGCCTGAGACGTAGAGCACCTTTTTGTCCATGGAGCCGAGCCACTGCGAGAGTTGCAGCATCAGGGTGGACTTACCAACCCCCGGTTCGCCACCGATCAAACTCAACATGCCGGACACGATGCCGCCGCCCAATACCAGATCAAGCTCTTTGATGCCGGTATTGATGCGTGGGCTTTCATCCACCTTCACTTCAATGATGCGGGTGGGTTTGCCGCGCTCTGCTCTGGGTCCGCTGGAGCCTTTCTTTCCTATGATTCTGTCGGATTCTTTGAGCGTGCCCCAACTTCCGCAAGCAGGGCACTTGCCTACCCACTTTGAGGTCTCATAGCCACAATCCGAACAAAAAAAGCCATTAGCCATCTTTAATCTCCTTTGTCTAAAACCACGTTTCAAAAACGACAGAAAAAGGCAAGCACTATTTTGGTTATCTTGGCAATTATCTTGCATAATGCAGGCGGGGAAAGAGCCACAACTTTAATAATAATTCAAAAATTACTTGTTTTGAGGGGGTAATCGGATTATTGTATAGTTGAGGTATTCAAAATGAGACCAAACATTGTAATATTTGGCACCCCCACATGTGGTTGGTGTAGAAAGGCTAAAGATTATTTCCGGGCATCCGGCTATAGTTTCAAATACGTAGATGTATCCAAAGATGCGTCTGCGCTCAGAGATATGGTTAGAAAAACGGGGCAACAAGGTGTGCCCCAGATCTGGATCAACAACGCAGCAGTTGTTGGTTTTGACAAAGCCAAGATAGAAGGCTTACTTAAGAAATAACAATTACAAAAACAAAGGAGAAAAACATGAGTTCAAGTGCAAAAAGCTTCCTCGATCTCATCACCCGGCTTCAGGTGGTACTCACGGAGATAGACTACGTCCAAAAAGAATGCCTGCAGGCAGGAAAGATGGAATGTCAGCTCCTCAACTACCTCAGCACGGTGAATGAACCGGTCAACATGAACGAACTTGCCAAGTCCCTGGATGTCTCGCACAGCCGTATCACACGCATCATGGACAACTTGGTAAACAAAAAGCTGGTCACCCGCCGTCCCTCAGAAAAGGACAGACGCTGCTGGTATGCCATCATCACAGAGAAAGGCAAAAAGCTGGCAGAGAACAGCCAACAGACCCTGCTCGAGCAGCAGAAGCGGATCATCGCCGGGCTGCCCGATAAGGAAATCGACAATGTCTACAAGGCATTGAAGACCTACGTCGAGCAATATGAGGCGCTGTTGCAGGCCTGCATGACGGAGAGCTGATGGCGACTACCGTTAGCACAAACTGGGTCAAAGACACGCTCTTTGACGCCGAACTGTCGGGTCACCATCTTCTGATGGATTTGGACACCAAAGCTGGTGGAGAGGACAAAGGCCCCCGCCCCAAGCCTCTCATTCTGGCTGCTTTGAGTGGCTGTTCCGGGATGGATGTGGTTTCCATCCTGCAGAAGATGAGGGTGACAGACTATAAGTTTAAAATAGACATTGCGGCGGAATCCACTACCGAGCATCCCATCACTTATCACACTATCAATGTGGATTTTCACTTTGAGGGAAAGGATCTACCCCAAGACAAGGTCTACAGGGCGGTAGAGCTTTCCACCACAACGTATTGTGGAGTGATGGCAATGCTGCGTAAAGCCGCACAAATCAACGTAAAAGTATATGTCAATGGTCTGGAGGTAACACCTTGAGATATATAGCAATAATAATGGTTATGCTGATGTTTGTGAATGTGCTTGGATGTAAAAATCCGGAAGCAGCTCAGCAAAATGTGGTCGAAGAGACTGAAAAGGTAGAAAGCCAAGGAATCTGGCTGACAGATTATGAGAAAGCCATAGCCGCAGCCAAAGAGAAGGACTTGCCCGTATTGATCAACTTCTCGGGATCGGATTGGTGCATTTGGTGCATCAAGCTGATGGAAGAAGTGTTTGAAAAGGAAGAGTTTGTGGAATATGCCGAGGAAAACCTCGTGCTCCTGAACCTGGATTTTCCCAGAGAATCCGCTCAGAGCAAGGAGGTGCAGGCAGCCAATCAAGCTTTGGCAGAACGCTTTGGAATTAAAGGCTTTCCCACCGTGATCCTGCTCAATAGCAAGGAAGAGATAATAGGCCAAACAGGGTATCGCGAGGGCGGTCCCGAGGCATACGTCGATCATCTGAAAAAGATGCTCAAATAAACAAACGTAAACCCACTATGTAGCCGGTATCATTTATGGTGTCGGCTTTTTTTGTGTTCGGCTTTTCCGGTCTGTGGAGGGGGCGCCGGAAGGGCGTTACTTCAGGCCTATCAGCTCGTAGATCTTAACCGCTTGGTTCTTGCCTTTTACCTTCACTTCGTCCAAAAAGCGGGCTTCTACCAGGTCTTCTACCTGTGCGTAGGTAAATTCGCTGATGATGATGTGCTTTTCGGTGTCGTATTCTTTGTTGATGGCTTCCAGGCGGGCACCGAGGTTGATGGTATCGCCGATGGCGGTGTAGTCGAAGATCTGCTCACTACCAAGGTTCCCTACCACGGCTTGGCCGGTATTGATGCCGATGCCGATCTCAAAATCCTCCCGTCCTTCCTCACGCCATTTGCGCTGGAGTTGGGAGAGTCTTTCCCTCATCTGCAGAGCGGTTTTGCAGGCTGAAAGTGCCGGATTGGGCAATGGAACAGGCGTCCCATACAGCGCCATGATCTCGTCGCCTACGAACTTGTCCACGATGCCGTCATTGTGAGTGATGGTGTCTACCATGGCGGTGAGATATTCTTTGAGGATTTGCACCGTCTCCTGGGGTTTGTGGTTTTCGGAATAGGTGGTGAAGGAGCGGATGTCTGAGAAGAGCACCGTCACTTCCTGCAACGAGCCGCCATATTGCAGGCTTTTGGGGTCTTTGAGCAGTTTGTCCACCAGCTCGGGTGCCATGTATTGCTGGAAAGCGTTGCGGATGAAGCGTTTCTCTTTGAGTGAAGCCAGATATTGCTTTACCAGAGCCACGATGTAGAGGACAAAGAACAGCAGCAGGCTCTGAACGATCGGCAGGATCATGGCTGCTTGGATAAAGAGTAGATAGGCTGCAAAATAGAGGGTGGGAGCAAGGATAAGCAGGATGATGGCTCCCCAAACGGGTTTCACCCGATTCCAGACAAACCACAAGAGGATGGCCAAGACGGCCTGAATGCCCAAGTAGAGCCAAAAATCCACGTGGCTAAGGTATTTATTCTGCAGCACCATCTCAATGAAGTTGGCGTGTATTTCCACTCCCGGGGTTTGGATGCTGGAGGAGAAGGGGGTGCTGAAGTAGTCGTGCAGCTCGGCGGTGTCGGCTCCGATCAGCACTATCTTATCGTGGAAAACTCCCTGCTCAACCAGGTCATAAAACTCGTCCATTTCATAGCCCATGTAGCCGGGCATGGCGGTGAGGGAATCGTCTATCACGCTGGAAAATGCGACATAGGGGAAGTGGTGAGCCGGGCCAAAGTAGTTGATCAGGGTCTCGTTGTTGCCAACGATGGGTATCTTCTTGTCTGTCACTTTCAGGTGGCCGCCGCTGCTTTGGATGTGCTTGTCCCAGTCTGCCTGGTAAACTCTGCGGTTGGCCAAAGCGGCTACACCCAGGGTGTATTGATTCTTTTGGGCAAAGTCGTGGAAAAGTGAGTAGCGGCGCATCACTCCATCCTCGTCTGTGCCAAGGTTTACCACACCCCAGCTGAGGTTGTGCAACATGATGGGATATACGGGAGTCAGCAGTTGCTGGTGAGTGTCTCTGCCGGATGTTTCTATGATCTTGCCTGCAAAGACCACGTTTTGGTGCTTTGCGGCAGTCTGTGCCAGGAGTTCATCGTCAAAGTTGTCGGTGGATTCGGTAAATTCAAGGTCAAATACGATGAGCTTTGCGCCTGCGAGAGTGAGGTTGTCGATCAGTTTGGCATAGTATTCCCTGGGGAAGGGGTAGCGTTCATCCAAGGCGTTGAAAGTCTCGTCATCAATGCCTACGATTACTATCTGATCGCTCAAGTCTTGAGCACCTCTGAGGCGGAAAAGGTTGTCTTGAGCCAGGTGTTCGATCTTGGCAAAAAAGCCGACCAACATCAGTAGCTTGACCACTGCCAAAATAACCAGGGGCGTGAGAATCGCTTTTAGTGCTTTCATCCGGTCTCCTTATCCCAAAAAGAAGGGAGGTCTTGGTGGCCTCCCTTATCGTTTATCTGCCTAACCTAAAACCTCTGAGAGATCAGGAAGTTCCAAGTCAGCAGGTTGTTTTTGTAGTTTGGGTCGTTTTTGTCTTTTTGATATTTCTTGCTGATGCCGGTGCTGATGTTCATATCTTGAATGGGGCTGGCATCCAAGCCGAGAGTGATATAATCAAAGGATTGATCGGCACTGTCGCCTACCAGGTTGACTCTCCTGTAACTGGCAAAGGGGATGAGCTTTTCGGCCAGGAAGGCATAGTCAGCACGGGCAAACAGGTTGTAGTTGCTGTTGGAAAGGTCGCTGGATACCAAGTCCTTGTCCTGGGTTGACTTGGAGAACACAAACTGCGTCTTCAGGGGCAGCACAACGAGGCGGTTGGTCATGGAGAAGTTGATGCTATTTGAGAAGTTTTCATAGATCAGGTTCTCATTTGCGCCTTGCAGGCTGTTGTTTGTGCCCATTCTGTAGGTGATGTCCAGCTGTGATGGCACGACTGGAATCTGCTTGATGTCGTATCCCAAGCCCACAGAGATACTGTTTGAATTACGCTTGAGGGGCACAAATTGGGCGGGGTCTTGCACCCTGGGATTGTTCTCGTTGGTAGTGACAGTGTTGAAGAACGATCCCTTCAGATATGGGAATTTGGGGATGCGCAACATCGCTTGGCCAAACCAAGAGTCACTGATCTGCGTTTCATTGCGGGTGAGGGAGAGGTTGTTCTGAGTGCGATTGAAGCCGCCATTGAAGTTAAAATAGCGTCCGATGCAGAAGTGATCAGTGATGTTGATCTGCGATGTGTCTTTGGGATACTGGTTGATACTGAGTGAGTTGAAAGCACCTCCCACCGCGGTAAAGCTGAAGTTGAGCAGGTTGTTGAAGACGATGGTACGGAGGAAGGCGGTCGCAGCAAAGTTATCAATACTGGGCATGAAGGGCTGCATGTTGCGGTTGATCACAAAGAGCTCAGACAGCTCATCAGGATTGATAAAGTCCAATTCGGGGGCGATCTGTTCTATATCTTCCATAGAAATGGTGGCATCCAAGGTGTTGGTGTTCAGAAGACTGGCAGCAACTTCAGCACCCAAGACCACGCTTTGCTCAGGGAGATTGATCTTCAGGTCGCCGCTTAGCACCATATTGTCCTGAGGTGTAACGCTGTAGGCCTCGTTTCCATATGCGTTCAGGTATGTGTATTGTGCTTTGGGCAGGGATGAGATGATGTCACGGTTTCTTGCGCCATTGATGCCGATGGAAAAGCCCTGTTCGTTGCCCAGGCGCAATCTGCCTCCTATCACTTCCTGGCGGAATGTGCCACCGGGAGCTACGACGGGTAATCCGTTGTCGTCAGTATCCGGCAGTGTGGTGGCGCGGACGATTTCTCCCGCCAGCACTTCTATGCCTATCTGCCTGCCAAACAGCTTGCTGTAGAGGCCAAACTGGTTGCGGTGGTTGAGCACGAATTGGCTGAGCTTGGGGGTGTAATCGCCGGCAATAACCTCCCAGACGGGGAGCTTGAAGCCCAGGGTATAGCGGTTTACCCTCTGGGCGTTCTTATCTTCAAGCGAGCTGTAGAGCAGGTTTGTAAAGCCAGTGATGACTCCATAATTGATGCTGGCTTCTCCCCAAGTCATCCAGTCGTTTTTGTTCTTGAAGACATTGGTCAGTCCCGCAGAGTAGTCGTGATCATAGACATTGGAGGCAAAGTTGATGTTTCCCGAATAGTTGACCGGGATACGAGCCTTGCCCCTTGGCACCTTGAGGTCCCAGATTTGAGATTGCACCCTGCCTCTGTCTTTGATAGCGGTCACTAAGGCGCGTGCTTCTCCACCTTTGACTTTCGGGTTTCTATAGACTACCGCGTTATCCGTGATGGTGCAATCCTTGGTGACGTCCACGCCGCCAATCCACACTTTGATGGTGCTGCGATCGATTGCCTGCGCTATCTCAAAGAAGGAGACGGCAAACACGAAGGCGTCTGATTCAAACTCACCCTCGGTGCTGAGCAGGACAAAACCCTCATCCAGCTTGCCATGCATAGGGCCTGGGCTGAGGATGTAGGGGCCATTGACGTCAAACTCATAAGGGAGGATCTCCTCTCTATAATCATCGAGCACAAACTCATAATAGTATTGGATGTCTCTGTCTTTGATATGAGAGCTCTTGAGCACTCCCTCCCAGATGGGTGATCCAGGGGATTGGCGCTTCAAATACTGGTAGCGGTACTCGGTCTCATGTGCCTGGCGGTAGCGCAGTCTCACCGATTTGACTATTGGAGCACCGAGGTTTACCTCCACTCGCATTATTACGTCTTCCCCGAAGGCATAGTGCGCCGGGGCTTGGTTTTGAGCGTTGATCGTGCGACTGTTCTGCGCTATAGCTACAATCGAGATACCGAGCAACGCAAGGCAGATGATGATTCTTTTCATAATGACTTCTCTGATGTTTAGTATTCTATTTCTATGATTCTGGTATTGCCGTCTTTATCGACCATGGGGATTCTCAGGATGTTGGGAGTGTGGTCATCCAAAGACCCTTCTTCCGCTGTTGCCAAGGTTTGGAGGTCTTCCTCGGTGGTATCCCGGATGCTCATTGTCAGATCCTTATCCACGATTGCGGTCTGACCTTCAGTCACATCGGAGTTTTCACCGGTGTCGGGAATCTCCACATTCACAGTTCCCTTGGTAACGATGTAGGTCACTTCGCCATCGTTGTTTACGCTGGTGAGGAACTCGGTTCCCTTCACGGAAGCCACGGTGGTGGGGGTGCTCACCTTCATGCTGCCTTTGCTTTTGGGATCCACCTTCGTGAAGACACTTCCGGAAAAGACCTTAACGTTCTTGTCCAGGTTTCTGTCTTTACGAGATGCGTTTACCAACACATAAGAATTGGCAAAGACCTTGATGGTGGTGGAGTTGTCGACATATTTATAGGCTGCGAAGGATTGGCTGCGGGTGCGAATTTCATCTTGGTTATTGAGGCTGTCGCCTACCTTGAAGCTGACGTCTTTGCCACCCCTTCTGAGGTTTACCTTGCCTTTGGCGGCGGTCAAAAGTCCCACTCCAGTAGCGTCTAAAGCTGTAAAAATCAAGGCGATGAGTATGAGAGTAAAGATAGTCCTTTTCATGGTTCCTCCTTAGTTCCCTACTGTGATATCTATGTCTTTGGTGATGATCTCTTGAAGCACTCTGATGGCTTCATGGCCGCTATAGTTTCTGCCATTGAGGATCACGTTTCCGGCGGGGTCAAACCCTGCTGCGATCAGGGTATTGATGTCTGCATTGTCCAGACTCATCAGCAGAGCTTTCAGTTCGCTCATATTCCCAACAATACCGCCATCTGTAACATATTGAAATACATACCAATCACTCTTGAGGCTTGATGCGCTGTCAGGCCTTCTGGAGGGAGGTAATTTGGGGTTGTCTTCGGTGAATCTGTCCAAAGTGATTTGCCAAGCATAGTAGCTGCCATCATTGAAGGGAAGATATTCTGCAAACATGAAGTTGTTGATCAAATCTTGCGCCGCCATCTCATCCGGTGTCTCGTAGAAGAGTGATCCGGTGAGTGCTACTGAGTTTTGGGTGGGTGGCACAGTTTGCGGAAACTCCTTGATGGTGATCCAAGCTTTGTTGAAGCCGGTGTTTACTGCATTCCAGGCGAAGCTTACAGGCTTCATACTCACTTGGGGTGGAGTGCTGCCAAGCTTCTGGCCGGGAGAAAGCAGCGTGATGGTTCCGGTGTTTTTCACTGTGATAGTGAAGGTGGAAGGTGGCTCATAAGGCCCGGAAGTGACAGACCTCAGGCTGATGTCTGCTCTGATGACGCCATCCGGGAAGTATCCGGAAAGAAGAGCTTGCTTGAGGGTGGGGTCAATTTTCATGATGTCATCAAAGGTGATTTTCCCGCTGACCCTGACGAAATTAGCGCTTGATGCATTGGTAAACAGGTCTACATTGGTCAAAAAGAGTCTCTCGGAAGGAGCTATCGGGCGCCTGGACTGAAACTCTGTCACCGGCATTTTCTTGCCATTCCAGCTCAGCTCTATTTTCATGCCCAGTGTATGTTCTTTAGAGCTGATGTTCTGGATGGTGAAGGTGGTTAGGTGGGGTTGTCCTTCTGCGTTTTCTGGATCGAATGTAGCAGAGCTGAGCTCGTTTAGGAGTATATTATCCGGCATGAATGTGCCGCTGAAGTTGTTGCCCAACACCTGCATAGGGATCATGCTTATCATAAGCAGAATGAGAAGCTTTGGTAAATGTCTCATTGTTCCTCCATTTTAAACATTGTGTATGATAGTTTCTATTAGTCTTGCAAAATCTATTCCCACAGCTTTGGCAGCCATGGGGGTGAGGCTGAGGGATGTCATGCCCGGCAGCGTATTTACCTCCAAAAACCAGGCTTTATCTCCATCATATCGAAAGTCCACCCGGGCGTAGCTCTTGAGGTCAAAAGCATGCCAGAGGCGTGTCGCATAGACCTGTAATAAACGTGACAGAGCCGGGTCTATTTCAGCGGGTGCCACATAGACGGTTTTCCCTTCGTTGTATTTATTGGTATAATCATACCAGCCTTCCACAGGCTTGATCTCCACCACGGGCAAGGCTTTGCCTTCCAGGACGGTGACGGTGAGCTCAGCGCCGGGTATGTATTTCTCGATCAAGACGATGTTTGACTCCTTGAAAGCCAGCTCTACAGCCGGTTTCAGCTCTTTGATATGAGTAACCAGAGAAGTCCCCACGCTGGAGCCTCCGTCGTTTGGTTTCACCACCACCGGCAGTCCCAGTGAGCCCAGGAAGCCGCTCAGATCTTCATCGGTATTATAATCCACAATCATGTTTTCACGCATGATGATAAAGTCTGCTGTGGGCACTCCAATATCTCTGGCGACGAGCTTGGAGATATATTTGTCCATGGTGATGCAACAGGCTCTGGAGCCGCTACCCGTAAAGGGGATATGCGCCAACTCAAAGGCAGCCTGCATCTTACCGTTTTCTCCCTCGCCTCCATGCAGGGCAAAGAAGACCACATCTGCAGAGCCTGCTTTGATGGCTGCAATCAGGTCTGAAAGCGTGGGATAATCCTGAGGGTCAAGCTCAAACACGTTGTATCCCAAAGCTTTGAGCTGAGCAGAGACCGCAGCTCCGCTGAGCAGTGAGATTTTACGTTCTGATGAGCTTCCGCCCTTTAAAACACATATCGTCTTCATCGTACCTCAAAGTTTCTTAGTTCAATCATAATACTAAAGTCTCCCCGAATCCCCTCAATTAGTTACCCGGAAGAACAGTTGGAGCTGATGTCCCATCGAAGCCTTAAATCTTGCCACTTCCGGCACGTTTGCTCCGCAGAAATCCAAAACCTTGCAGCTGGATTCCATGGTTTTGATCAGCATATCAGTATGCCAGAGGCTCACACCTTTATCCATCTCCTCTTTCACACTGCTGCGGAAGAGGGAGTAAGCGACCTGATCATCACCCTGCAGGATGATGTTGATGCTCACTATTTTGTCATCCCTGCACACATTGTGTTGTTTGATCAATCCTACTTTTGCCAAGTCTTCAATATACGTTTTCAGTCTGTCGCCGTCCTTGCTCCACTGCATACTTTTGCGTTTAAACATCACATTTCTCAGCTCCATGAAGGCAGAGGCGTCCAAGAATTCCTGAAAAGTGTAGCCTTCTTTGTCTGCCAGCCTCAGCTTCCTGCGCTCCTTGCCCATGGGTTGCGCATCCAGAGTATAATCATAGAGAGTATAATCATGGACATAGGTATAAAGCGGCTGCACCTTGAGCTTGTTCCAGATAAATCCCCTCATATCGTAGTTTGAAGGCGCCAGAGTGATGTTAAACTTCTTGTAATGTTTTTTGAGAAAGATGGCGAGCTCGGAACAGATACGCAGCTCATCCAATCCCTTGCGGGCAAGGACGATACCTGCGTTGTGATAAAAGTGCACTCCTTGGTAAAAGGAACCCTTGGAGGGCATCAACCTGGTGAAACCCAGGTAACTCTGCTCATAGACTGGCATTTGGGCTAACAGTTCCTCGCCTTTATACACGTTAATCAGCTTGGGTTCATAGTCATGCAGCGCAGCAGAGGCTTGCATCAATTCCGCTCTGCACCACACAGGGGTGCTGGCAGACTGCTCTGCTGCATTGGGACTGGTTAGCACTATATCATACATATCATTACCTTGTGAGTATTTTCTGCACGATGTTGAGTAGCTCCATTAATTGAAAGGGCTTGATGATGTAGCTTGATTTGCCCTCGATCACGGTATTGTAGACCAAATCAATGGTGGGATAGCCGGTCATGATCAGGCAATAGATATCCGGATCCTGCTCCATGAGCTTGGCCATCAATTCCAAGCCACTCATGCCGGGCATAGTTTGGTCTACAATAGCGAGCTGATACTCTCCTACATTGAATTTCGCCAAGGCAATGGATGCATTTTCAGCCGTACTCACCCTATAGCCGTTTGCCAATAGAAAGTCAGCTATTACCTCCCTGAGCAAGCGGTCATCGTCTACAATTAAAACATGCGCATCCATCAGTTTATAAACTCCATACATATAATCTTAGGTCACGGCTGCTATCTTTTATACCCTCACCAATCTGTCAACCAAAAATGTGGTTTTCGGCTCACAAAAAGTTATATTTTAGGAAATTAAGTCTTTTGTATTGACGAGAATCGGCTTATAATATATTTGGTAATGCAAATAAAAGATAAGAGGTAAAGCAATGAAAGGAAGAGTAAAATGGTTTAACAAGAACAAAGGATATGGATTCATAACCACTGAGGACAACAAGGAATACTTCGCTCACTGGAAGTCGATTGTCACAAACTCACCGATGGAGTTGAAAGTCCTCGAGCAGGATGAAATCGTCACTTTTGATCTGATGGATACCGATAAAGGCATCCAGGCGATTAACATCATCAGGGTTAATGCCTGACGCAATTTCGTGTCTCAAGATAAAGGCCGATATTTCTTTAGCATCGGCCTTTTTTTGATAGCATGGCTTTTTTGGTTACCACTCAAGAAGAGATGGCCGCCCTGGGCTGGAGTGAGCTGGATATAATCCTCATCACCGGCGATGCTTATGTGGATCATCCCTCCTTTGGAACTGCTGTGATCGGCAGAGTTTTGGAGGCTAATGGCTTCAAAGTGGGCGTGATCGCTCAACCTGATTTGTCCAACGATGATGACCTCAAGCGCTTGGGGAGGCCACGCCTGTTTTTCGGCATCAGCAGCGGCAATATGGATTCCATGGTAAACCACTACACCGCCCAGCGCAAAATGCGCAACAACGACGCCTATTCGCCTGATGGAGAGATAGGCAAGCGCCCAAACCGAGCCACCATCATCTATACCAATCATGTCAAACGCCTCTTCAAGGATGTCACCGTTGTCTTGGGCGGGATAGAAGCCTCGCTGCGACGTGTGGCTCACTATGATTTTTGGCAGGACAAGGTGCGCGCCTCTGTCCTGGCAGACAGCAAGGCGGATATCATCGTTTACGGCATGGGGGAGAGGGCCAATGTGGAAATAGCTCAAGCACTGGATGCAGGCAAAAGCGCATCAGAGCTGCAAGACATCAGAGGAACCGTGGTCTTTGCCTCATCCGACGACGACGGCTCAAAGGGAGTGATGCTGCCCTCCAATGTGGAATCCATAGATAAACTCAACTTCCACAAAGGCACCCAACTCTTTTGGCAACATCACCTTACCGAGGTGCTGTATCAGATAAATGGCGGCAGACTGCTCAAACACAACCCGCCAGCAGAGACGCTTATACCTGCAGAACTGGAGAGCGTCTATGCCTTGCCCTTTGAGCGTGAGCCGCATCCCAGCTATGAGGGCAAGACTATCCCCGCTTTTGAACAGATCAAGAGCTCCATCACTTCACACCGGGGCTGCTATGGCGGCTGCAACTTTTGCACCATCGCTGCCCACCAAGGCAGGCGGATCAGCTCCAGAAGCAAAGCATCCATTCTGGAAGAAGCGACAAAACTGGCCAAACAGCACAGGGGCAAGAAGTTAACCATCACGGATGTGGGCGGTCCCACGGCAAATATGTATGGTTCCCGTTGCAAGCTTGATTGGCCGGAGAGCTGCAAAAGGCGAAGCTGCCTCTATCCTGCCATCTGCCCCAATCTGGAGTACGATCAGCAGCTGCATCTTGATCTCTTGAGGGAGATCGAGCAAATTCCGGGCGTGGGCAATGTCTTTGTTGCCTCCGGTTTGCGGCACGACATGGCGGTCGCCAGTTCGGCGTATATCCAGGCTTTGGCTACCAAATATGCGGGCGGAAGGCTGAAATTGGCACCTGAACACAGCGAAACCGAGGTGCTGAAGAAGATGGGTAAACCTTCCATAGACACATACATGAGCTTTTCCAACTCGTTTTTTCACTGCTGCAAAAAGGCAGGACTCAAGCGGCAAATCATCCCGTATCTGATCGTTGGCCACCCGGGTGCGAACCTGAACTCAGCAATCGCCATGCGAAAGTGGCTGATCAAAAACCGAATCAGGGTAGAGCAGGTGCAGGAATTTACACCCACACCCATGACCATCAGCACCTCTATGTATTACACCGGCCTGGATTTTGAGACAGGCAAGCCTATTCATGTCCCCAAACCGGCTGAGGTGAGAAAGCAAAAAGAGATCATCATGTGGCACAAGAAGCGGTAGTAACTTCCAGCGTCAAAATACTCGTAATTCTCACCCCTTTTGTTACCCTTCCTTTTTCCCAAAATAGTGCTCGTTTTCAGGACATAATTTGTTTGCAATAAACCATAATTTGCAAAACATTTGACTTTTCACGCCGGCTTGCCGCCCTCCAAAAGGTGCCTCAGCCCCTGCTCGGCTCCTCCTCCTAACTTACTACTTTCTTACTGCTTACTTGGTCGAGGAGCAAGAGGGTAGCAGGGAAGGAGTGGGGAGGCCGCATGGAATGGGCATTTGAGGAGGGTCGAAAACGGCAGTTATGCGTGACCGATTGTTTCTTTGAGGTCAAATGTTGATTTTAGGCTTGCCTTTTCTGTTGTCGAGACTCAGCAATTAATTCCTACTAAATTGGTAGGTGAATTGCGGTGATTGAAATCAGAGGGGGCGGCTGCTGAGAATAGACCTGAATTCAGGGGAAAAGACGCTATTGGGGTATTGTTTGAGAAATTCCCGGGCTTGCCGTTGCTGTTCGCTGCTGCTTGTTTCCAGTAGCAGAGCCAAAAGTGCAGAATATTCCTTGGCGATTGGGTCTTGCCAATCATGTGCCAAGATAGCGAGTGCTTTGTCCCTCTGATCAAATTCCAGAGCCCATTGCAGCGCCAAGATCATCAGCTCTTCATCCGGGTCTTCGGCAAAAATCTCAGCCAACATGTCGATGGCGTTGTGATCTTGCAGCAGGTAAGTTCGATAGGAATCCAGGAAATGGGTTTTGCCACTCTCTGAGAGGTTTAGCAGGTGCATCATCAGGTAAATGGAGTCGTTTGTATATTTGCCTTCGGGGCGGTGGATGATTTGCTCGTTCATGAGGCTGTCGGCGAGCTCTATCTCGTTTTCAAATAAGGCAATGAGGAAGATGTAGTGCTCTTTTTGCTCGGCGAAGTTTGGGTCGCTTATTCTACTGAGAATGGATTTGGCTGTCTCCAAATCTTGGTTCAGGATGTTGAGGCGCGCTGTTTCCACCTCTATTTCTGCGAGTTGGTTGGTGGATCTGGTGTATTCCTTGGCTTGGTTCAACCATTCTATAGCTTGCTCAGGATCGTGGGAAAAACTTAAGGTTAGCTCGCTCTTGAGCTTACGTGCGGAATAGCCCACGCTACTACGCCAACGGTTCTGGGGCAGATTGAGCAGCGAATCTTGGATTACGACAGTGACAAGGGAGTCCGCCAGCTGGTAGTCCAGGTTGCGATGGGCGATGGTTGCGCGGTTGAAGAGGTATTGGGTTTTGCGAAAAACGTCTGATTCTATGGTTTCCAGATATTCAAAAGCCAGGTAGGCGACCTCATCCTGACGTGAACTAAACTGTTGATTGGCAAAGTTTACCAGCTTGTCCGGAGAGAGTCTCTTGTAGACGTCCAAGGCTTGGGCAAAGTCTTTGCGTTGCACCAAAACGCCGGCCAAAAGCTCTTTCAGCACGATGCCGGAGCTGCTATAGGCTTTGTCTCTGATCACGTCTATCAGGGTGCTATCCGCTCCCAGAATGGTTTTGCATTGATTGTTGACGAAGTAGAGATTGGCGGGATTGCGTTCCAACCAGCTCAAGTATTCATTTAAAGCCAGCTCATATCGCTGAGCGTAGAGGGCGCTGTTGGCGTATTCCAAAGCGAAGAGGTTGGGGTCGTTAAAGTTATTTCTGCCAAGCTGATAAATCCTTTGCACATATTCAAAAAAGCCTCTGCGTTCATAATAGGAAGCGATGGTTCTGTATCTATTTTGATCGTTGGGATTCATGGAGATGCTGCGCAGGACTTTGGGCCAGGCTTCCTCTGCTTGGCCTCTATAAACCAAGATCTGTATCTGATGATCCAACAGGGTGATAGGTGCCAAATACGCCCCATATCTATCCAGGACTTCTTCCGCTTTGTCCACATTGCCGGTCATGTAAGCGATATTGAGGAGCTGCATGATGGCGGTTTGGTCGGTGGGAACCAGTTCCAAGACTTGCTTATAGAGGTTTTCCGCCTGTGTGTATTGCCTCATGGAATAGTAATTTTGCGCTTGTTGCAAAAGGATTTGCCGTTGGTCATACTGTCCCCAAAGCAGGCTGCCAAAGCTGCATAGCAACAGGATTAAGGCGAGAAAGCGGTATTTCATTGGGCTTGATCCGAGAGTAGCTTGAGATATTTGATGATCACCTGCTGCCAGGCGTTGGGCAGGCTTTTGTAGCTGTCATCGAGCATGGCGGCTCTTCTTAGCTGTTGCAAATCCATCTGGGAGGCGTCGGAGGGGAATTGTTGCTTGGCGGTTTCAGCCTTTCTCTTTTGGGTGGTATCTCGTTTATTGATAGAGCGTTGCGCATCGAGCAGACGCGAGATGATATTCTCCTGACGTCTCATGATGTCCGGATTGAGCTGATTTGATCTCAGTTGCCGTGCCACGGCTTCCGCTTCTTCGATGATCTGTTTGATGGTGTTGGCTTGCTTTTGTGCCTCAGGATCGTTTTGCAGTGCGCGTTTGAGGTTGTCAGCCAAACGCTGTTGATCGGAAGCCAGTTTTTGCACCTGTTGCTGCATGGCGGCATCCATGCGTCCGCCCTGCTCCTGGAGCTGCTTCAGCAGAGCTTGGGTGAGCATATTCATCATCATCTGCTCCTGTCCCATCTGCTGCAACATCTGCATCAGGGATTGCATTCCGCCGCCGCTGCCACTGCCGCTGGAAGCGTTGTTCAGAGCCTGCATGAGGTCGTAGACCATCAGATTGAGCCCTTTGAGGATGTTTGTCATCTGCTGCGGCAACTGATAGTATTGCATTTCAGATACTTGGATGAAGAGGTCGCGGTAGGCGTTGTTGGTGTCGTTGAGGTCCAAGTAAAACTTGGGCGGCACAAACATGCTGACTTGGGGTGTGCTGAAGAATTTGTTGATAAGTATCTGCAGGCCATCATATTGAGCGATCAGCTCCTGCATGATGGGGTAGGGGTCTTTGCCCAGGCGTTCCTGCAATTTCTCGTGGTTGGTGGAAAAGATGAGGAGCTCTCGGACGGCGCGCTGCATGGCGGCGGTGACTTCTTGCTGACTTTGGCCGCCCATGGATTGCTTCATTTCGTTCATCTTGAGCGTGAAGCGGCGCATCTTTTGCAAGGCTGATTCCATATTCGCTTGGGCTTCGGAGCGCTTGTTGCTTCGCAGGTTTTGGGAACTGCTTTGCATGTCTGATTCCGGTCTGCTCTGCTGCATGTCCTGTTTGAGCTGCTCAAGTTGCTGTTTGATGTCACGATCTTTATTGGGATCCAGCATCTTGTTCAGGTCTTCCAGTGCTTCTTTCAGGTCTTGATAGCTGGAGCCGATGTTGTCCTGATCGGTGGCCAGGTTTTCCGGCTTGTTGCCGGGATCCGAGGTTCTGTCTTTGAGGGCTTGCTGGCTCTTTTCGATCTCAGAAGCCATCTGCAAAGCCTTTTCCATGGCTTGTTCCTTCTTGATGCTTTCCAGCAAATCCAGAGTCTGGTCGATACGATCCATAAAGTCTTGCATGCTGAACTTGAAGTTTTCCATGGCTTTGCGCAGTTCTTCGGGATTCATCCTCTCCAAAGCCTGGTTCATCTTGTCCATGGCGGCTCGGAGCTCGTCGTTGGCGATCTCTTCCATCAGCTCCTGTATCTTCTGCATCTTCTGCAGGACGTCCTCGGAGAGAGCCTGATGGTTTTGCAATTGATTGATCAAATCTTGGAAATCTTCAGCCAGGTTGTCCACCTGATCCGCCAAATCCTCCTGCTTTTCCATCAAGTCCTGAAGCTGCTTTTTGTCTTCCCAGTCGGTCTGTGGGTCTTTGAGCAGTTCCCGGCGTTTTTGCTCGAACTCCTCTTGCAGGTCTTTAGCCTGTTCCATTGCGCTCTGGAGCTCGCTGGTCTTGAGGTTTTCCTTCTGCTCGATTTCCTGATAAATCTCGGCGATGGAAGGGAAACGCGCTACATAGCGGGCGCTCTCTGCCTTTTGGTGCATGGGCGAATTGTCCCAAACCTGCATCCAGTAAGTGACTCTGTCACCGGGGAACAGGCCAAAAGGAGCGAGGTCGAAGACGTAATCCAGATTGATGATTTTGCCGGGGATGATGCTTTTGATGGTAATGTTCTGAGCAGGGGCGTCGTTGATCTGATACAACAGTTGCAGGTCACGCAAGCCAAAGTCGTCATTGGCACTCACGATCAGGGGTATGTTCATTCTCTGATCCAGCACCGTGTCCTTGGCGGGGAAGAGGATTCTGATCTCCGGCGGAGAGTCGGTGATGATGTTGATGCTCTTCTCTTCCGGACGGTTTTTGCGGCCTAAAGCGTCGGTGAGTTCCAGATACCAGGTCTCGGCTTTCTGCACTCTAAACTGGGTGCTAAAGCTGTTGCCGCTGCCTTTCAGGGGCAGGGTGCGTCCGTCTGAAAAGCGCATCTGGGCTTGCTTGATGGGGATGTTGGTCTGGATGTTCAGGTTTACCAAGCTGTGCAGAAAAGCCTCGATATTGCCCTGAGAAAGCGTGTCAACCACGGCGCTCAAGCCTGTGTAAGCCGGAGGTGTTACGGTAGTCCTCCATTGGCGGGCGTAAGGTTCGTCCAGACAGGTGATTTTGAAAGTGTCGCTGGTGGCGACGGAGTTTGTGATGTAGTATTCGATGTCTGTTTCTACAGAATTGAAAAGGTAACGCCAATCCGTGAGGGCTAACTCTCTGAACATCTTGTCGTAGCGGAAATAGAGCTTGTGTTCCAACCTCGTTTCGGGGTTCAGCACCTCGATCAAGACTTCCTGGCCACGGCCGATGGTGATATTGCCGGGAGTGACTTCCAGGGTTTCTTTGTAGACTATGCTTTGGGGTCTGTTGGTGTAAAACTGTTTGATGGCTAAGCTGAAGGAATCCCAAGACATAGCCCAAAAGGTGATGGTACCCACAAGAAAGAAGAGGAGGAAGAAGATTTGGGTGATGTTGAACCAGGGTGGAGGCTTGAGCTGATGTTCCTCTGCACGTTTATCTGCGGCGATGGCTAAGATTTCTATTACTTCAGGGCTCTCTTTTTGCTCCCTCAGCTCGTAGAGGTTTTGGAAGATGTCGTCGTCATTACCGGCAGTGATGTCCATCCAGCGGGCGGTTTTGAGGTCGTTCCAAAGCGTATTATAAGCTCTGAGCAATAGGAAGATGCAGAAAAGTGCCGTGCCCGTGCGCAGGGTCATGTTGATATAGGGGAGCACGGTGGCGCGCTGGCCAAAACCCAGCCAAGAGATGTAGTAGATGTGTATGGAAGCGAGAAAGATCAGCAGGCATGCGATCACAGCTCTGCCCATGAGAGCTGAATTGAACTTGAGTTTGTACCGCTTGAGAGCTCTCTCAAAGAGGGTCATCGTTGTTTCAACCTTCCTAAGCTGATGCTACTAACCTTGCTCTTCCTTGATGAGCTCGGCAAACTTGGCCGCAGCTTGATCCAGTGCTTCCTTGGGGGTAAGCACCTTCTTGAACGCTTTTTCCAGATAGTCCTTGAGCTGTTGTCTGGCTTCAAACCAAGCACCCATCTGGGGCTCGAAAATAGCGTTTTCGAGCTGAGCGAAGATGGCTTCAAACTGGGGAGATTCTGCCAGGAAATCACGTAAGATATCCGTCTTCAGTGCACTTTTCCGTAGTGGCATGTAACAGGTTCTGGCGCTCCATTCGGCGGTTTGCTCGGTGTCTGTGAACCATTTGATAAACTTCCAGGCTGCCTCTTCACGTCTCTTGTCACCGCTTTTGAAGATAACGATGTTGGCTCCACTGATGGCGCTCTTGTTGGTGCGATAGGTGGGCAGAGGAGCGTAGCCGATATTGAAGTTGATGGGTTGTTGCCTCATGTGAGTTATGGATACGCTGGAACCCTCATACATGGCCACAATGCCGGCCATGAAGTCGTTCTGACCATCATAGGCTTGGGTCTGATAGACGCTTTTGTCTTTGTGCAGAAGGTCGGTCAGATAGGTGAGCGCTTCCACGCCCTCAGGGCTGTTCAAAGTTGGTTTGCCGTTTTCGTCTATGATTTCTCCGCCTGCCTGGCTCAACAGGTTGATAAACTGCCATTCGTTGGGGACGTAGTTGGTGCCGTAAGTTCCTCTGGGCTTGCCGTCTTTGGTGAAGATGCGGCAGTAGTCCCTAAACTCATCCCAAGTGGCAGGGAAGTGGTTGGGATCAAGCCCGGCGCGGTAGAACATATCCTTGTTATAGAAATAGGCTCTCACGCTTTTGTTGAAAGGCCAAGACCAGATGCTATCCTGATAGGTGATGGATTGGAGAAAGACAGGGTAGATGTCCTGCAGGTATTCATCGGTAAAGTCTTCGTCGTTGGCGATCAGGTCGCTGATGTTGACCAATACGCCTGAGGCGACGTATTTGGAAGTCCAGGATTCAAATACCTGAGCGATGTCTGGCTGCTTTTTGGCTTGGATGGAGGCCATCAGCTTTTGGCTGAGAGCTGTGTAGCTGCTGATGGGATTGGCGACCACCTCCACTTCATTTTGGCTGCGGTTGAAACGGATGATCATGTCTGTGAGCACATCTCCCAGGGGGCCGCTCAGTCCGTGCCAAAAGGTGATCTTCACTTTACTGCTCTGGGTGGTCTTGGAGCAAGCACCAAGTATCAACACCAGAAGCATCAGGATAATGGTAAACTTACGCATTTATCAAAACTCCATTTCTTATGTATCTATCTTTGAGTGCACAACTATGACAGACTCTGCTGGAAGTCAATAGATTTGTTTGTCCGTATAAGTGCAAGATGCTGTTTATAGAGGTAGAGACACTCGCTGTCCGTTTTTGGCAGAGAGGTAGATGGCTTGGATGATCTCTACAGATTTGCGGCCATCACGACCATCCGTGGAAGGAGTATCTCTGCCCAGAAGCACGTCTATCACGTTGCGATAATAGGGGTTGTGACCAAAGCCATAGATGTTTGGGGGCTGGTAGTTTGTATCCATAACGATGCGGTCGTCGTCATCATAATCTTCAAATTCCCAGTGCTCGATCTTGTTCACAGCCACGCCGCCCACCTTTACCGTGCCCTTTTCACCGATGATGGTGATGGAGCCTTCAAAGTTTTTGGGGTAGGTGAGCATGGTCACGTTGATGGTAGCGATGACACCGTTGCGGAAGTGCAAGATGGCAGAGCCGGAATCTTCAGCTTCGATGTTTCTGGCCAGTGTGGCAGTGTAAGCCATCACGCTGTCCACGCTGCCCAAGAGCCAATACATGGCATCTACATAGTGGCTGGCTTGGTTCATGAAGGCACCGCCGTCAAACTCCCAGGTGCCGCGCCACTTTTCGGCATCATAATACTGCTGGGGTCTTTGCCAGAAGACGTTGGATTGGGCAACGTAAATCTGCCCAAAACGCTTTTTGTCCACAGCACGCTTGAGCAGTTGCAGAGTGGCGTTGAGCCTGTTTTGTTTCACTACAAAGAGGGGGACATTGTTCAGATCACAGGCTTTGATCAGGCTATCGGCTTGGTCGATGCTGATGCCCATGGGCTTTTCGGTGATCACAGCAGCCTTGCTATTGGCCACATCCACGCCGATCCTGGAGTGGACTCCGCTTGGAGTGCAGATGCTCACTGCATCGAGGTTTTCCTTTTTCAGCATCTCATGATAATCAGTATAGAAGCTCTTAATTCCGTATTCTTTGGCTGCGGCTTCAGCCTTGGAGGGGATGATGTCCGCCACCGCCACAAATTCTGCTTCAGGGATTTGGGAGACAGCGTCAAAGTGGTTCTTGGATATGCGTCCACAGCCGATCAATCCGAGTTTGATTTTTTCCATTCGTCTTTCTCCAGATAATTACAAAATAGGGCTCGCCTTTCAGCATGCCAAAAAGTGAGCTTTAGACCATCTTTTAGGAGATAAGGTTTTTGGCAAGAATTTTCTTTTGGATCAGCAAATAAGCCGCGGGCTCAATTCTCCAATTGACAAAAAAGCCCTCTTTATATATGGGGACTCTATGGATAATAACGCTAAAAAACTATTGATAATCACCGACATGTTCCCGCGTCCGGAGAACCCAACTGATGGTGTCTTTGTCTTGCATCAGGTGCAGGCATTGGCAGCACACTATCAGGTGAGGGTGTTTTCCTCTTGGTTTCCAGCAAGATACAAAGTGCAAGTGAGCCAAAAGCCTGAATATGACGTGATCCAAGTGTATTATCCACAAAGCAGGGTTTTCTTCCCGCTCACCACATATTATTATCACAAATATGTGTTGCCCAAGCTGAAAGAGGTCTTGGAAAGCTATGATCCGGACATCATTCACGTGCATGATTGCCGGCATCTGCCCGAGCTTTTGTGCATGCAAGACCTGCTCGCAAAACAGCGAGCCAAGAAGATTCTCACCGTCCATAATATCAAAACGCTTCCCGAGAGAGCAGGACGGTTTGGGCCCAGATCCATCTACCGGAATACGCTCCCCAAAGCTTTTCGCGTCTGGGATAAGGTGCTATTTGTAAACAAACAACTGCTTACACGCATGCAGGACATCGTCCCCTCGCACAAAAGCCAATACATCGGCAACGCCATCATGCCCACGCCGGAATGTAGTGATGAGTCCCTGAGCCACATCAAAGAAAAGATAGAGAGCAAGAACTTCAATATCCTCTCGGTGGGCAATTTGGTGGATACCAAGGGCTTTGACATCTTGATCCACGCTTTTGCCAGGGTGCAAAGCCAATACAGAGACATGTCTCTCACCATCATCGGCTCAGGCAAGCAGCAGAAGAAGCTGGTAAACCAGATCCTCAGCCTGGGTTTGGAAAAGCAGATCAACATGATCCCAGCTCAGCCCAACGAGATAGTGCGCAACACCTACAAGTGCTTTGACCTCTTTGCTTTGCCCAGCTATAGTGAGACCTTTGGCATCGTTTACATAGAAGCCATGGAAGCCGGACTACCGGTGATCGGAGTGCGAGGTCAGGGCATAGATGGAGTGGTGCGCGACGGTGTGACCGGTCTCCTGTGTGAACCCAGGAATGTGAGTGATCTCGTCTCCAAAATCCGCTGGGTCATCAATAACCGTGAAGCAGCAACCAAGATCGCCTGCGCAGGGCAGATACACGTAAGAGAGCATTTTATGATGGACAAGCTCATCGATAGGTTAGTGGAAATCTATGAGGGCTGATAAGCGCATCTTGATGATTGTCAATGAGTTCCCACCCACCGGTGAGAGTGGAGTGCAGAGACCGCTGAAGTTTTTGAAGTATCTTGCTGCAGCTGGCTGGCTCTGTCATGTGGTGACTCCCAAACAGCTTCCCAAGACTGTGCAGGATGAGTCTTTATGCGCAGAAGTGCCCTCCTCAGCCGTCATCCACAAGACGCCCAGTTGGGGATTTAGAGGTAAAGCAGTGGATCAGGTAGCCAGAATACGCTTTCAGGGGGGCCAAAGTGCTCTCAAGGCTGTGCTCTTTCGCTTTCTGCTGGCAATCAACCACCTCATCTTTCCCCTTGATAAACAGATAGGTTGGGTGCCTTTTGCCTTTATCTATAGCTATCGGCTGATCAAGAAGCACAAGATCCGCAACGTATACATCGCTGCCTTTCCCTTTTCCGCCTTTCTGGTGGGCATCATGCTCAAGAAGTGCTTCAAAGACCGCATCTTCTGGGTGGCAGACTATCGTGATGCCTGGCAATTTGAGCCCATTTTTGAAGAAGCCACCCCGCATTTCAGGCAAAATATCATCCGCTACTGGGATAAAAGAGTGCTCAGACATTGTGATAGAGCCGTCTTTGTGACCCCAGGCACTCTAAAGACCTATACCGAGCGTTTTAGATGGCTGAAGAATAAAGCAAGCTGCATCACCAATGGCTACGACGAAGCGGACTTCCTCGATTTGGAGCCCAATCCTGCCAGCGCAGATTCCATCTACTACATGGGTAAACTCTATGACCTGCAACGACGCAGCATTTTACCACTTTTGCAGGTGATGAAAGATATGGAGTTGCAGCTACCACTGATGCATGTAGGCACCATCAATGAAGGTGCCCAAGCTGCCATCGCCAAAGGGGGCTATGACTTTTATAGCTACCACGGCTATGTATCCCATCAAGAAGCCATAGAGTTAGCACTGGGAGCCAAGATAAACCTGCTCTTGATCAACGACGACAAGCAATCTGAGGATGTGTATTCAGGCAAGGTGTTTGAATTGCTCAGAGCGCAAAGACCCATCTTGGCTTTGGGTCCTGCCCGCGGCGTGGTCAAAGACCTGATAGAGATAACTCACAGCGGCGAATATGCCCATCTCAATGACCCTGAGCAGATAACAGCAGCCCTCAGGAAGCTTTTGGCAAACCCCGAAAACTATGGCTCCGATCTGGCAGCAATCCAACAATATGAGAGACAACACTTAACCAACCAACTGGCAAAGTTATATGAAAGAATTTAGGATAAACAACACCAGCAAGATCTTGATGATGTATCTCACTTGGTTTTTCTGGATAATCAGGAAAGCTTTTACACGCCTGTCTGATAGAGAGCCCAAAAGCGTCTGTGTCCTCTATCTGAGCGGTTTGGGAGACATCGTCTGTGACACCATGTTTTTCGAGTCCCTGCGTGAGAAGTGGCCCCAAGCTGAGCTTACCGCTTGCTTCCCTGCTGCTTTCTGTGATGTGCAAAAGGATTTCTTTGCCTTTGATCGCTACATAAAGCACCAAAGCTTTTGGCTCACCCTGAAGCAACTCTGGAGTCTGCAAGCTGATCTCATCATCATTCCCGGTTGGTTGGTGCGCAATTCCCTCTTGGCTATCTTTTCCAATGCCAAAGCCATCATCGGCTATGTAAACGACCTCACCTTCAGCAACCGCTACCTCAATAGCTTCAGACTTGAACTGGCAGGAATCCAAGCCAAACGTTGCGTGCAAGATATGCGCAAATGCCACCTGTCCCAAAGACCCATGGCTATTTCTGTGGCTTTGGGCTTGAAGACCTATGATATTGAAGACTTGGAAATCCCCAGGATGAAAGAGTCTTTAAACCATGCTGTCTTCCACGCTGGAGCGCGTTTTGAAGGCCGACGCTACAGTGAAAAGTCCTTTGCCAGAATAGCTGAATACCTGCTGGAAAAAGGCTGGGTTCATGCCGTGTATCTGATTGGTGCCAGCGATGATAGAGCGATAAACTTGCGCATCAAAAGCTACAGCAAGTTCAGGACAATCAGAGACAAATCCGGAATATCTCTGTATCAGAGCTTTGACCTCATCCGCACGGCAAAGATCTTTGTGGGCAACGACTCCGGCCCCATGCACTTAGCTGCCTTATCCGGAGTGCCGACCTTAGGTCTGTTGGGCCCAAACTTTCCTCATATCAGTGGACCTTTGGGCAAGCAGAGCAGATACCTCTTCCACGAGTTTGGATGCAGCGGCTGCAACCAGAGGGGTTGTGACTACAGCTATCGCTGCATCAAGGCGATCACTACCCAGGAAGTGATAGATGCTCTGGACGAAATGATGAGAGATTAAGGCTTGAGCAAGAAGCAGATACGCATCCTCAACATCACCACCAGGTTAAACATCGGCGGCGTAGCCAAACACGTGTTTATCCTCTCTCGTCTCTTCAACGAAGCCCACTTCAGCAGCATGATCATGAGCGGACGCTGCGAAAGCCATGAAAAGGATATGTTCAGCGAAGCAGAGGAATATGGGCTGGAGCTGTTCCATGTGCCTGAAATGGAGAGGTCTATCAACCTATTCAGAGACCTACTTGCTGTCTTTAAGGTTTACCGGATCATCAAGAAGCTGAAGCCAGACATCGTTCACACCCACACCGCCAAAGCCGGATTTGCGGGCAGGATAGCCGCCAGGTTAGCCGGAGTCAGGACTATCATCCACACCTTCCACGGCAACAACTTCACAGGCTATTTCGGCTACTTCATGAGCCAGGTATCCATCAATGTAGAAAGAGCTTTAGCCCTGATCAGCACACGCATCATCGCCATCAGCTCTCAGCAGAAAGACGAGCTTATCCGCTACAAGATCTGCCCCGTGAGGAAGATCAGAGTCATCCCTTTGGGCTTTGATTTTGAGGAGTTTGCCCACCAAGAGAGTGATGTAGACCGCTTTAAACAAAGCTACAACATCCCCTTGGACAACAAACTGGTAGGCTTTGTGGGCAGGCTCACCGCCATCAAGAATCCTGATGCTTTCATTGATATTGCCGCCAAGGTGCTACAGCACAGGCAGGACGTCACTTTCATCTTTGTGGGCGATGGAGACCTCACGCCCCACTTGAAGCGCAAGGTCGCTAAAAGAGGTCTGCAAGACAACGTCATCTTTACCGGCTATCTCACTGATCTCAAGCCGCTTTACGCCGACTTGGACGCCTTGGTACTCACATCCACAAATGAGGGCACTCCCGTCGTGATCATCGAAGGGATGGTCAATCGGGTGTTTATCCTCTCCACCAATGTGGGCGGTGTGCCCAATATGATCCAGGATGGCATCAGTGGCTATCTTTTTGACGGCGTAGACACCGACGCCTACACACAGAGATTGCTCTACAGCTTCGATCATCCTGAAGTCGTGCAACCCTTATTGGACAGAGCCGGTCAGGATGTGGTCGCAAAGTATGGAGCCGAGCGCTTGCGGCAGGACTTTTTACGTCTGTTTAAAGAGCTGGGGCTCAGGATATAGTGGTTTGGCCCAAGGCCACTATTTCATCAGCACTCCCTTGCTGCATTTGTCTCCGTATTTAAACAGATAAGTTCCGGCACCACAGCTTCTTTGCTGGCTGTCCCTGCCATCCCAATACAGCTCTCCTTTCACCAGGCCAAAGTCTCGGATCAGTCTTCCTTTCAGGTCATAGACCTTAAGGCTTTGTGGCTGCAGTGAATTGAGCTTGATAGCTGTGCCCTCCCTGAAAGGGTTGGGGTTCAGCGAGATGCTTTGCTTGGCAGGCAGCACATTATCGTCGCCATCACTACCGGTAGATTGAACCTGCCAAGTGAAAGTGTGAGACCACTCCTCGTTTTCTATCGTGCAGCTCAAGCTATGATTTCCCGATGGGAAGCGATGGTTGATCGTTAATTCATCCACACCTTGCAAGACAACCTGGTCATCCATCTTCCAGGTATAAGTCACGGGATAGTTTTGACTGAAGGCCAACACTGCGAAAAGGGGCTCTTCACTGGGGCTGGTTTCCACCACTTCATCTATCTCCGGCATGACGCAATCAACCATCAGATCCAGCATCCTCAGCTCATTGATGGTAACCGGTGTGAGAGGTCTATCGTTTGCATTCACAGGCACTTGGCCTATCTCCAACACCACATTGAGGCCGTCCACCACCTTGCCAAACACGGAATAGCGACCATCCAAGCCCGGTTGTGGTGCGAGGGTAATGTAATATTGGCTGCCGGCCGAATTGGGCTGCGCAGTCTTGGCCATAGCCAGCATTCCAGCGCTATCATGTAGCAGCGAAGGATGATACTCATCTTGGATGGTGTAGCCCGGGCCGCCGGTTCCCGTGCCGTTGGGGCAGCCATCCTGGATCACAAAGCCCCGCACTACCCTGTGAAAGATCAATCCATTGTAGAAGCCACTGTTGGTGAGACTGATAAAGTTTCCACCCGTGATGGGCATGAGGCCATTATAAATCTCTGCGGTAAAGGAGCCCATGGATGTATCCCAACGGGCAAAATGTAAGCCATATACAGGTGCTAAAAGACACACAACTACTATCAGTAAGCATGCTTTGCGAATATTGAACATGATCACCTCATTCTTTTATTCTTGGAGCAAGCCTAAAATGCTGCGTATATTTGGCAAGCATTTTATCTCAGCGATGAAAATCAAACCCCACAGACCAAAGACCTCCCTCCATAATATACACTGACGACCTCACTTTGTAGAGAATAATCCACAAAATAAAGCCCGTAATCGCTTGCCGGCGTAGGCGATACGATATGGTCAAATATTAACCCCTTCTGGCCGAAAGTAAAATGCCGGCTCGTGCTGCATCAATAGTAGCTCCTCACAAATGACGCCGCTAACTCACGAAGGGGCTTATAGTTACCCCGAACCATTTCTTCACCTTTTCAACCGAATTTGGTCCCTGTATCTGGTGGCTGCGATACTACTCAGTACGGTCGCTCTACCAAGCGACCTGACAAATGCAGCTTGCAATTGACAACTTGCCGACGCCGCAGGCCGCATCCATATAATAACAAAATCCATCATTTTGCACTTTATCCTTGACAATGAGGCTCGTTTCCCTTACCATGCACCGCAGATAAAAAGCAATGACGAGGTTTATTATGAAGACGATCCGCAATATCTCTTTAGTAGCGATCATGGTGCTGCTTGCAGTCACTTTGAGTGCAAAGAAATACAATGATCGCAACAGCATGGGACTGCATTTCGGCACCGCCAGCGGCAGTGGTTATGCCATGCGTTGGATGGGTGACAAATATGGTTTCCAGCTCACTTTGGGAGCCTATACCAAGGGCTCCAACAAAGTACGTTTTGAGGATCCCTATACAGACTACAATGCCATCTACACTCCTGATGTTACCGGTCATATCTGGCGTAAGCTCAGTGGCCGGAGCACCAAGGCTGAGATAGGTTTAAACGGCATCATTATGCTGGATCATTTCAACAAAGGCCGCTTTTATTTGATCGGTGGCGGTGCGATGACCAGTGGCAAGAAGAAGGTCTTTTCTGCCAAATACAAGCTTGAATATGCCGGCACAAGCTCCAGCAGATATTCAAGAGTAAGTACGGTACCCATCAAAAGTGAGTACCAGAATGTGAAAGACTGGATTGTGGGCATAGGCCCCGGCGTAGAGCTTTCCATCACGCGTCACTTCCGCCTCGCTTTTGAAGTCCCCATCACTTACGATGATCGTGACGACATTGTGATGTATATCCCGCAGGTTGGGTTTTACTATTATTTCAAGTAAACACAGCTTTTTCTTGCAGGATTTTGCAGCCTGATGTGTAAGTAGGTTAGAGGCGACTGCTTGCCTGTGATTGCCTCAGCCAATCTTAACATTAAATAAAAGGAGCTAAGTCATGAAAAGAGTCCTGCTCACAATATCGCTGGTCTTATTGATCTTTGGCCTCGCTGCTGAAGACGCCATGTATGGCGCATTTAGGGTGATCACCAAGCCCAGGGGAGCGGATGTGACCCTGTATGATGCGGACGTGTATCTGAGCCCTACGCCCACGCCCACCTATCCCGTTTTGATGGACGAGTATATGGACTTGGTGGAGGGGATACCCGGTCGACACATCATGCTGATGATCACCAAAAAGGGTTATGTGCCCATCCGCCAAGAGATCTTTGTTCCCTTCACGCATGAAGATGAGTGCGAGGCACTTGAGGAACCCTCCGTGTTTGTATTTCATCTGGAAAAGGATGTGAAAAAGGCTTATCACAAGGTCAGCATCTACTATGGTTACAGACACCGTAGACCCAGACCTCCAGTCTATGTTTACTATCATCCCTGGTATCCACCTGCTCATTATGTGTGGGTTTCGCCACCTCCACCTTCTCCCAGGCCTCCAAGGCCACCCAGACCGCCCAGGCCTCCTGTGGTGCATACGGGATCAGTGACAGCAACTGCGTCCGGGCCTTCGACAACCCCATACAAACCTTGGAACAAGCCCAAACCGCCTCCTTCACGTGGCCCCAAACTGGAAGCGGAGCCGGATTCTCCGCGCAGATCCAGCCCGGGAACGCAGGTTTCAGACAAGATAAAAAGCACAGTCAGGAAGTTGACCGGCAGCAAAAAGGAAAAGGATAAGGATAAAGCTGAAAAGAGTAAGGTCAAAACCTACGAAAGCCCTTCCAAATCCGATAATAGCACCCGATCTCCCGCCAAGGTCTCCAGCGCACCCCAGATCAAGAAGAGGGTCGTGGATCTGGAACCGCAAAAAAAGGATAAAGTCAAGCGCAAATAAACGAACAAATATAGAAAAAGCCCCCGATGCTGCTCGCATTGGGGGCTTTGTTTATGATTTCTGTTTTTTCTTACAGTTTCAGCTGCAGATGGTCGATGATATCCTTGAGCAATTCAGGGCGTTCTTTCAGGTCGCTGTTGCTGAGATATTCTCTGCGCTGACGGAATCTGTCGTCCAGAGTAGCTTTGTATTTTTCCATGTTTCCACGTGTGGTGGGCTGATATCTGTCATAATAGCCGGGGATAATCTTATCCACAGATTCTTTGGTGGGGATCATGGAACCGGGCAGCATGTCCCAAGGTTCCCAATCCAGGGCGTCGGTGAGGATGGCGGTCTGCATGGTGAGGGAGGTGTTCAAGGGAATCGCCTCCAGCTTGTCATCAGACTCCTTCCAATATCCACGTGAATTGAAGCAATAGACGTCTGAGCCTGTCTCAATCACCTTGATAAAGGCCTCCACATCGCGATAGAGCTCATAGACCCTGAAGGGGTTGGCAAATGGTTCAAAGACCAGCTTGTTAAGCTCTTCTTCAGTCACGTTTTCAGCCCTGTTTCTCTGAGTCATCAGGGAAGCGCCCATTGCAACTGCCAAGTGTTTGTTGCTGAACTTGATAACAGGTGGCAGAGTGCTATCTTTGCTGAGCCAGACCAATGCTTTGGGGAAGCCGCAGCGGTTGACATAGTTGCCCAGCAGCCTTCTATCCAAGAGGGCGCGTCCGTTTTGGTTGCGCACGTCTTGGCCAACAGGTATACGTTTGCCATCGATTTCGAGCAGAGCGTGGTTCATCAGAGCCAGCGCATATTTCCAGTCTGGATGATCTATGGGACGGCTGTCCGTCTTATCAAACAGGGTGGGCTCCCAGCAGCGACAGAGCTTGTTTTCCAGGTCGATCTGGAAGGCGTCATCGTGCAGCACCACCTTGGAAAATCCTTCAGGCAGTGTGCCGGCATTGTCGTGGCTGTTGGTGTGTGAGGATTTTCCGGTTCCGGAGAGTCCGTAGAAAGCGATTGAACGCTTGCCGAGGTCGTGATATTTGGCGTCTTTACAGGTGCTAAAGTCAATTTCTTTGATGCCGCCATGACAGGCTGCCATTCCGATTCTGATGCCGGAAGTCCATGCCATGGTGAGTGTTCCCTTTTTGCGCTCGCCAAAATAGCGCATTCCCATATTCACCATCACGTTGTGTTTTTCATCCACCAAGGCCAGTTGTGGTGCGCCCACATTGTTGTAATATGGATCATCGCAGGTCCATTCGTTAAATGCAATCAGGATGATGTCTTGGATGGGAAGAACAGGGCTGGCTTCATATTGCTCTTTGAGTTGCTCATAGGGCGCAAAGTTGAGCAGCCAGTGATAGACGTTTGCCGCATCGGATTCTGTGGTGACAAAGGTAGCTTTGATCATCAGATCCTGGTCCATGCCCAAGATAGCTTCCGCTTTGATCAGCGGGTAATGCAGCATCTGAAAAGCTGCTTCGCGGAAATCGCCTTCCAGCTTGTTTCTGCGTGTGGCATCCTCGCGGTTGTAAAACCTGCGAGCCTTGGCGGTTCTGCCAATGATATTGCCATGGGTATCATTCAGCACTCTGGTATCTTCCGGCAAGTTGTGAAGCTTGGTAAATTCTGGAAATACCCTGAGGTCTGTTTCTGACACACCGGGTTGTTTGCGAGCCATTTCATAGGCTTCGCGGATGTTGATTTTGCGAACATTGTGGTTGTTCATGATAGTCTCAGCAATCGCTCGAATCGGAGACATATCCTTCGGATTCTTGTAGAAATCAGCACTTTTTTGACTAGCCATGATTTTCCTCCATGTATGTTTTTATTAGTCTGTTAGATGATATTAAGCTCTTTTCCAATGCTCCGGAATTTATCCAGCGCAAAATCAAGCTGCGCACGCGTATGCGTAGCCATAAATGAGGTGCGGATCAAGCATGAATTGGGTGGAACGGCGGGCGGGACTACCGGGTTGATGAAGATGCCTTCTTCGCCCAGGCGTTTCCACATTCCAAATGCGGTCATCATCTCGCCCACGTGCAGCGGAACCACCGGTGTGCAGGAAAGTCCGGTATCATAGCCCATAGCTTTAAACTCCTGCAGCATGTAGTTGGTATTTTCCCAGAGCTTTTCTCTTCGCTCAGGTTCGTCGCGCATGACCTTGAGAGCTGCCAAGACGCTGGCTGCCGAAGCCGGGGGCATGGAAGCGGAGAAGATCAGCGCACGGGATTTATGTTTGAGGTAGTGAATGACCTGTTTATCTGCAGCGATAAATCCACCCACAGAAGCGAGGGATTTGCTGAAGGTGCCCATGATGAAGTCGCACTGGTCGATGAGATCAAAGTGTTCCGCGGTTCCGGCGCCTGTTTTGCCCAAGACGCCGAGGGAGTGAGCTTCGTCCACCATCACCGAAGAGCCATATTTGGCAGCTAATTCACAGATTTGCGGCAGGAAAGCGATATCTCCTTCCATGCTGAAGATACCATCCACTACGATGAGGCTGTTTTTGCCCTCGATTTTCTTGAGGATTTCTTCCAGGTTTTCCATATCGTTGTGGTTAAAGCGCAGCATGGTGCCAAAGGCGAGCAGGCTGCCATCGATGATGGAGGCGTGATCCAGCTTGTCTGTGATCACATATTCGCCCCGGTTTACCATGGTGCTGATGCAGCCGAGGTTCGCCTGATAACCGGTGGGGAAGGCCAGTGCGGCTTCCTTGCCTGTCAGCTTGGCCAGCTCCTCTTCCAGCTCCATATGGATATCCAAATTGCCATTCAAGAAGCGTGAACCGGCACAGCCGCTGCCATACTTTTCCAAAGCTTGGATGGCTGCCTCTTTCACTTTGGGGTGATTGGTGAGCCCCAGGTAGCTGTTGGAACCCATCATCAGCATCTTTTGGCCATTGCAGATAACTTCGTTATCCTGCTCAGATGAGATGGTGCGAAAATAAGGGTAATAGCCCAAAGCTTTCACTTTGTGGGCATCTTGATACTCATAACACTTGTCTATAATACTCATTTTACTCCTTGCCTGTCTTAGAGAAGTTTAAACATTTTTAAGTTGAGATAGGTTTCCTTGATCATGGTGTAGGTGATGTAGAGGAGGGGAACTGAAATCAACATCCAGGTCAGGCTACCAAACCAGCCTCCGGCAAGTACCGTCAAAAACACGATCAGGGGATGCATATCGATGGTCTTACCCACCAAAACCGGATAGACCAAATTGTTGTCCACCTGCTGAACCAGAATCATAGCCAGAATCACCCAAATGATCATGATGGGCGGCTGTCCGGCGATAAGGCTGCTCAAGACGGCTACACAGCCGCCGATAAAGGGACCAAAATAGGGGATGATGTTGGCGAAACCGGCCACTACACCGATCAAGATGGCATAGGGGACGCCCAAAATACTCAGAGCGATAAAGGTCATCAAGGCCACAGCCAGTACCTCAAACAGCATGGCTCTCATATACTTGCCTACGGTCTCATCTATCTTGTCGATCAAGATGAGGGTGGGCTCAAAATATCTGTTGGGGATCAGGGAAAAAAGCCCCTTGCGAAAACGCACCTTATCCAGCAAAAGGTAAAAGCAGATCAGCGGAATCGTACCCACATAGGATACAGCTCCGATGATGGCGCTGTAGTTTTGCATGATGGTCTTGGGAAGTTCAACCAAATTCTCCACCACGATATCCATGAGTTTCACATACTCGTTTGCCAGATCCAAGACAGGTACACGGGCGTCTAAATCCATGAGAAACAGGTGAAGGTCTTTGAGCAGAGGCAGTTCCACCAATGGGTTAGTAGCCCCAGGCCTATCCTCTTGCAAGACGCTGACCACTTGTGCCACCTGATCATAGAGACTGGGAGCAAAGAGAACAACCAGGAGTGCGATGGCACCGATGATGAGAATGTATACGCTCAAGACAGCCAACCAGCGGGGCAGCCGTAGCCGCTCAACTGCATTGACCAGAGGATCGAGAATGTAGGCCAAAACAAAACCGGCGATCAAATGTCCAAAGACATTACTGTAAAAAAAGATGCCAAAGCCGATGGCTGCAAGAAGTCCCAGGTAAAATAGTGTCTTGGTGTAGTTGATTTTCTTTAGCATGGCTTGTCGTAGATGATGTGGGTAAGCTTGGTGCAGATATTCCGCAACACTTTCACTCCCAAGCCCCTTTGTTTGTTGATCAGGCAATCGAATTCTGATTTGGAGATAGCCAAAACCTCTGTATCAGACAGTGCAACCGCAGTGTGGTGGCGTTCATCAGACAGAAACAGCGAAGCAAGATCCAAAACCTGGTTGGCGCCAAAGCTCTGCTGGGTTTCCTGCAATTGCACCTCGCCTTCCAGGATCAGATAGACGAGCTCCACGGGGAAGCCTTTCTCATAGATTGTCTCGCCCGCTCTGTACATTCTGTTATAAAACAGTTCGTCCACGAAGCTCAGCTCGTAGTTGCTGAGCCCTTCAAAGATCCAAAACTCTTTTAGCCGGTTGCAACGTTCCGACTTCTTGAGTGAACTTACTTTTTTGTGTAAAATGTCTTTCAAGCTCATTGCGTGTCTCCAACTATCAAGGGCACAAAGGCGCAGGCGTCGTGTTTGGTGATGATCAGCTCGCCTTCTTTCCGACTGATCATGTGCAGAATTTGGTGTGAATCGCGAGGGCCTACAGGGATGATCATCAGCCCATCTTCGGCGATCTGATCGGTCAAGCCTGTGGGGATGTGCGTGGCTCCAGCACTCACGATGATCCTATCAAAACTTTTGTGGGGCGGGTAGGCCAGTTCCCAGCCACGCGAGCCATCTCCAATGCGAAAATAGGCGTTTTTGATGCCTTGCTTTTTCAGCACTGCCTGTGCCTGCAAAGAAAGGGATTCTATACGTTCGATGCTGCACACTTCAGCAGCCATGTGCGCCAGGAGAGCAGTCTGATAGCCGCTTCCCGTGCCAATATCCAGCACAATGTGATGCTTTTGGATATCCAGATATTGCAGCATGATGGCTATCATCCAAGGTTGTGAGATGGTTTGACCCGCACCGATGGGTAAAGGTCGATTATTGTATGCATATTCGCTAAAATGCGGCGGCACAAAGTCTTCACGTGGCACGATGGAGAAAGCCCGCAGGACTTCACTATCCGTGATGCCCAAAGCCTGAAGCTGGCTCACTAAATTTTGGCGTTGATCTTCAAAGCGCATCTTATTATTCTGCCAGACGCAGCAAGCCTCTGGTTTCCAACCATTCCAAAACAGCGGGGAAACACTCTACATTGGTGAGCTTAAATCCCAAAGGAGTGATGGAGATAAAGCCGGCTTTCACGGCATCTGCATCGCTACCTTCCAGGTTTACCCAGTTGGGATTGTCGCCCCCGATCCGATAGCTGAAGCCATCTTCATGCTCAGCGGTAATTCTGATAAAGTTGTAATAACGGCGGTGTCCGGTTTGCGTGAGCCGGATGCCCTTGATTTCATCGTAGGGGAGATGGGGAAAGTTGATATTAAGCACCATTCCGGGCTCACACAAATCAGTCAAACCCAGCTCCAAAAGCTTGACGATCCAATCAGAGGTGGGTTCAAAGTCTTGATTTCTGTAGCTATTGAGGGAAACGGCGATGGCCTTGTTGCCATTGAGAGCGGCTTCCAAGGCTGCGGCGACGGTGCCGGAATAGAGCACATCTTCGCCCATGTTTTGCCCGGCATTGATGCCGGAAATCACTAAATCTATAGGTTCCTGGATGATGTGCTGCAAAGCAACCACCACACAATCCACGGGGGTTCCATCCACGGAATATTCGTTTTCTGCCAATTGGCGAACTCGGAGGTCTCTCTGAAGGCTGAGAGAATGGGAAGAGGCACTGCGTTCTGAATGCGGAGCTACGACTATCAGTTCATGACCTGCTGCTTCGAGAGCCTTTTGCATGGTTCTAAGCCCAGCAGCCATGATTCCATCATCATTTGTAAGTAGTATTCTCAATTTCATTCCACCTTGTTTTTTTACATTATTAGGTTCCAGTATTTGACTACACAAAGCAAAGCTATGATTATCAAGGCCAACAAGATAATAATCCAGTTTCGCCTCACGAACTCTCGAAAAGGACTGATTTCTACAGATCTGCGACGCCTGGTGGAGCTGTCCCTCGTTTTTGCTTTGGGGATAATACTGTATCCGTGACGCTTCTTGGTGAGCATAGCAGCCTGCTGGCCCATGTTGAGCCATTTTATCCGGCCTGAAGCGAGCTTGCAGGGCTGATAGCCCAAAGAGAGATAATGCTTCTTCTGGGCGTCAGTTAAACCCGTAACTTCATCAGGGTCAAGCACCTGAATTATATCGTGTTTCTCTTTTCTCATATTTCTACCTTGTCTGATAATCAATTTTGAACGGCTCTAATTTGTCAAGCACTATCTTGGTTTTTTTGACTATCCAGGCTAAAGGGGGAAATTCCATACCACGAAAACTGCAAATGAGTATCGGCATTCAGTGAGCCAATCACCCATTAAAATAGTAGGAGATGATTTCAGAACTCTGCCACCGGGAAAAGTCAGGTCAAAATCAATATTTGACCCATGAGTATAAATCGGTAATGCAAAACTGTCCTTTTCGACCCTCCTCAAATGCCCATTCCATGCGGACTCCTAACTCCTTCCCTGCTGCTCTCCTGCTCCTTGAGTAGCTAACGAGTAAGAAAGCAGGCAGTTAGGAGGAAGAGCCAAGGGGGAGCAAAAGCACCCCTCGGAGGCTGGTCAACCACTGCTAAAAGTCAATATTTGCGCATACATCGGGTCTGTGAAAGTAATTGAACGGGCAAAATGGCACGAACCTGGCGGAGAAGCAAAGTGAATGGAAGGTGTGTGAGATCCAAGAGTGGTGCTTGACCACGATTGTAGACCAGAATTGCGATGCAGTCTGCCTTTCAGCATATCTATGGAGCTCCCCGTCATCTCAATGCTAAAAAGCAAAAAGCGCCGGATATCAGCCGCCAAAGCAATAAATGCGTCTACAATTGAAAATAAGGCTTTACAAAAAAGGGCAGTTATAAATACTGGTTCAAAATACATCTGGAGGATGGAATGTCACTTACACCTGAGGCCAAACAGGCTATCATGGCAGAGTTTAAACTCCATGAATCAGACACCGGTTCCCCGGAAGTGCAGGTTGCTCTTCTCACCAAGAGGATCAATTCCATTACGGAACACCTCAAAGAGCATCCCAAAGATTTCAGCACTCGCCGTGGACTGTTGAAACTGATCGGGCAACGCAGACGCCTCCTTGATTATCTGAAGCGTAAAGAAATCGAGCGCTATCGCCAGCTGATCAAGGCATTGGGCATCAGAAAATGATAGACTCGCCATAATAACACTTAGTGAGCGGATCTTTCATTTTCAAATTGAGGATCCGCTCTCTTGTTAATAATTTGATATCACCGAGGAGCTGTTTTGGCAGACTTCTCACTTGAGTATTAACCAATCAACCACTACGGGAGTTTGAGCAATAAGCTAAGACGCTTCCAGGACCAAGCTTTTTAGCCTATTGCTTCTTCTCCCGCAGTTTAAACAAATCTAAAGGAGATTTAATGCATAACTTCAACATTATCAGCCGCGAAATTGACTTTTGCGGGCGCAAACTCTACGTCGAGACAGGCCGCATGGCCAAGCAAGCCAATGGCAGCGTGTATATCCAATATGGAGATACAGCAGTATTGGTGACGGCGACGATGGGCAAAGACCCTGCAGAAAACCAAAACTTCTTCCCTCTGACAGTGGACTACATCGAGAAGATGTACGCCTCTGGCAAGATTCCGGGCGGTTTCTTCAAGCGTGAAGCCAAGCCCACCACCCAGGCAACCCTTTCAGCACGTGTGATAGACCGCGCTATCCGTCCCCTTTTCCCGGATGGATTCCGCAATCCCGTGCATGTGGTGTTGACCGTTTTGGCTTATGATGGCGTCACCGATCCTGAAGTATTGGGCATCTTTGGCGCATCTTTGGCTCTTTCAATCTCGGACATCCCCTTCCATGGCCCTATCGCAGGCGTGACCGTGGGTTATATCGACAATGAATTTGTAGTCAACCCCACCATCAATGACCTCAATGAACGCTCCAGGCTCAACCTGGCAGTGGGCGGATCTGCCACCAGTGTGGTGATGATCGAATCCGCTGCAGATCAACTCAGCGAAGAAGTGATGCTGGATGCGGTTTATACCGGTCATGAAGAGATCAAGAAGCTTTGCGCCCTTCAGGACGATATGGTGCGTGAAGTGGGCAAGGAAAAGGTGGAAGTCACTTTGGTGAGCATTCCGGAAGAGATTATGGCCAAAGTGGAAGCGGATTATGGTGACGACATCGCCAAGAATGCCGTGATTATCGGCAAACAAGAGCGTCAGGATGCTTTTGACGCCACTGAAGAGGCGATGATGGAGAAATATCTGGCGCAGGATGGGGAAGAGCTCTTTGAGGAAAACGAGCATTGGTACAAGGAAGCCTACGAAGAGATCATCCGCAGATATGTGAGAGATTCCATTCTGAACAAGCATCTGCGCGTGGATGGACGCGGCTTGGATGAAGTCCGCGATATCACCTGCGAAATAGACGTTTTGCCCGTGGTGCACGGTTCTGCGCTGTTTACACGAGGTGAAACCCAGTCCCTGGGCACACTTACCTTGGGTGGCGGCAGCGATGAACAGATTATCGACGGCCTGGAAGAGGAATACAAAAAAGGCTTTATGCTGCACTACAACTTCCCGCCTTTCAGCGTGGGAGAAGCTGGCAGAATGGGACCTACCGGTCGCCGAGAGCTGGGTCACGGCAACCTCGCCGAACGCGCTCTCAAAGCCGTATTACCCGAAAAGGAAGACTTCCCATACACAGTGCGCATCGTGGCAGAAACCTTGGAATCCAACGGTTCATCATCCATGGCTTCCATCTGCAGTGGCTGTTTGGCTATGATGGCTGGTGGAGTGCCGCTTAAGGCGCCCGTCGCCGGTATCGCCAATGGCCTGATCATGGAAGATGGAAAGTATGTGGTGCTCACCGATATTATGGGCTTGGAAGATCACCTTGGAGATATGGACTTCAAGTGCGCCGGCACACGTGAGGGTATCACTGCCATGCAGATGGATATCAAGATCGAAGGCATCACCAAAGACATCATGCGCATTGCCCTCCAAAAGGCAAATGTGGCACGTCATCACATTCTGGACCTGATGCACGATTGTATCGAAGCACCCAGAGACGACCTGGCGCCTACAGCTCCCAGAATCGAAGCCTTCAAGATCCCCGTAGATAAGATCGGCGAAGTGATTGGACCCAGCGGCAAGATGATCAAATCCATCATCGAAGAATGCGGTGTGGAAATCGACATCAACGACGACGGCACCGTGCGCATCCTCTCACCGGACAAAGCTTCCATCATGAAAGCTACGGAGATGGTGAAGGGTATTGCCATTGAACCGGAAATTGGCCAGGAATTCAGCGGCCCTGTCACCAGGATCGAGCCTTATGGCGTGTTTGTGAAGATCTTGGGCGGTGTGAGAGAAGGAATGGTGCACGTATCCCAGATGCACACCTCCAGAATCGAGCATCCTGAAGACATGGTCAAGCTGGGCGACATCGTCAATGTGAGGTCATTGGGTAGCGAAAGGGGCAAGCTTGCCCTCAGTATGAAAGGCGTGCCCGGCAATCCCGAGCCACAGCCCGGAAGGCATCGTGAAAGTGAACCTCAACAGCAAAGAAACAACCGTGATCGTGATAGAGATCGTCGTCCCCGTGGACGCGGTCCCCGTAGATAAACAATACATTTAAGATCATATAAATATAAGCCGGCTCTGCATCAAACAGAGCCGCCTACATCTTGAGCAAGGAGATTAGCGATGAAACACTGGATCAGAGATATAAATGACAAAGTTCTGGGTCATAAGGAAATATCTTTGGCAGAGATAGAGATGCCGGGTTTGATGGCTCTCAGAGCTAAATATGGCGACAGCAAGCCGCTGAAAGGTGCCAGAATCACCGGCAGTCTGCACATGACGATACAGACGGCTGTGCTCATTCAGACTTTGATAGACCTCGGTGCGCAGGTGCGTTGGGCCAGCTGCAACATCTTTTCCACACAGGATCACGCCGCTGCCGCTATGGTCGACCTCGGCGTGCCCGTCTTTGCTTTCAAGGGCGAGACCCTGGAAGAATACTGGCAATGCACTCAGTATGCGCTTTTGTGGCCTGATGGTGATGGGCCCGATATGATCGTGGATGATGGCGGAGATGCCACATTGATGGTTCATGAAGGCTATCGCTTGGAGGAGCTCTATGCCTCCACCGGTAAGCTGCCGGAAGTTACCTCTGACGTCCATGAAATGCGCATCGTGCAGGAGCTTCTGATCAAAGGTTTGGAGCAGGATCCGCAGAGATGGCACAAGGTAGCGGGGAGGCTACGTGGCGTGAGTGAAGAGACCACCACCGGCGTGAATCGCCTCTATCAGATGCTCAAAGCCGGCACGCTGCTTTTCCCTGCAATCAACGTCAACGACTCCGTGACCAAGAGTAAGTTTGACAACCTTTATGGCTGCCGTGAATCCCTGGCAGACGGCATCAAACGCGGAACTGACATCATGGTGGCTGGTAAGATTGTGATGGTGTGCGGATATGGAGATGTGGGCAAAGGCTGCGCTCAATCCATGCGTGGATTTGGTGCACGGGTGATCGTGAGTGAGATCGATCCCATCTGCGCTCTGCAAGCGGCGATGGAAGGCTTTGAAGTGAACACCGTGGAAAACATGGTGGAAGAGGCTGACATCTTTGTGACCGCCACAGGCAATTGCGACGTGATCACCGTCGAACACATGCAAAAGATGAAAGACAACGCCATCGTCTGCAATATCGGCCATTTTGACAACGAAATACAGGTAGACAAGCTCTATGCCACACCGGGTGTGACCAGAGAAAACATCAAGCCGCAGGTGGATTTGATTACCATGCCCACGGGACGCAGCATCATTCTGCTCTCAGAAGGCCGCTTGGTCAATCTGGGCAACGCTACAGGACATCCCTCTTTTGTGATGAGCTGTTCCTTTACCAATCAGGTTTTGGCGCAGATTGATCTCTGGCAAAAGGAGCATGAATTGGGCGTCTATACTCTGCCCAAACACCTTGATGAAGAGGTGGCACGCCTGCATCTGGGTAAGCTGGGTGTGGTTTTGAGCACCATGACCCCCAAGCAGGCAGAATATCTGAACGTTCCCATCGAAGGACCCTATAAGCCTGACCATTATCGTTATTGATGAATAAAACCTCAAGGGGAATGATTGTGGAAGAGCTCTTTGGCGAGCTGGAGCTATGCTCAGGCGATAAGAGCTGGACGGTGGTGCGGACGCGTTCTCGCTGCGAAAAGAAGCTGGCAGAGTATGCCAAACGCTCCGGTATCCACTACTATCTGCCCCTCAGGGTAAGCTCGAAAGTGTATGAAAAGAGCAAAGTCAACTTCCACATCCCTCTCTTTCCGGGATACCTGTTTGTGTGCGCAGATTTTGAAGATAAGCACACCCTGGTGCGCACCGGTTATACCGCCAGCTTTTTGAAGGTCAAAGATCAGGAGCAACTGCTCTCCGAGCTGAGGGCGATAAACCAGATTCCGGTAGCCAAGGAAGAGGCAGGTCCCCAGTATTGGCTTTCCAAAGGGCTGGAAGTGGAGATCGTGAGCGGTCCCTTTGCCGGTACCAGGGGAGTGGTGGAAGAGCATGACAAGCTGCACGAGCTGCGTCTGCAGGTGAATATCCTCAGGCAGGCTGTGATCGTGAAGACAGACCCCAAAGATGTGAAAATCATTGGCGAGTTTGAGATTGTAGAAACCGATGATATATCAAAGATGAGGAAAAGATGAAGATACTCGTAACTGGTGGAGCTGGCTTTATCGGCTCTCATGTGGCGCAGGCATATCTGGATCAAGGCCATGAGGTGGTAATCGTGGATGATCTGAGCACCGGCTACCTTCACAACGTAGACCCGCGCGCAAAGCTTTATAAGATAGACATCAGAGATGCGCAGCTTTCAGAGATATTTGCCAGCGAACAACCGGATATTGTCAATCATCATGCTGCCCAAATGTCTATCCCTATTTCCATCAAAGACCCCTGCCTGGATGCAGATATAAACGTGATGGGCTTGCTCAACATCTTGGAGTGCTGCAGAAGGTATCAGGTCAAAAAGGTGATCTATATCTCTTCCGGCGGTGCTATTTACGGCGAGGCAGAGGAGTATCCCACCACGGAAAACTACCATCCCGCACCCGTGAGCATCTATGCAATTAACAAGATGTGCGGCGAATACTATCTGCAATCCTACCAACATCATCATGGCATAGATTACACTGTCCTGCGCTATGCAAACGTCTATGGGCCGCGGCAGGTTCCTCATGGAGAAGCTGGAGTGGTGGCCATCTTTATCGAAAAGCTCTTGCAGGGCTTGATTCCTACCATTTATGCGCATGCAGATGAGCCGGAAGGGATGATCAGGGACTACGTGTATGTGGCGGATGTGGTGCGGGCAAACGTCTTGGCGCTCACGGAAGGCAACAACGGTTGTTTCAACATCGGCACCTGCGTGGAAACTACCACGCTGCAGCTTTACAACGCCATCTGCTGGCAGTTGGGACTGGATGTGCCGCCGCATAGGGGAGAGGCGCGTCCGGGGGATTTGCGTCGCTCGATGCTGGATTGCTCCAAGGCATTCAAAGTCTTGGGTTGGAGTCCCATCTACAACTTGGTAGATGGCATCAAACAAACTATTATCTACTTCAAAGAAAGGGGGATAGAAACATGAAACTGTGTATCATAGGTTCGGGCTATGTGGGACTGGTGACGGGAACCTGTTTTGCCCAAATGGGCAATAACGTGATCTGCGTCGATAACGATGTAGCCAAAATTGACATGCTCAACGCTGGCGAAGTTCCCATCTATGAGCCTGGGCTCAAAGAGATGATAGCAACCAATGCTGCAGCTGGAAGACTCACTTTTACCACAAATCTTGGGGATGCAGTGGAGCGCTCCAAGATCATCTTTATCGCTGTGGGAACGCCCGCTGATGAAGATGGCTCGGCAGACCTCACTCATGTGATGGACGTGAGCAAATCCATCGCTCAACATGTCAACGAGCCGAAAATCATCGTGACCAAGTCTACCGTTCCGGTGGGCACTGCGGACTTGGTGAAAAAAGCCATCAAAACCAAGATGCAAGAGCTGGACAACGTCCATGAATTTGCCGTAGTCTCCAATCCGGAGTTCCTCAAGGAAGGCGCTGCGATTGATGATTTTATGAAGCCGGATCGAGTGATCTTGGGTGTTGAGGACGATGCGACTGCAGCTGTCATGAGGGAGCTTTATGCGCCTTTTAGCCGGAGTTCGGACAGGATCCTGGTGATGAGCATCCGCTCAGCGGAGATGACCAAATATGCCTCCAATGCCTTCCTGGCTACCAAGATCTCCTTCATGAACGAGCTTTCACACTTGTGTGAAGCCTTGGGCTCGGACATCTCGGAAGTGAGGCTGGGCATGGGTTCCGATACACGTATAGGCCACAAATTCATCTTCCCCGGGGTGGGCTATGGTGGCTCATGCTTCCCCAAAGACGTGCGCGCCCTGATCAGCATGCACTCCGACGCCGGCACTTCTGCCAGAATCATCCAAGCGGTGGAAGAAACCAACCAAAACCAAAAGACCGTATTGGTGGATAAGCTGGTGAAGCTGTGGGGAGATGACCTGAGCGGCAAGAAGATAGCTGTCTGGGGACTGGCATTCAAGCCTCAGACCGATGATATGAGAGAAGCACCCGCAACAGTGATCATTAATGCGCTATTGGGCATGGGAGCTACCATCCAAGCCTATGACCCCATCGCTATTCCAACCGCAGAGAAAATCTTTGCCAATACGGCTAACATCTCTTTTATGGAAAGCGAATATGACGCACTGGAAGGGGCTGATGCCATGTTGCTGGTTACAGAGTGGCATATCTTCAGGAATCCGGATTGGCAAAAGATGAAAGCGTTGATGAAGCGTCCCCTGATCCTGGATGGACGCAACCAATATGATCCCAGAGTCATGCGGGAGCTGGGAATTGAATACTATTCCATAGGCAGGCAGCATACCTGAATGATGCCTGAAATTTAAACATCAAAAAGAGGTCACCATCCGGCGACCTCTTCTTTTGTCTTAAAAGGTTATTCACCTATTATCTTAATCAGTATACGCTTGGGTCTCTTCCCGTCGTATTCTCCATAGAATATCTGCTCCCAAGGGCCAAAATCCAGCCTGCCGTTGGTGACGGCTACCACCACCTCGCGGCCCATGATTTGTCTCTTCAAATGGGCGTCGGCATTGTCTTCATAGCCGTTGTGATGATATTGGCTGTGTGGGTGTTCGGGAGCCAGCTTTTCCAGCCAAGTCTCAAAGTCACGATGCAAGCCGCTTTCATCATCATTGATAAACACAGAAGCCGTGATGTGCATGGCATTTACCAAGCATAAACCCTCAGAGATTCCGCTCTTGTCTATCGCAGCTTGAACCTGAGGCGTGATGTTGATATAAGCACGCCTTTGGGGTGCAGTGATGGTGAGTTCTTGGCGGTAGGACTTCATTAGACTAAGGGGAATTGATCCAGGTGGGTGGAGAGTTCTACGGGACTATCAAGCACATAGTCTGCTCCGGCATTCTCCAATGCCTCGCGGCCGGAGAATCCCCAAGCTGCGCCGATAGCAATCATGCCAGCGTTTTTGGCGGTCTGCATATCAACGGGGCTGTCTCCCACCAAGGCGATGTTTCCTGCCGGTACTTTGAGCCTTTCAGCCAGTTCCAGGGCGAGGGTTGGGTCTGGCTTGAGGGGCTTGTCATCGTGCGCACCGGTATAGATGCCAAAGGGGTTCTTGCCTTGGTTGATCATCGCACCTCTAAAGTATTGGCGGATCATCTTCTTGGTGAAGTAGTGCGACTTGTTTGAAAGAATGGCCAGCTTGACCTTACGGGCTACGCAGGTTCGGATAAGGTGCAGGATGCCCATAAAGGGTTTGGTCTCGACAAACCAGTTTTCCTCATACTTCTCGGCAAACTTTTTAACCATCTTCTGGACTTCTTTTTCATTGTTCTTATCTGCAGGCAGGGCTTTCTGAACTAAAACCTTAAACCCGTTGCCCACAAAAGTTCTATAAGCTTCGAGAGGGTGGGTAGGATATCCAGATTCCTCAAGGGCAAGGTTCATGCTATTGGCGATGTCCTGTAGGCTATCCAACAGTGTTCCATCCAAATCGAAGATAATAGCGTCGATCTTAGGTAGTGACTTCATCAGTAAACCTCCTTTTTAGTCATTATAGAGAGATATCGTAGTAAACGGTATCTCGATATTGTTTTTGGTAAAGCTTTCTTTTAATATAATAATCAATTCGTCCCGTAAAGCAAAGAAATCCGTGCTGTTGCACCACACTCCGAAGAGTATACTGTACCCGGAATCCCCAAAGCCGGTGATGGAGATGAAAGGCGGCTTGTCTTTGAGGGACAGCGTAGCCTGATCTGCCACGTCCCTGAGCAAAGCCAGGAATGGCTCCAGATCAGTCTCAAAGGATACAGGGAACTCCAGATTGACCCTGCGGACAGGGTAGCGGTGGTAGTTGATAACCTCTGATTTGATCATGGTCTCGTTGGGGACGCGGATAAAGCGGTTGTCCGAGGTGTTCAGCTTGATGGAGAGCAGGTCGATGGAGTGTATGGTTCCTTCGCAATTGCCCACCTTGATAAAGTCGCCAATCTCAAATGGCTTTTCACTGATCAGGAATATGCCGCTGATGATGTTAGAGACGCTGGTCTGAGAGGCAAAGCCAATCGCAATCCCAGCCACACCGGCAGCTCCCAACAAGGCAGATAGCTTGAAGCCAAACTCGTTGAGGACAGTGACGATCAGGATCAAGCTTGATGCATAATACACCAACCTCACGATCAGTGCTTCGCTCTGGGCGGAGAGCTTGTTCACCACCAGCTTCTTGGTGAGCTTGCGGATGAGCTTTATCAAGGGAATACCAATTATAAGAATCAGCGCCACTCTGATGATAAGGCTTATCCTTTCCGGAGTGATAAACTGTTCTATCAGTTTGGTATAGTCTAAGTTCTTAAACATAAGTCCTCACGGTTATTCTACTGTTATCTATCGGTGTCACAAAAACAGAGGGGCTTATTCTGTCCACTACTATTTTTGCAATTGTTGCGCATTATAGCACCTTTGGAGGTGAACCCGTATTGATTGCAGAGATATAGGAGCATGGCTACTGAGCTGAAGGCAGTGTTCATGTTCAATTTTGTAGATGTTCATCATTGACTCGTCCCTTACTTACCCGCCCGGTGATGCCGTGGAGATACTCGGGTTTTTTACGGGAGGATCCGAGTAATATCCGGGAGGCTCAGTAAGGAAGAGGCAGGTAAGGCACATTGCACTATCCGGGTTTAGAAATACCGGTAGGTGGCAATTATCTGACCTACCATGAGTGAACATGAGCCGAAGGTAAAAGCAAAGAAAAAAACCGATGCCGGAAGACATCGGTTTTATGGGAAAGGTATATCAAGGTTTATTTGACTGAGACCACTTCCTTGACTTCGGGGATCTCTTCCTTGATGATTCTTTCAATTCCAGCTTTGAGGGTGAGAGTGGCCATGGGGCATCCTTTGCAGGCGCCCGTGAGGCGAACTTCCACCACGTTGTCTTCGCGGATGTTGACGAGCTCCACGTCGCCACCATCGGATTGGATGGCGGGACGGATCTTGTCCAACACGGTTTCGATTCTTTCTTTATTTAGCATTGTTACCTCATAGTTAATTTAAAGAGGGCGAGGCATAAAGCCTCACCCTAAAAAACATGGTATTAGTAGCTCACATCAACGGACAGGATGTTACCACTGGGGTAGATCAAGTCCAGCTTGTCACCGTGCATGGTGGCGACTTTGACGGAGCCATTTTGCTGTTGCAGATACCAGCTTTGGCTTGCGGCATCATAGTTCAATTCGACGATAGCGCCTTTGTTTGCACCGGACATGGTCTCGATGCTGAGTGTATCGTTTGACATGAGAAGCTTGAACTCTGATCCATCGATGGTGACATACTGGATATTCTCAACTCCATCTGCCATAGCCATGGGGTTGCTGCCTGTCCAAAACTCAATTAAGTTAAGGACTGCTACGTCTGCAACTGCCGTAAACGAGTAGACTTGGGCCATGCCCAACAGCCAAAAGACGAGGTTGTTGACAAACTTGTTTCCTGATACTGAGCCGTTGAACTCATAGAGTTTTTTGGTGAAGGTAAAGCTGCCATAGCAACCAAACATGCTCATCATCAGAAACGAGGCTAAGGTGACCATAAGGATGAGTTTTTTGAATCTCTTCATTTTCGTTCTCCTAAGTGGGTTTATTGTTCGGACAACTTAGTCGCATCCTGCTTGGTTGTCAAGTAGTAAAATGCGGGAATGACGATGAGAGTCAAAAAAGCTGACACGATCAAGCCACCTATAGAGACTACACCCATGGATTGCCTGAACTCTTTCAAGCTTTCGCCGATACCCAACGCCATGGGCAGCATACCGATGACGATGGATAGCGTAGACATGATGATGGGCTTGAGTTTCAGTTCGCCGGCTTCCAGCAGGGCATCACGGCTGTTCAGGCCTTCTTTGCGACGCAAATTCACGTGGTCGATGATCAAAATAGCGTTATTGACTACGATACCGACCAGCATGATGGTTGCCATCATAGAGAAGATATTGAGAGCCTGGCCCGTGACCAGCAGGGACAGGACTACGCCGATCAATCCCAGTGGCACTGTGGCCATGATGAGAAGAGGCTGGGTGAAGCTTTCCAGGATGGCAGCCAGCAACATATAAGTGAGCAAGACAGCCAGCAGGAAGGTCTTGAGCATGTCATCCACGGTTTCGGCCAGCATTTCTGCAGTTCCGCCCCAATCCATGCGATAGCCTGTGGGCAGTTCGATGTTGGCTGTGCGGGCATTGATCTCATTAACTACATCTCCCAGCCTGGCATCTCCATCCAAATCCGCAGTGAAGACTATGGTTCTGTAGCGATCCATGTGTGTGACTTGGTTTGTACCCGCGCCAAAGGAGATGTCTGCCAGTTGTGAAAGCAGGTAGTTTTGGCCGTGAATGGGCAGAGTGAGCTGCATCAACTTATCGGGTGAGTTCACATATTCTTCATCGAGTGTGATCTTGATATCATACTGGTTTCCATATTCGGTGTAGTGTGTGGTGACAAATCCTTCCACAGCCGCTCTGAGAGCGATGGCGAGATCGTAGACCGTAGCACCGGTGAGAGCCATTTGATCACGGTTTGGGATGATGGTAATCTCGGGGCGTCCCAACCTGCTGCTGGTATCGAGGTTCAGCATCCCCGGCGTGCCTTCCAAGGCAGTGATGTAGCGGGTCTTGAGCTCTTCCAGCTTGGCATTGTCTTGTCCTTTGAGATAAAACTCAACGGGCGCAGCTCCGGCACCACCCATGAAGTCTTGCACACTGACTTTGATGTTGGCATTGGGAACGTCGGCCAAATCTTTGGTGAGCAGGGAAGCAATTTCCGCACTGGAACGCTTACGATCCTTCTGATCTACCAGCTTAACCTCTGCTAATGCCAGGTTCACTCCGTGATCGAGCATTCCAGAGCTTCCCAGGTTTGTGATGGTATGTTCCACTTCCTTATACTTGCCGATGTGTTTGTGGATTTGATCCAGGACTTTAGCAGTTTCGTCGAGGTTATAGCCTTGTGGCAGTTCCACCCTGATGTTGACGATGCCCTGATCCACAGTCGGGAACAGCTCCATTCCGATGACGGGAAGCAGAGTAAGGCTACCTACGAGGAGAATCACCGAAATCACCATGACGGTGGTACTGCGGGCTTTATTCCCGATGAGGAAGCCAAGGAACCTTTTGTAGCCGCGGGCAAACTTATCGAAAGCCGCATCAAATCTCCTGCCCCACCTGCCTGCTGTGTATTGCTCAGGTATGATCAGGGAGGCCAGCATGGGCGTGAGGGTAAAGCTGGTTATCAATGACATGATGGTAGCAAAGGTGACGGTGAGGGCGAATTCTTTGAAGAACTGACCCACCAGTGAAGTCATCGAGGCGATAGGCAAAAACACTACGATATTGGTGAGCGTAGAGGCAAGCACGGCCACCGCTATCTCGGCTGTGCCCTTATCAGCTGCCTCTTTCCTGCTTTTGCCCATATTCTTGTGTCGGAAGATGTTTTCGATCACCACCACGGAGTTTGCCACCAGGATACCCACCGAGGTAGAAAGCCCTATCAGGGTGAGGATGTTCATGGTGTAGCCCATCATCTGTAAGAACACAAAGGTGGAGATAATGGAAATGGGCATGGAAAGAGCCACGATCAGGGTAGAGCGCAGGTCGTGCAAAAAGAGGAAGAGGATCAATCCCGTGAGCAAGACTCCCTGCCAGATATTGTTGAGAGTATCATCTACAGTTGCTCTGGTCAGATCAGAATCATCTCTGATGATGCTCAGAGTAGTCCCTTCAGGTAGATCTTTTTGGATGTTGGGCAGCTCTTTACGTAACTGCTTGGCGATTTCCACAATGTTTCCATCCGAGCTCTTGATCACGGAAAGGCGGACAACGTTATCTTGGATAGTATTCTTGGGCACGTTGTAATAAATAGCTCTCTCGCGCACTTCTTCGTGGCTATCCTCGATGGTGGCGATGTCAGAGAGCTTCTTCATCAGGTATCCGGAGGGGATTCTGGCTTCGCCTATCTCTTCCACGCTGGAGAATTGTCCCTTGAGGCGCACGGAATACTCCTGCGAGCCGCGGTTGAAGTGACCAGCAGGCATATCCATGTTTTGTGCCGGCAGGATCTGCATCAACTGTGCGAGCGAGAGATTATTCTCAAATACGGCAGCATCGCTGAGTTTCACATTTATCTGACGCTTGGTTCCTCCCACGATGTTCACTTGAGCCACGCCTTCAATCTGAGAAAAGCGCTCTTTCACTCTTGTGTCTGCCAGCTCATAAAGCTCGCGGCTGTCAATGTTCCCGCTCAGGATCACGTCCATAAAGGGGAAGGTCGTGAAGTTGAACTTCTGCACCTTGGGCTTTTCTGCACCACTGGGGAGGTCTCTGAGGATGTTATCTATTTTATCCTTTACTTCCTGGTTGGCGATGTCGACGTCCTTGCCGAGTTTGAAGGCGATCATGGTGACGCTTACATTATCCAGACTGTAGGATTGGACCTTGTCGATGTTGCTCACGGTGGCAATCGCTTCTTCGATGCGGTTTGTCACCTGGGTTTCCACCTCTTCGGGTCCGGCTCCCGGATATACCACCTGAATGGACACATAAGGCAGCTCCACGTCTGGCATCAAGTCCAAGGGCATGCCAAAATAGGCCATCAGCCCAAAGACCACAAACACCAGGATGGCCATTGTGACCAGGACTGGACGTTCAATGGAGAGTTTTGACAAAAACATAGCCTATTCCTCTTCGTTCATGATGCGGATCAAGCCGTTTTCACTCACCAAGTTCATACCTGCCACGATGAGCTGATCACCTTCACTCAAGCCCGTGAGGACTTCATAGTGAAGCTGGTCGTTCAGCCCCAGGGTTACTTCTTTGCGAACGGCACGGTTGTTTTCGGCTACCCACACAAAGGCGTTTCCATTTTCAAAGCTTAGGTGTTCTCTATTTACGACGATGCAATTTGGCTTGCTAAAAACATCTATATTGACTGTGGCTGTGGAGCCGAAGCTGATCTTCCGGTTCATGCCATTGAAGGTGGCTACCACTCTGATGGCACGCAACATGGGATCCGGCGCCATGCCCACTTCGGTGATTCTGCCTTTGAGGATTTCACCGTTTACTTCGGCAGTGGCGAGGGAGCCTTTCTTGATCTGAGGCGCATCTTGCGTGGGAACCATCATCACGGCTTTGTAGCCGTCCGTTGCAGAAACGGTAAACAGGTCTTTGCCGGGATACACCTTATCGCTTTGGCTCACATGGAGTGCTGAGAGGATACCGCTGATGGGTGCACGCACCTTGATCATGGATTCGCTGGATTCCAGATTGGCTTTGCTCACTTTATACATGGTTTCCACGTTATCCAGCTCCTGTTTGGAGATGGCGCCGCTGTCATATAGACGCTGCATGCGCTGATATGCGGTTTGCTGAGCTGCAAAAGCAGTGGATGCCTGTTCATATTGAGCAGCAGGTGCAGTGGTTGGGAAGCTGACGATGAGCTGCCCCTTGGAAACTCTATCGCCCACTTTGGCGTGGATTTGGCTCACCACTTCGCTGAGGTCAGATTGAGCCGTGGATTCCTGCTTCCCACTCAAGGACGCATTGTAGCGCAGTTGTTGGACGAAGGTCTCCGTGCTCACTTCTTTAATGCGCACGGGTATGCCTTCTTGCTCTTGGATTTCTTGCATTGTCTTGCTCTTCTCAGTGCTTTTGCCACATGCACCCAGCGCAAAGAGCAAGGCAAACAAGCTGATGATAATGATGTATTTTTTCATGGAGACTCCCTTAAATTTTTATTCCCATTGACTTTGTGAGTTTGAGTTGATCTATGATAATGTTATAAATGGACTGCAAGTATTGCAGGCGGATTCCGGACAGGGTGATGCGTGCATCAAAGACTTCCAGTTGTATGCCCACCTGGTTGTCATAGCGTGCCTGAGCGATTTCCAAGCTACGTTCAGCCATCCGGATGTTTTTGCTTTGTACTTCATAATCATGGAGTGTGTGTTGCAGGTTTTGCCAATTTTGGGTGATTTCCAAGCGTATCATGTTCTCAAGATCACGTTGCTGGTATTGAGCTTGGAGATACACGCTTTTGGCGTTGTTGCGTTTGGAGGTGTTGGACAGACCCGTAAAGATGGGGATCTGTATACCAATGCCCACGCCATAGCGGCTGCCAAAATCGTCCTTTTCGATGTTGAAATCGTCAGCAGCGGTATACAAGGAATAGTCAGCGGTGAGAGCGATGTTGGGCAGGAAGTTGCCCTTTTCCGCATTGTATTTGATCTTCGCAACTTCGGTGGCGATGTCCAAAAGCTCCAGCTCTACGCGCTTTTCTCTTCCGGAGCTGAGAGCTTCTTCCAAGGTTACTTCCATCTCTGGCGGCAGCACAAACTCGCCTTCGGGTATCAAGCTCTCATCCTCAGAGCCCAAGTGCATTCTAAAAGCACTGAGCGCAATCTCATAGGTGTTTTGGGCTTGCAAAACCTGTGGCTCCAATTTGGCTACTTCCAGGCGGGCACGAAGCAGATCAAACTCGCTCACCATGCCCTCCTCATAGAAGGATTCCACGCGCGCCAAGTGCTGATTCGCCATATCCAAGCCATCTTGTTGCACCTGCGCCAGTTTTTCTGCCAACAGGCATTGGTAGAAGAGCTCGTTGGTCTTGAGGATCAGGTTTTGCTCCTCCACCCAGTAGTTCAATCTCTGAATGCTGCGATACCTGTCCACCGCCTTGATGCCATTGATCAGCTTACCACCCAGGAAGATCACCTGCGTCATCTTGACTTGCAAAGCCACAGATGCCTGATCCTGTGGGGAGGATGGAATCATACCATTAACCACGCCTTCCAAAGCTCCAGCCAGCATGTAATCATCCATTGTAGCGGTCTGCGATAAGCCAGGCGTCAGAACCAACTGATCTGGTATGGCATTTGGTGGCAGATGAGTTCTGGATAGCTCATAACCTCCTTGCAGCGTGATCTGAGGAAGCAGCGTGCCGCGGACGTCGTTGTAAGTCATATTGGCTTTGTTTACTTCTTCTTTGGCAATCAGGAGGTTACGGTTGTTTTTGAGTGCCATGCTCACGCTTTCATCCAAGCTTATCGCACTTATGCCGATCACAAGTAGCAATAGGCCGGTTAGGGTAAAAAGTCTTTTCATATTTGATTAACCTCTTTTTAATATACCATACAGGACCAGATCAATGAGCAGATCCTGTTCTTTTTCCAGTTTTTGCATGATCATTTGCCTTTCGTGTAAGTCACAATTCAGCTCTGCCATCATCATCCAATCATGAACGACATTGCTAAGAGCTTCAAAACTAAAACGATCATCGACCTTCTTCTCTGCCAATCCCTCTTGGAATAGGCGATGTATATTGTTTCTCATTCGTTGGCGACCATATTCTTGAAGCGTTTCCAATTCAGCCAAATAGGCCTCTGGAAAGCTGTTTCGAGCCTCAAACAAGATGGGCACATGCTCATAGATGTAGCGGATGGGTATGCGCACCAGAGCCCTGAAGCGTGCCTCAAAGCCTACCAGTGACGCAACTTGCTTTTCAATATTCTCAAAAAACAGCTGATATGCCAGCTTGACGGCTTCCATAAACAAGGCTTCCTTACTGTCGAAATAGTAATACAGGGTAGCCTTGCCAATTTCTGCCTTGGCTGCTATGTCTCCAATGGAGCCCTTGGCATAACCATTTTGAGCGAATACTTCCATCGCCGCCTTGATGATCATGGCCTTCTTGCGTTCTAAAGTATCATTCGTACTGATTTCTTCCATATGTTTCCTCGGTTGTAATGACTGTAAGTTAAGTTTAATAGGTGCCTAATACCTTGTAGTAATGCTGGTTGATGACATGAATCTGTCTCTCGAACCAAATATGGATAGCGTTCGATTATGTCAAGCACAATTGTCAAAAACGATATGATTAAAACTTAACACTTGATTTATTCTGCACCCGTTGACCTCAAAAATGTGCCCAATTATGGGCTTAAAATGCTTGCATAAACCAGATGATTGCGCAAATGTTGACTTTTTGCATGGTCTGGCCGCCCCCTTTGGGACGCCTCAGCCTCCGCTTGGCTCTTCCTCCTAACCTACTGCTTTCCTACTCGTTACTCGCTCGAGGAGCAGGAGGGTAGTAAGGGCGGGGTTGGGAGGCCGCATGAAATGGGCATTTGAGAGGGGGCGAAAAGTGCAGTTTCACGTGATATTATTCTGTCAAGTGGTCAAATATTGATTTTGGCTTGGCTTTTTCAGCTGCGGAGGTGCAGAAAAGATGTCCTACCAATTTAGTAGGAGATTGGTTTTAAGAGATAAAAAACCACCCGCTTAAAAACGGGTGGAAGGAATGGCAAAATACTGGGCCGATCAAAGCTCCAAGGCAGCCTGAATCCTGGCCAGTGCTTCGGAATCTCCCAAAATGGCAAATGTGCTGGGTAGATCGGGGCCATGGGCTTGACCGAGCATAGCCAGACGCAGGGGAGTGTAAAAGGCTTTTGCTTTCAGTCCGGTAGCGGCAAGAGCTTCTTTGACAAGCGAGTCGACCTTCCCGTCATCAAGCGGGAAGTGTGCTGGCAGGTTGGCTGCAAACCAGGAGAGAACCTTTTTGGCATCTTCTTTTTGGATGTTTTGCAGGTCTTTGTCTTGCAGGTTGGGCGTCTCTAAAAACATGCGACAATACTCAGGAATTTCCGCCAGTAGGTTGGAGCGTTGTCTGGCAACCTCCACCATTCTGTGGAATTTGTCTTTTTCCGGCACCTTGAGTCCTGCAGACTCAAAATAGGGTAAGCTGCGCTCTACGATTGTCTCCAGAGGCAGTTCTTTGAGGTAAGATCCGTTCATCCAATCCAGCTTTGTCAGGTCAAAAACCGCCCCTGCTTTGCTCACTCTGTCCAAAGAGAAAATCTGGCAAAGCTCTTCCAGGGTGTAAAACTCGCGGTCATCAGCTGGATGCCAGCCCAACAGGGCGATAAAATTGATGAGTGCTTCTTTGAGATAGCCTTTTTGTAAGTAGATTTCCACGCTCACGTCGTTCATGCGCTTGCTCAGTTTGCTACGGTCTTGGTTGAGGATGAGAGGCAGATGAACCCATTGGGGTGCTTCCCAGCCTAAACATTGATAGAGCCAGATGTGCTTGGGCGTGCTGGAGAGCCATTCTTCACCTCGGATCACGTGCGAGATTTGCATGTAATGATCGTCCACCACGGCGGCTAAATGGTAGGTGGGGAAGCCGTCAGATTTGACTAAGACTTGATCGTCGGATTGGGAGGCGTCAATCTGCACGGTTCCGCGGATGAGGTCTTCGACCACAAACTCATGATCATCAGGCATTTTCAGCCTCAAAACATGCGGTTCTCCGGCAGCCAATTTGGCTTGAACCTGCTCTTCACTCAAGGCTAAACAACGGCGATCATATTTCACAAATTGCTTGGCTTCTTGTTGTTGCTGCCTCATTTCTGCCAAGGTTTCAGGAGTGCAAAAGCAGTGGTAGGCGTGACCACTATGCAGAAGTCGTTGGGCTTCCTGGTGGTAGAGTTCAAGGCGTTGGCTCTGGATGTAAGGGCCGTAATCTCCACCGATACCGGGGCCTTCGTCAAAGTGTAGATCAAGCTGTTCCAGCGATTTAATCAGGTTTTCCACAGCTCCTTCCACCAAGCGGCTTTGGTCTGTATCTTCGATTCTGAGAATGCATTTCCCGCCTAAGGAGCGGGCAAAAAGATAATCATAGAGTGCGGTTCTCAAGCCGCCGATGTGCAGGTATCCGGTGGGGGAGGGGGCAAAACGAACGCGTATCTGACTCAAAGTGGTTTCCTCTTTTAGGCGTCGATAGCAAACACGGTTTTCAGCAGCTTGTGATGCAGGATGCGGTAATGCGGCTGATATTGTGACTTGTAGTTTTTGGAGTGTTTGGTGATGGCAGCTTTTTGCACGTGCTGCACCACGATTTCGGTGATTTCTTTACTGGGTTTATAGCGGGCTTCGATCCGAGGCCAGAGCCTGCGCCAAGTGGCTTTCCAGCTGCGTACATCCACATCCATTTCCAAGCAGGATTCACGGATCAGATAAGCCATGTAGTCGATCTGGGCTTCGCTTGGCATGGTGCGAGTCAGTTTTTTGGGCAGAGAAGAGAGAGGCACAGGGGCGGCTCCTTCTTCCGGTAAGAATGGGAGCAGGTCCAAGGAAACACGGTAGAAGCCTTTACGGTTGCCAATATCTTGCAGCAATGGCAGATATACCTTCCTGGTTTGCTTGAGCTCGTCTACAAGGGATTTGCGGATAACGGGCAGTTCTCTTCCCATGTGACTGGGGCCATAATATGCCTGATAGAGCAACTTGTAAATATCTGTCAGATCGGCTTTTGGGTGGTGTGTGGCCTCAATGTCCATCAAGGAATTGAGGTCACCGGCGTTAAGAGCAATTCGGCGTGTAAGCATATACTTGCATTCCTTTCTTGACTATATATTGCGTCCGCACAGCCTGATAATCAAAGGGCTTGGTGAGGTCTGCGTTCAGGACGCTAAGGTCAGCCTGAAAGCCAGGTTGCAGCCTTCCCAAGCGCATCTCATCATGGCTGAGACGGGCGGAGTTTTTGGTGTAAGTATCTATCGCCTCTTGAGCAGAAATACGCTCAAGCGGATTGTGGTGATGGATCAGGGCGTGAACACTCATGGCGATGTTCATGGGCGTCACATACCAATCGCTGGAGCCACATACGGGGATGCCGCTGTTGATGAGGGAAGCAAAGCGATTCATCTGCTTGGCACGTGCTGAGCCCAACCTCTGTTCATAGAGTCCCTTGGGATTACCCCAATAGAGGTCAAAGGCGCTCTGCATCACGGGGACGGCCTGGGATGCCTTGATCTGGCTGATCAGTTCATCTGAGCATAGTTCGCAATGGATGAGCTGATGGCGCAGGTCTTGCGGATTTGCTTTTTGGAGCTCCAAATAGACGTCGTTGATCTGCTTGATGGCCATGTCTCCGATGCAGTGAACCGCTACCTGTAGCTTGTTTTCATGCGCCTTGGTGATGAACTCTTTCCAAAAATCATCGGTTTTGTAGAGAACGCCGCGGGTGGCTTTATCCTGATAGGGCTGGCTCAAAGCGGCGGTGTGGCTGCCAACGGAGCCATCAGCGAGGATGCAACCACCAATGCGGGGACTGCCAGCTTCCAAGGCGGCTTCGATATTGAAACTTTGAGGGTAGAGGATGTATTCTATGGGTAGCTCGTCCAGCCTCTTTTGCAGCATCTTGAAGTGATCAATGCTCATCTCGGCATCACCTATCATGGTGTGAACAGTGGTAAATCCACCCTTCATCGCAACCTTGGCGGCACTTTGGTAAGCTTTCATCACGGTTTCATCGTCCAGCTGAGTATGGAACCAATTGGTGACGAGATCGTTCTCCGCACCGGTTAGAATCACATCTTTGCTCTTCATGGCAGTGATCATGGCTCTGGCATTAGAAGAGAGCATGCAGGAATGGCCGTCCACGCGTCGGAGTAAGAGCAATTGATCCGGGCAGAGTTCATCTATTTCCAGCTGAGTGGGGAAACGCTTTTCTGCCAGCGAGTTCTCATCAAAGTTCCAGGCGAAGATCAGGGCGCTATGTGGCTGCTGTTTTGCATGGTTAGAGATTTTGGCTTTGAGAGTGGCGATGTTCGGGCAGGCTTCAAGGTCTACTCCCAGGGTGTAGATGCCGCCGGAGATGCTGTGAGTGTGGCAATCTATAAAGCCGGGATAAGCGAAACCGCCATTGAGGTCTATAGCTTGGGCATCCAGTTGGGCGGGGACGTTTTCCAAGAGCTGAGAGATGAGGCCATTCTCCACCTTGATTGCTTTGATGCTGTTGTCAAAGCTGCCATCTATATAGAAGTGGGCATTGTGGATGATCACGCCATCACCTCGCGGCAGAGCTGATAAAAGAGATTCAGAGGAAAGCCCATCACATTGAAATAGCAGCCTTTGATATCGGTAATGAATTGCGCACCAAAGCCTTGGATGCCATAAGCTCCGGCTTTGTCCATAGGTTCTTCAGTGGCTATATATTGTTTAATATCGCTATCGGTCAGGTTGTCAAAGGTTACCTTGGTGCGCCTGTAACCGGTGGCTACCTGCCCTTTGTAAAGCAGGCAGATGCCGGTGTAAACCCAATGACTGCGTCCGGAGAGCAGGCGCAAATAATCCCGGGCCTCAGCATGGGAATGAGGCTTACCCAGGATCAGCTTATCTACCACCACGATCGTATCTGCACCGATGACTAAGCAATCCGGCGCCAAATTCTTTCTCACAGCGTGAGCTTTGGCGCTGGCATGAGCTATCACTTGCCTTGCCGGAGGGAGCCCATTTGGGGTTTCTGCGTAGGATGAGGGAAGCACCAGCGGCTTCACTCCCATCATTTCCAGCAGAAATCTTCTGCGTTCGCTTCCAGATGCAAGAACGACTTTGGTGTTCTCTAAAAATCTATGTATCATATAAATAACCTTTAACTACAAGAAAATAAAAACCCCTTTTACGTCAACATATTTCTGAAAGCCAAAAAAAGGCTTGCCTTAAAACGAGGGGTAGAAAAAACTTGCTCCAAACTGAAAAAATACATACTCAGGAGGATACACATGGAACGTGTACACAACTTTAACGCAGGTCCGGCCGTATTGCCGGAAGAAGTGATGAGAGAAGCTCAGGCTGATTTCTTCAACTACAAAGGAATGGGCTTGTCCGTCATGGAAATGAGCCATCGCAGCAAAGAGTATCAAGCTATCATCGACGAAGCATATGCAGCAGTAAAGCGCATTTATGGCCTCGGTGATGATTATGACGTCCTCTTCTTGCAGGGTGGAGCCAGCATGCAGTTTTTGATGGTGCCCTACAGCTTCCTTCCCGAAGGCAAGCAGGCAAACGTCATAAATACCGGCGTGTGGAGCAAGAAAGCCATTACCGAGATCAAGAAGCTTGGCAAGGAAGTGCATGTAGCAGCAAGTAGTGAAGACCGCAAGTTCTCCTACATTCCCAAGACTTGGCAGCTTTCCGAAAACCCTGCCTATCTGCACATCACTACCAACAACACCATTTACGGAACCGAGTGGAAGACCGATCCAGACGTGCCCGCAAATGTGCCCTTGATCGCAGATATGTCTTCAAACTTCATGAGCAAGCCAATCGATGCAAAGCGCTATTCCATGATCTACGCTGGAGCACAGAAGAACGTGGGTCCCTCTGGAACAGCTGTCGTGATCATCAAGAGAGACTTCCTGGAGACTGCCAAGGAAGGCGTGCCCTCCATGCTTGACTACAAGCTCATGTCCAGCAAAGGCTCAATGTTCAACACTCCCGCCACCTTCACCATCTACATGATCGGCTTGGTGCTCAAGTGGATCGAAGACTTTGGTGGCCTGAAGAAGATCGAAGAGAACAACATCGCCAAAGCCAAATACATCTATGACGCCATCGATGCTTCCGACGGCTTCTACAAGGGTGCTGCTGATCCTGAATATCGCTCACTCATGAACACCACCTTCCGCATGGCGACAGAAGAACTTGAAGCTCTCTTTGTCTCCGAAGCCAAGAAGAACGGCATGATCGGCCTGAAAGGACACCGTGATGTGGGTGGCTGCCGCGCCAGCACCTACAACTCACTGCCCCTGCCAGCCGCCAAGGCTCTGGGCGAATTCATGCGTGAATTCCAGAAGCAACACGGTTGATAATTGAAGCTGATCTATTGACCGATAGTATAATGGCGAGCGAAAGCGAAATGCAAACCGTGCGCCTTCGCTCGCCACTTCTTAAGTGAAATACTACGATAAACCTGAGGAAACTTAATGTCCATATTCAGTCTGTTTTTACGGGGCGGCATTTTGATGTATGTGCTGCTGCTGTTGTCCATCGCTGTAGTAGCCATCGTGATAGAGAAGTATCGCAGCCTCAAGGTAGCGCGTAAGGCAAACGCCAAGATCATCAGTTCCCTTGCCCAGCAGGAAAAGCTGGACAACGTGAGGGCGATATTGCGCGTTTATGGTGCCAATTCACCCTTGGGCGTGATGTTGGATAAGCTTTACAATGCTGAGGATATTGATGTTGAGCTCGTCAAAGAGAGCATGGAAACAGCTGCAGAATCCGAAATCCTGAAATTGGAAAAAGGCATGGGCTGGCTTTCTACCATCGCCGCAATCGCACCGTTGATCGGGTTTTTGGGAACCGTGACCGGTATGGTGAGAGTGTTTATGAATATCCAGGGTCAGAGCCAGAATGGGATCGATATCAACATCCTTGCCGGAGGTATCTGGGAAGCCTTGATCACCACCGTTGGCGGCTTGATCGTGGGCATCATCGCTATTGTCCTCTACAACGGTCTGGTGCAACAACTGGAAAACTTCGCCAAAGAAATGCAAGAGAAAGCCGTTGAACACCTGGTACGCTACAAGAAGATTGAGCGGTAAAAAGTGAAAATCAGAACATCCAAGAAGAGAATTAGCGCTACATCAATGATCTCCATGTCGGACGTGGTGTTTTTGCTGATTATCTTTCTGCTGCTTTCATCCAATTTTGTTACACAGACAGGCCTGCCCATCAAGCTGCCGGCATCCACTTCATCGCAACAACAGGCACCGCAAGTGCTGCATATCATCTACGAAAACGAAGACACGATTCATTTTCGGCAAGAGGTCTATTCTCTGGACACCTTGGGGGATGCCCTCAAAGAGCAGTTCAGATCTGTTGATCAGGTAGTGAGGCTTTCAGCCCAGCAGCAAACCGAGCTGCAAAGTGTGATCAGAGTGATGGATCAGATCCGTGCAGCTGGTTTTGAGAAGATATTTATCGCTACCAGACAGCCAGACGAGAAAGATGCCAGATAAATACCGTCAATACCTGCCTTGGGGGATCTCGATTGGAGCGCATCTAATCATCGTCATCATCATGATGATTTGGATGTTGCCCATCATGAAAGCCCAGACCTGGTATGAAGTCAGCTGGAGTGATGAGTTTTTCGACGAGGAATTTACCACCGTGACGGTGAGTAGACCCTCAGCTGAAGTAACCATCGCAGCCGGCGGAGCACCGGAGCATGTTCCGAGCTCCAAACCCAAGCAGAGTCCCAAGGCGTCGTCATTGCCCAAGGGGCCTGACAACCCACCTGTTGCGCCCACCAAGGGCGAATCACACCCAGGCAAAGATGAGTTGGTGGAGGCACCTGTGTTTGCGCTTCAGCAGCCTGCTTTGCAGATCCCTTCCAGCCTGAGGAGCAATCCCCGAGCCGTGGATGCACTGCGTGAAACGGTGAGTGGAGCCAAAGGCACAGCTTCAGCGGGATCGGTGAATGCAGATATCGAAGGTGGGAAACTGGTGCGCACAGATACCAAAGTCCGAACCCATACTCTGGGAGATTTTGCAGAAGTGAAGCTCAGCTTTAGAGTGGATGAAACTGCAAAACTCATAGACAGCTCCATCAGAGTGGTGCAATCCAACAATAGCCGTTTTGACGCTGAAGCAATCAAAATTTTAAAAGACATGACCTTCGGTTTCCGAGGTCGACCCGACACCCAAAACCCATATCTAATCACTATAAGGTTCAGTCCATGAAGAATATAACTCTCAGCAATCTCAAAACTCCCACCCTTATGGGTATTCTCAATATCACTCCTGATTCTTTCTCGGATTCGGGGCAGTTTTTCGAGCTGGACAACGCTATAGCGCATTTGGATAAGCTTATCTCATCAGGTGCCGAGATTATTGATTTAGGTGGTGAATCCACACGTCCCGGTTCCTTGGAAGTAGACCCCGAGGAGGAGGTCAGAAGATTGGAGCCGATCCTGAAGCATCTGCACCAAAAGTATCCGCAGATGGAGGTCAGCCTGGATACGCGGCACAGTCAAGCCGCCAAAATGGCGTATAAATATGGCCTTACTTATGTGAACGACATCTCCGCACTCAATCATGATCCCGAAATGACCACCTTCCTGCGTGAGCATCCCGATGTGAAGGTCATCCTCATGCACATGAAAGGGCAGCCTCAAACCATGCAGGAAGAGCCTCATTATGATGACCTCTTTGGTGAAGTGAACGACTTCCTCGCGGAGCGGATCAGCTTTTGTGAATCCAATGGTATTTCCAGAGACAGGATAATCCTGGACCCCGGCGTGGGTTTTGGCAAGACCGCCCAGCACAACCTGCAGCTCATCGCAGGAATGGATAAGCTGGCTCACTTTGAGCTTCCCTTCCTGGTAGGTGTATCCCGCAAACGCTTCATCAATGAGATTCATCCTTCATCTGTGACACAAAGACTGGCCGGCACCCTGGCTTCCGCACTCATATTGGCTCTGCAAAAGGTGGAGATCATCAGAGTGCACGACGTCTTTGAGCATGCTCAATTCTTCACCATACTCAACGCACTCATTGAGGCAGGTTCATGAATTGGTTGATCCCTCAATTTAGGGATATTATAGACATCATCCTGATAGCATTCTTGATCTATCAGGTGCTGTGCATGGTGCGCAAAAATGGCAGCTATCAGCTCTTTGGTGGCATACTGCTGTTCCTGATTCTCTATGTGATAGCGTCACTGGCTGAGCTGAAGATGCTCTCCCAACTTTTGGGCGGCATCCGGGACTATTGGGTCTTGGGGCTGCTCATCCTTTTCCAGCCGGAGCTCAGGACGTTTCTGGCCAGATTCCGGCTCTCACAGGATTTGGGCATCTTCCGCAAAACAGATAATACCACTGTTTTCAGCATATTAGTGGATGCCGTGAGCTCCATGTCTTTCCGTAAAACAGGAGCTCTGATCGTGATAGAAAACACGCGTCGACTCAATGAATATATTCAAAATGGTGAGCCGCTGGATGCCAATATTTCACTGAGGCTCATCCTTACTATCTTCAACCCTCGTTCTTCCCTGCATGATGGAGCTATCATTATCCGCGGCAACCGCATTTTGGCTGCCAAGGTAGTATTGCCGCTGAGCAAGAAGAGCGAACATCAGAAACGCTTTGGCACGAGGCACTTGGCTGGCATAGGCATCACCGAGCTTACCGATGCAACCGCCATCATCGTCTCAGAGCAAACTGGGCATATCTCTGTGGCTCGGGATGGCCAGATTCGCACAAATGTGGCCTTTGAAGAGCTAATGCAAATAGTATCAGATAATGCGAGGTAATAAATGGACTACAAAGATCCAAATCGCCCCATAATCATCGGTGTGACGGGAAACATCGGCAGCGGGAAGACCGTATTTTGCAATGCGTTGGAACGCTATGGACAAAAAGTGTTTTATACGGATATGCTAACGCGGGAAGTGCTGGGCTACCCTGAAGTAATGAACGCAATAACCCAGAGATGGGGAGACAGGATTTTGGAAAACGGTCAGTTTTCGCAGCGCAAACTGGGAGACATAGTCTTTGCAAGTCCAGAGGATCTGGGCTACCTCAATTCCATCGTGCATCCTGGCATTCTGCTCAAGATGCAAGCCATCATAGAGAAAAATTGGGAGCTGCCTTCCATCGTGTTTGAGATTCCTCTGCTTTTTGAAGCAAGCCTGCAGGAAGGGTTTGACCATATCGTGCTGGTTACCTCATCGCCTCAACTGAGGGGCATGCGCCTGCAATACAGGGACAGAATGCATCCGGATGAGATTCAGCTGCGTATCGATTCCCAAATGCCAGACAAAGACAAGCACTCTATGAGCGACCTGATTGTCCGCAATGAAGGCACAATCGAAGACCTCTTCCAAGAGGCTCTCAAGCTTGTGACCGTCATTCCCAATATAAGCAAAAGGGATATTAAAAAGCCGACTCAGTTGTATCGTCCCTATATTTAAAGAAGGCTCGAGTTCAATTTGAGTGGGCGGATGTTCTATCCCTCCACCATTAAGCAGGATACGGCATGTGAACTGCTGAAAATCGTGCGTATCCTCTTCGGAAATCAAAGCCAAACACCCGCCGGGACGTCAGCGTCAGCCAGCTGTCTGTCGTTGTGCTGGTTTTTGGGATTCGCGTGCTATTTCCTGTAATACACACAGCTCCGGGTCTGTTCATCCTGCCAATCACCTATGAAAATAGTAGGTGATATTCGGACAAGCATGGAGCTGAAATAGCAGGATGAAAATCAACATTTGACCTTATCCCACAATAAGGTAACAAATAACCGACGTTACAGACCCTCCTCAAAGCCTTTATTCATGCCGCCTCCCAACTCCGCCCCTGCTGCTCTCCTGCTCCTCGAGTAAGTAAGCAGTAAGAAAGTAGTAGGTTAGGAGTAGGAGCCAAGTAGGGGATGAGGCGTCCCAAAGAGGGTAGCCAGACCATGCGAAAAGTCAATATTTGCGCATACGGCTGTTTGCAGCAAGCAAAATGAGAGCCAAAATGAGCGTAGTATTCAGGGGAAAATAAGGAGAAAAACTGTTCTAATAATTGCTGGAATCGTGCCATCATCCTCAGATTGTTTATTCGGCACTTTCAGTATGGCTCTACTGAGCTAATCCATCAAAAACGAACATGAGCTTTAGATTATTGATACCTTCCCGGATCGCCATTGCGGCTCTGCGTGTTTATTGCGTGTAGTCCATAGAGAGGGCTTTCACCGCAATATAGATCAAAATAGCAAGCAACCATCCAAGCGAGGAAACTATGCCCAAGATGCGTCCATAGACGGTCTTGTCAATCCCACGCTCATCCATTATTCCCATATTCATCAAGGCAAGGTCGCGGTTTGCCCAAATCCAGGCAACAGCACCCAAAATGCCGGCAGTAATAAAGCCCAGAAAACCAAACAGCAAAATCAAGCCGCCTCGATGGGGAAGAGGCTCTTGAATGGGTCGAGGTTCAAAGGGACTTTTCCTTTTTCGCATACAAAGAATCAGTGGGAGCTCCAAAAGGAGCTCCCAATTGGGTTTGTAATTGTTGTTTTACTTGATTACAAGATTGGGGATGAGTCCGCCAATGAGGAAGCAAGAAGCAAAAGCGATAATCGCATAGAGTTCAGGCAGCACACCCAAGATGAGGGTGTTTGTGAAAACGTCGTTTCCGCTACCTAAGCTTTCGATACCGTTAGAGACGATCTTGGCTTGCTGAATTGCTGAGATCAGACCTACGATTCCCATGATCAAGCCTGCACCCAGAATGGCACTGGCTTGAAGCAAATTAATCTCTGGTGTGATGTGAGTCTGCAGGATAAAGAAGGCTCCAAATCCATAGAGACCTTGAGTTCCGGGCAAAGCACTCAGAATCAAGCAGTATGGAAATATATCATCACGTTTCTTCATGGCACCGACACTGGCGCTGCCACCCATAACGGTTCCTATGGCGCTGCCAACTCCGGCGAGTGCAACCATTAGGAATATTCCTGTCCAAGCAAGGATATAGGGCATGTAACCTCCCAGTTCTATTAATTATTTATTGTTTTTGACCAAATGGTTTGTATTCCAATCCAGGGCCTTGGAAATCTGCATTGTTAAAGAACTCCACGAAGGTGAGTCGCATGGGATGCACAAAGCCGGATAGGGCTCCCAAAGCAATATTGAGGGCGTGTCCAACGATCATAAATATAACAAAGATAACGGGGCCTATGATGGGAATGGTCGCAATTTGACTACCTATGGAGTTGATCACAAAGCCAAGGATAGCACTGGACACTCCCAAAGCAAAAAGCCGGATATAAGACAAGATGTCCCCAAAGAAGCCACTGACCACGTTATACAGTAGCCATAGACCGCTCAGGATGTTTATGATGGGGTTTTTGCCGGGTTGGTTGAAGAGCATCATCAGAGCCAAGCCGGTGTATAAGGTGTAAGGTATATAGGGTTTGATTGCTGAAATGTCGGCATCAAGCATTTCTGCTCCCAGCACCGCCAGGGAAGCGATTAAAAGAAAGGTTCCCAAGGGTGCAAGGCTATGCTTCCAGCCAAATTGTACGGTTTTCTTGACTACGTTGATCGCTACACCAAAGAGTATCTGTATCACTCCCAAGAGCAGTGCAAAGTTAAAGATTTGATCGTTGTTACGGATCAGCACAGTGGGATTGAGGATGGTCTCCTTGAGGTCGTAGGCCAAGAATGAACCCATGACCCATCCCATGATCACGCTCGATACACCGAACATGATCACCAGGTCCATGATCTTCTTGGCGGCCTTGTCCTTGGCTTTGTATCTCAAGAAGAGGCCCAAGGCAATAAAGACGAAGCCATAAGCCATATCCGCATTGCAGAAGCCAAAGAAGAGCATGAAGAAAGGTGCAAAGAAGGGTGTGAGGTCAAACTCGTTGTAGTAAGGCAACATATACATCTTGCCAATGGGTTCAAAGAGGCTGGCAAACCAGTTGTTACGCAGCTGGACAGGTGGTGAATCTTCTGCCTTGGCATCCTCTGAAAAGTGGATTACACCATTATCTTTGAGGTATGCGTCCAGTTCGGCTACCTTGGTGGTTGGAATCCAGCCAGCCAACACTTTCAGGTGATCGTCTGCCTCGTTTGTTGCTTGCTGAGTGGCGTCTTCATACTCATGTTCACGCATGATAGCGACAATCTCTTCTTCAAAGCGTGAGATTCCTTCAGCCGCAATATCTTCCAAGAACTGCCTGACGTCTGCTACTTTCTGCTCGCATCTGGCCAGCTCATCTTCATGGTCTTTCAGGCTGCGCTTGTGGAAACTGAAAGTATCACAATCGAGATCTGGCTTTTCATCCATGTAGAGCACCACAAAATAGACTATGCCTGCTACTTCATTGACCTTGAGGATGGTATAATCTTCCATCCATTGGGCATCGAAATGGCTCTTGGGACAGGTGTGGAAATCCACATTGACGCCGGCATCTTCCAGCTTGGCTTCCAGCTCGCGGTCAAAGTGTCCCCAAGGGCTCAGGTCTCTGATATGCTTGCGCAGGATGTCTTCTTGGCGATTCAGCTCATCTATTTGCCTTACAGCTTCTTCCACCTTATCAAGGATAGCTTTGGTGCTCATGCTGCTTTGGCTCTTTTCAGCTCCGGTATCCGCTTTTTTGAGGACTTTGATGGCAGCTGTATAGCGTGAGACCTGCTCCAGTTGCTTGACCTGGGTCTCGTTGGGAGTATCGACGTTGCGGATGATGTGCACCACTCCCAGCTTCTGCAGGTCTCTCAGGAAGCTGTTATAGTCCGCATGATGCAGCACAAAGTGATATTTCTTCATCTTTTGGATCATGCAGTTACCTCCTGTGCCAAGCGGGATTTGAGAATCTTTTGAGCGGCTTTGGAGAGGTTTTCCTCGTCTTCCAAGAAGCGGATGATCTTGAGGATAGCCTCTTCATAGGCTGGGATCTGCACCTTCTCATAGAGGTTCACTTTTTGAGTGGTTTTCTTGCGCACCTCTTCCAAAAGGTACATCTTTCGCAAGAGAAACTCACGCTCAATCTGCATCTGTGACACTTCTTTGAGGATGCTGATACCATCCAGCCACCACGAGGGTGCCTTGAAAAGGTCGTATTTTGCCAGATCGTATTCGATGCCTTCCAGCTCAGGGGTGCGAACGCCAGCGATTCTGCGGGTGCGGATCTTGACCTCTTTGATGCTGATCAAGGAGGGGTCAAACTCCACCCAGAGCGACAGGAACTGCTCCAAAGCTTCGCTGCGCTTGGCGATCTCAACATCCATCGCCGCCGCGGCATCACGCGCCTTCTTCACCTCAACACGCAAGGCAGATTCCTTGTTCTTGAGCGTGGGCAAGGCGTTTTCTCTGACCTTCAACTGCTTTTGCAAGTTGAGTTGAGAGATCTTGTTGTATTGAAATTTTAGACTCATGCCTTCTTCCAATATTTCTGGATCAGGTCATCTTGAATGGCCACTTCTTCGACCGTGAAGTACTTCTGCAGCAGGCCCCAAGTGACATCCAACATCTCATCTGTGCCGATATTTACGTCAATTGCCAAGATGTCATTTGCATATTCCTTGGCAAAGCCCAAGGCTCGCTCATCATAGTCGGTCAGCTCAAAGCCGTTCTCCATCTTGGTTCTGGCCTTGGTGGCGTCCGCATTGAGACGCACGGAAGCTTCCATGACCTTCGGGTGGTCTTCACGTGTCTTTTTACCCATCACTTTGGTCTTGAGACGTGAAAGTGAGCGAGCGGGGTCGATCACCACTTTGCCGATGTCCGTATCACGGCGCAGGTAGAGGTTTCCTTCTGTGATATAACCTGTGTTATCTGGAATGGCGTGGGTGATATCTCCACCGCTGATGGTGGTAACAGCCACAATGGTGATGGAGCCGCCGGCGGGGAATTGCACTGCCTTCTCATAGATCTTTGCCAGGTCGCTATAGAGGGAGCCGGGCATGGAGTCCTTGGAGGGGATTTGATCCATGCGGTTGCTCACGATGGAAAGAGCGTCGCAATACAGCGTCAGGTCGGTGAGCAACACCAACACCTTCTCATTCTTTTCGATGGCAAAGTATTCCGCAGCGGTCAAAGCCATATCCGGCACCAGCAGACGCTCCACTGGCGGGTCATCCGTGGTATTGATAAAGGAGATGATCTTGTCGATCATTCCAGCGTTTTCAAAAGTGTGTTTATAATAGAGAAAGTCGTCGTTGGAGAGTCCCGTGCCACCGAGGATGATCTTGTCTGCGTGCGTTCTGAGCGCTACAGTAGCCATCACTTGGTTGTAGGGTTGGTCTGGGTCTGCAAAGAAGGGAATCTTCTGTCCAGTCACCAGGGTGTTGTTGAGGTCGATACCGGCGATACCGGTGGCGATCAACTCGGAAGGCTCTTCGCGGCGCACTGGGTTCACAGAAGGGCCGCCGATCTCCACTTCCTTGCCTTGCACGGCTGGACCACCATCGATGGGGTCACCATAGGCGTTAAAGAAGCGTCCGGCAAGGTCATCGCCCACCTTGAGTGTGGGTGGTCTGCCAAAGAAGATCACTTCCGCGTCGGTTCCGATGCCTTCGGTTCCGGAGAAGATCTGCAAAGTTACAGAGTCACCGATGATCTTCACTACCTGAGCCAAACGTCCGCTCACCGTAGCCAATTCGTCAAATCCCACTCCGGTAGCTCTCACCGTGCAGGTAGCCTTAGTGATCTGTGTCAGCTTGGTGTATACTTTTTGAAATGCAGTGCTGGTCATTATTTTGCCCTCCTTTCATCCACGATTTCGTTAAGGCGGGTTTCGTATTCATTGAATCTGTCGCTTTGGAATTCCAAATAGTTCATCTGTCTCAAGGCATTAATCATGGTGGTGAAGTAGGGTTGGACTTCTTCAAAGCTCTCAAAGTTGTAGTCGTATCTGCATATCTTCAAAACCAGCTCCAACATGTAGCATTGACGCTTCATGGGCGTGGATTTGTCCACTTTGTCAAAGCCGTCCTGTTGCAGGATGATCCTATCCAGGAGCTCGCTCTTCCACAATCTCTGATGATAGACCAAGGGCACACCGTCGTCGCCCAGGATGTTGATCTGATCGCCAGCTTCCTTGCCTCTAAGCAGAAGGTCTTTGGCTTCATAAACATCAGACACCCAGGTGGGAGAGATGTTTTTGTTCAGATACTCACGCACCTCATCATACTCCAGATACTTGGAATAGGATTCGATAGGGTCAACAGCGGGATAGCGCTTGGAGTCAGCCCTGTCTTGAGAGAGAGCATAGAAGCAGCGTGCTGCTTTCTTGGTAGCTTCGGTCACGGGTTCTTTGAGGTTTCCACCTGCAGGAGACACTGCTCCGATGAAGGTGACAGAGCCCGGGGTTCCGTTATTCAGATACACATATCCATTGCGGGAATAGAAGTTTGAGATGATGGCGGGAAGGTCCATGGGATAGGCGTCCGGTCCGGGCAGCTCTTCCATGCGGTTACTCATTTCACGCAGTGCCTGTGCCCAACGTGAGGTGCTATCTGCCAAAAGCAGGACCTTCAGCCCCATGCTGCGGTAATATTCAGCGATAGTCATAGCAGTGTAAACTGATGCTTCACGAGCTGCAACCGGCATGTTTGAGGTGTTACAAATGATGATGGTGCGTTCCATCAGCTTGCGTCCGGTGCGTGGGTCATCAAGCTTGGGAAATTCCACAAAGAGCTCCACCACTTCGTTGGCACGCTCACCGCAGGCAGCAAAGATGATCATGTCCGCTTCTGCGTTTTGGCTGATGCTGTGTTGCAACACTGTTTTACCTGTTCCGAATGGTCCGGGTGTAAAGCCGGTTCCACCTTCGGCGATGGGGTTGAGGGTATCTATAGTGCGCACGCCTGTCTCCATCATTTTGAAGGGGCGTGGCTTTTCTTTGTAAGCTCTGATCGGCAGTTTCACCGGCCAATATTGCACCATGCTCACGTCATGCAAACCACCGTCTTCATCTTCCAATTTGGCAATGGTGTCTATAAGTTTGTAGTTCCCTTTAGGAGCAATGCTTTTGACTTTATATTTGCCTTCCATGACGAAGGGAACCATTATTTTGTGAGGGATCCAGTTTTCAGGCACCTCTCCCAGCCAATCTCCAGCGATAACGCTGTCTCCTTCTTTTGCGATAGGAGTAAAATCCCAGGTGCTTTCTTCGTCGAGAGGATCGGTATATTCGCCTCTATTCAAAAACAAGCCTTCCATCTTATGAAGGTCATCCTGGAGCCCATCATAGATCTTGGAAAGCATTCCCGGCCCCAGCTTTACCTCAAGCATGCGTTGGGTAAACTCAACCGGTGAGCCGGGTTTGAGCCCGCGGGTGCTTTCAAACACCTGTGTATAGGCGATATTACCCTGGACTTTGATCACTTCTGCCTTCAGCTTCACGCCATCAAGACCAATGAAGCAGATCTCGTTTTGTGCAACGGGACCGTTCACCTCGACGTGAACCAGGTTGGCAATAATTCCTTTAACAATACCTGTGGTCATTGTCGTACCTTCTATTTTATTATTTGTTTTACATTGAATTCAGCCGGAAAGCTAAAACTGTCTCTCAGCGAGGAAAGCGTATCAAAAAACACCTGCTTCCCCTGCTGGACATCAAAGCTCAGCCAACGGCTCAGGATCAGGAGCTGTGCATAATAGCCAAGCACCTTATCTATGGAAAAGTATTGGAAAAAGTTTAATCGTTCGATGAACTTCCATGCCAAGATGTCGTAGGAACGTTCACGATAGAGCACGGTATTCTGCTCGTAGGCGCGGTAATAATCATCGAAGATCTCGCTGCTCTTGCCGATGCCAAAGTCGCTGCCTCTGCCTGATGCCAACAGCTTGGTCAGCTCATCATCGCCGACCAGCCAAGGGGCATAATCCAGCTCGTGGTTGCGTCCATTGAGGGCGAGGATGATATTGCGCGCAGTTCTGCGGTATTCAAACCAGGCTTTGATAAATGTATTGCGGTGTTGAGCGGTAAACTCATATAAACCTTGATAGAACCTGTGTTCAAAGAGCAGTTTATCAGGCTTCTCTTCCAGCGAGATAAACTCCAGCACCAAGCTCAGGAAAACCTCAGGTAGCTCTTTGAATTTAGCAGGTGTAGCCGCATCTTTCTTCTCATCTTTGTAGTGCGCAAATTCCAGATAGTCTTCCCAAAAGCTTAGATTGTATGCTATGGGTAAATCTCGAGGCTCCTCCTTATACAGTAAGGATGTCAAGATAGGAATAGACGCTTCCAGATCCAGAAGCCTGAGTAGCTTTTGGTCTGTTTTGGTGAGCTGAGAGGAGGCCTGTTCCACAAAGCTTACAGGCTCGAGCTGCAGCTTGGTATCCTCCATGCTGATGCGAGGTAGACCGCTCACAAAATAGTAGTATTGGCCGCTTGACATGATGAATTATTCGCTGAAGAGCAGTTCGGCAGTGCGTGGTCTGAGATAGCCTTTGAAGAGATTGGCAAAGTCTTCATCGGTAAAGCTGAGTTTGTAGCTTCCATCGACGGGGGAGAGGCTAAAGCCTTGCTTCATAGCGGGGCTGAATTCCACATGGAGCTTGCCTTGAAGTTTGCTCCCCAAAGAGCCCAAAAATCCCTCATCGAGCTTGCCCTTCATGGATTCGCTGATCTGTATCGTTCCTTCAGCGTTATTGGCTTTCCAAGCATCCAATGTTGCCAAGATAACATCTTTCAGGAATGCGGGATCAGAAAAGCCGGCTTTGGTAGGCTCATCCAAAGCCTTGAGCAGGACGACATCTACCAATTGTTGTTTTACGCTGTTCAGCGTGTGAGAAGCAGCCATCTTGAGGTCTGTTTCTGAGTTCTTCTTAAGTTCTTCAGCCTTGGTGTGAGCTTCATTAACGATTCGCTCTGCCTCGGTTTTAGCTTTGGAAACAGTATCATCTGCTTTAGCTTGAGCTTCCTTGACTATCCGCTCAGCTTCGGCTTGGGCTTTTTGCACGCCCTCCTGATATACTCGCTGTAAAAGGTCTTGCAACTGATCTGTCATTTGGTTTTCTCCAGCTTGATTTTCATTTGAACCCATTTTCTGAAAGATCACTTATATGTCAACAAATGTTTTACCTTTTCTAAACAAATTTCTTCATGGGATGCGGTATCTATTGATAGAGTGAGGATTACAAGCTTGAATTTATCCGAATGCTTCAGATGCAAAACTAAAGGAAGTTACGCACTCGCAGGGCGTGACTATGTAAGATCAGAGGCTGTCGAATCTGCTCTTATTCTATGTCTATCTTCGCGGGCACAATGCTTTGCGGCTTGAATACCAGTTCGTATTGGTAGCGGCTGACATCGCTGTGGTCAAGCTGCTCCACTATGTAAGTAACGTTGTCGCTGAGCCCAAGGAAATGCTTGCGATATTCATTCTCTCCAAGCTTCACGGTGACAGCAAGCTCCTTGTGATTTGCACTCGTCTCAATGCTCAAGTTTCCGACCATTTCAAACATGATCTGATCGGTGATAGCATTATAAAATATCACACGCCGGCGCACCTTGAACTGGTCGGCGTCCTTGCTGATATTGCGTGACACAACGTCGGCATCTCTGCAGCCAGCAATCAGCCCCAGCAGCAATGTAAGCATAATGATGATGGTTCTTCTCATTTAGACCTTCCTTGTTATTTCTTTTTCATATCGTCGCCCTATATCGACCCGGCAAAGTAACACCAACGGGCGGCTGACGAGAATAATCGGTGATGTGGACTATCTTTTGAGCTTCTCTATCGTCTCGTTACAGATCTCTTCACTTCTGGCAGGATCTGTGCTTTCTACATATATCCGGATGATAGGCTCCGTGCCGCTTTTGCGGATGTGTATCCACCAATCTTTGGCACTCACTTTCACGCCATCCTGAGTGTCTATCTCATATTCTGCAAAGAGTTTTGGCACCTTTGCCATGATGGTGTCCATCTGTTTGGGATCCACTTCCATCTTGGATTTGGCAAAGAAGTATTTGGGAAGCTCTTCCTGCCACTGCGACACCGTTTTTCCGCTCTGTGCCAGCAAGCCCAGGATCAGAGCCATGCCTGCCACCGCATCACGTGTGTAGTTTACTTCGGGGCAGATGATGCCACCGTTTCCTTCTCCACCGATGGGTGACTTCAGTTCCTGCATCTTTTTGCCCACATTGATTTCGCCCACCTTGGTCCTATGTACTTTCACTCCAAAGCGTGCAGCCACATCATCGCTCAGCATAGAACTGCTGAGGTTTACCACGATGTCTCCCTTGTGTTTGGGCAAGACAAATAGTTGTGCCAAAACCACGCTCAGCTCTTCTCCGATGCACTCGCCGTGCTCATTCACGATGGAGAGCCTATCCACATCCGGATCGGTGGCAAAGCCGAGGTCTGCACCGTGTTCTTTGACTGCATCTTCCAGTTGCTTAAGGTTTTCGTTCAGAGGCTCAGCAGGATGCGCAAAGTGTCCGCTGGGATCCTCATTAATGAGTATCACTTCGCAGCCCAATTCCTCCAGGAGAGTGGGGGAGATGAGGCCACCGGCGCCATTGACGCTATCCACCACCACCTTGAAACGTCTGGAACGAATTTGTCCCACATTCAGGTAGCTGATGTTCATGATCTTGTCTATATGGTAGCGGATGGCATCATATTGAAATCTGCTTTGTCCCACGTTCTGCCAATCTTGCCAGGCGATGGGTTCATCGATAGACCCGAGATAAGCAGCAGAGCGTTCGGGTGCCAGAAACATCCCGTCGGAGTCTATCAGTTTCATCGCATTCCACTGTGGCGGATTGTGCGATGCGGTGATGGCAATGCCTCCATCGGCTTTGAAGCGCTGCACATTGAGCAGCACTGTGGGCGTAGCCACGATGCCGATATCGATCACATCGCATCCCACGCCCATCAGAGCTGAAATTATGGCTTTGTTCATCACCTGACCGGTGGTGCGGCTGTCTCTTCCCACCACGATGGTGGCTTTATCTTTATCTGCTTTGATAAATTCTCCAAAGCGAGCAGCAAAGCGCATCGCAACGAAAGGATCAAGTGTCTCGGCAAATATGCCTCTGACACCACTGACACCGGTCATCAATTTACTCATTTTTCTATCCTTTAAAATCCAAAGTAGCTTCTATTGTCTACGATCTTGGCGTCTTTCTTAACCTGCTCAAACCAGCGCCCAAAAGCGGCGTTTTCCAGCTTGTCACGCAGTCTTTTCTGCTCATCCTTATCCTTGGCAAAAGCAGCCATATCGGGTCTGACTCTCTCTTCAGCCCAGATCACGAAGGGGCCTTCCTTGGTCTTTACCAACTTGCTGTATTGCCCTGTTTTCAGTTTGAGGGCAGCTTCGGTAAATTCTTCGCTAATTGCATGAATTTCGCTGATATAGCTCTTGTGCTTGTGTCCATTGAGCTCCACCAGAGTCCATCCGGCATCCACACCTTTGGTAAAGTAATCCGCCTGAGCGGTTTTGCTCAAGAAGTCTTGCGCTTTCTTCTCTACATTTGCGATCTTCTTATTCTTTTCCAGCCTATACTTGATCTGCAGTTTGACGGTCTCAAAATCTTCGTAATAGACCTTTTTGTTGTCTGTGAGATAGGCCACGATATAGCGTCCGCTTCTGTCTTTCAACACGTCAGACACGGATTTCTCTCTCTTTTTGAGCATGAAATTGCGCAGCTCGGGCAGGTTACCGATGCCGGGGATACTTTCCTGATCGTGAGGCAGCCAATTGCCTTCTATCACTTCCATCTTCAGCTCTTTAGCTGCGGCATCGATGCCCTTTTTCTTGGCTATCTTCTGAGCTTTTTCAGCGTTGGCTTCGACCTCAAGATGTGTTTGGTCTGAAGGTTCAACCTTCATCAGAATGTGAGATGCCTTGATCTTGGCGTCTGCACCGGTGGATACCACCTCATCACAACGGATGATGTGCCAACCAAAGTCTGAACGCACAGGCTTGGATACTTCGCCGGCTTTGAGGGCAAAAGCCGCTTTTTCAAATTCCGGCACCATCTGTCCTCTGCCAAACTCGCCCAATGAACCGCCATTTTGTGCTGATCCCGGGTCTTCGGAATAGGTCTCTGCCAAGGTGGCAAAGTCTTCGCCTCTCATGATGCGTTGATAAATCTGATCCATATCGGCTTTCACCAGGCTGTAGTCCCTGTCACTGGCTTTCACTTCAAACAGCAGATATTTGATCCTGGAAGCAGGGCCTTTCTTGAATTCTGTCTCTTTATTATCTTTGTAATACTTACTTACTTCGGCCTCGCTCACGTATACCGAATCCGCTTTATTGTAGTCGAACCACAAAGCTTTACCATTGACTTTATCATTTTCCCGGGTGTATTCAACCTTGAGGCTGTCCATGGTGATCTTGGCGTCTTTCTTGATCTTGTCCTGTAGCTTCTTACGCGGCAGATAACTGCGCATGTAGTCTTCCATGATGGCATAAAACTGTACGTCATTCTTGAGTGCATCGATGTATTTCCTTCTGTCGAAGACGCCGTTGGTTTGCAGTTGCTCATTTTGCATCAATTCTTGAGGAGGATTGTTTTGGATCTCGGTGAGAACCTCATCGTTGGATACCTTGATCCTGTGTTTCTTAATCTGTTGTTCCCAAAGCTTTTCGTTCACCAGCTCATCCCAGGCGGAGCTCATGATCCAGCCACGGGAACTATCGTCAATCTGTTGACCTTGGTTGCGATATCTCTCCGTGATTTCTGCAACCTTTTCTTGAAATTCTTGAACGGTTATCTTGCTACGATTCACTTTTCCCACATAGCGTCCGCGTCCGAATAGGCCTTCTTTGAGGCCGAAAATCGTGCCACCAGCACCAGTCAATATGAAGGCTGCCGCCACGATGTAAATGACCACTTTCTGTCTTTTTCTGAGGTCGTCAAGCATGTATATCCTCCACTTAGGGTTGAATTTTTACTATTAAGAGACCATCTTTTTAAAATGCCTATTTTATGCAAGTGTTTTTTACACCATTATCAGACAATCAGCGTTTTTGAAACGTGTACCTTCGGGTTAAGTAACCACCCATCTACATATAAATGCAGGCATTACTAACCGTCCCAAGTCCTTTTGACAGTGCCTTTGGAGCTGCGCTCTACTTTTGAAAAAGCACTACCTCAAGCCTGACAATCCAGGAAGGGTCTCACCACGCCGGCTCGGATCCTGGTATGAGGAGCCAGGTAGCCGTGTTTGCCTTCATTTGCCTTCAGTTCTTGCCAGAGAGAAGCGGACATCGCTTGATCTCCAAAAGCCCTGAGGAGCAGAACGGAGTAGGCTAAGTTCTCATTTCCTGTATTGATTACACCCAACTCCTGTCCCACAAAGGCACACAAGGTTTTCTCCTCTATATTGCTACAGATCAGGCCGGCTATTTTCTGCTCCTTCAGTGAATTGAGAAACTCCAAGCTGGGTGCAAAAGAGCAGGTGATCAGCTTGCCATCCAGATCCTGATTGTCTATCGCAGCTGCACTGTCTATGCACAGCAAGGTGCCGCTGCTATCTTTTCCCACACCCAAGCTGCCTTCCAGCCTTTCTGCTTCATAGCGCAGAGTGACGGATTCCTCCGGCTGCAGCTCAATGATCTCGCCTCTAACGTGTGCCGGGAAGTCTATGGGGGAGGTCTTGTACTGAAGCGTAATAACGCCGGTTTTGCTGTCAAAATGCGTCACATTCCCCGTCTGCGGAGCCTTCACAAAGGCATACCCTCCGGCCGCCTTACGACTGGCTATCACATCGCCTCTGTAGGCAAAATCTCCCACCTGTTTATTCAAATAGCGGGCTACCTGCCTGGGTTTAACGCCCAATGCTGTTGCCAGATTTATCACCGTGGGCTTGGTACTGTAATCTTGGATTTCAGAGAGCACCACCAGCCCTGTGTGATAGTCCATCATCTCAACCTTGCCTCTCACGGGGCTGATGATGTTGCGGCTCTTACGCAGATAGGATGGCCAATTGGGATCATCAGGGATTAGAGCGATCTGCTCATCAAAATCCACCTCGTCATGGAGTTTGATTCTAAAAGAGCTCCTGATCACATCCTCGCTCAGGCCGCCGAACTTGCTGAAACCATCCACGATAAACAGCCGCGGTGGATTAAAACGATTAACAGCAATGATATCTTGGGGCTCAACCGTTTGACCCACAGAGACTTGAACCTCTCCCTTGTAGGGCAGGCGAATCTGGCGCACGAAGCTGCTTGAATCCCGAAAACAGGGATCGCTCAGCTCTTCTGTGATGCGTATATCTGCCTCTGTCACGAGGTCTTGTGCAGTTAGCTTTTGGATTCTGCTGTCCAGGATCACCGGTAGAGATGTTTTCAAAGCTTTGCTATGAGTAGAATTGCCCAGATTCACAGCCGCAGAGAGCTGGAAACTGAGTTCCTTTTCGCCCTCCGGCAGTATCTCCAAGCTGTTTGGTTGCAACTGCTTAGCTTTGCCATTTACCGTGTAGCTGAGGAAGGCCTTTTTCTGTCTTTTCGGGAAGATGGGGGCGATGTGCCAAGCCACGCTCTGCAAGCTGTCTTGAGCCAGAAGCTGTGAGGCTGCATCTGGATTTGTCTCACTCAAGACTCCGATGTGAGGGCTGATAAAGTCTTTATCCACTTTGATTTCCGTGATGCCTTTGGGTCGCGTGGCGTTCACCACGATCATCGCTGCATCGATGGGGTCTTCCAAATGCGCAAAAACGCCTCCGGATGCGATAATCAGGTCTATATCACTCTGCTGAAAATGGTATCTCTGCTCATATACTTGGTAATTGAATTTAAAATCAAAGCCATCCAGATCGTTGCCGACCACCCGATCCAAAAAGCCCACCTTCTCTTGATTGAAGTGCATTTCTCTATGCCGCAACAAAGCCAAACGGATGGCTTGGGTAGCCAAAATCTGCTCGATTTTCCTTTCCGCTTCTGTAGCCGGGATCAAGGTGGGGTTAAGGCACTTATTTCCTATATAGTTGCGCACTTCATTAGCTGTGAATCCCTCACCCAGCATCTCCATAAAGCTTTCTTCACCCGCCTCTGTAAATACGTTCAAGGCACTGTAACTCATACCCAAGTTTGCACTTACCGTGCGCTGTAAATGCCCATTGATCTGCGAAAAGACGTCCGTGGTGGCGCCGCCCACGTCAAAGGCAAAGATGTTGCGTTGTGCCTGCCGATCGAAGAGGCTCAAGGTGTTCAAGACGCCCAAAGGAGTGGGGATGATATTGCTTTGGGTGATTTGCTTCAGCTTGTAATAACCGGGTGCCCTTTCCATCACGTTTTCCATAAAGAGGTCGCGGATTGCTTCTTGCGTGGGGCTCAGGTTTTCCACATCCATCTTGGGGCGGAGATTGGGCATGATGTGCAGGTCAAAGTCCTTGCCTATCATCTTCTTGACCAACTCAGCCGCTTCGTTGTTTCCCGCATAGAGTGTGGGGATAGGCGTATCAGTTTCGTATTTTGGCAGTGGTTTTGCCACTCGCAGGATTTCGGCCAATCTCAACACGCTGCTCAAAGCACCGCCATCCGTGCCGCCGCACAGTAAGATCATGTCAGGGTGCAACTTGCGCATCGACATCATCTGCTCGGCAGCTTGACGACCATCATTGATGGCGAAGGTATCCAGAATCACGCCTCCAGCACCGTAGGCGGCTCTCTGAGCGCTACTGGCGGAATCAAACAGCGTGAGCCCGATCACCAAAATCTGCAGGCCTCCACCCGCTGAACTGCTGCTCAAATACTGAACTTCCGGCAGGAAATTGAGCCCTTCGGCATCAGCCAAGAGCTTGATTCCTGTCTTTGCCTCCAAAGCCCTGCAGGCCTCTTTGATGCCTATACAAACATCGTTTTGTGGCAATTCCACCGTGGTAGGATGCGATGCGAGTGCCAAAAGAGCAGGCACAGAAGATCTGATATCCAACAGGATAGCCTTGGTGGCAGTGCTGCCAACATCGATAATAACGGCGTATTCATGCTTTGCAATCATCTTAAATCTCCCAAGATTGTCATCATGTTAGCACGATATTCAGGCTGTGATTTTAGTCAATGACAAATGCTGTGCCTCACCAAATTATGTTGTCGCAACCCTCACTTTACTTTCCACCGTAATACCTATTAAAATAGTAGGAGAATCTTTCAGGATCCCGGCACCGGTAATCCACGGGCAAAAATCAATATTTGACCTATTGGTGGGATAATATAAAGCAAAACCGCCCTTTTCGACCCCTCTCAAATGCCCATTCCATGCGGCTTGCCAACTCCGCCCCTGCTGCTCTCCTGCTCCTCGAGTAAGTAACGAGTAAGAAAGCAGTAGGTTACGAGGAAGAGGTAAGTGAGGGAGAATACAGATTTCGGAGGGTGGCCGGCAGCTGCGAAAAGTCAATATTTTCGCAAGCACCCGATTGTTGCAAGCAAATTTAGGCTTGAATTGAGCAGCTATTTACGGGTGAAAGAGAGGAAAAATGACCCCGAATATCTCTCTCATTTAAAATGAACAAGGAGCCGCCCGTCACCCACCGGCTTCATAGGAGATAGGCGGCACTTTTCGAGCGTCTCTATATAATGATAAAAGAAAAGCATTGACGGAATAAGGCGGTCAACTTTAATAACCCAAAGCTATATTTTGGTGGCTCGTCACGCTGTCACTTAAAGCCTAACTCTTTCTAACATCGAATTTTAAAATAAGATAAATCAGGAGATTAACATGAGTGCAAATCGTATTCCGGTAGTTCCCGAGAGCCGTTTGGACGGCAAAGTGGTATTGATCCGCATGGATCATAACGTCGTGAAAAAAGGTAAGATCAAGGACACTATGAGAATTGACAGATCAATTCCTACCTTGAAGAGAATCCTCAAAGCGGGCGGATTACCCATCGTGATGACTCACGTGGGGCGTCCCAAAGACAAGCAAACTGGTAAGATCACCATGAGTGAAGACGATGCCGTAACGCCCATCGTTCAGTATCTGGATCAGCAGCTTTCCCTCAAGGGCTTTGTGCCTCAGATGCAGGCGCAAGATGAATTTGGCATCACCGATCTTTCACCCTTGGCAGATGCGGTGGCAAAACTGAAAAATGGCGAAGTGGATTACGTCTATCTTCCCAATACACGCTGGTTTAAGGGCGAGGAAGCCAAGGATGGAACCGAAGAGGTTTTTGCCAAGGATCTGGCCTCTTATGCCGACCTCTATGTGAACGATGCCTTTGGCTCTTGGCAGCCGCACGCCAGCACTTACAGTGTCACCAAATATCTGCCCTCCTACGCAGGCCTGTTGATGATGAATGAAATCGATAATCTGGATGCCGTTTTGCAGCCCAAGCGTCCCATGGTCGCCGTGGTCGCTGGAGCGAAGTTTGACACCAAGATTGGGCCTCTTTCCAGTCTGATTAAAACCTGTGACTACCTGGTCTTGGGTGGCGTGATCTACAATGCTTGGTTGGCTCATAAATATGGTCTGAAGATCAAGGGTGTGGGTGAGGAAGACGTAGCGCAAGCTGCCAAGTTTGCAGCTGAGATCGGCGACAAAGCCTCTCGCATCATAGAGCCCAAAGTTGTGGTGGAATCCGATAGTTTCGATACCCGCACCGATGGAAGTTGGAGATTCATCAAACCGGCGGAGCTGGAAGCGGGCACGAGCTTGGCTTACATCCTGGATGCTGCACCTGTCGCATTTACAGACAAACGAATCAAGGATGTTTTTATGGAAGCTTCCACCATCTTTGTCAACGCCGTGATGGGCTTGACCAGCCTCTTTGATGAAGGCACGGCAGCCATGTATTCCCTGATCGACCAAAACAAGAAAGCGCTCAAGATCTATGGCGGTGGAGATACCATCCAGGATTTCAAGACCCTTTTGCCTGAAATCTTTGCAGCTGCTGCAGAAGACGATAGCTACTATTTCTTCACCGGTGGAGGAGCCGTGCTCAACGCCATCGAACAGGGTTCACCCTATGGAATGAAGCCGGTGGAAGCACTGATCAAGAAATAATATAACGAGACAATAGAAGGAGAACCTTAAGTGGATTCAAAGACAAAACACAAGCTTGATCTGCGCAGTGAGTTTGAACTTCACAGCTTGGAAGAATGGAAACAAGCGGTGATAGACAGCCTCAAGGGTGCAGATTTTGACAAAGTGATGCGCACCAAGACCTACGAGGGCATCACCTTGAAACCCATTTATACCCGTGAAGACCTGCAAGGCAAACCTTGGCTGGAAAGCACTGCCGGTCAGGCACCCTACCTCAGGGGCAGCGATGCGGACGGCTTTACCCAGCAATCTTGGACCGTGGCGCAGAGACAGGATGAGCCGGATGCTGCCGAGCTCAATTCCATCCTGCTCCATGAGCTGCAAAGGGGCTTGGGAGCTGCAAATATAAAGATAAACCCCGATACATTGAAAGCTAAGGGTGATAACTCTGACGCAAGAGGTTTGAGACTGGATACTCTCAAAGACCTCAGCAAGGCCTTGAAAGATGTGGAGCTCAGGGCAATACCCATCATGATGCTGGGCAACCGGAGCATGATACTCCTGCAGAGCATGCTCTATGCCTGGGCAGATGAAACCGGTATGTCGCTTGATAAGCTCACCGGCGCTGTGGCCTGCGATCCCTTCCTGGATCAGGTGCCGGATTATGACACCCTTTACCAGATGCAGAAGATGAGCAAAAAGCACTCTCCCCAGCTGAGGACAATCCTCTTGGATAGTTACAAATATGAAGCCATGGGAGCCAGTGCTACCGAAGAACTTGCCTACTTCATCTCAGCTGCCCATAACATCCTCAAAGAGCTGATTCAGCGCGGTGCCAAGATAGATGACATCGCACCCAGTTTTGTGCTCAAGCTTTCCCTGGGCTCAAACTTCTTTATGGAAATCGCCAAAATCAGGGCTGCAAGGATGCTTTGGGCTGAACTGATCAAGACTTATGGAGGCAACGAGGAAAGCCAAAAGATACACATCCATGCAGCGACCTCATCATTCAATAAGAGCCGTTATGATGTGTGGGTCAATATGTTGCGCACCACCACCGAGAGCTTTGCCGGCGTGGTTGGTATGGTGGATAGCATGGAAGTATCAGCCTTTGACAGCACTTTGAAGCCGGCTGATGAGTTTTCCGCACGCATTGCCAGAAATCAACAGCTGATCCTGGATGAAGAGTCACACTTCAGCAAGGTGATCGACCCTGCTGGTGGCTGCTGGTATATTGAAAGCCTGGTGGCTGAGCTTTGTGACTTGAGCTGGAAGAAGATGCAAGCGATCGAAACAGCCGGTGGCTTTGAAAAGCACGTTGATTCCGGCAAGCTGTATGAAGAGCTTAAGGAGCTGGCACGCAGGCGGATAGATATGGTTAATTCACGCAGAGATGTAAAAGTAGGCGTGAATATGTTTGCCAATCCGCAAGATACGCTTGATTTAGCTACAGCTAAAACACCTGCCAAAAAGGTGGCTATCACAGAAAGCGGAGTTGATCTTTCTGAGCTGAATGCCAGTAAGGATGACGTGGACAAGCTGTTTGAAGCCTTGATCAAAGCATGGCAGCAAGGCGCTACCATCCAAGAGCTGGCCAAAGCTTTGGGCCTTGAGATTCAGCTGCGTGAATACCCGCGTCTGCGCAATGTGCAAGAAGTGGAAGCCTTGAGACAGACCATCGAAGCCATGCCGCAGAAGCCTGTGATCCATCTGCTGAATATGGGTAAGGTGTTGGATTTTAAGGCCAGAGCGGATTTCTCTTCTGCCTTCTTCCAGATGTCCGGCTTTGAGCTCATCAATCCCGCCGGCTATGAAAGCTGTGAAGCGGCTATCCAAGCGGCTGCCGAGAGCAAGGCCAAAGCGGTGTGCATTTGCAGCACGGATGCGCTCTATGAAGAGCTGGTTCCCACGCTTTGCCAAGGCTTGAAGAAGCTGGAACACGCACCCATCATCATCTTGGCGGGTTACCCCAAAGACAAGGTGGAAAGTTATCAAGAAGCCGGTGTGGATGTCTTTATCCACATCCGCGCCAATGCCTATGAAACCAACAAAGAAATCTTAAGTAAAATGGGGGTGGAACTGTGATACCTGATCTTACTAAAATAAAACCGGATTTTGCCGCAGGAAAGACGGTGAAAAAAGCTGAACTACCCTTGTGGAAAACAAACGAACAGATAGACGTGAAAGCACTTTACGAGGCAAAAGACCTGGATAAGATGCAACACTTGGACTTCCTCAGCGGCTTTGCGCCTTACCTGAGAGGGCCTTATGCCTCCATGTATGTGCAAAGACCTTGGACCATCCGCCAATACGCCGGATTTTCCACAGCGGAAGAGACCAATGCCTTCTACCGCAGAAACTTGGCTATGGGCCAGAAAGGGCTCTCGGTAGCCTTTGACCTCGCTACGCACCGTGGATATGATTCGGATCATCCCAGGGTGATAGGAGACGTGGGAAAAGCCGGTGTGGCAGTGGATTCCATCCTGGATATGAAGATTCTCTTCGATCATATTCCGCTGGATAAGATGAGTGTTTCCATGACCATGAACGGAGCGGTGATCCCCGTCATGGCTTTCTACATCGTGGCTGCGGAGGAGCAGGGCGTAAAGCCGGAACAGCTCACCGGAACCATCCAAAACGATATCCTCAAAGAGTATATGGTGCGCAATACCTATATCTACCCACCTGAAGCGTCTATGCGCATCATTGCGGACATCTTTGCCTATACCAGTAAGAAAATGCCCAAGTTCAACAGCATCAGCGTCAGTGGCTATCACATGCATGAAGCTGGCGCAACTGCTGACTTGGAAATGGCTTACACGCTTGCTGACGGCTGGGAATATGTGCGCACCGGCCTCAAGGCGGGAATAGATATCGACGACTTTGCACCCCGGATTTCCTTCTTCTGGGGGCAAGGGATGAACTACTTTATGGAGATCGCCAAGATGCGTGCTGCCAGGATGCTTTGGGCCAAGATCATCAATAAGTTTGATCCCAAGAATCCCAAGTCACTGGCACTGCGCACTCACTCTCAAACTTCGGGCTGGAGCCTCACAGAGCAGGATCCCTACAACAACGTGGCGCGCACCTGCATCGAAGCTTTGGCTGCTACGCTGGGGCATACTCAATCCCTGCATACAAACTCGCTGGATGAAGCCATTGCCCTGCCCACGGATTTCAGCGCCCGCATCGCCCGAAATACCCAGCTGTATCTGCAAAATGAAACCTACATCACCAAGGTGATAGATCCTTGGGCGGGTTCATATTATGTGGAATCTCTCACCGACGAGATCATGAACCGTGCCTGGGCGCACATCATGGAAGTGGAAGAGTTGGGTGGCATGGCCAAGGCGATTGGAACCGGATTGCCCAAGATGCGCATCGAAGAAGCGGCAGCCAGACGCCAAGCTAAGATCGATTCCGGAGCGGAAGTGATCGTGGGAGTGAATAAGTATCGCTTGGAGAAAGAAGACGCCATGGAAATCTTGGAAGTGGACAACACCGCAGTGCGTGAGGCGCAATTGGCCAGACTTGCACAGCTCAAGGCTCAGAGAGATGAAGCCAAGTGTCAGGCGAGCTTGGATGCGCTGACCAAGTGCGCTGAAACCGGTGAAGGAAACTTGCTGGAGCTATCCATCGTAGCCGCCAGAAACAGAGCCTCTTTGGGCGAAATCTCCGATGCGATGGAAAAGGCCTTCGGGCGCCATCAAGCCACTACCAGGCTAATCAACAACGTGTATAGAAGCGAGTATACAATGACAGACGATATAGAAAAAGTGCGTGCTTTGACGGATGCCTTTGCGGAAAAAGAAGGACGCAGACCCAGGATATTGGTAGCCAAAATGGGGCAAGACGGTCATGACCGTGGAGCCAAAGTAGTAGCTACAGCGTATGCCGACATGGGCTTTGACGTGGACGTTGGCCCATTGTTCCAGACTCCGGAAGAGACTGCCCGTCAAGCCGTTGAGAACGACGTGCACATCGTGGGCATGAGTTCTCTGGCAGCAGGGCATAAGACACTGCTACCTCAATTGATAGCAGAGCTCAAGAAGTATGGTCGTGAAGACATCATCGTGATCGTGGGTGGAGTGATCCCGCATCAGGATTATGACTTCCTCTTGGAACACGGTGCAAAGGCTATCTTCGGTCCCGGAACCAGGCTGCCCGAAGCCGCTACCATCCTCATTCAAAAGCTAATGGAAGTAGAATAGATTGGATAAACGCAAACCGGAATGGATTCCTGAAGATGCAGGCCCGGAATATGCTTCCCGGGTGATGAGCGCCAAGACGGCCGAAACTGCCACCAGCAAGGCACCTTGGCGCAAGTCCAGAAGCAGATATGATCTGGATGCCTTGCAAGCAGGAATCTTGAATGGAGACCGTGCAACGCTCTCCAGAGCTATTACTTTGATCGAAAGTAACTCAACCGACCATTTCGCTATGGGGCAAGAACTGATCAAAAGGATCTTGCCCCATACCGGTTCTTCCATCAGAGTAGGCATCACCGGCGTCCCGGGAGCGGGGAAGAGCACCTTCATCGAAAGCTTTGGCTGCTTCCTGATCTCGCAAGGAAAGAAGGTGGCGGTTCTGGCAATTGACCCCAGTTCCAGCATCTCGCAGGGCAGCATCCTGGGGGATAAGACACGCATGGAAAAGCTGAGCCGCAGCGAGCATTCCTTCATCAGACCTTCGCCCAGTTCGGGTGTTTTGGGAGGTGTGGCACGCAAGACAAGGGAGTCTATGCTCCTCTGTGAAGCCGCCGGATATGATACCATCCTGATCGAAACCGTGGGGGTAGGCCAGTCCGAAATCACGGTGCGCAGCATGGTGGATATCTTTATGCTCATCCAAATCGCCGGTGCGGGTGACGAACTGCAAGGCATTAAAAAGGGGATTATGGAGCTAAGCGATCTCATCATCGTCAATAAGGCAGATGGTGACAATCTCCAGGCTGCCAAGATGGCTAAAGCCGAGCTGGATCATGCTTTACACTATATACAGCCCAGCACCAAAGGTTGGCAGAGCCAAACGCTGCTTTGCTCTGCTTTGGAAGAAACGGGACTGGATGCCATTGCGGATAAGATCGAGGAGTTCATCGCCAATACCAAAGCCAGTTCCATGTTCTCCTCCAGACGTAAGGATCAGGTTTTGCATTGGTTTGATGCCCTTTTGGACGAGGCGGTATTGGCTACCATCTACGGAAAACCGGGTGTAAGGGAGAAGATAGCAAGCCTGAGAAACGAAGCCAGGGAAAACCAAAAACCTGTGGTGCTGGCGGTTCAAGAGGCTTTGGAAGAGCTGAAAATCGAGGGGTGCTGAACATCAACTTTAGGAGAATATCATGAAAACTGCAGAATTTAGCCATGCCTTCAATCAGGTGCATAAGCCGTCAAAGGTGGCATTGGCCGTCACCCAAAAGCTGGATGGCTCATATAATCTCATCACACTTGAATGGTTTATGCGCACCTCCATCAGACCGCCCATGTTTGCCATCTCCATCGGTAATAGCCGTTACAGCTATCGCTGTCTGGAAGCAAATCCTTTCTTCAACCTCGTGTTTCCCACTTCAGAGATGAAGGAATTGTGCAAAGCTGCCGGTTCCACTACCGGAGCAGAGGTGGACAAGTTTGAGCTCAATGAGGTGGAATTCATCGATGGAAAACTTAAAGGTTTTCCGGTGCTTACCCAAGCTAAAGCGGTGTTTGAGTGTGAGGTGGTGACTCAAGTTCGCAGCGGAGACCACACGATTTACGTAGGGCAGGTTAAGCATAGCTGGCTCAATGATGAGGGCGACATCCTGCTCATTCAATAAGTTCCTTATATTGGGTTAAGCCCGGAAGCCAGCGCAACCTCTACTCACAATTGCAGGGAAGTGACCTGCCTCTTCCTTGCTCAGCCTCCCGGTGATTACCCGGAGCCTCCCGGGAAAAACCCGAGTATCTCCACGGCATCACCCTGCGGGTAAGTAAGGAACAAGTGGGTGGCGAGTCTGAAAATCAAGCCAACTAAAAACCTCTACTGAATTATCTGGAATAAAAGAAGCCGCTCAAATGATGAGCGGCTTCATCTTGTTTATCTGTAATGATTAACGTTTCTTCTTGGTGAGAGTTTTCACACTCTTCTTTTGCTTTCCGGTCAGGGTGAAGATATCCAATACCAAGGGGCTGGCAACGAAGATGGATGAATAGGTTCCCAAGATCACACCCAGAGTCATTGCAAAGGCAAAATCATGCAACACCGCTCCACCAAAGAACAAGAGCGCCAGAGAGCTGAACAGGGTGGTGAGCGTGGTGATGGTCGTACGGCTCAGGGTAGCGTTGATAGCACGGTCAAATAGCGGAGCCAATTCCTCGCCGCGGTTCAACCTGAGCTCTTCACGGATACGGTCGAAGATCACGATCGTGTTGTTGATGGAATAACCCACGATGGTGAGCAAAGCAGCGATGATCTGGAAGGTCATCTCCTTGCCCGTGATTGCGAAAGCACCGACGGTGATGAAGACATTGTGGAACAGAGCCAGAATGGCGATCACACCAAAGGTGAGCTCAAACCGGAACCAGATGTAGATGATCATCAGCACCAAGGCAATCAAGACGGCGATCAGGGCTTGAGAGCGTAGCTCGCCACCTACCTTCGGGCCTACGATGTAGAACTCTTCAACCACTTCTGTTTCCAGGTTTCTACCTTCCACATACTGAGGGAAGTTCTCTTTGATGATCTCTACTATGCGGTCCTTGGTGTCAGCACTCACTTGATCGGTATCTTTCTTACTCTTCATTTTTATCAGGAAGGTGGCGTTGTCTGCTTCTCCGATGTTTTGGATGTCAGCTTCCGGGAAGCCATTTGCCCTCAAGACGCCACGAAGCTTGCCCACCTGTAGAGTAGGCACGTTTGGATCCTTGGCCTTGAGGTTGATTTTGGCAGATACACCGCTGGTGAAGTCCACGCTCCAGTTGAGGCCATTTACGATCAAGGCAATCAAGCTGACCAACATCAGAATACCTGATATTGCGTAAGACACTTTACGGTATTTAACGAAGGCGAATTTGGCATTTTTAAACAGTCTCATGATTCCTCCTAAATACTCATTGTCTCTCTGTTGCCTTTCAGGAACAGATTGTCAAGGATGGCGCGCACAAATACGATGGCGCAGAACATCGAACCTATAATACCGATACTCAAAGTGACTGCGAAGCCACGGATGGGACCGGAGCCAATATAGTAAAGCACTACAGCTGCAATCAAAGTGGTGATGTTGGAGTCCCACACGGTGATTACAGCACGATCAAAGCCAGCATCTACGGCGGTTCTGGGTGTCTTGCCGGCGTCGAGCTCTTCTTTGATGCGTTCAAATATGACCACGTTGGCGTCCACTGCCATACCGATGGTGAGGATGATACCTGCGATACCGGGTAAGGTGAGCGTGGCTTTAAACAGGGTGAGCATGGCCAGAATGAAGCCGATGTTGAATAGCAGCACAAAGTCTGCCACCAAGCCGGCACCTTTGTAGAAAATAGCCATGAAGATGATCACGGCCAAAAGACCGATGATACCGGCTGTGATGCCGCTTTTGATGCTGTCAGCTCCCAGGGAAGCACCGATGATGGATGAGCTCACAGGGGTGATGGGAGCGTCCAAAGTGGGGCTGTTGAGCAGGATTTCCAGCTCTGTGGCTTCTGAAGTGGTAAACTGACCCGTGATTTGGGCGCGTCCACCCGGGATGCGCTCTTGGATATTGGGTGCAGAGTAAACCACATCGTCCATCAGGATGGCCAGGCGTTTACCCACGTTCTCGCCAGTAACCCTTTCAAATACACGGGCGCCTTCGGATGTCATCTGTAGGGAGACATAAGGCTTGTTTGCGGTGCGTGGATCGGTTGATGTGGCAGAACCATATTCCATATTGGCTTTGGAGATGTGTTTCCCAGACATCTGAACAGCGCTGTTCAGCACGTAAAGTTCACGGTCAGCATTGGGATCCTGGCTGTCCATCTTACCAAAAGCAAGCTGATACCCTGCAGGCACCAGAGAGAGGAACTCTTCAGTGTCCATGAGATCTGAGAGGGTGCGGTAGTTTTCACTGCGCACCACATAGTTGATCTCGGTTCTGTCTATCATTCTGCGGAAGACCCATGCTTCTGTGCTCAGGCTGTCTACTGCCAATTTGAGGCTGTCAACCAGGGCTTTATCAGCCTTATCCAACTTAGCTAAGGTGGGGAAGAGGGCTACGTTCATCTTCAGGTTTTGGTCGATAGCTGTGAGAACCTTATCAGCTTCATCCGGAGCCGCTAAGAGCTTAAACTCCAGCATAGCTGTCTTCTTGAGGAGGTTTTCGGCGGCTAACTGGTCTTCTACACCAGGAAGCTGAACCTCGATGCGTTTCTCGCCCATCTTCTGGATGCTGGGCTCGGAAACGCCAAATTTGTCGATACGGTTTCGTATCACTTCGATGTTGTTGTCAATCGCCTTACTCGCCTGGTCTGCGGGAAGCTTGGAAGTATCCACTTCCAATACGATCTGCGTTCCGCCCCTGAGGTCCAAGCCCAGATTCAATTTCCAGGAAGCCCACCAACTCGGCAGGCTGTCTTTGAACACCAAAGGAGCAAGGAAAAATGCAGTCCCAAGTACAAACACCAGGATAGCAAGTCCGCGCCATGAGAACTTTTTCATTGGCTTAAACTCCGTATTTCATTGTTTTATAACTTAATCTCAGTTTAATGACCCAGTTTTCCTGAGTCCGCTCATTCGTCAACACTTTTATGAAATGTTTAGTTCTGATCCGGCTTGAAACCCACGGGTTTGTTTTCAGGCATGCCCTGAACTTTGATCTCGCCAAACTGGCTTTCAAAGGTGTTTACGTTCTTTTCCAAAAGCTGTAGAAGCTGCTTTGCATGTGATGGTGTGCACACCACGCGGGTGTAGATTTTGGCATCTGGAATGCCGGGAAGGATGCGACCAAAATCCATGATAAACTCACTCGGGGAGTTTGTGATTACAAAGAAGTTTGCATATACTCCCTCGCCTACTTTTTCATCGATTTTGATGTTGATCTGTTGAGGTTGGTTTGGTTTTGACATGGTGTTTACTCCTTATATTCAAATACTATGTCCTATTATTTGTTCACTTGAGATCACTTTATGGGAACTGCGAATTGTGTCTATCAAAAAAGCATAATGAGGGCTATTTCGACAGATATTGATGTTGCCGATTATGTATAGTTGCTCCTTGGCGCGGCTGATAGCCACATTGAGTTTGCGGTCAACCTGCTGGTCGTCAGAGATGGATTCCACGCTCCGGATATCATACTTGTCTCTGAGTGGCAAGCTCATGAGGATAATCTTGCGTTCCGAGCCCTGAAAGCGTTCAACAGTGTCGATGGTGACGACATCAAAGGGAGCAACCAGCTTATGCTTGAGTGCCTGGATCATGGCTCGGAAGGGAGCCACGATACCGACGTCGTTTTCCAAGTCTTGGATGCGTCCCACATCTTTGAGCCTCTGCAGCAAGCGATAGATCAATTCGACTTGGTGGTTGTCGTAATAGGCATCAGCAGTGGGTGGACAGTCAATCCACACCACGCGGTGTTTCAGATATTCTTCCCAGTCATCTTGATATTGCAGCTCGCCCTTCTGATGTTCGGTTCCGCATTCAAGCTGATGGTTGTAATAGTGCTGCACCAAAGAGCTGATCTCGGAGTGCATCCGATACTGCTTGCTCAGCATGAATTTTGCCTGATCAAGGTTTCTTTCCTGGCAGAGCAGGAAAAGCCTCTCCATCATGGAACGGTTGTAGCTGCTGTAGTGCAAGCTTTGCAGACGTGGAGACTCGAAGTTGTAGACGGCTTCTTGTTGGCTGACGATGGGCGGCAATTGGTTTTGATCTCCCACCAGGATGAAGCGTGATGCCAGTGAGATGATGCCCAAGATGTTGGACTCGATGATCTGTGAAGCTTCGTCGATGATCACCGTGCCGATATGAGGGACGATCTTGGTGAAGTCCTGAATCCAGGCGTTGCAGCTATGGACAGTGGCAACCCAGATGCGGTTGTTTTTGACGATTTGCTCGATCTCGGCAAACTTCTTGTCTTGGATCATGTTTTCCAAGAGCTTATCTTGAACACTTTGGCTTCTGCCGGTGCGGATGTAGTCTATATCATGTTTATCCAGATTGCCGCAGATTTCGTCTACTGCCCGGTTGGTGAAGCTGAGCACCAGGATGACCTGCTCGGTAGTTGTATAAAGCTCCTTGATCAGTCGGGTGACCAATCCCGATGTCTTCCCTGTCCCTGGAGGGCCTTGAACCACACAGTAGTCCTTGGTAGCCATGATCTTATCTATGAGTTTGCCAATTTCGTCTGAGGCTTTAGGCTCCACTTCATCGAAAGTGGGGTCTTGCAAGCCGATGACCTTCTGACGCTTTTCTTTACCGGAAGCTGCCAAGCTCATAATGGACGCCAAGGGGCCAAAGAGCATGCTTTCCAAAAGGTCGTGCTCGATAGCCCAGCTGTGTGCTTCTTTAGAGACGATGATGGCGGGATTCAGCAGACCTCGGGCACGGATGACTATATAGTCCTTGCCCAGTTCTATCAATTCTGCCCGAATGATCTGCTGTTGATAGATCTTGAGGTCTTCACAGTAGGCTATCACCACGTCGCCTTCCCGGAAGTTGCTGATCAGCTCTTTCTGCTTGATCTTGAAAGTGATGCAGTTTTTATCGATACCTTGCAGCTCCAGGTCCGGCAATATCTTATAGCGCTGGAGCTTTTCCTCTTTGCTGTGTCTCCAAAGGGCGTTGTGCCCTCTTTGATTGCGCTCATCAGCACTGCAGGAGCCGATCTTGATATGCCAGGCTTCTCTTACCGCCAAGCGTATTTGCTGCAAAAACCATTCATATTCATCTGCATCCAAGTCATTCAGGGCTACGTTTATCGCCCTGATTTTAGTGATTATAAAGGGTGCCAATCCCTCGCCCGTATAGGTCTTGAACCAATCAAAGAAGCTCTTGGGATCGTCAGCCAACTGCTTCCAAATGCCCAAGATGCGGTTGCGGCACATCAGCAGGTTTTGCTCCTGAATCACGGTGTTGGAGACCAGGCGCAGGCTTTTGGTGGGGCTTTTGGAATAGAGAACAGCTGCACTGCCCAACTGCTGATAGCCATAACACTCCCTGATCATCATGTTGTAGCCTATCACCTGAGCCTGATGTTGCGGCCACAGATTGCTTTGGGGCACAGAGCCACTCTTTAGTTCCGTGATATATTGTTTGCCATCCTTTTGATAGAGCAGATCCAGGCGCCCCTGCAAGCCATATTTGGGGCAGATGAAAGAAGGCTCAAGCATCATGGGATACGTCCTGGCGTATCTTGCCATCTGTCTGAGGCGTGGCAGATGCTCACTCTTGACCTTATTATAGATGCCCAAGGCATCCTGCGCCCCCAAAGCAACCATTGGGATGGGCGAGCGCGCCAAGCTGTCCTTGAAAAGCTGATCATATTCGGCCTCAGGCTCAAACATCAGATCATCAAAGATGTTATTCACCGTGGAGCCCAGAACTATGCTGCTGGAGCTGGGTTCGTCTATGAGTCTGTTGATCAGGGAGAGTTCCGGATGCATCCCGCTATAGGTCATGCAATCCGCAATGGTGCTTACATCCATCAGGTAATCCGGCTCTACCACAATCAGCGTGCCCGGTTCTGAAACATATCTGTTGTTCCCCGAGGATGCTTCTTTGAGCTTGATGCAGTTGAGCGTAACCCAAGGCCAGAGAACCTTGTCCAAAAGGCTCCAATTCCTGCCGCCCCTACCTTCGTCGCCATCAAAAAGGCGGATGGACACATATTCCCCTTCCTCATCGATTGCATCTATATCTATACCTATAGAGGGAGTCAACTTCCAGCTCTTGACCACACAGAGAAAGTCCACTTTCTTGGTGCTTTTCAGCACTGTAAAAGCTTGGGCTTGACGCTGTTGGATGTAATTTGACAGAGCTGGATGTGATGCTGCTGCTTGGAAATGTTCCAGCAGCTTCACCAAAACCCATACACAAGAAAGATAGTCCTTTTCCTTGGGGACAAAGCCGCTTTCATGGCTGACTTTATTGCCAAGCTTGCGCATTTCGTTTGCCTGTCCCACCAGAAAGGACGGCATATTCACCTCATTGTGCAGATATTGCATCCTGGAAAAGAGGTTCCCCGTCGAGATGCGTGCGTCTTGAGTGAGGGTCTTATACAGGTCTTCCAGCAGCGACCTCAGCAAAAGGATGCGGCCTTTGATGCCACCTTCAGAGTTGCAGACTGAGTGTATTCTCTGCAAAAAGTCCTGCGCCACTTCCTGGCTGATCAGTTCAGCTTTCATCTATTCTGCTTGGTCAGATTCCTCATGTTCGCTGGAGTCTCTACTGAAGAAAGCACTTACAAACTGGTGGATGTTAAAGCTTTCCAAGTCGTCAATCTGCTCGCCCACTCCGATCAACTTCACGGGCAGATTGAGGTTTTCTTTGAGGTTAAAAATGATCCCGCCTTTGGAAGTGCCGTCATATTTGCTCAGGATGAGCCCACTGAGCTTGATCGCCTGATCAAAGTGATGTGCTTGCGAGATGGCGTTTTGCCCCGTGGTGGCATCCAAGACCAAGAGCACTTCATGCGGCGCTTCCGGCAGCAGCTTTTTGATGCTGCGGTCAATCTTTGAGAGTTCTGCCATCAGCCTTTCCTTGGTGGGCTGACGTCCCGCAGTATCAATAAGCACCACGTCGTATCCTCTGGCAATCGCAGAATTAACTCCATCATAGACTACCGCTGCAGGGTCTGCGTTTGCTTGACTCTTGATGAAATGTGCTCCGGCACGCTCTGCCCAGATCTCCAATTGCTCGATTGCTGCCGCCCTGAAGGTATCCGCAGCTACGATCAGCACACTTTTACCCATCTTTACAAAGCGATGTGCGATCTTGCCGATGCCGGTGGTTTTACCCACGCCATTCACGCCCACAAACACGATTACCCAGGGCTTGGCATCTATATTATTGAAGAAGGCGTTTTCATCCACCTCAGACTCGTCTTCGGGTGCACCTTCCAACAGTATATCTCTCATGATGGATTGCAGCAGGTCCATCACAAGCTCTGCATCTTCTATCTTTTGCACGTGGATCTCATCCCTAAGTCGGTCCATGATGTTTTGTGTCATTTCCACACCAGTATCAGCTCTAAGCAGGATTTCTTCGATCTCATCCATCATCTCTTCATCTACTTTTCCCCTCAATTTAATGCTCTGCGCGATGCGCCCCCAAAAGTTGCTTTTCGTCGTGGCAATTTTCCGACGCAGGTTTTTCATAATGCTCAACATATAATTCTCCACTTTTGTTATTGACATACAACAGCATGCCATAAAATTGCACCACGGCTCTAAAGTCAAGAACTAAAATTAAGGAAAAACGATGATACGCTTTAAGTTCAGAGTAGATATACTGCTGGCAATCTTGATTCCGGTGTTGTTTACCTTTGTGGCGACGCTGCTTTTTTATGGCTCACCCAAGCCTGAAGTTCAGCAAGTGGAATCCTTGCCCCAAAGCTCAGACAGTGTAGTGGTGGTCAGAAGTGTGGAAGGTCTGGAAGAAACGGTGACCCAAAAGGCGGCTCCCAAGCAGTTTATGGGTCCTATGCAGCTTGGTTTGGCTTTGGCTATTGTGATGAGTTTTGCTTCGCTATTTGGCTACTATTATCCCAGCAGGGCATTTTGGTATGTAAACATCTTGCTCAGCTTGATATTTACCATTGTGGGTGCGGGTTATGTGGGCATCAAGCTCACCCTCTTTTTCCTCCCCAACCTCCTGTTGGTCTTCGCTCTTGCCTTGATGGTCTCCAAGCTCTTTTTCAGCCGCCGCCTGATCAGATTTCGCATGGTGCTCTGTTCCATCTTAGGGGCAGTGGCAGTGGCTTTATACTATTTTCTGCTCACCAAAATCACCCGCCAGCCCTCCGATTTTCAGGATATCAAGGTGTGGTTTGTTAATTCGCTGTTCAATCTGGTGTTCGTCACCTTTGGCCTCTCTTTGGCGCACCTTGCGATCCATCGCATCCGTTATAAGAAGCCTCAGCTATCCCACACCATGCTGTCGGATGATGATGAGGACTTGCAGGAGCCTTAATGCTGAGTGATGCCGACTATTTCCTCATCGAAACAGGAGACCAATTGCTGGACTATACGCAAGTCTTTGGCAATGATAACCCCGTCTATATTGAGATCGGCAGCGGGAAAGGCGAATTTATCTCCCAATATCCACTGCTGCATCCGGACTGGAATTTCCTCGGCTTTGAGGTTCGTCGCAAGCGGATCAACAACATCCTCAAGAAGATAGACCCTGTCAGGCACCCCAATGTGAGGTTGATAGAACAGCTGGTAGATGAAAAGATCAACCTGCTTTTACCACCCTCATCCATAGACGGATGCTTCATCCAACACCCAGACCCTTGGCCCAAGAGACGGCATCACAAGCGCCGGCTCTTTCAAGCTGATTTTCTCAAGGCTCTGGCCTCTATCCTCAAGCCTGACGCATTTGTGCAAATAGCCACAGATCACGAAGAATACGCCCAGTGGATAACGCGTGAGTTTGCCCGATGCGATCTGTTTGCCAGTGTGCAGGACGATCCAATCAGCTCAGAACCTCATCTCAGCGACCATGTGGTCACTTTCTTTGAGCAGGAGCAGCGTCGCTTGGGCTTTGAGCCGAACTTTATGATGTATAAAAGTATAAAAGGAGACAAGTTTTGAAGTACCAATTCAACGAGAACGTCGCCATCAACGAGATGCTGAACCAAGTGGTGGAAAGCATCAACGATTTGGCGCAGCAACAAGTCTTGCATATCAAGAGGCTCACCAAAATCGGTGAATCCCTCTCCAGCGAAACAGATCTGGCAAAGATCTTTGATATGATCCTGGAAGAGGCAGTCGCCTACACCGGGGCTGATGGAGCCACTATTTACCAAGTTGACGAAAAAAGGGAAATGCTCGAATTTGAGATAGTCTACAACCGTAGCATGAACATGCGTCAGGGAGGTTCTCATGGCAAAGTGGCCTGGCCGGCAATTCCTCTGTACGACAGTGAGGGCAAGCCGCGGATAAACCGTATCGTTACTTCTGTTTATCACACCAAAGAAGTTTTGTGCTTTGATGATGTCTACCAAGCTGAGGGCTATGACATCAGCGGCACCAAAATGACGGATCAAGCCAATAACTACGTCAGCAAATCCATGATCACACTCCCTTTGAAAAACCATGAAGACGAGGTGCTGGGCATCATCCAAATGATCAATGCCATGGACGATAAGGGCAATGTGGTCAGCTTTACAGAAGAACATCGCACCATGCTCAGTTCGCTTTCGTCTCAAGCGGCGATTGCCCTTTCAAACAAGCATCTGATCGAATCCTTGGAAGCCCTGTTGATGCAATTTATGACCGCTATCGCCAAGGCTATCGAACGCAAAAGCAAGTATTCTTCAGACCACATCACCAGAGTGGCCAAACTGACGGATATGTTTGCCCTCAAACTCAATGAGAACGAGACCGGCAAGCTCAAAGACATCAAGTTCAGCACCAATGAGCTCAAAGAGCTTTCCATGGCTGGAATGATGCACGATGTGGGCAAGATCGTTACTCCGGAATTCATCATGGACAAAAGCACCAAGCTGGAGACCATCATGGATCGGATCAGCCTCGTGACTCAACGTTTTGCCAACATGAAGACCCTGCTCAAATATGCAAAGTTAGCTCTTTCTGAAAGCGAATATAAAGCCAAGATCGATGCTTGGTTCCATGGTAGGGTGGAGGCTGACAAGGTCGAAGAATTCCTGGAGGGTGAGCTGGAGTTTGTAGAAAAGATCAATCAAGGTGGAGAATGGCTGCCAGATGACGTGTTAGACCGTATTTCAGCCCTTGCCAAAATCAATTTTGAATATGACGGCATGCACTACTGTCTGATCAGTGAAGACGAAATGATGAACTTGCAGATCCGCAAGGGCACATTGTTGAAGGAAGAGATAAAGAAGATGTCGCAGCATGTATCCGTCACTTGGGAGATGCTTTCTCAGCTTACCTTCCCCAAAAAGTATGCCAATGTGGCCAAATACGCGTCGCAACATCATGAAAAGCTCAATGGCACAGGCTATCCCAACGGTTTGACTGCCGACGAGATCCCCGTCCAATCACGCATCATTGCCGTTGCAGATATCTTTGAAGCTCTCACCGCGGCGGATAGACCCTACAAGAAGGCTAAAACTCTGACAGAATCCCTCAAAATCATGGCTTTCTGTGTGAAAGATGGTGAATTGGACAAGGATTTGGTGGATTTCTTCCTAGACAGTGGCCTGTATCTCGATTTTGCCAACAAATTCATGGATCCCGCTCAAATTGACAGTCCTGACATCGAGGCACTAAAGAAAATATATTCCTGATGCTGCAAAGCTTAGTTCCCGGTAAACTATGGCTGGCGCCCTTAGCAGGCTTTACAGATAGAGCCTTCCGCGTCCTGTGCAAGGAAAATGGCGCAGACGTGCTGGTAAGCGAAATGGTCAGCGCAGACGGCCTGATCCGTGATGGCGGCAAGACCTTGATGCTGATGGAGTTTGGAGACTTTGAGCGTCCCTTCGCCATCCAACTTTTTGGCTCTGACCCCAAGGTGATGGCTCAGGCTGCAGAGTGCGCTCTGGACTATCACCCGGATCTCATCGACATCAACATGGGCTGCCCGGTGAAAAAAGTGGTCAAGAGAGGTGCGGGTTCGGCTCTGATGAAAACACCCGCAAAAGCTGCTCAGATCGTGAAGGAAGTGAAGCAAGCCATAGCCGGAAGCGTGCCCTTGAGCGTGAAATTCCGCAGTGGTTGGGATCAATCCAGCCTCAACTATCTGGATTTTGGTCTGCTGATGCAAGAAAGCGGGGCAGACCTCCTCTGCCTGCACCCCAGAACCACATCCCAAATGTTTTCCGGGCAAAGCAATTGGGAGCATATCGCCCAGCTTAAAAAGGCTGTAGATATACCTCTGATCGGCAATGGTGACATCTCTTCACCCGAAAAAGCCGCCCAGATTTATGAGCAAACCCACTGTGACGCAATCATGATCGGGCGTGGCGCTTTAGGGCAACCTTGGCTCTTTAACAACATCAAATCTTATCAAGCAAGCAATATCTATCAGCCCAGAACCGTAGACATGCTCCAAAACACTATGCTGCGTCACCTGGAATTAGCCCTAAAATACAAGCCAGAAGCGGTGATCATCAAAGAAATGCGCAGCCAGCTTTGCCACTATCTCAAAGGGTATGTGGGAGCCGCACAGATAAGGGTGAGGCTCAATAGAGCCAGCAGCATCCAGGAATATCAAGAGATTATCTCCAAGCTGTAGCATTCATCCCTCATTCACGCTTGAGGTTACCCCTTAATCCTTTGTTACCTACCCGACGAGTCACCCGCTTGGCCCTTACTTACCCGCCCGGTGATGCCGTGGAGATACTCGGGTTTTTCCCGGGAGGCTCCGGGTAATCACCGGGAGGCTAAGCAAGGAAGAGGTGGGTGAACGATATGTTTTCACAATGAGATTTCCTGCCACCCACCCTACACCCTCCTTAATTTAAATAGGGAGGAATTAAGGTGGCAGGCAGGGGACAACAAGAAAATGGCTTTTTCCCTTGACATTCCAAGCCTCCAAAATGAGCGTGTCCTGTAAGAATAATAAGGATTTGGATAATGGATGATATCATCATAAAGAAATATACCAAAGCTGAGCTCATGCAGCTTTATCATGATTCAGCATTTTGGGAGCAAGACGAGTTGCCCTTCACCAGGGCACGTCTGGCTTGTTATCTGCAAAATTCGCGGGCCGAACCCGAGGATGTGTTGTGGATAATGGCTTTTCAGGGAGCTAACATAGTGGGATATAGGGCGTTGCTTCCAGAATACATCAATACTCTTGAGGGAGTGCTCAAGATTGCTTGGAGCAGCTCTTGGTGGGTGGATTCCAAGTTCCGTGGCACCGGGCTCGCCCAAGAATTGAACAAGGCGGGATTTCCTCTGTATAATGGCGTAATTATCGGTGCTGGCAATCCTTGGGCACTGAAGAGCAGCCGCAGGAAAGACAATTTTGAAGCCTATCAAATCAGGGAACGTAAATACTATTTCCTGGCAATGAACAAACAGATACTGCGAGATCATAAGGTTTCCAATCCCTTGCTATATTTGTTGTTGCCTTTGGTTAATCCGCTGCTGAGTTTGATTTCCAAGACCAGGATCAAGCGATGGTTGGCCAAGAATAAACAAGCCAACCTGAAGGTGGAATACATCCATAAAATAGATCAGGAGAGCTTGGACTTGATCCAGGCAAATGCAGATAGGGAGCTCGTTGTCAAAGACGCTGCCTACTATGAATACCGGGCTTTTTTGCCCTCCAGGCTGGCACTTCCCTCCTTTATCACGAAAAAACACCACAGCTACTTTGGGAATGTGGGTTCTGCTGCTGAATGCCGGATCGTGAAATTGTGGCAGGCTGATCAGCTGGTCGGCGTCATAAACTACTGTATCGTAGATAAGACCTTGAGGATCAGACTTCATCATCTGCTGGCAAATCATGAAGATAAGCTGGTTTACCTGATTGCCAAAATATGTAGCAGGCTTCCTGTTGAAGCCATCGCCAGCCAGGATGCCTTTGTGATTAGCTATCTGCGGAGATTCAAGCTCCCATATCTTTTTTGTAAGACTCATACTGTGCCGATAATTATGACCCAATCTCTGGTTGATACCATCGGGCCGGGCCGGCATTTCTTTGATGGAGAAGGTGGATTTTGAAGACACTGACATCGGCTTTGGGCTTGCTGCGCACTGTTACTGCTCCCAAGCTGCTTTACTTTCATCATGTAGGCAGCCGCAGGAGTCCATATTACACGCTTAATATCTCAGCTCCGGCTCTGAGAAAGCTCCTTGAATATCTGATCAACTCGGGGTTTAGTTTCATCTCTCTGCGTGATGCCCTGGAGAGTAGAAATGTGTCTGGAAGGCAGATCTGCCTTTGCAGTGATGATGGTTTTGCCTCAAACTATGAGCAAGCACTGCCCATCTTGAAAGAACTGCGTATCCCTCTGACCTTATTCTTGCCGGGGATGTGTATGGACAATCGCGCTTTTGCGCCCAATCACCTCTTCGCATACCTGCGCACGCAAGTATCTGACCATCAACTCCATAAAGAGATTCCGGGCTTGGCTGCTAAATTTGGGCTTAAGCAATCTGACAGCATCAGTGGCACCTTGTTTTCCTGTCCGCATGAACGGCGTCAGGGGCTGCTGACATGGCTCTGGGAGAGGTTTGATCTCACTGAGCCCGCAGTCCTTTTGAGCCAGGAAAAGCCCTTTTTGAGTCAAGAGCAGCTCAAGCAGATGGTGAGCCAAGGCACGGACTTGGCTTTGCATTCTTACAGTCATGCCGACCTTTCACGGCTTAGCTATACCGAACTGAAGGGAGAGGTGCTGGCCAATATCCAAGCCCTTGAAGAGCTGGATTTGCCCTACCAGCCGTGGTTGGCGCTTCCTTATGGCAGGGAGATTTCTGCTGTCAGCATGCAGAGCCTCAAGAAAGAGTTGGGGATCAGCCGCTTCTTCGGCATCCGCAGTCACCTGGGCGACAATCTGCCCCACAACATCCTCTGGCAGAGGGTCAGTATTGAGGCGAAGGGGTTTGACGCTATCCTTGATCTGCAATTGAAGCCACTTGTGCGGAGGCGGAAAAGCCGATGAGAGCATCATTTGAGCGGGGGTGAAAATATTATTCTTGACTCAGAAGCCCTGAAGTTTAAATTGGATCATAAATACTAAATTACATACCGAAAAGGAGTACGAAATGCAACGCAATGTGATCATTATGGGAGCTGCAGGCCGCGACTTCCACAACTTCAACGTCTATTTTAGAGATAATGACCAATACAAGGTCGTAGCCTTTACCGCTACCCAGATTCCTGGCATCGATGACAAAAAGTATCCTGCCGCTCTGGCAGGGAAACTGTATCCCGAGGGAATCGAAATTCTCCCTGAAGCTGAACTTCCAAACTTGATCAAAAAGCACAATGTCGACCTCGTGGTGCTCGCTTACAGTGATCTGCATCATGAAGAAGTGGGGCACAAAGCAGCCTTGGTAAACGCTGCCGGTGCAGACTTCTGGTTGATGGGTGTTAGAAACACCTCCATCAAGACTACCAAGCCTTTGATCAGCATCTGTGCAGTGAGAACCGGCTGTGGCAAATCTCAGACCACCCGCACTGTGATCAATGCTCTCAAAGCCAAAGGCCGCAAGGTAGTGTCCATCCGTCACCCCATGCCATATGGTGATTTGGTGGCCCAAAGAGTGCAACGCTTCGCCGAATTGAGCGATCTCGAGAAACACAAATGCACCATTGAAGAAATGGAAGAATACGAACCGCACATCCAAATGAACAGCATCATTTACGCTGGCGTGGATTATGAAGAAATCTTGCGTAAAGCCGAAAAGGAAGCTGACGTAATTATTTGGGATGGTGGAAATAACGATATACCTTTCTACGTCTCGGACAAGCATCTCAACATCGTGGTGGTAGACCCACATCGTCCCAGTGATGAAGTGTCCTACTACCCTGGAGAAACCAACATGCACCTTGCCGACGTGATCGTGATCAACAAGATCGATAGCGCTGACCTGATGGACATCAACGAAGTGCGCGAAAACATCCGTGCGATCAATCCCAAAGCCAAAGTGGTCGACGCCGCTTCTCCCTTGAGCGTGGATAAGCCTGAGCTGATCGATGGCAAAAGAGTGTTGATCGTGGAAGATGGTCCTACCCTGACACATGGAAACATGGCCTATGGTGCGGGAACCATCGCTGCCAACAAATATGGTGCTGCAGAGTTTATCGACCCTCGTCCCTGGGCTGTGGGTGAGATTGCAGAAACCTTTGAAAAGTATCCCGAAATTGGTGACTTGCTACCGGCTATGGGCTATGGCGAGCAGCAGATCAAAGACCTCGAAGCCACCATCAACGCCACAGAGTGTGATGCAGTGGTGATCGCCACTCCCATCGACCTGCGTCGTGTCATCAATATCAAGCATCCCGCATGTCAGGTGGAATATGAACTGCAAGAGATCGGTCGTCCCACCATTGAGGATGTGCTGAAAGACTTCTAAGCAAATCAAACCAAATAAGATATGGGGCGGAACACACAAGATTCTGCCCCTTTTCTATGAGATAAAAGAGAACGTAAAATGAAGAAGATAGCGGTTCTTGCTCTGGGTGGAAACGCCATCATCAAAGCAGGCGAGAGAGGAGATATTCATCAGCAATTTGCCAATGTCCGAGATTCTTTGACCGGCATCGTGCAACTGATAGATCAGGGTTACAAACTGGCTATCACGCATGGGAATGGCCCTCAGGTCGGCAATCTTTTGCGTCAGCAGGAAGCTGGCGGGAAGGAAGGTATCGCCATGTTGCCGCTGGGCGTGCTGAATGCGGCCACAGAAGGCACGATGGGCTATATGATCGAGCAAAGCTTGCAAAATATGCTGCGTAAGGAAGGGATAGAACGGCAGGTGATCACCATTATCTCGCAAGTGGTTGTGGATAAAAATGATCCCAGCATGAAAAACCCCACCAAATTCGTGGGCAGCACTTATTATACCGAAGCTGAAGCCGAGAAGCACAGGAAAGAACTGGGCTGGAGCCTCAAGGAAGACTCCGGAAAGGGCTACAGGCGTGTGGTTCCCTCACCCTATCCCACCCAGATTATCCCCGCTCAGCGCATCAAGGAACTGGTGGAGCGTGGGGATATCGTGATTGCCGTGGGCGGTGGCGGAATCCCCATCTACATTGATGATGAAGGCAATTATGAAGGTGTGGATGCAGTGATCGATAAGGACTTTGCTTCCATGCTACTGGCTTTAAACATCGAAGCAGAGCTGTTTGTGATCCTCACCGGTGTGGAGAAGGTAGCAGTCAACTACGGTAAGCCGGATCAAAAGGATTTAGACAGGATGACTCTCGCTGAAGCCCGCAAATACTACGAGGAAGGCCAATTCCCCGCAGGAAGCATGGGGCCTAAGATACTGGCTGCTATAGACTTCCTGGAAAAAGGTGGTCAGGAAGTGCTGATCACATCCATCGAAAAGATAGTGGACGCCTTTGAGGGAAAGACGGGGACGAGGATAGTTAAGTAAACTACCCTTCAATAAAATAGATCATCAAATCCGGGCAAAGCTTGGGCTCGGTTTTTTGGCCATAAGTATCTTGGCTGCCTTCACGATCACTTCCATATAGTCGAAAGCCTCATCCAAGCAGTAACCGAAGGTGAGCAGGCCGTGTTTGCTCCAGATGAGTGCTTTTTCGTCTTTTAGATCGGTGACGGAAGCCAGTGCAAGTGTTTCGCTTCCGGGGGGATACAGAGGGCAGACATGGATGCCGGTATCCAAAAACAGGGGCAGTTCCGGCAGAGCGGCTGCCAATTCCTGATAGAGCACCTCTTCATCTTCGATAAAGTCCTGATGTGAGAGGCAGATCACTTCAGTCGGATGGCTGTGAAGTATGACACGTCTATCCAAGCCCATCTTTTTGAAATGCCTGTGCAGATTCAGGTGGGCGTTCCATTCGGAGGTGGGTTTTGCCTCTGCGTCCAGGCAGCGATATTGATCACCCTTCACTTCAATCAGCACAAAGTTATTCATCGTGTTCCTGTCAAATTGGCGGTAGCGTGTACCGGTCTTAGACACCAAAAACAACACGGGATCATCTTCTTGCCCGCCATAATCCGTGAGGCGGATGCTCACATTGCCTGCGTTTGCTTCCGCCCAGCCTCTCTGCCAGATGCAGGTTCCCACCTCTGCCAGATTGGCTAAGAGTTTGTCGAAGTCAATATCTTGAGGGATAGAGGTGTATGGGAACTGCTCTTTCTTCTCCAGCTTCAGTTGCACTTGGCTGATAATCTCTCGTGCAGTGGCTAAAACGCTGCCAGGAGCGGCAGAAGTGGCGGTTTCATTTGTGAGGATAAAGCCGTCTGCGCCGTCCATGATGGCGTTGGCGATGTCTGCGACATTGGAGTGTGAGGGCGCCTCTTGATAGGCTAATGAGGCTAACAGCCCCGTGGCGATATAGATGGGTTTTCCTTTGGCGTTACAGAGCCTTGTGAGCTGTCTTTGCATGATTGGAACCTGTGCGAAAGGTATGGATGCGCTCAGGTCTCCGCGACCCAAGAGCAGCAGGTCGGATAGATCAATCAGTTCTTCCAAATGGTCCAAAGCAGGCTTGGTCTCTATCTTGGTGCAAAGCAGACCCTTGAAGTCCTGAAGATGCTCCCTTGCAGTGCTCACCTGGCTTGGGTGATTGATGTGCGAAAGCACCACGATGTCCACATCTTGCTCCAGAGCAAAGTTCAGATAGGGGAGGTCTGGGTCTTGGTCAGAAAGACCGTTGGCGTCCAGACCCACGAAGCTGATGGAGGCATTGGGGCGCAAGATGCCGCCACTGATGATCTTTATATCCACAGAATCGGGGGAAACCTTGCTGATTTGTGCTCTAATTTCTGAGCCTTGGATATAGACGTCCATGCCCAAGCTCAAGCTGTCCCAAGCATCAAAATTTCCTCTCAAGCCTTGAGGTGAATCGCCAAGATGGATGGTTTGTCCGGCTTCCAAAGGGAGGTTTTCGCTCAGGCCTTGCAGACGAATTTCATGACCGGGCAAGTCCAGCATGATCTTGATATTCTCGCTTTTGAGCCTGGAGGTGAGCGGCAGCAGTTCTTCCACAGAAAGGTGGGAACAGTTCAAGCGAACCATCTCCAAACCCTGCGCTACCATTTCCTCAAAAGCAGGGCTCAGGATCTGTGAGCTGTCCAAGGTGGCGATCAGGTCTATCTTGCGCATTGTCTTGTCATTCCTACTTTATGATATGGAGCCAATCTTTGAGCAGGAATTCCAGGCGTCCGATCAAAAGCGAGATTCTGGCCATCACGGTGTAGCCAAAGGTAGCGCCAAAGCTCACCATCAGGAAATAGACGCCGATCTTGGAGGGGATTTTGGCGATACCTTCTTGCTTTTTGCTAAAGTAAAAGAAGTAGACACCGCAGATGGTGCCGATGATGATCATTAGTTTGCCCACGATCTCAGATGGGACCTTGGTTTCAAAGGGATTGATCATCGTGGCAGCCACTTGGGCGATGAGATCGCTCTTCAAGAAACGTAAGAGGCTGATAGCTGCGCTGGTTCCGATCACGATCGAAAGCGGGTAACGGCTCATCCACTGGAATTTGGGAACCATGCGCGTGATCATCATCAGTCCCAAAACAAAGGGGATGAGCAGGATCAGGTTGCCGCTGAAGTCGGTTGCCAGTTTGTGGAAAAGATTGGGTATCAGAGCGGCATAGATGATGTAGATCAGTCCATAGCCGGCGCTCAAGCCCACGAAGATCTGCTCAGCCAGCTTGTAGAAAGGGTTATCTTTGTACAAAAAGCTGAAGATGGCAAAGGTGAAGAAAGCACCCAGCCAGATTCCGACGGTGTTCATGATCTCAGGCATTTGTCACCTCCGTGTTGTTGACTTTGTCTCTTTTGCGTATCCATACCTTGATGTTGCCTGCAGCAATCAACACCAAGATCAAGATGTGAGCCACGGATTGGGCGTCCATCTTGGTGGTGGCTGGTCCCTTTTTGCCGATCAAGGCTTCATATTCAGATGCTGCCTTGAGTCCTCCTAAAAGGCCTGTGAGCTGTCCATTCTTATTCACATAGGGCAAAAAGCCGGGAGCACTCACGGCTGTAGTGCCTCCGGTAACCGGAACTTTGTGCACGTCGTGAGCTATCATGATCCAATCCTTGAGGCCGGGCTCACCTGCTGACAGAGAGCAGATCCAGCTCAAGCCTTTGAGGTTCTTCAGGTCTTTCAACATGGGAAGCGTGTCCCAATCCCTACCGGAAGAATCCTTGGGGTACACATCCTTGAAGCTGCTGCCCAAAGCCTGGACTGTGACCATGCCGCCTACTTTGTAACCCAGATTCACATAGTCCACGCCATACTCTTTATCCTTGAAAAGCGGGTTGCGCTTGGCTTCCTCAAAGCTTTGGGCTGCCATTTGCGGGCCTTGAGGCCAGAGAGCTGTGGCAATCACCTTTTGCCCCTTGCTCCAGGCATGCTCGATCTGAGCTACAGCCATGGGTTGTATTTCGGTGATGGTGGAAGCTTCATAGTCAAAAGAGATCAAGCCAATGCCTCCTGCGGGAGTTTGGTCGATCAGATCATAGCTCATTTTTACCACCGGAGAGACGTCTGAACCCCAACCGATGGGGAAGAGGAGCGGTAGAAGCACGGCTAAGAACAGCAGGAAATACACGATGCGACGTTCGATAACAGAGCTGGTATTCTGGCTCATTTGTCACCTCCCAAATAGGAGCGTTCTATGCCCAATATAATGCGCAAGCTGCTTCCTATGATACCCAAAGATGCGCTGATCAAGATGGCTCTTTGAGCGGCTGTGTTGGGATATTCCATGATGAAATCTGCCAAAACGGGTAGCTGCCAGATCCTGTAGCTCTCTGGAATCCAAGAGGTAAGCATGGTGCCAAAACCGGTGCGTCCCAAGATCACAATCACTGCAGAGATCATCAAAAGATTGGATTCAAAGGTGCGGATGATAAAGGCACGATAGGCAGCAGAGGCGATAAAGAAAGCCAGCAGCGAAAACATGGTGGCGGAAAGCGGAACCAGGGCGTTGTCATAGGTGTAGTCAAAGGGCTTCTTTCCCAGCCAGGAGACGATCTTCTCTCCTTGACCCAACAAGCCGGGCTGGTCTTCCATGCCCCAGAGTGCCCCCATGATCACGATAAGTGCAAAGGCAATCACGCAAGACAAATGATAGCCCCAGTTCTCTGCTTTGGTGCTGATTTTCTGGTAGTTCATCTGTAGCAAAGAGGCCAATCCCAAGACTATGGAGAACCCGGCAATGATCATAAACCAATCCTCCAAGGTCTCCACCATGTTGCTGAAGGGGCGATGCGGGATAAACTCACTGGCTATCATCAGTAGTCCCGCCAGGAAAGCCAAGATTAGAGGTATGTTGCGTTTCATGATCCTGCTCCCATTAAGAATGTTTTAAGCCAGCTAATACCGGCGATCTCAAGGGCAACTCCCACTATGATAAGGATGATAACCAAGAGTTTGCCAAAGTCGTGCCCTTTGAGACTGCCTACCTGTTCGGCATCTCTGGAAAGGTAAGCAGATGCTGCAAAAAGCTCTTCGCCAATCAGTGTGTAGTCACAAGAAACAACAAAGAAGGGTAGCTGGTGTGCATTTGCTGTGCCTGCGGTCTGGATGGCGCCAGTGCTGAGGCCTGTCTCTGCCAGGATCAGGGATTCTGCATAGAAGGAGCCCAAAAAGAAGTTGGCTGCGGGCTCTTCCCTCACAATGATGCCGTCAATTCCAGCCACGAAACCAAATTGATCATCTGTCAGGTAGAAGATATTCTCCTCCCTGAAGGCGTCACTGCGCCCGGCCTTGAGATATGCTTCTTCGACCACTTCTCTGGCAGCGGAGAGTACCATTGAGAAGCGGCAAGGGACGATGATCTCGGTGTTGTATTCTGCAGCTTTGTAGGCCAATTGGCTGAGGATGGAGAGTGAGGATAGCGTTTGGATGTCTCCAAGTTCAGCTACTCCGGGTACAAAGAGGATGGGCTTGCCCTTCTCTGTGGCTCTGCCTATGGCTTCTTCCATAGAATCCAAGCCACTTATGCGCCGGATGAAGAACTCTTTGCCTCGCTTGGCGGCCAGGATGTAATAGATGATGGCTGCGCTGAGGATGATCAGCATCAGGAGATAGGCCAGCTTGTCCATGTAAAACCAGTTCTGCTTTGTCATAGCCGAGGCTGAAAGCAGCAAGCTGTCTCCATCTGCGGAGCCAAGGGCCAAGAGGCGATATTTGTAGCGGGTGTCATAGCTGAGATCTTGATCCACAAAGCTGGTTTCGCCTTCCAAGGGGATAAAGAGTGGCTGATATACTTCCAGGCTGTCCGCCTTTTGGATCTGCAGCGAGTCTATCGTAGCTGGGAGCTTCCACTCCAAGATGATGGCATCGCCCTTGTCGTAAGGCCTGTCCTTTGCTGTAAAGAGTGGAGCTCCATCCGCAAGCAGCGACGTGAGGGTGCTGAGTATGAAAAGGATGGTGAGTATACGTTTCATATTTGCCTCAAATCAAGAAAAGGTGAAATCCCAGCTCTGGGGAGAGAAGACTGGGATTTCGTGAGGTTGCTTTAGAGGTGCTCATTTGAGCGACTGAGTTCATTATTTGGGAAAAGCTTGCTTGAGCTGCTCCGTGAGTTGGATCAGCTCTTCCACTTGTTCTTTGGTATAGGTGTCGTCGGTGTGACTGGCAAGAAGCTGGCTGACTTTGGCGGTCAAATCAACTAAGCTCTTGTAGGTTTGAGTGCCCTTGAACTCTGCTGCTGAAAATAGCTCAAGGTTGGCTTGCATGGCCTTCCAGGTGCTCTCGTGGCTAAGCGCCTTGGTGGCTTCAGCTGAGTAGCTGCCGGTCAATATCTTGCCCACACCGTTTAGAGCCTCCGTCCAGCCACCCAGAATCATCAGAGTGTAATACTCATAGTCTTCAAGCTCCCAGAGCTTGTCTTCCAGTCTCTTCCTCAGGAAATCCAAGGTCTTCTCAACTTCGCTCCACTTACCTTGCTTAGTGTAGCCGGGGAGCAAGCTGTCCAAACGCTTGATTTCATCCTGAAATCCCATGAGGTTACCGAGCTTCTTCAATTCGGCAGATGCGGCTGTAAGCTGATTTTTGTTTCTTGCCTTGGTGGCAAATACCACATCTGCAGTCAGCACTCCCAAAGCGAAGGCATTATTGTGGAGTTCGGGCTGAACGCGGTAGAACTTATCGCTCAGGCTGGGCGCATAGTCTTTGGCTTTCAGGTCGTCCAGCAGGCGAAAAGCTTCCTTGAAGGAGGGCAGCGGCGCATAGGTGGCAATCTGTGCCTTAATCTCATCTGTAGGCATCTTGGCTGCATCTCTTCTCCCTTTGCAGGATGCGAGTGTCAGGAGCAGCAAGCTTGCCAGTAAGATCATTATGATTCTTTTCATTTAAGGTAACTCCTTGGTTCTAAAAAGTGGTTAAACGGTTCATAAGCAGCGCAGCTTAAAGCATTCATCACAGAGATGAAACCTGCAATAGCGGTGATGCAGCTCGATCAGAGCCTGCTGGTAAATGGCTCTGGAATCTATCATCTTCTGATACTGGGGGTCTGTAAAAGAGCCCATCATGCGCGTGATATGGTTTTGGGCAAGACCTGGATGAGCTTGATATGCCTCACGCACGTCGTTTTGCAGCTCGGTGTCGTTTGTCTTATCCGCCCAAAGCTGGAAGATGGGAAGAAAGATGTTCAAGTAAAGCGAGTTCAGCACCGACTTACCCGGCTGAGGAAACTTCTCTGCGCCAGGCAGCACGGTGCTGGCAAACATGGCCTGTAGTGCTTTGACCCTCTTGGGTGCTTCGAGCTTGGGATGAGCTTCAGTGAGCATCGCCCGTAAAAGGCCACCTTTGCCGTAGTGTAGACACATGGGTAGCGTAGCCAGAATCCTGTAGATGGGGTGGTTTGCGGGACGTATCCTGAAGAGTTGCCAGTCCAGCTGCAGGTTCTTGGCATAGCACTTCTGGTTCTGCCAGCTTTGTTGCAGCATCTCGGTTAAGCTGGCAGGGATGAGCTTGCCGCTTCTGGCCAAGATTCCACTGGCAACACTCACGATGGCCAAGATGTCTATGTTTGTGCAGCCTCGTTCCTTAAACTCCAGGAGCTTGGCAAGGCTCAGCTCCTGAGCCAGATGCAGCATAGGAGTCTTGTTCTTGTCATAGCCCATCGCTTCAAAGATGCCTTCATAGAGGATCTGATCAAAGTCGCTGAACATCAACGAGGCATTGAAGCGACGCACCTTACCCATAAAGCGCGTCATGCCAATATCCCGCAGGGTCATCTGCAGGCGATCTCTATCCAGCGCGGAAAGCAGGTCACAATAGCTGGGACGCACATTGGGCAGTCGCGGTTGATGCTCCTCAAGCAGCTTGTTGATGTCTTGGCTGAGCTGACTCTTCAGCTCCAAAATCTCAGTCGTATCGCCGCTTTCTTTGATGGTCAGATTGTGTGTGCTGTTATGGGAATACACCACGTGCAGCACCACATTGTTATAGAAGGGATCATCGCTATGGTTGTGGGCATGCCAATCCGAGGTCTGCTTGTGTATCTCCACATCGCCCCGCAGCGCAAAGCCGTCGATCACGATACCTGCATTGAGAAAGTCCGCACCCCTACCTGTGTTATACTGTCCCTGATAGGCGATGCGCAACGTCTTACCGCTCACCGTCCTCAATTGGACGTTCAGGTGTAAACCATCCCAAATATGATGCAGAAACTTCTCATCCATAGCTAAAAGTATCTGTTTAGCATGCGATAGCGCTGTCTTGCAGAGGCTGAATTATACAGGTTATGGGGACTATTCAGGATGGGCGAGCTCAAGATGGAAATCAAGCGCTTGGATTGATCTCTGCTGATACGGCTACATCCACGCCCATAATAGTGCAAGGACGCAGTCTGGATGCCATAGATTCCCTTTCCCCATTCCACATAGTTCAGATACAGCTCCAGCATGCGGTCTTTGGTCATGATGATTTCCATGATCACCGTTACCTGTGCTTCCAAGTATTTGCGCAGGTAGTTGCGGTCTGTAGTGAGGAAAATGGTGCGTGCCACCTGATTGCTGATGGTGCTGGCTCCAAAGCGGATGCGTCCTGCTTTCTTGTTCCTTTGCCAAGCTTTCTTGATCTCTGGAAACTCAAAGCCAAAGTGCTTGTAAAAGTTGCCATCCTCCAGTGCAATCACCATCTTTTGCGTGGAAGAGGGGATATCTTCCAGGGGGACGTAGTATCTTTTATGCCAATCATACCCCCTGATCAGGTATCGTTGGAGCATAAGGGGAGTGACGGGGGGATTGACGAAAGAATAGATCAAGCAAAAGAAGGCGATTATGCCCCAAAAGCCCAGATGCAAAAACAGAATAAAACGCAGGACTCTAACGATGGGAGCTCTGCGTTTCTTGGGTTTGCTCTTGCCCAAAACTATCCCTCTTTGCCCTGTAAAATAAGGGCTTCAAGAAAAGATGTCGTTTATTCTTCGGTTGTTTCAGCTAAAACACTGTTTACATAAGCCGCAATGCGAGCCTTTCTTCTGGATGCAGTGCGTTTATGTATCACGCCTTTCTTGGCGGCCTTATCCAGCTGAGAATAGATTCTATCCAATAGAGCTTGTCTCTCTTCAGCGGGCATATCTGCCTGCATCTGCTTGGAGAGGGTCTTGATAGTGCTTTTCACGTAGTTGTTACGTGCTCGCTTCTTGGCGTCCGTCTTCAGCCGTTTCAAGGGAGATTTGTGTTGTGGCATTTTTACCTCTTTTTATGTGTTAATTAGTTAAATTGTTGTCTGTTATAAAGTGCGGGCTTTCAAAACTGCTTACTTTATGATACCAAACTATATGGAGGCATTTATTGTCAATACTATTCTTCTTCACATTCGCTTTTTTCTGGATCATCCAGCAAATTTGAGAGGGCATTTAGCAATATCTTGGACTGTTCAAGTGAGCTCAAACTGCTGCTATCCTTCGCTTCTGAAGCGAGATTCCCGCTTTGATGGAGTTGATGCTGCCGCCTTAGCCAATCTCTCGCTTGAGAAACTTGATCAGCATCGAAAGCAGCGCCAGCCTGATGCGCTTGGATCAATTCTTCTGCTTCACCGCCCCGTGGTCCAAGCGCCAAAATGGGAACTCCCACGCCCAGATATTCAAAAAGCTTGGTGGTGAGCATGCCCTGATACCCTTCATAACGGTTTATCAGGAGAAGCAGCACATTTGATGCTGCCATATGCTTCAGAGCCTGCTGATGAGGCATAAAGGGCAGCAGCTCAAACTTATCATTATCCATGGCTTGGATTCTCTCCGACAGCTCAGCTGACACGTTGCTGCCTATGAAGCGGATTTTCACGTCATTTTCATCCATCACGGCCTCCAAGACATCCAGCAGAAAGCTGATATCCTGCCCCATGGTAAATTGTCCCACATAGCTGATCAGGAAGGTATTTGCCTGTTTCTGGGCAGCTTGTTTGGCTGCCTCAACAGCTTGAAGATCATATCCATTGCGCAAAAGCAGCTTATTGGCATCAGGCAACCGCTCCATCAGGTATCTTGATATAAGCAGATTCAAATCTGCACTTTTCAGCACTTTATTCTGCAAATAGCGCTGGATGAACCTGGCATGGTGGAGGGGCTTTTGCAGCTTTAGATAGTAGATTTCGCTCCAGGGGTCGCGCCAATCCGCTATCCACTTTATCTTCTTGAACTTTCTTTTGAGATGCAGCCCGATCAGGTGAGAAGAATGAGGTGGCCCTGTGCTGATTACGAGGTCAAAGCCATATATGCGATGCAATTGACAAGCTTTGGGAATGGCGGTAGGCAGCCAAAACACTCTCAGATCCGGAAAGATGAGGTTGAGCCTCACCCACAGCAATAGCCTCTTCAATAGCGATGTCTTTTTGTCTATGCTCAGGTCTCCATGCGGCAGCTTGGCTTCTTTGCCTCCGAATAGCTGCCACCATTTGCCAATCTTGGGCGCAGAAGTGTGATGCATCCTCACTTCTTTGGGAATCTTGGCAACCAAACTCTCATCTGTGCAGGGGAAGTCTCCATCTTTAGGTGCCAGGACGTGCATTTCATAGCCGGCGTCCACCAAAAAGGGCAGAAAGCGTAGCCATCTCTGCACCGCTGCACCTCCACAGGGAGGGAAGTAATAGCTGATCAGGAGTAGCTTCCGCGGTTTCATGACAGTTAAAGCAGCATTTCTGCCAGAGCTTCCCAAGTGAACTGGCCGGCTTTCTCCAATTGTGCTTGGCTCATCGAGGCAAAGGCTTGCGTATCAAAGAACTCGATGATCTTGAGAGCCAAGTCTTCAGGAGTGGGTTCAGGCTCAGCATTCACCAAAAGACCATTCACTCCATCTTGGATATACTGTGCCAAACCCTCAAAGCGGGAAGCCAAAACAGGCACTCCCAGAGCCATAGCCATCGCAATCACGCCACTTTGAGAGGCGGTGCGATAGGGTAGCACGCAGAGGCTTGACCTCTGGAAAAACACCGCCACTTCATCATCTTCCACATATCTGAAGTGGCTTTCCACGTTATTCTGGATGCCCAATTCATCGATCAGGTTTTGGTAAAGCCCGTCTGAGCCATACACTTCACCCACGATGAGCAGCCTGGCATCCTCATACTTTTCCAAGACCTTAGGCATGGCAGAAATGAGGATATCCAGCCCCTTATACTTCTTGATCAGGCCAAAGAACAGCAAGGTGCGAGGTTCTCTGGGGATCTCATCGTGCATCTGATACTGATCATAGACAGGGTGAAAACCCAGCTTGCTCTTGAGATAGATATTGTTTGGCATCAATCGCTTAAGCTCACTTCTGGTGGCTTCAGAAAGGCAGACGATACAATCTGCATGCTTGAGCACCGATCTTGCCAAAAGCTTTGCTGCAGGCCAGCTTTCATGGGGGACTAAGTTGTGCAGGATCATGCTGACTTTAGTCTGCTTCATCGCCCTTGCCACAAAGAAATACAAGGGCGCAAAGAAGGGTATAAAGTAGGAAATAAACAAGATATCCGGCTTGAACTCACGTATTGCTTTCAATCCCTTAGGCCAACTATCAGGTCTGTAGGGTATAAAGCAGTTGTCTATCTGCAATCCCTCGGGCAGCTCGAAGCTGGCAGTCTGGGACTTACCTGGAAAGATCAAAGCCGGATATTGCTTTTTAAAGCCAAACATCTTCACTTCATGTCCCGCTTCCAAATAGCGCTTGGCCAGCTCCGTAGCAAAAGCCGATATTCCACCTCTGATGGGCGGTGCAGGGCCCAGAAAGGCTATCTTCATCCCCTTTACTCTCCCAATTGCAGGCTCTGAATGAGATACTTTCTCACGCTCTGGACATCCTTGTATTTGCCCAGCAGCGCCATCAGTTTGAGCCGCACCTTGATACCCTGCATATCGGAAGCCAAGATTGCACCCATATCGTGCAAGTGTTTACCGCCGCCTTCATATCCATATTCGGGCAATACTCTTCCCGTGTGTGCTCTGGAGGTGATAACCACCAACACGCCCTGATCCAAAGCATTTTGGATGGCAGGAAGTGTATCCGGGGGCAGATTCCCACGCCCCATAGCTTCGATTACGATTGCCTTTGCTCCCGTGGCCAAACTCGCCTCGATATGGCGTCCATCCATGCCTGCGACAGCTTTGATGAGGTCTACACTGGTGTCGATTTCCTGCGTCCAAACATTCTCTCTATACAAGGTGGCACGATGATAGACCACGATGTCTGGATCCACGTTTCCCAGTGGCCCATAACCTGGTGAGATGAAGGAATCCACCTTTCCGGTATCCGACTTTGTGACGTCTCTGGCGGTATGAATCTCATCATTCATCACGACCAGCACGCCTTTGTCTGAAGATTCGGCTTGTGAAGCCACCCTCACCGCTCCGATGATATTACGGGGCCCATCCAATCCCAGTTCGCTCCCACTGCGCATTGCCGCCGTGAAAACTACCGGTTTGCGTGTGGTGAGCACCAGGTCACAGAGAAATGCGGTTTCTTCCAAAGTATCAGTTCCATGCGTGATGACCACGCCATCGTAATCTATTATCTTGATGTCGATTAGCTTTGCCAGTTCCAGCATCCTTTGGGGTGTGATCTGAGGGCTGGGCAGATTCAGGTATTCATGCACTTCCACATTGGCCACGTTTTTCAGCTGAGGAAACTGGCGTAAAAACTCGGAGAACTCATTGGAGGGAACCACGCCCAAGCTTCCGGAGCTCTTCATGCCAATTGTGCCGCCGGTAAGGATGATAAGGATGTTTTTCATAGTGTTTCAGCTCCTTGATAGATGATGGGGTCTTCAAATCCTGCTTTGGCAAAGGCTTTTAGCCTCAAATTGCAGCTATCGCACTTACCGCAGGCTTTTTCTGAGGCAAAGTAACAGCTCCACGAAAGCTCAAAAGGCGCATGCAGGCTCATTCCCGTAGCAACGATCTCGCTTTTGCTCATGTCGATCACAGGCGCATGCAAGCGGATGGGATGTGACGTGCCGCGGGCTATATCGATGGTCTTTTGCATGGCTTGAATAAAGCTTTTGCTGCAATCCGGATAGCCTGAGCTGTCTTCTTCCACCACGCCTAAATAAATGCTTTGTGCGCCAATCACTTCCGCCCATGATACTGCCATGCAGATCAGGTTTGCGTTGCGGAAGGGCACATAGGTATCTGGAAAGCTTCTTGCCTGGGATTCATCTGTGGCTTCAAATCCGGCATCGGTGAGACGCGAACCTCCCAAGTTTCTCAGCCAGCCAAGGTCTATTACTTTCCGGTCTTTAGCCCGATAATGAGCGGCAATTTGCTCAAAGCTCTGAAGCTCTTTTTCTTGCGTGAGCTGCCCGTAGGAGGCGTGCAAAAAGTAGAGCTCACGATTCTCTTGGGCTGCTATGGCTGCCGTCACCAACGAGTCCATCCCCCCGCTTAAGAGCACTATCGCTTTGTTATTCATGTTCTTTATCTCTATATCCTTGATTTATTATGTATTAACTGTATCAAAGCCCAAGCTCTGAGACATGAGAGCAGTTTTCATGATGGGGAGTTTATGTCAAGCCTGTTCTGAAATCCAAGCCCAAGAAAAAGCCCCGGAACTTTCTTCCAGGGCTTTTCCAATATTGTGCATTCTAAATGCTTGAGTTATTTGATCTTTACGATTCTGCCATTGGCACTTAGGTCTCTACCGTTCATGCGATAGAAGTAGATGCCGCTTTGGACTTGATTTCCTCTGTTATCTCTACCATCCCAGACGATGGTGCTGGTACCGGAACCGGATACAGTAACCTTGTCTGTCTTAATCAATTGGCCTTTAAGGTTGTAGATTTCCAGCTCCACTTCGCTATTTGCTTTGGCATTCACGCTGAACTGGGTGTAATCCTTGAAGGGACTGGGATATACGCTCACGTTCATCGGGCTGCTCACCACGTCGTCGTTGGGAACATTGATTGTGACTGTCACAACGTTTGAGGGCTCGGAGAGCATCATGGGATTGGTGAATAGGGTGCAGACCCAATATTCATAGGTTCCATCGCGCAGACCGTTGTCTCTGAATGTGAGTGTGCCAGTATTTGTGATATTGGAGATATTCAGTCCATTTCTAAATACACGGTATCCCACAAAGCCGCGCCCATCGAAATATTGAGGCGGTTCCCAAGTAAGCACTGCGGTGTTTCCTTCCACCACTGTAGCACTGAGGTTTCTTGGAGGTGGCAGCTGTGCAATCGGAATGGTGGGTGTGCTTCTCACCACTTCACCCGGCATGCCGTGACAGTCGTAGGGTGTTACCTCAAATACTATCTGGTAGCCCGTATCTGCAGCTTGCAATTGATAGGTATCCGTGTTGCTGTGCTCAATATAGACATATTGATCGTTGACGATGCGATACCAAGCCAGCACGGTCTCACCTTCATCATCGCCATCTGGATCTGAATACTGATAGCTTCCGGTCAGCGTCTGATATTCTACAGGCGGGCCCAGGATACACACATCTTCAGCAATGGGCGGGTTGTCCAAAAACCCTGTTCCCGTAAGCGGAATGGTGATAGAGGGATGATTGTAGAGGTTGCTGGTGATGGTGAGGTTTCCGGTGTAGTTTTGTGCTGCGGTGGGGCTGAAGATCACGTCGACGTCAATATGCCCTGCTGCCGGAATGCTGAAGCTGTTTTGGCTGACGCTGAAGACGGGGTTGTCCATAGCAAGAGTTCCATTGGCCACACTGCTGCCATAATTGGCAATTCTGATGGGGATAATGGAGCTACCACCCACATACATATCCGGGAAGTCCAAGTTTTCTGCAGAGATTGGATATGCACCCACGAGCTGCGGAAGGTAGTATTTCACGCCCTGCAGGATCTCTTTGGAAGAATTGTTTTGCAGGAAGAAAACCATTTCACAATTGGCTGCGTTCCAAGCGTTGTTAAATGTAAAAGTCAGGTTTACAGTGGTTTGTTCACCTGTGCCAAGGTTGATTGCGGTCCCATTTTGGTTGGGCACCATGAGACGATTGACGTTGTCCACGGTAGTCTGGTTACCCCAATTGAATGGGATGTTGGATTCCGTGAGCACAGCGTGCAGTTTCACGTTTGTATTTGTGTCTGCTTCATCTTTACGCACGGTTACGGTTACGCTGTAGTTGTTCCCCGTAGCTTCACCAAGTGCTGAAATTGAGTATTTGGCTGGCACGTTCAAGCGGGCATTTACCTTGGGCAGGTAATTGCTATAAAGCGAGTTGCTTGCGCTGCCGCCCTCGGAGGGGTTTAGACCGTCGAAGAACGCAGTGGGGAAACCGCTTACTGCATAATAAGAGTTGCGGGCATTGGAGTAGGTGTTGGCAAAGCTATCACTGCCATGGTTTTTGATGATAGCCACAGGATGCCCGTTTGTCAAAAGATCATGACATCCCATTGCTGCGCCCGGACAATAGCCGCACCATGTTCCAGTGGCGACTTCCACCACGACGAGGTTGCGGGGCACGGCGTTCAGTGTGAACACCAAGCCGATTAATAAGACTAAGGAAGCTAATTTTCTCATATTTCTTTCTCCCATATTGGTAGTTTATTATTTGGATAGTTTAATACGTTTTACATCTTCAAGCAAGCAGAATCGTGCGATCCTGTGTGCGCATCTGAGATCTGAATCAGGCTCATCGTTGCTCAAGCGAAGGCAACTGCTTTGGAAGCGACTCATTATTTCTTACTTTTCTTTGCCCAGCTATCCCGCAGCTCGACCACACGATTGAATACCGGCGTTTCTTTGGTGTGATGGTCATCCGCCACAAAGTAGCCAAGGCGCAGGAATTGGAAACATTCCCCGGGTTTCGCATCCAAAAGCGAGGGTTCAGCCAATGCTTTATTGTTTACGATGAGGGAATCCGGGTTTAGGTAGTCAAGATAGGTCTTGCCTTCTTCCACATCGTTGAAGTCTGCCAGGGTAAAGAGGTGGTCATAAAGTTTTACCTTGATAGGTTTTGCATGCTTTGCGCTTACCCAGTGGATAGTGCCTCTCACCTTGCGTCCATCTTCGCTCCAACCGCCCCTGGATTCCGGGTCGTAGGTAGCGTAAAGGTGGGTGATATTGCCTTCTTCATCCTGTTCCACTCTGGTCAGCGTGATGTAGTAGGCATGTTTGAGGCGCACTTCCTTGCCCAAGGCCAAACGGAACCAGCCCTTGGCCGGCTTGAGCGACACATCTTCACGCTCCACAAAGAGTTCTCTGCCAAAGCTGAGTTTGCGCGTGGTGGCATTGGGGTCTTCGGGGTTGTTGTCCGCATCCACTTCTTCAAATTTATCTTCAGGGTAATTCTCTATGGTCAAAGGAATTGGGTCAAGCACAGCCATCACCCTGTTGGTGGTTTTATTGAGCTCTTCACGCACGCAGAATTGCAGCAGATCAAAGTCTACCAAAGAATCCGCCTTGGATACTCCGATGCGGTTGGCAAATTCACGGATCGCCGCCGGTGGGAAGCCTCTGCGCCGCATTCCCGCCAATGTAGGCATGCGGGGATCATCCCAAGATGGCACTATGCCTTTCTCGACCAGCTCCAACAACAGCCTTTTACTCATCACCGTATAGCTGAGGTTGAGCCGTGCAAATTCTATCTGTCTGGGATAAGAAGGCACAGGAAGCTGCTCCACAAACCAGTTGTAGAGCGGGCGGTGGTTTTCAAATTCCAAGGTGCAAAGCGAGTGCGTGATCATCTCCAGCGCATCCGATATACTGTGTGTATAGTCATACATGGGATAGATGTTCCAAGTGTCGCCGGTGCGATGGTGGGTGCAGTTTTTGATCCTGTAAATCACGGGATCACGCATGTTGATATTGGGCGAGTTCATGTCTATCTTGGCTCTCAGGGAGCGCGAACCTTCGGGATACAGCCCCGCTTTCATGCCCTCGAAGAGTTCCAGGTTTTCCTCTACGCTACGGTTGCGATAGGGGCTCTCTTTGCCACCTTCAGTGAGCGTGCCACGATATTCGCGGATTTCATCCACCGAGAGGTCGCAGACATAGGCTTTGCCGTCCTTAATCAGCATCAAAGCATATTCATAGAGCTGCTCAAAATAGTCTGAGGCATAAAAAAGCTTGTCATGCCAATCAAAACCGAGCCAACGCACATCTTCAATGATGGCTTGCACATAGCGGTCTTCTTCTTTGCTGGGATCGGTGTCGTCAAAGCGAAGGTGACACACACCGTCAAAATCGAGAGCCAAACCAAAGTTCAAGCAGATGGATTTGGCGTGGCCTATATGTAAGTATCCATTGGGCTCAGGCGGGAAACGGGTGATGATTCCTTTATGCTTCCCACTGGCGAGATCTTCCTCAATGATCGTCCTGATAAAGTTTGGAACAGGTTGTCTGTCCGCATCTTGCGTAGTTGTTTTTTCTTTTATAGACATTAGCTTACCCTAATTTTGTGTTATTGTTTTCAATATTTGTGGAAGTGCCATTCTCGTCAAGGGTTAAATCTTAACGATAGCAAAATCGAGCCTTTATCAAGCTGATTGTCTGCTGAATATTGTCCCTTGGATCAGAGCAGACATTTCCGCTCTTTCCCACCTCGATCTCATACTAAAATAGTAGGCATTCCTGTGCAATGAAGGAGGCTGAAAAAGTGGGTCATTTTGAAATAATTGATTCCATACTCATAAACTATAAAGCATAACTGCCTGTTTCGCTACCCCTCAAATGCCGACTCCATGCGGCCTCCCAACTCCGCCCCTGCTGCTCTCCTGCTCCTCGACCAAGTAAGGAGCAGAAAAGCAGGCAGTTAGGAGTAAGAGCCAAGTGAAAGAAAAAGCGTTCTGTGGGAGGTGGTCAAACCGGGCATAAAGTCAAAATTATCATAAATGTCGGGTTAGTGTCAAACAATAACGAGTGGTTAGCAAGGGCTGTTTTCAGGTTCGGATTTTGCGGCTTTTTGCCGGTAGTTTTGCCTTGGAAAAAGGTGGTTTAACGGAAAAGCAGTTTTTCTCATTGACAAAATGAAGTCCTTTAAAAAGGGTGTTTATTGCCAGGCGCAATGCAATGGATGCCCGTGAACCATGTCAGGTCAGGAATGAAGCAGCATTAAGCGACGTATTCCATGTGTCGTTGTCAGCCTGGCTTTTATAGAGAACAATCGAGATGCATTTCTATCTGATAAACATATCATTTCAAGGACTTTAACGATGAAGAAAATAATGGTTATCCTCACAACGCTACTTCTGCTTGGCAGCTTGGCAGCTTTTGAAGTGCATATCATCAGTGATGATATTGATGCCGATCTCAAGCAGCTCATCTCAGACAATATCAGCATTGACGGCGTGGATAGGACGGAGAACCTGATTAAGGCCTATGTGCGCGGCCAAGAAGAATTTCAACTGCTTTTGGATAGAGGCTTTGCTGCCAAAGCTTTGCCCAATCCGGCGATAGAACTGGCGCGTGAGCTCAACGACCCGCTCAGGGTGCGTTCGCAGGATCGCTATGAATATTATAGCTTTAACGATTATGTGACCTTCATGCAGCAAACCGCCAACACCTATCCCGAGATTTGCACGCTGCACAATATCGGGCAAAGTGTGCAGGGGCGGCCGCTTTACTTCTTGAAGATTTCAGACAATCCACAGATTGACGAGGCGGAGCCCAGATTCAGGTATGTATCCAGCATGCATGGTGATGAAGTGGTGGGTTATGATATGATGATCCGCTTGATCCAACTGCTTACCGGAGAGTATAATACAAATCCCAGAATCACTCAGATAGTCAATAACACCGAGATCTGGATTTGCCCGATGCTGAATCCGGATGGCTTTGTAGCGGGACAAAGATACAATGCTGCGGGAGTCGATCTCAACCGCAACTTTCCCATGCCCTCCGGAGAGCAGCATCCCGATGGAAACGCATGGGCACCCGAAAACATCGCTTTTATGAACCATGCAAACCAAAACCACTTTCAGCTCAGTGCGAACATGCATGGGGGAGAGCTGGTGGTAAACTACCCTTGGGATTACACTTACACCCTCACTCCGGACAACAATCTCATCCGCGAAGCAGCCCTCACCTATGCGCGTCTAAATTCCAGCATTTACAATAACAGCAGCTTTACCCAAGGTGTGGTGAATGGGGCACAGTGGTATGTGATTACCGGCTCATTGCAGGATTGGAGCTATGGCTACACGGATTGTATCGACCTAACCTGTGAAATCAGTGCGATCAAGTGGCCGCCAGCCAGCCATTTGGCAAGCTATTGGAACTTAAACAAGGAATCCATCCTCGCCTTGCTGGAATTTGTCCAGAGAGGAGTGCATGGCACGGTCGTTTCCACCAGTGGGATCCCGCTCACCGACGCCGTGATCAGCGTCAGTGGCAACGACAAACTGATGCACGTGGGGCCTGCTTGTGCGGATTTTCATCGCCTCTTGCTGCCTGGCAGCTATACAATTACAGCCAGTGCACCTGGCTATCTGGAGCAAAGTGCAGAGATTACCATCGATACCGGTGGCACAGCTTATCATAACTTCGTGCTGCGTCCGGCTGAAATGACCTATATCTCGGGACAATTGCGCTATCCCGACGGAACAGCTGTGCCCAATGTGAAGGTGATTTTGGATGACAATCCACCCATAACATCCGATGAAAATGGCTCATTCTTGGTGGCTTCGGTGCTTGAGGGACGGCATACCATCACCTTCATGCAGGGTGGAGAGACGATCTATGAAAAGGTTTTTGATCTTGATGCCTCTCAAACCGAGCTGGTGTTCATCCTGGCCTCAGAATCGGTTGTCTTTTACGATCCCTTTGATAACATGTCAAATTGGACAGCCGCCCAACCCTGGGGAGTCACAACCTATGAGGGCGAAAGCGTCTTGGCGGATTCTCCCTCCGGCAACTATGAAAACTTTATCAATAAGGCCTGCAGGCTCACCAATCCAGTGAATTTGCAGCATGTGCTCAATCCCGTGTTGAGCTTCCGCACCCGCTATTCTCTGGAAAATGGCTACGACTATGTATATCTGGAAGCGTCTTTGGATCAGAGCGACTGGCAGCGACTCAAGCAATTCACGGGTTCGCAAAGCAGTTGGCTCAACGTGGAAGTGCCACTCAATCAATACAGCGGGCAGCAAGTGTATTTCAGGTATAGAATTCAGACGGATCGGGCGGTAAACCACGATGGGATCTATATTGACGACTTTAAGATCAGCGGCATAGATATGACGGGCAGATATTTTGGCGATCCGGATGGGGATTTGATTGTGTGCCAGAAAGATGCGCTGATCATCCTGGATTATTGTGTGGGCTTGGATCCCGCCCCTGAAGCGCCCCTGCCTTGGAGTCAGGAGATGATTACCTGTAGCGATGTGAGCCAAGACAACGGTGTAGATGCCTTGGATGCTCAAATGGTGATGCGCTATATCAGGGATCCTCTCTTCAGATTCCCTGCGCAAACATTGGAGCCTTATAGTCTTCCCAATCCCGGTTTTTGTTATGAGTATCAGGAGGGAGTGCTGAGCTTTGATTTTGAGCCGGAAGAGGAACCGGTAGCATTGCAGATGCAGTTTTCGCCCCTGGGAGAGATTGACGTCTCAGAAATAGTTGTGGAAGGTGCGGAAGATAGCATGTGGACGATCAACCCGGCTGAGAATAGATTGGCTGTTATCAAGAACCGTCAGGCCATTACCGGCTTTGATTTGGACTTGCAAAGCGCTGAAAACACGGTGCGTTGCAATTATGTAATCAATGGTCACGTGGGTTGTGTGGATATCCCTCTGTATGGCTCCAATGATGACTCTTTGCTGCCGCATCCGGGCTTTTATCTGGGGCAGAATCATCCCAATCCCTTCAATCCCTCTACCACCATCCGCTTCTGCGTAGAAAACCCCGCAGAGGTCACCTCTCTGAAAATCTACAACCTTAAGGGGCAATTGGTGCGTACACTCATCAACGCACCGCTTTCCGGCGGAGAGCATCAACAAAGCTGGAACGGAATGGATGATGAGGGGAACCCGGTTTCCTCCGGGGTGTATCTGTATCGCTTGCAGAACGGTAACTCTATCACTATGAAAAAGATGGTCTTAAGCAAATGAAGAAGATAATATATATATTGATTTCAGTCAGCCTCATCTTGGGGCTCTGTGCTTGCAAATCTCAGGCAGATTCAGCAGCAGAGCAGGAGGTCGAGGCGCCCAAGTTTCGTCATGATGGCGTCCTGCGTGTTATGGATGCCGGTGGCAATCTCAAAGCCACTTTCCGGATAGAAGTCGCAACCACAGAGATGGAATTGCGGCAGGGTCTGAAGTTTAGAGATTCCATGGAGGATGATCAGGGCATGCTCTTCGTCTTTGATGGCAATGAGCCGCATGGCTTTTGGATGGAAGACACCTATATGCCGCTGGATATGCTGTTTATAGACTATACCAACACCATCTTTCAGATCGAAGAAAACACCAAGCCTTTTAGTACCGATCTCATCGATTCTGAGGGCTTCAACCTCTACACCCTGGAGGTAAAAGCAGGCACTTGCGCCAAACACAATATCACCGTAGGAGATAAGATAGAATGGGAAAGAATAGCATCGCCGTCTTCACACTGATTGCTGCAATACTGCTCTTCGGACTCAATGCCTGTAAAAAAGCTGAGCCTTCGTACGATGATGCTCAGGAACTTTTGCCGGATAGCTATGAATATTCGGAAGATGCAACCGTAGATTCTTTATCGGAAAGCGACCCTGCGATGGCTGAGAAGCAGGCTCTGAGCGACCTCAAACAATTTACCTATAGTTGGACTGATTCCAAGGAAATCCCGCCCGTGATCGTGATCGTGGATGACTTTGGCTATGCGGGCGGATCACTTCTGCAGGGTTTTGCAGACCTGCCTCAAGAGGTTGTCTTTGCCATCCTGCCGGATCTGCCTTATACGGCCAAGTCAGCTCAAATTGCTGCTGAAACGGGGCGTGATGCCATCATCCACATCCCCATGGAAGCAGCTAAAGCCCGCACGAGTCCGGGCGAACGCTACCTCAAAACCGGTCAAGATGAGCAAACCGTCAAAGATATGCTGGATGCTTTTATCACCCAGATTCCCAATGCCATCGCGGCAAACAACCATATGGGCAGCACTGCGACCAGCAATCGGGAGCTGATGACCACCGTCTTGAATCATCTCAATGATAGAGGATTGTATTTCATCGATAGCGTTACTACCGGTAGCACGGTCGGCTACAATCTGGCTCATACTCTGGGCTATAAATCCATCCGCAGAAACCTGTTTTTGGATGTTCCGGATAATACTGACGCCACCATTGCGCAGAGGATTTCCGATCTCGGTAGATTCAAGGGGAGGCAGGAGCCCGTCGTGATCATCACTCACTGCCACAATCAGAGTAAATTGGATGCCTTGAAGAAGTTCCTGAAGCAGATCGATGAGATGGGCGTGAAGCTCACTTCACTTTCCCGATATTATGGCAGTTTGGCTCTGGCAGCCAATCACTAAGACTCTTACAGTAGTTTGGTGCCTTTGAGGCTGAAGGCGTTTACATTCAAATCTGAATAGTGGCCTGTCAGATACTTGGGAATGGCAGCTGCAGCCACCATCGCTGCGTTATCCATGCACAGGCTCAAGCCCGGATAGTGTAGCTTCATGCCATATTTGGCGGCTTTTTGTCCTAACTGCTCTCTCAAGGCAGAATTAGCAGCCACACCTCCGGCTAAGAGTATGTCCTTGATCCCGTTTACTCTGGCCCAAGAGATGCTTTTATTGATAAGAGGGTCGATGATTGCCTGTTGCACGGATGCAGCGAGGTCGTGGAGACGTGCCTCTCTTTCGTCCGGATCCATGGAGAGGATATGGTTGTAGATGGCCGTTTTGGTGCCGCTATAGCTAAAGTTGTAGTTGCCCTTCTTGTTTAAACCACGAGGGAAGTCAAATGCCTTGGGATTGCCTTTCTTGGCCAGCTCGTCAATAATCGGCCCGCCCGGGAATCCTAAACCCAGTATCTTGGCAGTCTTATCAAAAGTCTCACCCGCAGCATCATCCAAGGTCTTGCCAACCACGGTGAACTTGAGCATGTCTTCAAAATGAACCAGCTCCGTATGTCCGCCCGATACTACCAAAGCCAAAAAGGGTGCTTTGATGTCCTTGTGGGTGATGAAGTTGGCAAAGATGTGGGCTAACATGTGGTTGACCGTGATCAGAGGCAAGCCTAAGCTCCAAGCATAACTCTTGGCAAAGGAAAGCCCAACGATCAGGGAACCGATCAGGCCGGGGTTGATGGATACAGCAACAGCAGAGATGTCGTCTTTGCTGAGCCCTGTCTTGATATATGCGGCTTCGGTGAGTCTGAGGATGTTCTTTAGGTGTAGTCTCGAAGCAAGCTCCGGCAACACTCCACCGTAATCTTGGTGCTCTTTCTGGGAGGAAATGAGGTTGCACAACACATTGTAATCGGTATCCACAATGGCTACTGAGGTGTCATCGCAAGAGGACTCAAAGGCGAGGATATATGCGGGCTTACTCAACGCAGGCTCACCTTTCGGGGTGTGATTTCATACTTGATGATGCCTTGAGGTAAAACGGCTTCCAGCTCCAACATCTTGTCCTTGTCTGCCTCTTTAGCTGCTTTGATCTGGAAGTCCGAGGATTTGAGCTGCTTGATAATTTGCGGGTCTCCCTCCACTTTGATAGTCGCAGTTTGCGGGAAGATCTCCCGCGAATCAGAGTCGATCTTAATGGCTTCAAAGACCTTGGCCTGAATCTGTTTGGGCAGCCTGCTCACGTGCACCCTCAAGACAGAGGAGCTGATTCTGCTGCTACTCAAGGCGATGGGGATGTAAAACTCCTTCTTGCCCAGCATGGACATGTTTATCGGTGCGGTGGAGATGGATTTGAGGTTGTTGAGCTCGCGCCTGGGGCCATGAATCTTGATTCTGGAGGGATTGAGGATATAGTCCAACTGATTAAACTTCACCCGCGTGGCCTCATTCTCAAAGACGGGGGCGACCCTTACGTTTTTGTAGAGCATCACATCCGTAGATACCGTCATTTCCCTATCGATCGCAGGGCCGAAGATCTCTATATTGCAATTGGAGGGCAGCTCCCTCAGATTGTAGTCATCAAGGGGTAGCTTCTCCTCGCCTGCACGTAACTTGGATGCGTCTATCACCACTTTGGCGGATGAAAAGTAGAGCTTTACCAGATCAATCCCATTGCCTCTCACATCGAAGGGAATGGTTTTGGGGAGTTTGGAAAGGGACACATCTGGAGACAGGTTCACCAAGACAACGGGAAAGTTGACCACGGTGCGATGTTGGCTTCTCAGAGTAATCTGCAGCCAGATGAGCAATGCCAGGAATACGGATAAGATTATCAATCCCTGTTTCTTATCCATGGCTTGAGCCCTCAGTTGTGCTGATTCCCAGCTGCTTCATTTTCTTGTATAAAGTGGTTCGCTCCAAACCAATAGCCTCTGCTGTTCTGCTCACATGCCAGTCATTCCTTCCCAAGTGGTGAATGATGTATTCCCGCTCGAAGCTGGAGGTGCTTTCCTTGATGTTCTCAATGGCAAAGAAGCGGCTCAGCTCCTCTTTGTCATCTGTCTTCTGAGCATTGATTTTGTTTCTGAGATGTCTGAGGATCACCTTGTTTGAGATCTCCCTTTCTTTGATGGTGATGGATTTGCAGAAGTTCCTGAGCTCTCTCACATTGCCTGGCCAATCATAGGCTTGCAATACATTCTTGATCTCCAAGAGGTTGAGCTGGTCGCTGATGTTGTAGCGAGATGAGAAGTTTGTAAAGAAGTAGGCAGCGATGAGCAGGATGTCGTCTTCCCGCTCTCTGAGCGGTGGCAGCTCAACCACAGAGCCCTCGATGCGATAATATAGGTCGGGACGCAGGTGTGCGGGATCTGCAAGGACGTCCAACGTAGCATTTGAGGCAAAGATCAGGCGGGTATTGACCTTCTTCATGGGTCCGCCCACCACCTGGATTTCTTTGTTCTCGATAGCTCTCAGGATCTTGGATTGAGCAGGTAAGGGGAGGCTGGTGATGTCGTCCAGGAAAAGCAAGCCGTCAGAGCATTCCTCAAAGAAGCCGATGTTCTTGCGGTCTGTTCTGTTAGTGGAATTCAGCACATTGCCAAAGAGTTCGCTTTCTATGTCATCTTCGGTCAGGACGCTGCAGTTGACGGTATGGAATGGCTTGCCAAAGCGGGGAGAGTTGAGGTAGAAGTAATTGGCTGCCACTTCCTTGCCTGTGCCTGTTTCGCCGATCAGGAACACGTCCTCATCCGCTTCTGCCAGCCTAACTAACTGGTCTCTTACCTTGCGGATGGCGTCACTTTCTCCAATAAAGGGAAAGCTGCGTGTGAACTGCTTTTTGAGGTTAATATACTCAATCTGCAGGTCGATGTGCTCTTCTTCCTGGCGTTTGAGCGTGATGGCGTTGTCTATGTGCAACAGTAACTGATTGATGCTGAAGTTGACGCCCTTTTCCACAAAGTGATAAGCACCCAGCTCCCGGATTTGTAACACTTGGGATGCTGACACCTCGCCGCTGATCACGATAATCTTGTAATTGAGGTCAAAGTTCTCTCTGAGGTATCTAAGCACCTGTATTCCATTCAGGCGGCTACCGACCAGGAAGACATCCAGCAGAATCACATCTGGAGCAAAGGAGCGCAATTCTTCAAAGAAGGCATCACTATTGGAGGCGTGCAGCACCTCATAGTCGTAGTTTTCCAGAACCTTGCAGACCTGTCTGGCCAGCATCAGGTCGTCTTCAAGGATTATTACTTTGCCTTTCATGCTTTTCCTCTTATAGCATTCTTTCTTCCAAGTCAGCCAAGGCATTGATGTAATAGATATATGCCTGATCTGGTGAGTCGTAGGGCGAGAAGTATTTGTGCACGTCTCCATCTTGGAAGTATTTGGTGCACATGTAGTAGAAGTGGTCTGAAGTGCTCAGGCGACGTGCCATGCATATCAGTTCCTCATTGTGAGTAGCTTTCACCTTGCTAAAGAGCTCATAATAGGTGTTGATGGCGTTCTTTTGCATATCGTTTTCCACCCAAGCGGAGATGTCTCGCTGCTCATCTGCCCAAGAGACTGGCTCAGGGAAGGTAAGCGACTCTTGTTGATAGTTTGCCCACTGTCTGACCTGGCTGGGGTTGGCAAAGCCCAGATGTGGTCTCTTCAGCACTTCATCGGGGAAATGTCTCATAAAGTCAAAGATACCAGTTTCTGCCCACTGGTGTTCGCCGAAGGTCTCATAGTCCATAAACAGGTTCAGGAAGAGGTTGCGTTCCTTTTGTTCTGCGAGGGTAAGCTGCTCTATCCAGTGGATAAACTTATCCACAGTCAGCGGGTAATCCGGCCAGTCTCGATTGGAAAACCTGAAGGCAATATCATCCGACAGCTTGTAATACTTGAGCAGCATATTGAGGTTTTTCCTATAGTTTTTATAGGCATAAAGCGGGCTGCGCCATTGCAGGATGCGGTCTACTCCCTCGGTGAGGATGGTGTCGAAGCCGCCTGCCTCAAAGACCAGGTCGCCGATCGTGTCTTTATAGATCAGCTCTGTATTTCTGAAGGTGGTGGTGTGGACGCCAAATTCGTCCATCATCAGCCTTCTGTGCATCATCACTTGATCCAGAAACTCATTGGTATCATACAGTGCGGCCAGGCTATGATAGTATGTTTCTCCGATCATCTCCACACAGCCAGTTCTCACCAGTTGCTTGAAAGATTCCAAGGTCTCGGGGCTGTAGAGCTTAAACTGTTCTATAGCGGTTCCAGTGATGGAGAAGGCCACCTTAAACTTGCCTTCATATTTATCGATCAGCTCCAGCAGGAGCTTATTGGTAGGTAGATAGCACTTTTGTGCCACTTTGCGCATCACCTCAGCGTTGAGTTTGTCGTCAAAGAGATCCAAATCCTTGCCGATGTCCAGCACGTTCACGTGTCTCAAACGGAAGGGTTGATGCACTTGGAAATAAAATACTATGTTCAGCATGGGGAGTCTCCTTACTCTTGGCTTTTCGTGTGTTGAGATAGCACTTCGCTATATACTTTGTGGATCTTGTCTGCCGCTTCAGTCCAACGGATCTGATTAACTTCTTTCATGCCTCGGTAGCCCATAGTGATGCGCTTGTCGGGGTTTTCGATCAGGTTATTGATTGTATCAGCCATCAATTGCACATCCCAATAGTCCACTTTGTAGGCATTGTGCACCACTTCGGAGACGCCGGATTGCTTGCTGATGATGGAAGTTACGCCAAAAGCCATTGCCTCCAGGGGCGAAATGCCAAAGGGTTCAGATACAGATGGCAACATATAGATATCGGAGGCTTGCAGGATGGTTTCCACTTGCTGGCGATTGAGGAAGCCCGTAAATAGGAAGCGGTTTTTGAGCCCCAACTTTGCCGAGCGTCTGAGCAACTGCCGAGCCATATCTCCTGTGCCTGCCATGATGAAGGTGGCTTGTGGATGCTTCTCCAACACCATCTTCGCTACGTCAAGATAGTAGTCCGGCCCCTTTTGCAGGGTAAGGCGTCCGAGGAACAGGATGGTGGGCCCTTTGAATAACCTTTCTCTGGTAAAGACACGGTTTTCTTCCAAGGTGAAGGCATTATGCACGATACGCACCTTGGCGGTGTCGATCTTATAGCGTGAAACTATCATCTGAGCGGTATACTTTGATACGGCAATCACGCGATCAGCATAGGTCATGCCCGCATGTTCGATATTGTGAACCTGCGGGTTACCCGGCCCGCCGGCACGGTCGAACTCGGTGGCATGAATATGCACCACCAAGGGTTTGCCAGACAGCTTGCGCGCCAACATTCCGCTGGGATAGGTGAGCCAGTCGTGTGCATGAATCAGGTCATAATCCAGCTCCTTGGCAAAGCGTTCCGACCTTTGGGTAAACTCCTGCACCTTGAGGATGAAGTCATTATCACCCTCCAAGTTGCTCGTGATCTGTTGCCAGAGGTTGTATTCTTCTTTGTTGGTATCGTTATGCGAGAGGTATTCTGTTTCCACTCTGCTTACAAAAGATTTGATATCGCCGATGGTGTGGTAGCTTTCGGGGCTGGTGGATACGCCGATGTATTTGAGCCTTTCGACAGGATCAGAGAAGACGCGATTGGAAAAGTCGTTCTGCAATACAGGGTCCATAAAGACCACCGGCAGCGAATCCACGTCGCTTTCTTTTCTCAAGGGGAAGTATACCATTTCCTTGGTTGGCAACACCAAATCCACCTTTATCCCTTGAGCCAACATAGCTTTAACCATTCCATAGCAAGCCATTCCCAAGCCTCCGGCGATGAGTGGAGGGAATTCCCAAGTAAACATCAAGACTTTCATTTTTCACCTCAACAATGTGGCTATAAAGGTTTCGATATTGTATAGCGCTGCCACGCTTGCAGCCTGTGCTGGAGCGCCTTTGGGGAAGTGCGGGTCTTCGCCATCCCAGATCTCCGCCAATGATGCGATATGCCCCTTGCGGATGCTATTGCGGAAGGTTTGCACATAACCGCCCAGTTTCTCCGCCAAGGCCTGATCATCCAGCTCATCACGATATATCTTCAGAGCCAGACCGCAGAAAGCTCCCAACAGCCACGCTCTAGTGCTGCCGTTATGGCTGGCCAGGTCACGCTGCTCATGAGTTCCAAAGTATTTCTTGTGGTAATCCGGGTCTTTCGGGCTGAGGGTGCGCAATCCATATGGCGTCAGCAGCTCCTTTTCGGCACGCAGGAACACCTGTTTCATCTTGGGCAGATCCACAGCCGGCCAGGGCAGTGATAGAGCCAAGATAGCATTGCATCTGATCTGCTTCACCTGTTCATCTCCGATCAGCCTGTCCGCCAAATAGTCTCCCATCCAAAACTTCTCAAAAGAGGTCTTTACCTTCAGCTTGAGGGTGGTGAGATGCTCTTTGGGTAGGTAGACAATGCCTGCGGATTCATGATATGATTCGCACATCGCCTCATAGCAACACAGCGCATTATACCATAGTGCATTGATCTCCACAGGCGCACCATCGCGTGGTGTCACGGCTTTGCCATTGATCCTGATATCCATCCAGGTAGCATGCGCAAATTCCGGCTTAAGCTCGATCAGCCCATCATTACGAATCTCAAAGGGGTAATACTCGTTTTTGATGATGCTGTTGAGAATGTATTCACAAAGCTGGATGGCATCCTTCCAATAGGCTGGTTCCTGTTTGCGTTTACCCATTTTCCACACCAGGATGAGATACCACAGCGTCGCATCCACGGAATCGTAGTTTGCATCTCTACCCGATTCACTCTGGGCATTGGGGATCAATCCTTCATTGATCTGGTGGCTATACTTCTTCAAAACCCGCTCCACAAAAGGATAAAACTCAGGATTGTGCAGCAGGGCATTGAGCACTATCATCGTATCTCTACCCCAAGGACCATACCATGGATAGCCCGCTGCGATATCATCTTGAGTCACAAAATCCCGCAGCATAAAGTCCAACAGCTTCATGTAGCCTTCCTGATCGTAGAGCAGGTTGTCATTATAATCCAAATTGGCTATCAGATTGTAATCCTGATCCGGCTCCCCGGGCCAATCCTTCGGTAAGGGCAGTTCCTCATAACGCTTGATGATCTTATCCACCATCAAATAAGGGTTTTTGATGGGTTCATCGGAAAAGAGGATGTAGTTGCTTTCTCCCACCTTCAGGGCAAAGCGCAGCTCATAGAGACTGATCTGATCGCCCACGCCTTCATAACCTTTCGTCACTTCCCAAGGGTAATAGACATTATAATAGACGTGTCTGCTGGGCTCAAAAATCCCCAAACGGCTATGGCAATACACCCTGGCATCGGTAGCAGGCCGATACGCATCAAAGCTGCAACCATCGCTATCATTGTGATGAGAGGTATCAAATTCTTCAAAATCCAAGCTGCCAAAAGCATTGATGTCGTGATGTGGATTCATGGTGAGCTTGGGACGGAGCTCGAAATGCAGCGTGTGATGCCCCAAGTTCGTATACTTCACCAAAACCGTGTTGCTATCCTCATCCATCATCAATTCCTTGCGGATGAGGATGTCGTTCTGGTGTGGCAGGGCAGAATATAGGAACGTGGGGTAGGGGCGCAACCAGGGCTTCACCAAGTATAAAAAGCCTTCCGGATAGATGCAATTGCTGTAGTTGTTGCTGTCCAAATGGAAGTATTCACCCCTCCATTCGACCTTCTCTTCCATGCCGGCAACCAAGTGGAGCCGGTTAAACTTGTCGTCACAACCAATCAGCAAGCCGTGGTACTTGCGTTGGTTGATAAGGTTACCTGTGCCAAGAGCATAGGCACCGTTGCGGTTGCTGAGAATCCATTCATGATGATGGGTCTCCATGAAGTAATTATTCATTGAACCCCCTTTGTTCAAATTGGTATTTTCTTCTCTTGTTGAATTATTTCTACCCCTGCAAATTGGTCAAGCCTTTTTTTGGATTTTAAGCAAAAATTTGTTTAAAGGGACAAGACTTTCTGCAAACAGGGAAAAGGTGGATGCCGTAAAGCATTGAGTGGGTAGTGTGATAGCCTCGGGCAGCTGATTTGGAAGTTGACCCGAGGTGCCGGGGATGCGGGAGTGCAAATTGACAACTTTCCACTACCGCGAAGACGACCCTCTATAATATACACTGACGACCTTGGTTTGACGAGGTGAAAACCAAAGATCCAGCCTCGTAACTGCTTGATGGGTATAGTGATAAGAATGTGGCAAATATTGTGCCAGTCCAGCCAAAAGTAAAATGCCGGCAGAGGTGCTTTAAATCAAGGCTCCGCAGGTGGGGTAAACTCAAGCTCAATTGTCAGTTCCTTTCCATCTGCCTGTGGCGCAACCTATTCCATGCGCTCACCATTGATGTCCACTGCGATCCCACCTTTTTCTATCAGCAGCTTATTGGCGTTTTTCTCGCCCGTTTCGGGATATCTGATGTAGATGCTGCGCCCTTTGCGCAATCCATCATTCACACCCGCCCAGGTGCCTCCTGAATTTGACGAATCAGCCACATAGATTTCTTGAGCCAAGGCATAAATGATGGGGTTTCTCGCCATCGCCAAGCCCACACTCCAGGGGGAATTGGGATGGAAGGTGCTAAGCACCAACACATCGCCTTCTGCGATCTGGTGTTGGTAGGCTCTGTAACCTGTGCTGAAGGTGAGCACGCCCTGCGGCAAGACGATGATGCTTTGCCCGATGTATTTCAAAGCGTTGTCCAATGCCGCTCTATCGATCCCTTTGGCAAAACCGCTCACCACCACCTTGAAACCTTCTGTGGCCTGCTTGGCGACGTTGTGTGTAAATTTCAGGCCATTCGCACTGGCATTTCGAGATCCCACAATGGCGATGGACTTTTCTTGAAGCAACTGCTTGTTGCCTTTGATGTAAAGGAGCGTGGGAGCATATTTTAAGCCGGCATTATCCAAAAGAGTAGGGGGGTAGTCCGGTGAAAAGATAGGGATAAGCTCAACACCTTGTTTGAATAGACTTTCAACCAAAGATGCGTTGTTGGTAGCCTGTAGTTTGGCTTCAGTCAGGGCTTCCAACTGTGTTTCTTCCACACCGTAAATATGCCTCCAATCCTCTGCTTTGAGCGAAAAGAACTCCTGCAGATCGGATTTCTGTTCATGGTAGATTCTATCGATCAGTGTGTTGATCTCTTCACGTTTCCAAGTGCTGGGCCGTCCATCTTTCCTTTCATTCATATGCGCGATGGAAATCCAATAAGCTGCATCTTGCATGGTCACATTCCTCTTCATCTGGTTTTGCATTACAGTTTATCTCCACTCACAGTTTTCGTCAGCACCAGCGGGGCGATCTTGATTGCGCCCTGTCTGCTGAGATACTTGGCTATCTCTTTGATGGTGAAGCCACTATCGTAAATGTCATCGATCAGCAGGATGCTTTTCCCCCTCACCAATTCTGGTTTTGACATGGCAAAAGCATCCGCCACGTTGTGTCTTTTAAGGTGGATATTTTGGAACACCTTTTGTTTTTGGGTTTTGCGCACCTTTATCAGATCATGACAGACCGGCACCCTAATCTGCTGAGCCACCTTGGTAGCCAAATTGCGCACCAGATTGCCCGAAACAGTGGGCGGCACATAGAGGATGAGGTCAAACTGCTCACCCTGAAAGCCATAAGTATAGGCGTTGATGAGCTTGCTGACGAGAAAGCCCGGGAAGTCGCCACCATCTTCATATTTGCATTTGTGGATGGTATTGCCCACATTTGAGACTCCGTAATATGATGCCGCTCTACCGTTTATGAGATTGCAATGCTTGTCTTCAGTTTCCAAGATGGGGAAGTCCTGACGTTTGAACTTATGCAGTTGCTCATCCCAAAAAGCGTCGGAGCTGAAGCAAAGCTTGGGCAAGCCGGAATTGTCACAGCTGTTGGCCTTTGCTTTCTGTTTGTCGCCCAAGTGCTTACACAGAAAAACCATGCGCGGCTTTTTGGTCTGGGCATATTTGATCATCAGCTTCAATTCCCGGGTCTTTGCCTTGCGTAACCTATTCATCTGCACGAAGTTGAGCCGCTTAGACCCGGGGATGAATCTATACTTTTTCTTCCCAGCCACGCTCACTTCGCTTACGATACCCTGATCTTCCAAGTCAGCGATGATGGTGTCAAACTGCTTGTCGCCTGTATTGGTGCGTATCATCAGTGCTTTTTTGTCCAAGACATCATTTTTGATCTCTGAGACTATCATCTTGTACTTGTAAGCCGGAGGTTTGGCTCCATCGATGAAAGCCTGCGGAAGGTCTACATCCCTCGGATTGTAGAGCAGAACAATCACCGTGGGCAAGCCATCCCGCCCCGCTCTGCCTATCTCTTGATAGTAGTGCACGGGTGATTGCGGGAACTGGGTGTGGATGATGAATCTGAGGTCTGCTTTGTCTATTCCCATTCCCAAAGCATTGGTGGAAACGACGCACTTCCAAGCGTTGGCTATCAGGCCTTTTTCCACCTCAATCCTGCCCTCTCTATCCAATCTGCTGTTGTAGTATCTGCTGGGAATTTGGTTGAAATTCAGCCAGCGGTCTATCATCTCAGACTCGTTGACCGTGCCGGTGTAAATGATGCCCGTTCCCTGCAATTCATTGAGATGCTGAGCCAGCCAGATAAGCTTCTCGTCATCGGATTTCACATCCACCACAAAGAGGCGGAAGTTTTCCCGAGCCATGTTGCCGCGAATTATCTTGAACTTGCCCTTGAGCTGGGCTGCGACGTCTTTTTCCACCCTTTTGGTGGCAGTGGCGGTGGCAGCGAGAACCGGCATACTCTGTGGGAGAAGGTTTACCAGATCTATGATGCGTCGATACGCAGGGCGGAAGTCGTGTCCCCACATGGAGATGCAGTGAGCTTCATCCACCACCACCATGGAGAGGTTGAAGTGGCGCACATTCTCTTGCCAGAGGGAGCTCTCTTGCCTTTCGGGTGCAATATACAAGATTTTCAGCAAGCCCTGTCTTGCTTCTTCGATGATGCTCTGGTTTTCTGCTGCAGTTTGCTGGAAGTTAAGGCACTTGGCTGCGATGCCGAGACTCTGCAACTTGCTTACCTGATCCCGCATCAGCGCAATCAAGGGAGAGAAAACCACTGTGAGACCATCAAAAAGGACAGCCGGAAACTGGAAACAGAGTGATTTGCCATAGCCTGTCCTTTGAATAAACAAAATCCGCTCGCCCCTCAACAAAGCTGAAATGCCTTCCCATTGTTCGTCGTAGAAGTGGTCCAAGCCAAATTTCTCCTTTAAAATCAGCTCTGCTTTCTGGCGGCTCAGATTCTTCAGGTCTTTCATATTAAGCTTGGCTACTCACCACGCCGGCTCCGGCATAATCCCTGTCTCCCTGAAGATGAAGTCTATGTGCGCATCAAAGGCTATGGGTGGCAGTTTGTCCAGGGGCACAAAAGCAGCTTCTGCAGCGTCGTCACCAGCTTGGAGCTGTCCACCTGTGCGGTCGATGCGAAATCCGAGGCTTAGCACCTTTTCGTAGATGGGATTAGTGCCAAAATACCAGCCGATACAGTGCCGAATTTGGCCTTGCAAGCCGGTTTCTTCTTTCAACTCTTCCAGTGCGTTTTCTTCGGGTGTGATATTGATTTCCATATAGCCGCTGGGAAGTGCCCATTTATCGGCTTGAGGCTCAAAGCGACGCTTCACCAAAAGCAATTCATTTTGCTCGTTGAGCATCACGATAGAGACAGCGGGGACGGGGTTTTTGTAATAGACCCAGCCACATTCGGTGCAATGAGGCCGGATCTTGCCTTCACGGTCTGCTTTAAGTTGCATTGGTTTACCGCATCGCAGACAGTAGTTTACGCCTTTATATCTTTCTGTTGATTCCATGTTTCCAGTTTATTGAATGGCCGCTTTGATGTCAATGAAAGAATGACTCAAGGTAGGAGGTTATCTCCATTTTGTGGTAAAGGCCTTCCTGCTCACGTCAATGAATAATGTGCATTTTGCAGCCTTAATTTGTTTGCGAATATCAGGTATTGGCGCAATATTTGACTTTTCACGTCGGTTGACCACCTCCCGGAACTCCTCTCGGCACACTTTTGGCTCTTCCTCCTAACCTACTGCTTTCCTACTCGTTACTTGATCGAGGAGCAGGAGAGCAGCAGGGGCGGGGTTGGCAAGCCGCATGAAATGGGCATTTGAGGGGTATCGAAAAAGTCACTTTTGCTTGATATTATCTCAGGCCAATGTCAAATATTGATTTTAGCCTGGCTTTTTCAGGTGTCGGAGCAGGAGCAGGAACTCCTACTAAATTGGTAGATGATCTACAATCACGTCAGCAACAATTTGCAGTTTTGATGGAAGAAATGCCCGGGAGAAATCTGTAATAAATGCCAATCTCGAGAGGTATTTTTCTTTTTTCCCTTGACAGAATTGGCTATTTCTGAGTTTACTGATCAAGTGCTGGATTTGTAAGCATTAAGCAGATTCCAGTTTAGCTAAGATATATAAAATAAAAGAATATAGAGGTTTACAAAATGGAACAAACCAAAGTGTTTGAAGTGAAATTGCCAGATGAGCTACCGCCTGATCCGGTATTTGAACCCGGTATCCGTCGCGCACCTGATAGGGGGCTTGATCTGAGCGAGGCTGAAATTGCCCTGGCGCTCAAGAATGCGCTCAGGTATGTGCCCCGGCATTTGCATGATAAATTGGCTCCCGAATTTTTGGAAGAACTGAAAACTATGGGGCGCATATATGGGTACAGATATCGTCCTCAGGGGCGCATTATCGGCAAACCCATCGATGAATACAAGGGTATTACGCCTGCGCGGGCGATGCAGGTGATGATAGACAACAATCTGGATTTTGATATTGCCTTATATCCCTATGAGCTTGTCACTTATGGCGAGACGGGTCAGGTGTGTCAAAACTGGATGCAATATAGATTGATCAAGAAGTATCTGGAAGTCATGCGTGAAGACCAGACACTTGTGGTGCAGAGTGGGCATCCCTTGGGCTTGTTTCCCTCTTCGCCAAATGCACCCAGAGTGATATCCACCAATGGATTGGTGATAGGCAAGTGGGACAATCCCGTGGAGTTTAAACGTCTCACCGCTTTGGGCGTGGCAAATTATGGTCAGATGACGGCCGGAGGCTGGATGTATATCGGGCCTCAGGGCATCGTGCATGGCACCTTTATCACCCTGCTCAATGCGGGACGTAAATACCTCGGTATTCCAGCAGATAAAGACCTTGCGGGTGTGCTGTTTGTTTCCAGCGGTTTGGGCGGAATGAGCGGAGCGCAGGCCAAGGCAGTCGAGATTGCCGGCGGCATTGGCGTGATCGCAGAAGTGGATGAAAGCCGGATTCAGACGCGGCACAGTCAGGGCTGGGTGAGCAAAGTTTCTCAAGATCCGAAGCAGATCTTTGACTGGGTCGAGGAATACAGGCAGCTCAAAAAGCCCATCTCCATCGCCTATCATGGAAATATCGTGGATCTTTTGGAGTATATAGATAAAAACAACATCAAAGCAGAGCTGCTTTCGGATCAGACCAGTTGTCATGCGGTTTATGAGGGAGGTTACACTCCGGTTGGGCTGAGTCATGAGGAGGCCAGGCAGATGTTGGGCAGCGATCTTGAGAGCTTCAAGAAGAAGGTTGATGAATCGCTGATCCGTCATTTTCAGGTGCTGAAAAGACTCACAGCCAAAGGTTCTTATTTCTGGGATTATGGCAACAGCTTTATGGCCAGCATCTTTGATGCGGGCGAGCAATCCATTGCCAGAAACGGTAAGGACACCAACGACGGCTTTATCTGGCCCAGTTACGTGGAAGACATCATGGGGCCGATGTGCTTTGATTATGGATATGGTCCCTTCAGATGGGTGTGCCTGAGCCGCAAGGATGAAGACCTGCACAAGACCGACCAGGCAGCCACAGCTTTGATAGATCCCAAGCGCAATTCCATGGATAGAGACAACCATCACTGGATCTCAAATGCAGAAGAGAACAAATTGGTGGTGGGAACCAAAGCCCGTATCCTCTATGCTGATGAGGAAGGTCGGGTGCGCATCGCGCTCAAATTTAACCAAATGGTGCGCGAAGGTATAATCGGACCGGTGATGTTGGGACGTGATCATCATGATGTATCCGGCACTGATTCTCCCTTCAGGGAAACAGCCAATATCCGCGATGGTAGCAATGTGATGGCAGATATGGCCACTCACTGTTTCGCCGGAAACGTAGCACGCGGCATGAGCTTAGTGGTGCTTTCCAACGGTGGTGGCGTGGGAATTGGCCGCAGCATCAATGGCGGAAACGGCATCGTCCTGGACGGCAGTGAACACATGGATGAAGTGGTGAAATCTGCGCTTTCCTGGGATGTGATGGGTGGAGTGGCGCGTAGAAATTGGGCGCGCAACCCTGCCGCTATTGATACTGCCACAACTTGGAACGAAGTGCATAAGGCCGAGGGAGCCATCACTATTCCCTCGGAAATTGACGAAGCGGCGATCGACGCTTTGGTAGCAAAAAGTATAAAGGAATAAGAGATTATGAAGCAAGATCACAGCCGTCTATTTGAAAAGCAAATGAAAGGAGCTGGCCTCAGCTCCAACGTGATCCGTACCTTCAACGCTTATTACGAACAGCTATTGAGGGGAGAAAAGGGGATGATTACCGATAAAGACATCAATCCACCTTCTGCGGCCAACTTGATTAAATATGAGGATATATCCGAATTTCGCAGTCAAGCGATGCTGAAAAAGACTGTGGTGATCAAGCTCAATGGTGGTTTGGGCACCTCCATGGGGCTCAGCAAAGCCAAAAGCTTGCTGCCGGTGAAAGGGAATCTCACCTTTCTGGATATCATCGTGAGGCAGGTCTTGGCTCTGAGAGGGGAATCCGGCTACGACGTGCAGCTGCTCTTTATGAACAGTTACAATACCGAAGCAGATACACTGGAATATCTGAGTAAATATACAGATCTGGCCAAACAGAATCTGCCGCTCAGCTTTGTGCAAAACAAGTTCCCCAGGATACGTCAGGACAATCTGGCGCCATTTGAGAGCAGCGATGAGGATCAAAATTGGAATCCGCCCGGGCATGGAGACCTCTACACGGCTTTGGCGGCGGATGGCTTGCTGGATGAGCTGATCGAGAGGGGTTACCGCTATGCCTTTGTATCCAATGCGGATAGCCTTGCCGCTACGGTAGATACGGCTATCCCTGCCTATATGGAAGCCAACAACATCAACTTTGTGATGGAAGTATGCACTCGCAGTCCTGCAGACAGGAAAGGCGGTCACCTCTGTGAAGACAAGCATAAGCAGTTGCTGCTCAGAGAGGTAGCGCAAACTCCCGAGGCGGACTTGGATAGATTTCAGGACATCGAGTTTTACAGGTATTTCAATACAAATAATCTCTGGCTTGATCTCCAAGCTTTGCAATGGAGCCTGATTTCCAACGACGGCATCATGCTCCTGCCGCTGATCATCAATCCCAAGGTGGTGCAAAATACACCGGTATACCAGCTGGAAACGGCGATGGGCTCTGCGATCAGCGTCTTTAATAATACCAGAGCTATGGTGGTGCCTCGCAGCCGCTTTGCGCCGGTGAAGAAGAATAGTGATCTCTTGGCGGTTTGGTCTGACGCTTACGAGCTCAACGATCGCTATCAACTGGTGCTGAGGCGTGGCTTGGAGCATCCGCCGCTGATAGATCTGGATGATAGATATTATGGCAACATAGATCAGCTAATGAAGCGGTTTGCAGACGCAGTGCCCTCCTTGGCTGCCTGCAGCTCCTTTTCACTCAAAGGGGACATCAGTTTTGGTGAAGAAGTGGTCTGCGAAGGCAAGGTGAGCATAGAGGCTCAAGAGCCGATCTTCTTGCAACACCGTAGATTGACAGGAGAGATCAAGCTGTCAGACAACGTTTAATATTATGGAGAGCAGATCATGTTATCCAAGGCACAAAAGGTTCGTTTAGGAGCGTTTATCACGGTGGGTTCCATCCTGCTGTTGGCTATCCTGATAGCTATCGCAGGGAACCGACTGATGGATCGCAAAGACACATATTATATCAGTTTTGAAAACTATTCCGTGCAGGGCTTACAAGTGGGTGGCTCGGTCAACTTCCGGGGCATCAAGGTAGGAAGTGTGGAAGCCATCAAAATAGACCCCAAAAATGTGAACAAGGTCATCGTCACCATCAAGATAGACAGAGGCACGCCGATCAAAGAGGATGCTACAGCGATCTTAATCTTTGTAGGTATCACGGGGGTGAAGGCGGTGGAGATCTCACCTGGGACAAATGAATCTGCCCTGCTCAAGCCGAAAAGCTTCATCAAGACTGGTTCCTCGATGATTGATGATATCAGCGACAGAGCTCTTTCCATTACGGAAAAGATAGACCAGATCGCTGCCAATATCAACCAGATGACCGATGAGGAAAACAGGCGCAACATCGCTGAAATCCTCAGGCAAACTTCCATGCTGTTGAGTGACACGAGGGCAAATCTGGGCACGACCATGGTTTCACTTAATAAAGTGGCAAACAGTGTGGCGGTGCTCACAGATGACTTGAACGTGACTATGGTGCGCATTACAGATACCTTTGTGGATAATGTGAACATGATTTCTGAGAATGCAGCCACAAGCATCACCAGTGTGAGCGATAATGCCAATCAGATGATGAACCGTTTGAGCGATGACGTGGCAGAAAAGCTCGATGTTTTAACCTCTTCCACCACGACCCTCATAGATAGCTTGAATGTAACCAGCACCAGAGGCTTGAATGAGCTGATAACCAATCTGAATGAGGAATTGGATAGGTTGGCTACAACCTTGGATAGCAGCCTGACGGAGATCAACACCAACACCAATGCCCTGTTGGTTGATACACGCAGGCAAATAAACCAGGTCGGTGACAATTCCAATGAGCTGATCTTGATGGGCACCAGAGAGATAGCGCTCTTAAGTGCCGAGGTCAACAAGAGCATAAATAGAGTGAACCAACTTTTGGCGTCTGATGACTTTGAGGGAATAGTAACCAATCTGAACAGCATTTCTGCCAAGCTCACGGAAGTAAATATGAAAGACCTGGTGAGTGAACTGGTGGTGACGCTCAATAAGACATCCGCGGCAATTGGCAACATAGATCGAATGATCTTGAGAAATAGAGCCAATATCAACGAAACTATGGAGTCCCTCAGGGAAGCAACGGCAAACCTGAACGAGTTTTCCAGGCAGATCGCCGAACAACCCTCGATCATCATCCGAGGTAACTAAAAAAGAGCACGCTATGAAAACAAAACATTTACCTTTTCTCGCCCTGTCGCTACTGGTCTTGCTTTTGAGTGGCTGCTTCAGCAAAGTGGACAGGATTACGACCAAGTATTACATTTTGGACTACAAGAAAGCTTCTGAAAACCCATCGCTAAGGGTGAACGAGCCCTTTGATAAGACCTGTGAGGTGTTTGACACAGATGTAAACCGCACCTATAGCCGCAGTCAACTGGTGATCAAGGAAGGCTTTTCCAGGATTTCATATTTGCCTTGGGATCTGTGGGCCAATCGCCTCACTGATGCAGTTCCAAACCTGATAGTGCAGCGGCTCAAGGCTTACAACATCTTCAAGCAAGTGGATAGGAATACGGGCGACATCTCGCCAAATTACTACCTGGAAACTACGCTCCTGAATATCGAAAGAATAGAAATGGGATCGCCCAAAGCGTATGTCAGGATGGAGTTTAAACTGAGGGAAGCATCCACAAACAGCATCCTGGTTTCTTACCTGTATGATAACCATAAGCCAGTGCCGGCCAACGATGTGGTGCAACTGGTGGAGACTTATAATGAGATGCTCATGGAAGCTACGGATATCTTTGCCGCCAGATGCAGGATGTTTTTGGAGGATAAACCCCTCCCATCCCAATATCCTAAATATACTGATGACCCGATCCAAAGGTTTTTGGGTGCGCAAACCCAGATCTTGGATTCTCAGAGCTGGGATGGAGAGATGCTTTTGCAGCTTGACTTTGAGACTGAAGCTGAAGTTCACTATACCTACTATGAGGTGGAAGTGGAAGATGCGCCCATCAGAGAAGGCATCTTCGGTGTTCCCGAAACCCTGAAAGCTGGCAGGTATAAAGTGCTGCTGGGTGAGAGTCAGGAATATCCCATCTACGTGGAGGTTAAACCCAAGATGCGCACCACGGTGAAAGGTGAGTGGAGCGAGCTGATCGTGATGATCCAGGATCAGAGTAAAAACAAGGTAAGACTGGGCTATAACCTCTGGAGAAAGAAGTCCGATGAAGAATATGATTACTATTACTACGGCTCAGATACCAGCTTGGGAGAAGATGACTTTGGCCAGAAGGAGAAAGTGTGGATCCTGCCTCCGGGAACCTATATGGTGAAATTGGGTGGAGGACACTGGAACGAGCTGAGAGACTTCACTACCGTGGCGGTCAAGAAGGGGGACAGTCGCCTTTTGACCGTGGTGGTAGACCCTTCAGGTGAGCGTAACTACATGATAGGTGCGGGGCTTTTGGGAAACAAGGAAATGGCGCTGGGGCGCAGGGAAAAACATAAGGGTGCTATCTATCTGGACTTTAACGTGATGGCAAGCAACGATGTAAATAAGGATGAGCCAACCTATGATATCTCGCTGGTTGGACGCACAGAAAACCTGTTTGATCATAAATACAAGTCGATTCATTACACGGGGCGCAGCATCTATAGCGTGGGTCTGAAGCTGTCTACAAATTCAGACCTCAAAGTGAATCCGGACACCTATTCGCTGAAGAATGTTCTTCTCTACACGCCGCTGCGAAAGAATAGGTTCCTGAGAAACTTCTCTTTCTATGGGCGTGCGGACGTGAGTACACACTTCTTTGATGAAACGCAACATTTTGCGGAAAACCAAAACGTGATCCTGCGGGATGCGCAGGGCGACACTCTGTTTTTGGCTACCGACCAAAGCCAGGTGCGCACCAAAATCGCACTCTATCCACTCAGGCTGAAGGAAGGAGTGGGAATCACCTATAGATGGGTGCCAACTCTCAAGCTAACAGCCAGCATCCGGGGCGGATACGGTTGGCAGCAAGATATCAACAGACGCTCTTATATCTTGCAGGGTAACAATCTGCCAAGTCAGTTACCTGGCGATACTTTGCGCTATGCAATCTATATGGAGGATAGCTCGTCCTATGATTACGGCATCGAAAGTACGCTGGTGCTGTCGGCAGTCAATATCTTGAAATTCCTTACCGTAAACTCCAGTGTAGACGTCCTTTTCCCCATGATGAAGCTGGATAAAGCTCCGAGGTTGCAGAGCGAGACGAGATTCAACATCAAGCTCTATCGCAATATATCCATGGATATCAACCTAAATGTGGAATATGACAAGATGCGCAGGGATTGGGTGGTTTACAACTACGGCTCATATCTGAGGCTATCGCTCTTTTACTAAAATGGCAGATCTCAAGCTGGAATCCTCAAGGCTGAAAGTTGCGGGCGTGGTGGACCGGAACACGGTTCCCGAACTGCAAAAAGAGGCACATCATCTCATGCGCCGAGGTGAGGTGCAAAGCCTTGATTTGAGTGAAATCGAGAGTTTGGATAGTGCAGGTGTGGCCTTCCTGGAGTGTTTGAAGCACGATCTGGAAGAGGAGAATCCACAATTGACGGTGATTGCAGCATCTTTGCCCGTGCTGAAGATCATGCAGACCTTTGCGGATAAGGCTAAAGAAGTGGAGGCACCTGCGCCTCCCTCTATCTTTGAGAGCTTGGGGCAAAAGGTGGAAGACGCTTGGCTGGAGCTCAAAGATGCTTTTCTGCTCAGTAGTGAGCTCAGCTGGTGGGCTATTGTGGGTATCTTCGATCGGAAGGGGCAGAAGAAAGGCAGCTTCACCAGTGCAGGAGTGCAACTGGGCTACGATGCTTTGCCCGTGGTAGCACTGCTTTCCTTTATCATCGGCTTCATCCTATCCTTGCAATCCGCTGCACAACTGAAAATCTACGGCGGTAACGTCTTTCTGCCAGACCTTTTGGCGGTGACGATGGTGCGGGAGATGGGGCCGCTGATCACAGCAATCATTGTGGCAGGCAGGAGCGGCTCTGCGATAGCATCCGAGATCGCTACAATGCAGGTTTCAGAAGAGATCGATGCCTTGAGAATGATGGCGCTAAATCCAATCCGCTATGTGGTGGTGCCCAAGTTTCATGCTATCACGGTGGTAATGCCGCTGCTGGTGGTCTTTTCCATCATCATAGCAGAGATAGGAGGCATTTTGATCGGTATGCAGATGCTGGATCTGAGCATAACCACTTTTATCTCCAGAAGCATCAACATCATCAGCATCAAAGATATTGTAATCTCATTGAGCAAAAGCACCGTGTTTGCCTGGTTGATTGTGCTCATCGGTGCTCACTACGGCTTCAGAGTCAAAGGTGGGGCAGAGGGCGTGGGTAAAGCCACCACTGCAAGCGTCGTCGCATCTATCTTTGCTGTGGTCATCACCGATGCGCTGTTCAGCCTCTTTTATCTGGGATAATCGCCATGCATAACGACACACCCATCATCACGATCCGAGGACTGAAGGCGCAGTATGGGGAGAAGGTGGTATTGCAAGATATCAATGCGGATATCTATGCGGGACAGGTGACGGTGATCCTGGGTTCCAGCGGCTGTGGAAAGACTACACTGCTAAAGAATATGCTGAGGTTGCATGAGCCCGTAGGCGGTAGCGTGAAGTTTTGGGGTACGGAACTCCTAACTCTCGATGAAATTGAATTTAACAACATGCTCAAGAAGGTGGGCATGCTGTTTCAGAATGGGGCATTGCTCAATTCCATCTCGGTGATGGATAATATCGCTATTCCCTTGGAGCAACACACCAAGCTCAGCCGCAGGATAATCGAGAAAATGATCAGGGTGAAGCTGAACTTGGTGGGGCTTTCGCATGCAATACATCTATTACCTTCCGAGCTTTCAGGCGGTATGAAGAAGAGGGCAGGTTTGGCACGAGCGATGATCATGGATCCTCACATCCTCTTTTGTGATGAGCCTTCGGCGGGATTGGATCCGCTGACTTCTGCCTCCCTGGACGAGCTGATCCTGGACCTAAAATCGCAGCTGAATATGACAATTGTGATGGTGACGCACGAGTTGGCGTCCATCCACAGGGTGGCCGACAGAGTGCTGTTCCTGGATAAGGGGAGGCTGCTATTTCAGGGCACATTGAGCGATGCAAGGGCGGCTCGAATACCAGAGATAGATACTTTCTTTGAAGTAGGGAAGTTTGAATAGAATGATCATTGCCATCATTGCGGCAATGGATAGAAACGGCGTCATCGGCAAAGATGGGGTGCTGCCGTGGCACATCCCGGAAGAGATGGAGTTTTTCACCCAGAGCACCATGGGACACATCGTGTTGATGGGACGTAAGACCTACGAATCTCTAAGAATAAAGCCGCTTCCAGGCAGGATTAGCATGGTGTTGAGTCGGGATAAAAGCTGTCAGGTGGCTGAGGGTGTCCTGCTGTTTGACAATCTGGAACAAGCTGAAGCGAAGGTCATGGAGATTGTGCAAGGAAGACAGATGGTGTTTGTCATCGGTGGAAGAGAGCTGTTTGAAGAGTATCTGCCCAGGGCGGACTACCTGTATCTCACCAAGATAGAGGCGAGTTTTGAAGGGGATGCCAAGTTTCCGGATTATGATCATCAGGAGTGGGAGGAGATCAGATCACAGAGACGCAGCTCAAGCGTAGGGATAGATTTCAGCACCAGTATTTCCATCAGGAAGAGTGCCAAAGAAGAGCTGCTTGCTGTTTATGGCAAGCTATAAAAGGATCATGTTCAAATTTAGCGGGTAGAGGTGCGTCACTGACTTGGCCCTTACTTACCCGCCCGGAGATGTCGTGGAGATACTCGGGTTTTTCCCGGGAGGCTCCGGGTAATCACCGGGAGGCTCAGTAAGGAAGAGCTTGGTGGGGGATATTACATTATTCCGGTTTAGCAATACCGGTAGGTGGCAAGCATTTGACCCGTCATAAATGAACGTGAGCCGATTAAAACCAAATAAGGGTGAGTATGCTGTCGCCGGCAAAGACCCAAAAGACGGTGGTTACGGCGATAAAGGTGCCGAAGGCAAATTCCAAATCCCTTTTACGGATGAAGATAACAAACCATATAATACCCAAGAGGGCAGATAGCATGAAGATGAAGGGCATATTGAGCGCACCCAGGAAGGTGGAAATGCCGGTGAGCAGCCAGATGTCCCCACCGCCCAGGCCGGCTTGCTTGCGGATTAGCATATAGAGCAGGGCGATGAGATAGAGAAAAACAAACACCACTATGGCTGTGATGGCGGCGTTTTTGAACATCAGGTCTGAAAAAGGATGGAGGCTGAAGAGGAGACCGATGGGAATCAAGGGGATGGAAAGCACATGTGGGATAATCTGATGGAAGGAATCGGTAAAGAAGATAGGGATCATCATCAGGCACAGAATGGCATACTTGAAAAAGAGCACATGATTGAGGCCATATCTGATGCCATATTTATAGAATACAGCGATCAAGATCACTGGGGTAATGATCTCCACAAGCAGGTGATGCCAATGGATGCTCGCACCGCAGTTTTTGCACTTTCCCTTGAGGATGATGTAGCTAACGATGGGGATATTCAGGTAAAAGGGAATCTTGTATCCACATGAAGCGCAGGATGATAGGGGCTTGATGATAGACTGATTGCGGGGCAGCCTGTGGATAAGCACATTGAAAAAGCTGCCTAAGGATGCACCCAAGATAGCTAAAAGGATTACGATGATGGCGGTCAAAGGAGTTTACCTAATCATCCCACCAAGAGCGGTATGGGTCTTGATTGTACCAAATGCCCGGGCTAATGGGCAGCCCTTGGCGATATTCCAGCTTTATATTGAAGGAATCGCTGGGATGGTAGTCCAAGATAAAACCAGGCACAACTTGGCTGCGATTATCGTCATTGAGTTTAAACTTTGCATTGGAGGAGCCGTAATTGATCACACTGAGGTCTACTTTGAGGTCGAGCTTGGGATTGAAGCTGTATTTAAGATGGTTTGTATAGCGGGAGAGATAGTAGCCCCCGATGGATGAAGCTCCAGCTTCAAAGCCAACGCTGTGGGACATCTTCAGCTTTGAGACGTCAAATAGCGGGCTTCTGGGTGCATTCATCATGCTAAAATTGGGTTTAGGTAGATCAATCTGTGCCATCAGAGGCAGGCTCAGAAGGATCAAAGCGCATATGATCAAAGCGTGTTTCTTCATTGTGTCGCTCCTTTTGAAAGTCTATCTGCAGACAATATAATCGCAGCCAAGGCCTGTGTCAAGTTATAGTGCTTTCAAGAGCTCGCCCAGGCGTTTGATGCCTTCTTCGATCTGTTCCAGCGAGGAATAGCTAAAGTTGAGCCTGAGGGTGTTGAACTTCTCCTGTCCTTCGGGGTAGAACTTGCTACCGGGGATGAAGGACACCTTCTTGGCGGCTGCCTGATGGAAGATTTCATCAGCGTTCATGCGCTCAGGAAGCTCCATCCAAAGGAAGATTCCGCCTTGGGGCTTGGTCCATTTGACTTCCGCAGGCATATGGGTCTCAAGGCTCTTCAACATCTGATCAAGGAAGGGCTTATAATATGCTGAGATCATCTTGAGGTGGCCTTCCATGTGTCCCTCAGCGAGGAATCTTGCGGTCACACGCTGGGATACACAATCCGGAGTGACGTTGATCTTCTGCTGCCAGGACTCCATCTTGGAGATCATCTCTTTGTCGGATTTGATGAAAGCCATGCGCATGCCAGCTCCCAGGATCTTGGAGAAGGTCACGGTTTCGCTTACAACGTTGGTGCCCGGGAATTCCTCTTTCATCACTCTGTACAAAGTAGGCAGATGCTCGCCTTCAAAGCGTAGACGTCCGTAGGGGTTATCTTCCAGGATGGCCAGGTTTTCCCTGTCTGCATAAGCGATCAGTTCTCTGCGACGCTGGAGGCTCATGCTCACACCGCCGGGGTTGTGGAAATCCGGGATAGTGTAAAGGAATTTGATGTTTTTACCGGCGGCACGCAGCTTTTTGACGGTGCTCTCCAGTTGGTTGAGATCGAGGCCATCGTTGTCGATGGGTATGCTTTGGATTTCTGCCTGCAAGGCATCAAAGACCACGAGAGAGCCCAAGAAGGTGGGTGCTTCTACCAAGATCACATCGCCAGGGTTGATGAGGCTGCGGGTGTAATTGTAGATAGCGTTGGTGGAACCTATTGTCACCAAAACTTCGCTGGGATCAAGGTCAAAACCTTCCCATTTGATCAGCTCTTTGATCAGTTGGCTGTCGCCGCTGCTGGCGCCATATTGCAAGACTTCGCTACCTTGCGTGCTCACCACTTCTTGGTAGAGCTTGGCCAGGAGTTCTTTGGGGAAGGTCGCAGGTGCGGGGAAACCGCCTGCGAATGAGATGAGACCGGGGATGTTTTTGGTGGAGGCCACCAACTCACGGATGAGCGATGACTTCATCACTTTCGTGACGTTTGAAAAGCTTTGTCCGTAATTCATATTAACCTCTTTATCTTGTTTTTATAATTCACATATTAGGGATAGATTCTGTAGATCATCCTGGGGAAGGGGATGGTTTCCCGGATGTGGTGAACTCCACTGATCCAGGCGATGAGCCGCTCCAAGCCAATGCCAAAGCCACTATGGGGAACGCTGCCATACTTGCGCAGGTCTAAGAACCATTGATAATCCTCAATGGGCATCTTTTCAGCTTGCATTCTCTGCAGCAGCAGGTCGTGATCATCCTCACGCTGGCTGCCGCCGATGATTTCACCAAAACCTTCAGGAGCGATCAGGTCGCTACCCAACACAAGGTCCGGGTTTTCAGGATCACGCTTCATATAGAAGGCTTTGATTTCTTTGGGCCACCTTTCGATGAATACAGGGACAGGGGAGTCTTCAGTGAGCATTACTTCATCTGCAGCACCAAAGTCTGATTTATAGTCGATGTCTACACCCTTAGACTTCAGCAGGTCGATTGCTTCACGATGCGTCATGCGCTTAAAGGGAGCATCAGCTGCTTTGAGGGTTTCTTTATCACGTTCCAAGATGCTCAGTTCCTTGTCGCATTTCTCCAAGCAGGTACGGATCACATAGCGGATCAAACCCTCTTGGATGGCCATACTTTCTTCATGCTCCACCCAAGCAGCTTCTGCATCCATCATCCAAAACTCGGTGAGGTGCTTGCGCGTCTTCGACTTCTCAGCTCTGAATACAGGCCCAAAGTCATAGCATCTGCCCAGGCTCATGATGCCTGCTTCCAGGTAAAGCTGCCCACTTTGGGAGAGATAGGCCTTGCCTTCATCAAAATAGTCGAGTTCAAAGAGTGTGGTAGTTTCCTCGCAGGAGCTGGGGGTGAGGATGGGAGAATCAAAGCGAATGAAGTCGTTATCGTTCAAATAGTCGCAGATAGCAAAGTAGATAACGTGACGCAGCCGCATCAGTGCCCACTGCTTAGGCACTCTGAGCCACAGGTGTCTATTGGAGAGCAAAAAGTCTGGTCCGTGCTCTTTTTTGCTGATGGGGTAGTCCTCAGCGATCTGCCAAGGCTGAACATCGGTGATTGAAAGCTCAAACTCGCCTTCCATCTTGGGATGCGCCTTAGGGATACCGGTGACAATCACGGAGGATTCCATGCTGAGCTTGCGTGCAACTTCAAACTTTTCGTCGCCGAGATCGGGTCTGAAAGCCACGGATTGCAGCTCGCCGCTTCCATCCCTAAGGATGATGAAGAGCAGCTTGCCGCTATGGCGAATGTTGCGCACCCAGGCACGGATGCTGACTTCCTGTCCCAGATGGGATTCAACTTCTTTTATATCAATGTATTTCATGTTTATGTTCCTCTTTAGATATGTGTTTTGGGTTGGCTTTTGATGATTTCCAAGATCTTGAAGGCCACTTCCAAAGCTCGAGTGCCGGCCTCTCCATCCACGACGGGTTGTTTATCGTGAATAATGGCATCCACAAAGCTTTCCAGCTCCAAGCTGAGGGCGTCCTTACTGGGGTTTGAGAGGTCCATCTTTTGGATGTCCACCAGCTGTTCCGGCTTGAGGGAAGGGTCTTTGGCTATGATTCGGGGTATGTATTTGAAGGCATTCTTGGCGCGTTTTACGACCGTGGCTTTTTGAGCCACAAAATCCAAAGAGAAGTAAGCATTACGCTGGAAGAATCTGATCTTGCGTTCCTGCTTCATGCTCACTCTGGAAGAGGTGACATTGGCGATGGCTCCATTTTCAAACTCAATGCGGGCGTTGGCAATATCGATGCTGGGAGTGATGATGCCAATACCGCTGGCATGGATGTGCTTCACGGGGCTTTTGATGAAGTCCAGGATGAGGTCAATATCGTGGATCATCAGATCCAGCACCACGGGAACGTCTGTGCCTCTGGGTTGATAGGTGGAAAGGCGGTGCGACTCAATGAACATGGGGTCGCGAATGTCCTGTTCCACAGCCAGGATCACAGGGTTAAAACGTTCAATATGTCCCACCTGTATCTTCAGCTTCCTCTCTTTGGCGATAGCCAGCAGTTCCTGCGCTTGAGCAAGTTCTGAGGTGATGGGCTTTTCGATAAAGACATGCTTCCCAGCCTGCAAAGCCTGCTTGGCCAAAAGGTAGTGGCTGCTCGTAGTGGTGACTATATCCACGGCATCGCAGGCATCAAGCAACTCTTCAAAGCTACCAAATGGGGGCACGCTGAGTTCTGAGGCTACGCTCGCCAAGCGCCTAGAATCTGCGTCGTAGATGCCGCTCAGGCTCACATTGTCCATCTGCATAAACTTACGCACATGGTGAAAACCCAAGTGTCCGACACCGACGACAGCTACTTTTAACATGCCTATTTAATGCCCAGCTTGAGGCGCAATTTGGCCAACATATCCTTGGTCATGCTATCCAGATCATACTCTGGTTTCCAGTTCCATTCAGCTCTCGCACAGCTGTCATCCATGGAGTTTGGCCAGCTGTCTGCGATGCTTTGCTTGATGGGGTCGATATCATATTTGAGCTCAAAATGGGGCAATTGCTTTTTGATGGAGGCGGCAATGAGCTCGGGATCAAAGCTCATCGCACTCACATTGAAGCTGTTGCGATGAATCAGCTTGGAGGGGTCTGCTTCCATCAGCTCTACTGCGGCGCGGAGGGCATCCGGCATATACATCATATCCAGGAAGCTGCCGGCTTTCAGGTTGCAGGTATAGCAGCCTTCTTGCAGGGCTTTATAGTAGATTTCCACTGCGTAGTCAGTGGTACCGCCACCGGGAAGCGTCACATAGGAGATGATGCCTGGATAGCGAAGTCCGCGCGCATCAACGCCGAATCTGGTATAGTAATAATCTCCCAACAGTTCTGCAGCCACTTTGGACACACCGTAGATGGTGCTGGGGCGCATGACTGTATCCTGAGGCGTGTTATCTTTGGGTGTGGTGGGCCCAAAAGCTCCGATGGAGGAAGGTGTAAATACAGCTCCTTTAGTCTCGCGGGATATTTCCAGCGCATTAAATAGGCTCCCCATATTGATCTTCCAGGCAAGGGTGGGGTTTTGCTCGCCTTTGGCAGAAAGCACAGCCACCAGATTGAAGATGGTATCGATATTGTATTTCTTTACTGCAGCAAGCATGTCCGCACCGTTGAGTGCGTCCAGCACAATATATGGTCCAGCTTCTTTCAAGGAAGCAGGCACTTTGTCGTTGATATCCGTGGCAATAACAGCATCTGCAGAATAGATGTTTCTGAGGTATGGGACCAGCTCGGAGCCTATCTGGCCGGCTGCTCCCAACACGAGGATGTTTCTCATCTAAAATTACTCCCTGAGTAAACTATGTATTTTAACACATGGTTTTAGAGAGGCTGCTTTTGTCAATGCTTTTGTAGCATGCCATCAGCTTAGCCTCCGTATCTGAACTGTTTTAGGTCAGAAAAGAACTATTTGATACCGAACAGACGCTGGAACCAATTGCGCTTGGGAGCCGGTGGAGTGTAGGGATAGGGCACGGGCACCACTTGAAGCAATGCTCCATCTCCCGCAGCCAAATTCACCTCGAACACCATATTGTTGGATACATAGAGGTTTTTGAGATAGGGGTCATAGAGGCCAAAAGCCTGATCACCATCGGGATTGAGCGTGATTATCACGGTTTGCTCGGGCGCATTTTCAAAGTCACGTTCCACCTTCCAATCTGCCAATGAGGGCTCGCCTTTCTTAAAGATAGCGCGGCGGTTTACCAGCATGATGCTGGGTAAGTCCTTGTCATTGAGGTATTCACCACATTGCACATAGCCTTGGTAGTGGGTCTTCTCTTTGCTTTGCACCTTCATATTCTTGATAATCTTAGAGCCAGGTTTCTGGTTTTTGCCAAGTCCATCAATGCAATAGGCATTTTGCCAGTTTAGTTTACGGGTGATGGGGCCATAGACCTTGATTTTGGCATTTGCCTCAGCCAGGTTTTGCAGGAAGCTCTCATCCTCCATCGTGCGTGGATTATGGTAGTTTTCTTCGTGAGCAATGGGGGTAATGCGATTGAAAGCTTCATCTGTTCTGTGGGGGAAATTTTGTTCACGGTTGGAAGTGATGGCAAAGTCGAGTATTCCGTCTGCAGCGTAGCACAAGGGGAGCAGTTGCAGACACTTCATCATGCTTAGAGGAGGCATGAAGTAGAGCCATTCACGGCTATCACGGGGCACCACTTTTTCGCCAAAGATTTGAGGAACAAAGAAGAGCTCGGTATCTTTGTGCTTGGGAGAATGCTTTACCAGGCGAGTCAGGGTCAAGTAGTGGTTCAAGACCATATTATCCAGCTTGTTCTGGATAAACAAGCGGTGGTCGAGATCCTCGTTCCACCTGATCAGCGTGCCGGGCCCCGCACCCCATTCTTGCAGGGCGAAGGCATCCAGCATCACGATATTTGGGTCGGCCTGCTCCAAGAAAAGCTCATAGTGTGAATATCCAGGCAGGCCGCCGGCTTTTTGCAGGTTAGCGTGCAATATATTGGTTGCGGTGATCAGGCGGCGAGACCTGCTTTGCAGGTGTTTTTCCAGCTTGTTGAAAACGGCAAACTGGCCTTGGAGGGGTTCATCTTTACCATAAAGATGCGTGATGGACTCACTATGGGGAAGCTTGGCAATATCTCTCAAACGCTTATCCAGAGCCTTGACCATCGGATGATCCTCAACGGTGAATGCCCGATACAGCTCGTCTTCAAGCTCAATGTAATCTATGGCCAGACGTCCGGCACCATACCAGTGCAAGGTGGGGGAGATGTGATTGAAGAAATTGCCATCGTAGGCAATAGTATAAATATCGGAGCTGAGATTGAAGAGAGAGGTGTAATATTCAAAGATATAGGCACCGGTTTCCGGGTCTTTCAGGATGCTGCTGTAATCTTTATTCATGATGACGGTATCATAGAGCTCAGGCTGAACCGGGGTGAGTGGCAGCTCCAGATATGGGTTTGGATCCTTTTCATCTTCAGATGCTTTCTTCAAAACTCTCAGCTTGACTTCAGCGATCTTGGCGTCTTTGGGCATATCTTCCCACATCATGGCAATCCGGACGTAGAGACGATTTTCCCTATCTGCCCTGGGATAAAACTTAAACTCTGAACCCAGGTTTTTGGGCCAGCTTGCATTTTCTGCTTTCCATCTGAAAATTGGATCGCTGAAAGCAACTCCCGCTTTATCTCCAGCGGCTGCATCACAAATCCAAGCATAGCCATTGGAATAGAGCTCAGGCTTGTATTGTGACCTTTTGCCCACATCGTGCCTGAACACCAGATAATGTCCATGCCGGTCAGCATTGTCGTGGGCAAACTTCTCTTCCACATAGGTTTTTGCGTTTGCATCGTAGTGATACTCAGCTTCCAGCTTGAGGTAGTTTCCATAGGCCATGGCGGTGACGCCGATCGAGGAGTTTGTCCTATAGCCCCAATCGTCAATGATCGACTTGAGTTCATATTTCTTCAAAGCTCGCAGAGCTGCTTCCAGCCTGCCATCCAGGGCAGAGCCATGTGACATTGAATAAAGGACGGTGTTGTATCCGGCTTCGCTGAGCAACTTTCCCAGACCCGAAAAGACCTCTTCGGTCTCATGGGCACCTTCAAGCATATACTGGCTGTAGGCTCCGATGATGTATTCATCTTCAGTTGCTGCCAGGGAAAAGCTGAGCAGGAGCAGAAGTACTGCTACTATAAAATTACGTTTCACTTGTCTATCCTCACTTTGTGCATATTAATCCAAAAAAGGAGTGAGCTCTCAAGCTATCTCAAGATCTCACTCCGGTTACGCGGTTCAAGTCATTGTTATTTGATCAACAGCATTTTGCGGCTGATGGATTGATTTTGGGTTTGCAAGCGATAGAGATACAAGCCTGAAGCCAGGGGATTGCCTTTGGAGTCGGTTCCGTCAAAGACGATGCTATGCGCCCCCCGCTCAAGGTTCTCATTTACCAAGGTGTTTACCAATTGACCTCTCAGGTTGAAGATATCCAGGCGTGCCTTTTGACCTCTATCGAGGTTGAATCTGATGGTGGTGCTGGGGTTGAAAGGATTTGGGTAGTTTTGCTCCAAGGCGACAGCCGGGATCTGCACCAGATCGTCGTTGGATACATAGTTGTCAGGAGGTGTGGTGGTAAACTTGATAGCCAAGCCAGCTTGCAGAGGCGTGGCTGTAGGTGGATAGTGGTTTGCATGCGTGTAGGTAAGCCCCACGGTGCTGGTGTGGTCTTCGATGCCCACGGTGCAATAGTTTGATGTAATGCCGGGGTTGTCCACTGTGTGATATTGGAAGACGATGTCTCCATCCTCGCCATCTTTGGGATACAGGAAGATTTGGAACTTCTCCAAAGAGGTGAGGTTATACTGGTTGTAGGCATCATTCCACTGGATTATGTAGCGGTTGTTTGCCACATCGTGCCAATACAGCATGCGCATTTTTTGGAAGACTGGCTGGCCGTCTTCATCTTCGCCATCCGGCTGGCCTTTCAGGTCGTCCCAATAAGGCGCAATCAAGGGAGAAGGGCCGAGAGCAGCAGGGATATAAACATTGTAAAAGTCCACATCGTCCACATCACCCAAACTGATCCAGCCATTGGTGCAGACGGTGAATTCATCATAATCCTTGCCGTAGAATCTGAAGGTAAAGGGCAGGTCAATGGTCGTGGATGCGTCATCATGATGCAGGAATACTTCGGCATGACCGCCCAATTTGGGATCGATTTCCACCCATTCATAGACAGGTCTTTCGGCGAAGTCCACATCGAAGCTGTCATAGGCATAATATCCGTAAGAACATGGTCCGGTGGGAGATGTGTTGCTCGCCACACCTGCTGTGAGTTTGTAAAAGCAGTAAGTTGTATAGCCGTTATCGACAAAGTTCAGCCTGATGGGCAACGATCTGCCACCCCAAGCCCGATCGCCCACAGCTACAGAGACATCAAAGCTGACAGTTTCTCCGGCGGCAACCGCTCCCAAATGGATGAATTCATCCGAGATGGTAGCTGCTTCAGTGAGCGAAAGCACTTGAACTGATACATCGGTAAGGCTTGTGTTACTATGGTTTAGCACGGTGATTTGGCTGGTGCTGCTTTGGCCAATTTCCAAAATTCCTTCATCGCTAACCACGGTAAACTCAGCACCGCCACCCCAAAGCCTGAAGGTCTTGGGGTCAAGATCGTTGATCAAAAGGTTGACCGTGAGCGCCTCACGAGGCTGGACTCCTGCGGCTGCGTCCACATGGAAAGTGATAGTCTCAGTGGCTCCGGCTGCGATGGATGCTGCGGAGTTTACTCCGGTAATACTGATGTTATCTACACATTCAAACACCACTGAGCTGAGTTCCACTGTTTCCGTGCCGTAATTTTTGAGCGTTATGACGGCGTCCATGCCGTGGTTTGGATCGATAAAGACATCAGATGCGGTATTGGCGATAATGCCCAAGCCTCCATCTTCTTCGGCTCTAAGTCTCTTGACCAGTGGTACAAAGTTTGGCTTGGAGATGGTAATGGTCAAGTTACCCCCTTCTTCAGGATCGATGGGCAGCACAGCCACGCCATCTTTTATCCGGGCATAGCTGTAGGTTTCGCTGTTTTTGGTGCCGGAAACAATCGCATTTTCCAGGTGTGGTGCAGTGATCGTGATATTGCTGGCAGATGCAGAGTAGTTGGAGGGCAGGAGGGAGGATGAGATCGTGTTTGGCTCCAGCATCCACATGTTTAGGGATGGGTCTGCCAAGAGGTTGTAAACATGGAAGTAGAAGGGCACATATTGGCCAGGCGCAATGTCGTTTGGGAAGTTTTTGTAAAGCTCAATCTTGCCCATCAAAACGCTGGTGCCAAAGCCTCTTACTCCAAAATCGAGGATGCTGCGGAAGGCTCCTGAAGAGATGGAGTTGTTGAGTCGTGTTCTGGTGCGCAAGTCAGAAGGCCCCACAAAGGCTACACAGCCATTGGGACGCTCCACGGTTCCCATGCGCATCCATTTCTCACCAAAGCAGGGGTTGGTGCTGTTGGCAAAGTCACCGGTGTTACACACGATGGAAAACACGATAGGCATTCTTTGGTTGCTGGTAACGTCGTCCAAGTCTTCCTTGTGGAAGTAGGGGTAGTGCCAGCCGTGAACATCGCCCCAGCCACGATAGCTGATAAACTGCACGCCGTTATTGATGGAAGAGGCGATTGCACTGGTACCGGGATAGGTAGGAGGGTAAAACACGCTGTCCACCTGGGCATAACCTTTGTCCAACATTTTGTTTCTCAACCAGCGGGACATGTGCACTGGCGTGGTAGGTCTCAGTTGACCTTCGGCATAGTTGCCTGCCACCACCAGGGAGCGTTTCATCCATTCGGGTTCTGCCATATAGGGTGACTTTTCATGGACGATGGTCTTGTTTGCCATGCTGCGAAATTCGTTGATTTCGTTGAAGGAAAAGCGTCCCACCAGTAGCTCTGGAAAATAGTCGTCTCCTTCCAGCAGGGAATACTGAAAGTCGTCTGCATCATTTTCCTGATATTCAGGAGAAGGGTAAAATGCGGTGGGGATGGTGTAGTTTCCCGTCACATCGCCCAGCAAAAGCAGATAATCCGGCTGATGTTGTTGGTAATAAGTGATCAAATAGCTCTTGATGTCGTTTACAGATTCACCGATGTCAACTCTGTTGACCACGTCTATATCAAAGCCCAAAGACCTCTTCCAGTTGATGTATGCAGCCTGATAGATTTCCATATTTGGATGGCTGATAATCAACATCTTGGGGCGGGCTGTGGGCAAACCCTTGAGGTAGGATGTGTCATAGTTGTCTGCCAAAAACTTGTAGGCATCCACAAAAGCGGGAGAGACGCTCTGAGGCAGCAATATGCTGCCTCGGCCGTTGAGGGAATAATCCAGTTGTGAGAGGCGATATTCCAAGCCGGACTCACTAAAACGGGTGGGAGCCTTGATGGTGAAACCACGCATCTCCCTGAATTGGAAACTATTGGCTATTACCACATCTTGGGATTTACGATCCGAACTCTGGTGCAAAAAGTTGCCGGAACTATCAAAAACATCCCAAACAATGCGGTTTACCCTGATGCCCACACTTTCAAAGGGAAGGGCATAGGTGGTAGTGAAGCTGCTCATGTTATCGAAGCCATCTTCATCTACGATTTGTTCGTTTATAGAGGGAACAGCCCGTTCAAAACTGAGCTGCGCTCTGAGCCCGGAGGCATTTTCTTCAAATTGTTGGTGGTTGATCGCTGTAAGCAAAGACGCACACAGCAATAAGATAAGCAGTATCTGGTATCTCATTCAATACTCCTGTATTCATTATACCGCATTTGGATGCAAATTCTGTTCCTAAACTGAAAGGATTATGTAAAAAAGGGTGGTGTCTGCAAAAATACTGATGAATGGATGAACTCACGCCTGTTAGTTTGAGTCGTTCCTGTGGGTTGAAGATCGAGGATTTCACCTGAGCTCAAAGTGCATATTTAGGTGCTAAATATGTTTGCAATAATCTGACGCTGGCGCAAATGTTGACTTTTCACCCCGGCTGGACACCTCCTTTGGGTCGCTTTCACCCTCACTCGGCTCCTACTCCTAACCTACTACTTTCTTACTCGTTAGCTGCTCAAGGAGCAGGAGAGCAGCAGGGAAGGAGTTGGGAGTCCGCATGGAATCGGCATTTGAGGAGGGTCGTAAGGGGCGGTTTCGTTTTCATGTATTGTGCATGGGGGTCAAATATTGAGTTTAGGCCGGCCTTCAATCTCTCAGGAATACGTGGATGAATTCCTACTAAAATTATAGGTAATTGCACGGAAGTTCGTCATCCATTTGCGGTTTTCGTGACACACGATTTGGCAGGATTCTACATAAAAAGCGAAGAAACTCGTGAAAAGGCGAAGAGAATTGAGGTTTTGGCTGGATTCTTGCATGTCAATCTCATCTCATTAATAGGTAACAAACAAGCATGAAATACTATTTGAACATTATCGTTGTATCTTTGGCGCTCATCTTTGGTGGCTCCTGTGGAACCAATACCAAGTTGGAAGACATAGGTGAGCTGTCGCCCTTGGAATTTGGCCAAGTCAATACCTTTGATGTTTTGACCTGGAATTTGAGAACCTTCCCGCTCAAAGGCGAACAGACCTTGCAGGAATTGGCGAGGATAATTCCTCAACTCAAAGTGGATTTGCTTGCCTTTCAAGAGATTAATAACATCGACGCCTTTTACGAACTGGCAAGATTGCTGCCAGACTATGAGGCATGTGTTTCTCCCGCTTCCGGCTCCTATAGGCTCGCTTATCTATATAACACCAAACATGTTATCGTAAACGACAACTATCTTATCTACAATGGTGATACAAACCCCTTCCCGCGCCCGCCCCATGTCTTGGATCTGAACTGGCGCACCCAAAACATCATCGTGGTAAACAATCATCTCAAAGCTTTGGGGGATAACTATATAGATGAGGATGATCCCTGGGATGAGGAGCGTAGGCGTCGCTTGGCGTGTGAGAAATTGGATAAGTATATCAGCGCCAATTGGGATGATCGAGCGGTGATCGTCTTGGGTGACATGAACGACCAAATCGCTGAGCCAGTAGAGACCAACGTGTTTATGGCCTTTATTTCTCAGCCTGATAAATACCTCTTCACCGATATGTATATAGCCGAAAACCCAAGCTATACCAATGTTTCCTACCCTACCTGGCTTTCACATCTGGATCATATTCTAATCACCGATGAGCTCTTTGATAGCTATTCAATGCCAAACAGCAAGTGTGAAACCTTGCAGGTGGAAAATACGATGGGAACTTGGCAAAACTACTACAACACTATCTCAGATCACCGGCCTGTTGCCCTCAGGCTGCAATTCACCCCTTAGGGTTGGATGTAAAGTTTTACCAAGCGGGAGAGAAGCTCTTGATTGACCACTCTCAGGGTCGCTGTTTCGGTTGCCTGCGCTGCCCTTGACTTGGTCGGTGCGGTTGCCTTGATATCTTTGATGCTGTCGGAGCCCAAAACTTCCAGCGTATGTGCATTCCTCAGGGTGATAAAGGCATCACCAAAAGCTGAATAGATGCCCAATAAATTTATATAGTAGCCGGGCCTGCTCTTGAGCTCCACCTGCAGGATGTAGTCTGCCGCTTCTTTGTCGTCAACCACTTCCAGAGCCAATTCCCGCAGCCGGTCCTCAATCAGTCTCTGGTTTTGGGAGCTGCCCTCGTTGAAAGAATAATCCAGCCAAACCCTGGGGCTGCGCACGACCAAAGGCAGGCTGATGGAGCTGAAATTCAAGTTTGAGATAATCTTCTTCACCAGCGGATTTTCGCTTTGCTCCAAAAGTGGGAGTTTGTCCACTGCAACGCTGATGCTCTGGTATTTATCTGCCGTGTCAATGCTCTGAATCTCAAGCTGTGCTTCGCCCAAGGGATTGCTGCTGAAGCTCTCTACTACGCTTCCTGAGCCCTTGTCAAAAGCAGCTTTCAGCCTCAAGCCCATGATGTCCAGAGTGGAATCGCCCTCATAATGGCAGGTGATGGTGGAGGTCAGGTTGAGCTTTGAGCCGGTGATGGCGTCAATACGCTCATGTTCCGGGATCAGCTTTGTGTTGGCGGCCAGTGTGGCAAGTCTGTGCAGGGCTTCGGTATAGAGATTGACTTCGGTCTCGTATAGCTCGGCAGTGAGATCCATATCGATAAGATCGCTGAGCTCGTCCAGGGCTTTGATAAGATAGAGGCTGCTCTTCGGAAACTCAAAGCGTTTACCCTTCAGAGATAGGTCGTATTTTTGGATAAGGTCTGAGGCTAACTGTTTACCGAGTTCAGCCTGCTGTAAACGTTGTAGTCTATACCGGCTTTTATTGAGGCGGTAATGAGCCCAATAGCCGAGCTTATTCTCCTCACTTCTATACAGTTCCACATCTTTGAGGTGGGTGCGGCTGCTGGTCTGAATATTGGAGCTGAAATCTGAGTGACTAATGCCAAACGCCTCAGTCTCCTGGGTGGAAACCGAGGCGTCAACGTTTACACTTATCTGCATGGATATGTTTTGAACAGCCTGCTCAAAGGCACGTTCTTTGTAACGGGAATCGTATTTGGGCACGCTCACAATGGCGTGATAATAATCATTGTCTGTATTTGTGTCGCTCACCCAAGCCGGAATCTTGGCATTGCTGCTGCATCCGGCTACGAGTGCAGCCAAGACGATGAGTGCTCCAAACAGATACCTATTTGACATATCCTTTGATTTTGTTGATGAATTGCTGGGAAAGATCGTCCAGCGCTGTGCTGACCATTTGCTTCTCACTGGGTGGGAAGGGTTCAGCTTTGGTGATCAGAGCTTTGGTGGCGGGAGTTAAAGCTCTGTCATCTCCAGCCTTTTTACGGGCCCAAGTATCAGAAAACTCAAAGGTGCCAACGCAAGTGTCCTGCACTTTCACGGTTCCACTGCTCACATCCGTGATGGTGAAAGAGGCCGTAATCCTGGCTGTAGCAGTTTTGGTGTGCTTTACATATAGACACTGCACACTTTTGGTGGCTTTCTTCCTGGGGACGTCTTCTTCTTCGTCTTCATTTTCCGGTTCATACTCCGGGTCACCTTGCTGGATTTCCACATTTGCTGTCTCTTTGAGCTCCACTGAAGTGGTGCGTGAGGGTACCACGTCCACCTGGAGGATCTTGCCGGTAAGCATCTCGTGAGCACCTAAAAGCTGCCCCAGTTTTACGGTACTGGCTTCATCGACCATGCCGGAAACTGCGAGCTGCTGTTCCTCAATCACAGATTCGACGTTGGTCCTGTTGATTATTTCCATATACTCGGCGGCGGATTTGTCCTGAACCAAGGAACGGATGACGTTGTCCATCAAGATGTCTGCAATGCTGCCAAAGCGGGCTTTGTCATCGGTCTTGTCTTCAAAAGGAACGATAGCAATGCGCTTCACGGCTTTCTTGCGTGCTTGGATATAGCGATCGGCGGCGTCTTTGTAGTTCTCCACAAAACTCATGGCGAGCTTAAACTCTTTGGAAGCTTCCTTTTGCACGTCTGGATCATCGGACTGGCGTGACTTTTGCAGGCCGAGCTGATAATGATATTCCGCAGCGCCTGTCTTGCTTTCTTGCAGTTGAGGTCTGTAGTCTACGGGATCATAGTTGTAAGGTATCTTGGTCTTGGGGTGCACCAAGCGGGGCAGTTCGGACATGGTGTCGTAGATGTTTACCAGAGCTTGATATTCGGGCACCAGGAGGTCCCATTTGTTGGGTGCATCTGCCTTTTTGATTCTGTTTACGTTGTCCAGCCTTGCTTTTACGGCCAGGGGGTAGATTTGAGGTAACAGCTCCTGGGCTTTTTGATAGTTGGGTTTCAGCTTTAGGGATTCGGCATTGGAGCGAAGGGCAGCTTCGTAGTTGCCACTTTGAAACTGCTTTTTGGCTTCGTTATACAATCTTACGTTCTTGCTACATCCTGTAAGGATCACGAGCAATAGGGTCAGGATAACTGCAAATCTTGCGATGCGCATCATTCCTCCATATTCGGTTTTTACTTATAATACTGATTACCAGTAAGAAACCTGCTGTAAAAATGTCAAGCAGTTTCCAGATTGCAGTGCAAATTGGGTAACTAAGCTTGTTTCTATCAATGAGATAGGTAGAGATAGCTTCGAGGTGGGGTAGAGCCGGTAACAGAGCCTCATTTGCTTTGGTGTTATGTATGGCCGGATGGCTGTATTTAGAGATTCTTGCATGATGGCTCAATTCTCTTTGCGTTTAGGAACGGTTATTGCATATAATATGGATAGGGTTTTTACCCTACTGAAATTAGAAATAATACACCCTTTTAGGAGAATGAATGTCACTAAAGCGTTTACTCATCTTCGCCGTGATTGGCTTGGCCTTACTTACTGCTTGTGCCAAGCGTAGCACGGGACCAACCGATAGCACTGTTCTGAGTTTGTTCAAAGAAATCCCCGTTGTGGGTAATGCAGTTGAGATTGACGGCACTGATACTGAATTGTATGTGGCTGCAGATCAAGGCGGTCTCACAGTCATCAACACCAATACGTGGCAAAGCCGTTGGTGGACAAAACTTTTCCCTGGTGGGAGCGGTTGTAATCTGATAAATATCCGCCGCGTATCCGTGGTTCCAGAGCATGACCTACTCTTTATAGGAGAGTATGATGCTGCCGATAATGTTTACATCGTAGATGTCAGTGATCCTGATTACTTGCTAATGTATGACAACATCCAGGGTGGTACGGATAAATTGCAGCAAATTCGCTTTAATGCCATCAATAATCCCACCGGTAACGATATCATCCAAGGTTATTATGTTTCCACTAAAGCTGTTCCTGGTTCTATCAGTAGACCCACGCTTACTTGTTGGCGTTATACCGGTTTAGTGGGTGATGCGCGTCCTATTTGGCAAATAGGAACTACATACCAGATTCATGGTTTTGATGTGACGGATAACCTGGTGGTTTTGACTCAGCAGCAAAGAGGCTTGTTTATCTATGAGAGAAGGACGCAAAACAAGCTCTCTGAGATTGCGCTGACCGGACAGGCCTTGGATGTGAAAGTCTCCGGCGATTATGCATACGTGGCTTGCCGTCAAGAAGGTTTACAGATAGTGGATATCAGCGATCCCGCCAATCCCAAGTTTGTGTCACGCTTCGATACCAAAGGCTATGCTACCTCCGTCGAACTGAAAGACAACCTCGCTCTGGTCAGCTCTGGCTCCGGTGGTGTCTATCTTTTTGACGTAAGCAATCCTGCCAAACCGATACTCAAAGAAAATATCACCTCCGCAGGTTATAGCAATAAAGCCATCTTCTACAAGTATAAAGTGGTGGTTGCAGCCCGCGATAAAGGGGTTGTGGTCTACAAATTTAAGTAAATCCGCTTAGATATAAAAGGGCTGGTTCATCGTGATGCTGGGCCAGCCTTTATTTTGGGGTGGGTTTTACTACGTCAGTTTGATTTGTCTGATGGCTTCGTAGAGGATGATAGCTACCGAGTTGGAGAGGTTCAGGCTGCGGATATCGGGGTGCATGGGGATAGTGATGCAGTTTGGGGTATGCTCATTCAGGAGGGCTTGCGGTAAGCCGGAGCTTTCAGGCCCAAAGACAAACATATCTCCCTTGCGGTATGCTACATCGGTGTAGCTTGCTGAGCTCTTGGTAGTGCAGTAGAATATGCGGCTTTGCGGGTATTGGGCGTGCAGCTCTTCGAGGCTATCGTGCATCTGTAGCTTTAGCTTTGGCCAATAGTCCAATCCGGCTCGCTTGATCTCCTTGTCAGTGAGCAGAAATCTGCAGGGCTTGATGATGTGCAAGGTGCTGCCGCTTCCCACGCAGAGTCTGCCAATGTTGCCCGTATTGGCTGGGATCTCGGGATGATATAAAACGATGTGCAGGCCGCTGTCTGAGAGTTGGATCATGGCGCGGTGTAACTGAAGGTTTGGCTCCAAAACTCATGCCACGCGGGAAGGTTCTCCGTCACTTCCTCTTCCTTTAGTCTCTTATTTACGGTGAAAGAGCTGGTGGGAATGCGCACAAAGCTCATGGGCAGCTGAGCTTTGGAGGAGGTGGGGAAGAGGCCAAGCTTGTAAGGGATGAGGTTTTGGCTTTTGGGCTCCAGCAGGTGGGAGATAAACTTGGAAGCGAGTGCCGGGTTGGCTGCATCAATGCAGGCGGCGGCGGATTCACTGTATTGCCAGGAGCCTTCTTTGAAGAGGTTAAACTTGAAGCGTTTATCCGTCATATTGGTTTCTTCCATCCAGGCTATGGTGCTGTTGTAACCAATCAGCAGGTTTATCCTTCCATTGTTAAGTGCTTTCACGGCGCTCTCATAGTCTGGGTAGAAGGTTCTGATATTCTTTTTGATGCTCTGCCAGAGGATAGTGTAGCCTGGGTCACCAAAGAGAGCCAGCGTCCAATACAGGGCGCCTCTTCCTTCGCCTGTCTGGAAAGGATCGCAGATTCCCACTTGCCTGAAATAAGCCGCATCCTGTATCTCTCCAAAGGTGGTGGGGCCTTCTTTATAAACCTTGCTGTTGTAGATTACTCCTAAGTTTGCATAGGCATAGGGCACCAGCCTTTTCTGCGGGTCAAGATACACTTCACGCGTGAAATGGCTGGAGTGCAGGCCATGCTGGGTTGCAAACATCTCCTTTACCCTTTCGTCCATGCTGTAGGCGTTGTCCAAGCCCATGACGACATCAGGCTTTTGGGTAAGTCTATCGCTAAAAAGGCTGTCCCAAATTGCAGCTGAGTTCTCAAAGAGTACCAGGTCGATCTTGCAGTTGTAGGTCTTGGCGAAGTCCTTGATGACGGTCTGCTCCAGTCCCAGGGTGCGCAGGCGCATTGGCCCCCAGATGCAGAGCTGAGTTTTGGGGTTCTTCTCTTTGGCAGCTGCTGAGCTCTTTGCGGCTTCCTTGGGCTTTCCGCAGGCCAGCAGCACGAAGAGCAGAGCTAAGCAAAGGGAGATGGCACGTCGCATCACATATTGCCAAAGAGAATCCACGCTACGATGAAGTCCATGATCAGGATCGTGACCGAGCTATATACCACGGTGAGAGTGGTGGAAACTCCCACACCCTCTGCGCCACCTTTTGATCTGTCTCCAAAGTAGCAGCTGAGGCTGGTGATCAGAAAGCCGAATACTGCGGACTTTATCAGGCCACTAAAGAGGTCAAAGGGCTGGAAGTAGCTCTTCATATTGTTGAAAAAGGTATACCAGTGGATGCCATAGCGTAGTGCGGAGAAATACCAGGCGCAGATAATGCTTACCAGGTTGGCATAGACCGTGAGCAGGGGGAAGCAGATCACTCCAGCCAGGATCCTGGGCATATAAAGAAACTCAGCTGGCGAGATGTTCATGCTTTGAAGGGCATCAAGCTGCTCGCTCACTCTCATGGTGCCGATCTCTGCTGCAATTGAAGCCCCCACTTTACCCGTCATCACCAGAGCAGTGAGCACCGGAGCCAGCTCCACCATGGTAGACTTTCCGATCAGCACGCTGAGCAGGTGGATGGGAATGTAACCTTTGGATTGATATACAGCTTGTAGGGCAGTGACCATACCAGTAAAGGCTGCGGTGAGCGTGATCAAAAAAAGCGAATCAAAGCCGATTCGCTTAAACTGCATGATTACCTCTTGGCGGCGTCGGGGGAGATGTCTCAAGCCGAATATCGCTTGAGCTGTGAATATAACGTAATCCCCCAAGCCAGAGAGAAACCTAAAACTCATGTGTGTCTTCTACGGTGCGAAAGTTTGTGTATTCCCGCTCGAAATATAGGTCTACATAGCCGGTGGGGCCATGACGGTTCTTGCCGATGATGATCTCGGCAATGCCTGGTTTCTCGCTCTTCTCTTTGGTGTAATAATCATCCCTGTAGATGAACATCACCAAGTCAGCATCCTGCTCAATGGCACCTGATTCCCTCAGGTCAGCCAGGACGGGACGCTTATCTTCACGTGTCTCCAGTTGACGGTTGAGCTGTGAAAGAGCCACCACAGGGATCTTCATGTCTTTGGCCAGTATCTTGAGAGCACGTGAGATCTCGGATATCTCTTGCTGGCGGTTTTCTCTATCTCGGGGCAGGGTCATCAGTTGCAAATAGTCTATCAGGATCAAGTCCAGCCCACCAATCTCAGCCGCCAAGCGCCGCGTCTTAGCTCTGATATCCAAGGGGGAGTTTGTCCCTGACTCATCTATGTATATGTGTTTGCTGGAAAGCACGTCTGATGCCTGCATGATATTGATCAGCTTCTCTTCATCCATTCCGAAGCCTCTCATCATGCTATCCATCTTGACCTTTACCAGCGAGGAAAACATCCTCATGACCACTTCGTCTGCACTCATTTCCATGGTGAAGATAGCCACCTTTTTACCCAGTTCCACAGCTGCATGCGTGGCTATGTTGAGGGCAAGAGCCGTCTTTCCCATTGCCGGACGTGCAGCAACGATGATGAACTGACCTGGCCTGAAGCCACCTGTGAGAGCATCCAGCTTGGAAAAGCCGCTGGCAACACCTACCACAGGCTTACGTGTAGAAGCAATCAGGTCGATATTCTTCACCACCTGGCTGCTGATTTCTGCCATGTTGACGAAGCCTTGGTGTGAAGGAAGCTCAGCGATGCCGAAGATGGTCTGCTCTGCCTCGTCCACAATGTCTTTCACAGGCTTGGTAGAGCTGTAGCAGTTCTCGATGATGCCGTTGCACGCCACGATCAGATGCCTGAGCAGTGCCCTTTCGATCACGATGTTGAGGTGATATTCAAAGTTGGCACTGGATACCACAAAGTCTGCCAGTTCACTAATATAGGGGAGACCTCCCACCTTGTCCAATTGATTGTTGCGTTGCAAGCGATCAATGAGAGTAAGGCTGTCTATCTCTATGCTTTCGTTGAAGAGCTCCCTAATCGTGCGCAGGATGGTCTTATGAGCAGGTTTGGAGAGATATTCTTCCTTGATCATCTCGATCCCCTTGCTCACCACATTGGCATCTATCAGCATGGCGGAAAGGATAGCTGCTTCAGCGTTATGATCCGCTGGCAATCCGCGCTCTGATATCTTGAGCGCTTGTGTGGTATCCTTTTTCTTACTCTGCATCTTTATTCTTTATGAAAGTCCGTTCTTTTGGTAATAATCCAGCACCGGCTGCGGGACAAAGTCTTCCAGTGGCGCCTTGAGGTCTGCAAGTTGCCTCACCATGGAAGATGATAGATACATATACTTGAGGCTGGGAACCAAAAATACAGTCTCGATCTCTGGCTTCAGCTTTCTATTGGTGATGGCCAGTGAGAGCTCATATTCAAAGTCAGAAACTGCTCGCAAGCCCCGGATCATGGTGTTGCACTGCATCTTCTTGGCAAAATCCACCGCCAAGCCGCTAAAGCTTACCACTTTCAGATTGGGGATGCCGACGGTTGATTCCTTGCAAAGTTGCAGCCTTTTCTCCAAGCTCAGATAGGGGTCTTTTCCGGTGTAATCTGCCACTGCTAGGATCACTTCATCAAAGAACTCAACCGCTTTTTGCACTATATTTATGTGCCCCAGGGTGATGGGGTCGAAAGTGCCGGGATATAAAGCTCTGTGCATATTACTTCAAAGCCGCGCAACGGATCTCTTCGATCTCGCTGATTTCTTTGGGGATATTGGCAGAAAGCACGCAGTGCCCTTCTTCGGTGACCAGGACGTCATCTTCGATGCGGACGCCCAAGTTTTCCTCGGGGATGTAGATGCCAGGTTCCACGGTGATCACATTGCCCACTTCCAAGACGGCATTGCGTCCACCTACGTCATGCGTATCCATGCCCAAAAAGTGGCTCACGCCGTGCATATAGTATTTGGTGATCTCATCCAAATCTTTGATCAGGCCGATTGCCAGGGCGGATTCAGCCAAGAGCTCCCGTGTCTTGATCTGCAGATCCATCAAGGTCACGCCGGGTTCGATCATCTCAATGATCTCTTTCTGCACATCCAAGACAAGCTGATAGATCTGTCTCTGACGATCGCTGAATCTCCCGCTCACGGGAAAGCATCTGGTGATGTCTGCACTATAATTATTGCAGGCAGCGCCCACGTCCATCAGCACAATCTGTCCCTGCTCGATCTGACAGTTGTTTTGTCCATAGTGCAATGTGGCAGCATTGATGCCGGAAGCGATGATGGGTGCAAAGCCCCAATGGTGCAAACCACTTCTCTGCATGCGGTAAAAGAGCATGGCTTCCAGCTCATATTCATACATCTGGGCACGAGCCTGCTTGAAGATATCCAGGATGCCTTCGCCGGTGACGTCAATCGCCTTTTGCAATTGCTCAATCTCCCAGGCGTCCTTGACCTTCCTCAAAGGAGTGATCAGGGGTGTGATGTCGGCAAGTTGAATCTGCGGATAGCGACTGCGGATAGGCTCAAGCTTATAGAGCGCATAGTTCAGAGGCTGATCCAGTGCGACATAGCCGATATTGGCATAGAGCTTATTCAGCATGGGACACCACATGGAAAGTGTAGCATCAAATTCATCCAAATAAAGCACTCCGTTGATCCCACTGATCTCCTGCGCTTCATCTTTGGTCATCTTTTTGCCATCCCACACCTCACGCTCGGGTATTCCCCGCTCGATAAAGAGCGTTTCTTGCACGATATCGCCATTCTTGATAAGGAGCAGAATGGCATTGGGGATATTGAGTCCGGTGAGATACAGGAAGTTGTTATCTTGAGAAAACTTGCGTAGGTTTTGAGCTTGGTTTGCAAACAGTATGCAAGCCTCGCCATTTTGCAGCGAAGCTCCAAGGCTCTCTCTGCGAGCTTTTGTATAGTTCATTTTGTCCTTACAGATTGGTTAGTTTGCTTTACGAAGGATTACTTCGGATTTGGTGCTGCCGGTTCCAGTAGTTTTATTTGTCTCGGCAAAATTCACAAAGTCAGAGATCGACAGCTCCAAAGTCACGTCGTCCGTGATAGTTTGGTTCATGCAATACAAGGGGGAGCCATCTTCTGTGATCACTCTGAAGTCCCAGCTTCCTTTCTTGATGCTCCAGGTGAGGGCAGATCCCTGTGTCATATTGCCGCTGATCTGGTTTTCACCAAATCCTGTATCATCGTGGCGTGAGATATTGATTTCTGTGATTACGAGGGTGGTATCATTGGTGATCGTGACAGCGCCGCAATCTGCAAACACGGTCACTGTGGTGGGCAGGCCCTTGGTTACCTGACGTTCCACGGTTGTAGGATACACATACAAGCCTTCATATTTCACGGTGACGCCTGTATCTTCGGTATATGTGCGGCTCCAGCCACTTCCAGATTCGATGGTAAATTCCGCAGCATCATCCACCTTTGCGGTGATGGGTGCATTGGTGCGGTTACGGATGCGCAATTCAGCGTCATCTTCACAAGCTACGAGCATGAGTCCCATGAGGACTAAAAGAATAATGATCAGGTATCTTTGCATGATATTCTCCTTTTATTTTGATACGGTATGATGTTGGTTTTCTGATTTGAATATAGGTGGTCTGGTCTGTAAAACCGCTTCTTTGGTGATGGTGCAGCTATCCCACTGAGGGTTGTCCGGAAGTTCATACATGATCTTGAGCATAAACTTTTCCATGATGCTCCTCAGACCTCGTGCACCCGTCTTTTGGTTGATGGCGATCTTGGCGATCTCTGCCAGAGCGTCTTGTTCCCAATTGAGCTTCACTCCATCCAGCTCGAAATACTTTTCATATTGTTTACAGATGGCGTTTTTGGGTTCGGTAAGGATGGCCATCAATGCCTCTTCCGAAAGTTCATGCAAGGTGCAGATTACCGGCAGCCTGCCGATGAGCTCTGGGATGAGGCCATATTTGAGCAAATCCGAGCCATTGGCATGCTCAAAGATATTGGTGTCGTCCAGCTTTTCCGAGAGCTTTACATCAAAGCCGATGACTTTCTTATCCATGCGTTCCTTGATGATCTTCTCCAGGCCAAAGAAGGCTCCACCGGCTATAAAGAGGATATTGGTGGTATCCATCTCGATAAAATCCTGTTGAGGGTGCTTCCTGCCGCCTTTTGGGGGGACGTTGACTTTGGTGCCTTCCAAGATTTTGAGCAATGCCTGCTGCACACCTTCGCCAGAAACGTCTCTGGTGATGGATGGAGTCTCAGACTTTCTGCTGATCTTGTCCATTTCATCGATATAGACGATGCCGTGCTCGGCTTTTTGCACGTCATAATCCGCAGCTTGCAGGAGGCGCACCAAGATGTTTTCCACGTCTTCGCCCACATATCCGGCTTCAGTTAGGGTTGTGGCATCCGAGATGGCAAAAGGCACTTTCAAAAAGTTTGCCAAAGTTTGAGCGATCAAGGTCTTACCGCATCCTGTGGGCCCGATCATGAGGATATTGCTCTTTTCCAGCTTAACGTCATCCATCCTGCTTTGCCTGAAGATGCGCTTGTAATGGTTGTAAACAGCCACAGAGATGATCATCTTGGCGTGTTCCTGACCTATCACATACTGGTCCAAATAGCTCTTGATCTTGCTGGGAATGGGCAAATCAAGGTCTTTGTGCTCCTCTGGCACATCAGTAGCCGTCAAGACATTGTGGCACATAGCGATGCATTCATCGCATATATTGCCGGAGATGCCGCGGATCAAGGTGCCTACTTCAGCCTCTGATCTGCCGCAAAACGAACAGGTTTCAGTCCTAAATTTATCCAAAATCTCTCCTGAAGATTGTGTTTTTCATTGTCGTGTCTTGTATATCGGAGATGCTGATTTTCGTCAAGCTATTTCCTCACCGTGATCACTTCGTCGATCAATCCATATTCTTTAGCTTCAGTTGCGCTCATGAAATAGTTGCGATCTGTATCCGCAACGATCTGTTCCAAGGGACGTCCGGTGTGTTTGTGCAAAAGCTCATTCATCACTTCTCTGAGGTAGAGGATTTCCTTGGCTTGGATCTCAATATCACTTGCCTGGCCTTGTGCGCCACCCAGAGGTTGGTGGATCATGATTCTGCTATAGGGGAGAGCGGTGCGCTTTCCTTTGGCTCCGGATGCCAAAAGCATGGCAGCCATGCTGGCAGCCTGACCGATGCAGATGGTGCTCACCTTGGGTTTGATGTATTGCATGGTGTCGTAAATGGCCAATCCGGAGGAGATTACTCCACCCGGTGAGTTGATATACATATAGATATCTGCATTGGCATCTTCACCTTCCAGGTGCAAAAGCTGCGCCACGATGGAGTTTGCCAGATTGTCTTCTATCACTCCGCTCACAAATACGATTCTATCCTTGAGCAATCTGGAGTAGATGTCATATGCGCGCTCTACGCGCCCCACTTGTTCTATCACCATAGGGATGTAGTTCATTAGGCCTCCTTTTCTTCTGTGCTGTCTTCAGTGTCGACAGCCGTTTCTTCGGGTTCAGGCGGATCCACGAAGGTGGCTTTGGCCGCCAATTCTCTCAGCATAAACCAGTTTGTAGCCTGATCGATAAAGTCTTCATCCTGGATTCTTGCGCTATTTTGCTCTGTCCAAGCCTCCACGGTCATGTCTGCCATGATGGCGTTGTGCTCAATATATTCGTCCATCTTGCCTTCATCAAAGGCATAACCGGTGAGCTTGCGCAAGGCTTTGGTCACATAGAGGCTGATCATCTGGTTGCTAAATTCCATCCGGTATTGCATTTCCAGATATTTACGATACACTTCCTGTTCCTTTTCCAGATTCGCCAGTTCGTTTTCCACCACATAGTTCAGAGTGCGCTCAGGCAGTTGGAAAGGATTGTCTGCATAAAACTTGTGGATGATGGCTCTGTTTTCACCTTCCAGATTTCCATGCTCGATTCTGAGGCGAAGATCATCGCTCAACTGCTGTTTCAAGGCAGCAAGGTCATCAAACCCCAAATCCTTGGCAAAGTCATCATTGATCTCAGGAACTTTGAGGCGCATAATCTCATTTACCATCACGCTGCAGCTATAGCTCATCTCGTTGTCAAGCTCAGGGAAACTGTTGTGGGTCAGCAGCTTGAGTCCATTGCCATTGAGGCTGATATTCACAGTATCGCCCACCTTGCTGTCCAGGAGGGCATTGCTGCTGCGCATGGGCGGGTTTTCGCCGGCATAGAGTATCACATCCACGGGTTCATCGTCATTTTGCCCGATAATCGTGAGGCTGCAGTTCAAAGCATCGCCTTCCTCTGCGCTCTCCACCTGTTCATAGGTGCGGTTTTTATTTGCGGTATCATTTAAGATATAATCCACTTGGCTTTCCACGCTGAGGTGTTTGTAGGGCACCTCAAAGGGTTCTGGGATGGTGAGTTCCACTTCGGGCTCCTGCTCGATTTCCACCACGATAACCAGCTCCTGCTCATCTTCCCACTTCAGGTCTTTCACCATGGGCATGGCCAGATAGCCGATCTGATGCTCGGTGACCGCTTGGCCAAAATACTTATCCGTAGCATCTTCCATAAAACTGGCTACGATGGAATCCTTGTATTCGCGCTCCACTCTGGCCAAAGGTGCTTTACCCTTGCGGAAACCTGGGATCTGTATGCGTCTTGCGCTCTTTTCCAAATACTTACGATACTCTTCCTGTGCCTGGCTCGCCTCCACCGTGATGGTGAGTTCCTTGGTGACAGGATCAATTTGTTTGATGTCTACTTGCACGATTTATCTCCTTAAGATGTAAAAAATCAAATCTGGTGCGAAAGAGGGGACTTGAACCCCTATAGGTAAAACCTACTGGATCCTAAGTCCAGCGCGTCTGCCAATTCCGCCACTTTCGCACATAACATTTGTAATCTTCAGTGAATGCCAAGTTTTACGAGAGGCTTCAAAAGTCAAGCTTTTAATGCCATATTATCGATTAGACGCGTTTTGCCAAAATACACTGCCAACATCATACGTGTGTCAGCTTCAGCCTCTTGCACACTTTGCAGCGAAAGGGGATTCACACATTCTATATAATCTATGCGTCCACCGGAATCTTGAATTGACTTTTTGATAGTTTCGATGATGCGCCCACAATCCCGCTCGCCCTGCTCAAACAGTTCCCTCGCCTTGAGCAGCCCATGATATAAACTCAGAGCCTGCTTGCGCTCACTCGGGTTGAGATAGCTATTGCGAGAACTCATCGCCAAGCCATCAGATTCTCTCACGATGGGGCAGGCCACTATCTCGCAATCCAAGTGTAGATCAATCACCATCTGTTTGAGGATGCGCAATTGCTGGTAATCCTTGAGCCCCATATACATATGATCCGCTGCGGTGATGTTGATCAGCTTGAGCACGATCGTCGCCACGCCGCGGAAGTGACCCGGACGGCTCTTGCCGCAAAGCACGCTGGCAAGCTTATCCGGCACCACCCAGGTGTCAAAGCCATCGGGATACATGGTTTGCGCAGTGGGCGTAAATACATATCCCGCACCGCATTCTTTCAAAAGGCCTGCGTCCCTTTCCAAATCCCGCGGATAGGTGGCCAAATCCTCATTTGGCCCAAATTGGCTGGGATTCACAAAGATAGACACCACGGTATTGGGGTTTTCTTTCACACTCTGCTTCACCAGAGAGAGATGACCTTCGTGCAAATAGCCCATCGTGGGCACAAAACCCAAAGAGCCTTCTTGCTTTAGAGAGCGGCAAAGGGATTTGACCAGAGAAATATCTTGAATGATCTGCATTTATTTGATGGGACGGTTATTTGCGTCCAATACAACGATGGTGGGCTGATGAGCCTCAGCCTCTTTATCATCCATCAAGCCATAATTGACGATGATCACGATATCGCCAACCATGGCTTTGCGAGCGGCGGCACCATTGATGCCAATTTCGCCGCTGCCGCGCTCTCCTTCGATGATGTAGGTGGAAAAGCGCTCGCCATTATTCACATTGAAAATCTCCACCTTTTCAAAAGGACGCATTCCGGCCGCCTCAAGAAGATCGGGGTCTATCTTGATGCTACCGTTATAATTTATATCACATTCCGTGACGGTACCACGGTGTAGTTTGGATAGTAGGATGTGTCTTAACATCAGCGTTTTTTGCTCCATATATATGAAATCCAGTCCATGTTTTTAGAGCGTTGGTTTTAGTCAAGAGTTAATTTAAATTCAATTTCAAAGTGCTTTGTGAAGAACACTCTTGCTGATCAATATTATAGAACTATCTGCCTTTTTGCGCAGAAAAAACTGCCAGATTTCAGCCAAAACCTACACTAAACAGGAAGCGGTAAAATTGGAATGAAAATCAATATTTGACCTGTAGGCAGAAATGGGTAACCTAAAACATGCTTTTTCGACCCCTCGCAAATGCCCATTTCATGCGGCTTGCCAACTCCTTCCCTGCTGCTCTCCTGCTCCTCGAGTAAGTAACGAGTAGGAAAGCAGGCAGTTAGGAGTAAGAGCGAAGCAGAGACAAAGACAGCTCTCGGAGGACGGTCAACCGAAGGCAAAAGTCAATATTTGCGAATACACCAGTGGTGCGTCAAATATAATAATGCCTACTAATATGGTAGGTGAATATCTTGGGCTGAAGCAAAATAATGATTGACGAAATAATGCAACTTTTTAAGATTTGCACCAGCAACTGAAATGATAGATAAAGATATTGATGATAGTAAACCCAAAACTGCTAAGACAGAGCCTCAGAGGACTGGCCAATGAGGAACTGACTGAAGCAAATAAACAATAAGGAGCAAAAGATGAGCTTAGAACTAAAAGAGAAAAGTAAGGTTGTTGACTCTCAGTTTTTCCCCAAGGTGCATTATCCTGCTCTCAGATCATACTCACGTATTTTCAGGATGCTTGCATGGCTATCTCTAATTATCGGAGTTTTTGTTTTCTTTGCGGTAGTAATGGATGGCCACACAGAACCGTTTCCCGGGATAGTCGCACTGCTGTTCGGTGTGTTCAGTAATGTAATCTTCCAAACTATATCTGAGTTGTTGAAAGTGTTCACCGACATATCTATCAGCGCCAGAGAAATACTGATCCATATGACTGAAAAGGATGCACGAACAGATTTGTTGAGTGACTCAGACACATCCGAGGTAGATTCCCAATAACTCCCTCTTAATCTATTCTATCAACAAAAGACCCGGCTTCCAGGTGCAGGTTGCCGGGTCTTTTCTATTCCAATACTGTTTGATTACTTGAGCATGATCATCTTGCGGGTGCTGGAGTATTTGCCAGCTTTCATGCGGTAGTAGTACACGCCGCTGGCCACATCACGTCCGCCATTGTCGGTTCCGTTCCAGATAGCGGTGTAATTGCCGGCGGGTCTTTCATCGTTCACCAGAGTCTTAACCAGTTTACCCAAGACGTTGTAGATTTCGATCCTCACCTTCGATTGCTCTTTCAAGCTGAAGCTGATCGTGGTTTCGGGGTTGAAGGGATTGGGGTAGTTTCCATTGAGGGTGGTTGCCACCGGTGTTTGGAGGTTGTCATCGTTGTCCACCTGCTGCAGTATGAAGTTTTGTGTGGTGGTCAGATTTGGATAGACCTGCACATTATCCACTGTAACCGAATGATATTCAGGATGACTTGCTGTCACTGAATAGATACCGGCTTCCATCTGCATGCTGTATGCGCCGATGTCGTTGGTGGTGGCGGTGGTTTCTCCGCAGGTGATTGTCACTCCACGGAGGGGAAGGCTTTGAGTATTCCTCACGATACCGGCAATAGTGCCGATGTAGGTGACTTTGGTAAGCGGTTCAGACAAAGCTGCAGGTGAGAGAGCTCCACCGGTGTAAACGGCCTTTACAGCCCATCTGTAGCTTCCGTCGGTAACGTTTTGCCAGCCATCATCAGCAAAGCTCAATTCGGTGATTGGCTCAGGAGTCAGTGAAATCCAGAAGTTTTCGCTTGCTTCTTCACCTTGGGCGAATCTCCACACTCTATAGCCCAGCAGAGCTCGGTCTCCGCGAGGGGCTGCCTTGGCTCTCTCGAATACACTGGCGTATCTTGATGGAGTGCCAACGCTACGAACCAAGGTTTCTGTGGATTCCTTAACCGGGGCGGGATAGACGCTGGCGAGCTTTGAAGCACCCATGCTCACATCATCGATTGCCAAGAAGAAGGCATCGTCTGAAACGCAATTGATAGCAAGGCGGATGGTCTGCCCCACGTAGGAGCTGATATCAAAGGTATAATGCGTCCAGACTGCGGGAACTTCCACATAACTTCCGCCACTGATGATGGTGAAGTCTGAAGGCGTGGTTGAGCCATTGCTCACGCCGATCCTGATGCGTTCTTCGCCATATTCATCAGTGTGTGATTTTGCCCAGAAGCTGAAGCTGTCGCCAGGTTGGGGTGCGAGCAGAGGCGTGATCAGCCAGTCGTCGTTTACCGTTTGGGTTGAGTTGAAACAAACGGCTGCCTTGCTGCCGGAATGAGGTGTAAAGCTGGTCAGGGGCGGCGACGTCTGGCTGGGGTTGAAGATGATAAAGGCTTGGGGGTTAAATTGGTTTTGCCATGTTACCCCTTGAATGCCGTAGGTGGGAGTATTGTCCTGATCCACCGTGACCCAAGGAGCAAAGGAGACGGAAAAATCATCGTAGGATTCAAAGTCTTCAGACAATGAACCGCCAGGACCTCCTTCGCCTGTAGGGCTTTCCCAGGTAACGTTCACAGTTGATTGACTTTCTTCTTCTGCTTGTACGTTCACGGGTGGCAGGGTGATTTCAGTCATCGTGATGTCCACGGTGGTGGTCTGCATTCCCGTTACCACAATTCCGGGATAAACAGCATTTTGGTATCCTGTCTTGGTGCAGGTCACGGCGTAGGTATCCTGATAGGCCAGGAAGGCATAACTTCCATCTGCGCCTGAGGTGCCGGAGTAGTCTCCAGCAGCGATGGTGGCTCCACTGATGGGAAGTCCGGTTCCAAATTCCGTCACCATTCCACTGATGGTGCCCATCATGCCTTTGTGAATCTCATTTGAGAAGGCAGGGGTGGAGAACACACCGTTTGTATACTCAGCTTTCACTGCATATTGATACACTCCAGAGGGTAGAGGCTGCCATGCGGTATCTACGTAGGTGGTATCCGTAACAACGGTGGGGGTGAGCAGAGTCCAAAGAGCTTCGTTCTCAATATCTTGCTGCAATAGACGCCAGACTCTGTAGCCTGTGAGCACTCTCTGAGATTGGCGGCTGTGCTGAGTGAGTCTGGTCGGGTTTTGATGTGCGAGCTCATCAGCTCTGGCTGCGGCTGCCTGCTCACTGAGGCCGGACATCCAAGCCGGGGTGATGGATGGAGCTTGGGCAACAGCTCTATCCAATGCAGTTCCCACATACACATCATCAATATACCAACCTGCATAGTTCACCACCGTTGAGGCATACATTTCAAAGGTGATCTGGACGTTGTCCTGGCCGGCGTAGTCTGCGAGGCTTACCACGCGCTCTTGCCATTGGGTGTTCTGATAATCCCAGGAAGGCCCCCAGACCAGTGTGTCATTTACCCTCAATTGGCAATAGTCAAATTGGCCAAATACGTTTTCCCAGCTCCACCACCTGATTTCAGGATTCTGAATGCCAGTGAGGTTGAAGGTCTTGGTGAGGTAATTAAAACCACCGGAGTTGGTGTAGTTTGTGTGCATTTTGGTTCCCCACATTCCTGTTCCGGAATAGGCACTCTGAGGTGGGTGGACGTTGTTTCCGGTGTAGATGTATTCAAAGCCATCAATATTATAGCTGTCCGACCATTCCCAGTCTCCCACCGGATCCCAGGAAGCTGTGGGTACCCAGCCGCCATCATCCATCTCAAAATCATCATAGGGAGGAACGGCAGTGGGTGAATTCCAGATAAGAGATACTTCGGTTTGGGCTACGTTTTCTTCAGCGATCACTCCGGAAGGCGGGTAGGCAATTTCATCCAGTATCAGGGTCTGCATGTTGTAGTCCGTATTGCCGATGGTGACGCTGCCCACCAGGTCTGAATATCCTTCGTAGGTGACCAAATAATCGTAGGTGTTTCCACCCAGCACACCGGGGATGGTGAAGTGTCCGGTGGCATCAGTCTCTGCAGAGTAGTTTGTGATGCCGGTGAGGCTCACCTGCGCTCCTTCCAGGCCTACTGTGGGCTGATCACTTCCCGCCACAAAACCGGTAACAGTCACTGCGGAAGAAGCAGTAAGATTGAAGTCCAAAGTGGTGGTTTGGTCTTCTACGATTGTTGCGGGTAAGGTCATGGTATCATAGCCGAGTTTGCTGGCGGTCACGTTGTAGTTGCCTGCTCCGATATAGGGGATGCTATACTGGCCAAGAGCATCTGTGACAGCACCATAGGGCGTGTCTACCACATCAATGTTTACCTCAGGTACAGCCACGCCGTCAGAAGTCACGGTTCCGCTCAGTGAGCCCATTCCGGAGACGTTGAGATAGAGTCTGATATTGGCTCTTTTATCGCTCATGGTTCCGGTTGTGCCCAACTCGGCATTTTGCGTGTCGCTCTGGTATCTGAGGGAGGTGTTGGTCCCGGTGGTGGGAGTATAATAAACGCTGGCATTTTGGGTGTAACTTCCCTGGACAAGTGTTGTTATGATGTCCACAATGATGTTGTCTACACCGTTCCAGACAAAGGGTGTGTCAAAAGCGTGTACGTTCCAACCGTCGACGGGCATGAAACCGTCTTCAAAGAACACCTGGGTGTAGTCACCAGCTTCAAAGGAGTTGGTAAAGGCATCAAGCTGAGTGTGCTTGAGCTTGATGGAGAAGTTGGGCATGGGCGAGCAGTTGTTGATGTTGCTCACTTCAAAGGCCAGAGAGGTAATCAGACCAGGAGCTGCGCCACAGGCGAATAGTTCGTCTGCTTTAAACAGATATTGCTGATGGAAGCTTTTGTAGCGTGTGCCATAAGGAGTGGGCGCACCGGTGGTGGTGTTTGTGGAGGTTCCGGTTCCTACTGTAACAACCAATGAGCCTGGAGCTTGCACCGCGATGGTCAAGGTGGGGGACTGGTCATTGTCTGTGTTTTGGTCTGAAGCCAGGTTTACCTTTGCGTAAATGTTTATTGCACCAGGCTGAGCGGGAGTCCAAGTCAAAGGAAGCTCAACTGTCTCGCCGGGATTGATTGCAACGCCATTTGTGGTGGCCAGGAGGTTGTCTTCGCCATCATGCAAAGTCACGGTATAGGTGTCTTGAGCTGCTGTTCCCCAGTTGGTGACATGGGCGGTGTAGGTGACAGGTGATTCCGCCGATGGGGTTGGAGGGCCGGTCAATTCAAACACAGCGAGGTCATTTTCCTGAATCTGTTCAAAGGTCACATCGTCAATATAGATGCTCTGAGCACTTGATGTATTGCCATGTTTAAAGACCACAAAGCGCCCATTGCCTGTGTAAGCATTGAAGGGAACGACGACTTCCGTCCAGGTATTGGGAGTGTTCATGGAATGAACTTCGGTGTAGGATGAAGCATCCAAGGGGTCATCCAAGACTCCAATGTTCAAGCTGTAGGTAGCACTTGTGCCCCTGACCCAGAATTTCAAGCGCACGCCATTAAGTGGTATGGTGGGGCTGACGGGAGGTGCCAAAAGCATGACACTATTTGCTGCAGGGCTCCCATTGTAAATGCGCACACATTGTGGTGCACTATGCGGTGCTGTAGTCACTGTAGCAACTACCGGATTGGAATCGCCGGCATCAATCAAGCTACCCCACTCGAGGGGAAGGTTGGGAGTGGTGACATCATCAAAGTTTTGGGTGTAGGGCAGGGTCGTGATATTGGTATCGATGCAGTTGGCGGTGATGGTGGCAGTGTGAACGCTACGGTTATCGTTGATGGTAATGGTTGCATTGTGGACTCCAGCCTCGGTGGGGGCATAGTTGACTGTAAATTCCAGTGTTTGTCCCACGGTCAAGTTTGCAGGCAGGGCGGGAGGTTCTGGAATCGTAAAGAAGGTATCACCGCTGATTTCAATTGTATTGATACCCAAAGTGCCGCCACCTACGTTGCGGATGGTGAAGATGCGGTCCGCAGCGGTATCCAAAAGCACATTGCCGAGATCTGCAGCCACGGGATGGATATTGAAGGTGGGCTCGTCGCTCAATGGCGTGATCTGGAAACTGGTCATCGGGAATTGCCCTGTAAGTGTTCCGGACGCCTGAGGTTCTTCGGGATCATAGTCTACCGTGTCGGAGCGTTGGAGGCGGCCACGTGTTGTGCCTATGGTTTGAGCTTTAAAATAATGTGAAGTTGAGTAGTATTGCGTATCCAGAGGTCTCTTGAACATTAGCACCAAGTTCCCACCCGTGTAGCTGAAAGGAATCTGCAAAGGAATGACGATGTTGTTTTCACCAGAGGGAAAGTCGACCGTTCCATCATAGACCATAGTCAATTGGCTCGCAGGAATCCAACCACCACTGAGATCATCCAGATTGGAGATTCCCATCCAGACCTTTATCGGGGTGTTTTCTATGGCTGTGGGAAACATATTGTGGAGAATCAGGGAGTTGATGGAACCGAATGTGTTGATTTCATCTGGATAATACATATACTGGCTGATGCAGCTCTTGTAGTAAAAATCGATGGGTACGCGGAGGTTTTGGCTTCCGTCGCCAATAGTTACGGCTGTGATGCCGGCAGGCACCACGTTAATATTCAAAATGGTAGTTTCGTTGTTTGTATCATACTCATCGCCAGTTAGGACAACTTTTCCATAAATTGCCAGTGGGCCAACTTCAGAAGGAGTCCAGGTGATAGGAACCTCCAAGGTCTGCTGTCCATCTATTGCCGGGCCGGCAACGCTGGCAAGCTCTGTATCTGGGCTGCTCATCAGCTTGACCTGATAATTGTTTTGAGAGTTGACACCAATATTGCTGATGGTGACCGTGTAAATGGTTTCCTGACCTTGAGTGGGCATACCGTTACCAGTAATAGTATATGCAGCAAGATCGTTTTGGATGAGTTGATCGGTATAGACAAAAGTGGTTTGAGGGAATTGAGCAGTGGCTGTGCCGGGATCAGGGTTGGCGGGATCGTAAACGGTGCTGTCACTACGCAAAAAGCGTCCTCTGGCTGCTCCAGCGGTCTGACATTTGAACCTATCTGAGGATGACAGCGCTACGGAATCCATCACGCGATTGCACATCATTACCAGGTTTCCGCCAGTATACATATAAGGCGTATTCAAAGTAATGGTGATGGTGTTTTCCCCAACTGGGAAATCCATAGTGCCATCATAAACCAAATTCAGGGATGTTGATGGGATAAAACCACCGCTGAGGTCTTCCACTTGAGTGCTGCCAAGCCAAATCTTGATCGGCTTGGATAAAGCTGTAGAGGATGAGAAATTGTTGTAAAACTTGAGCTGGGTGATCGTTCCATTTGTCATCCCCAGTTCATCCGGGAAATACAAGCATTGGTAGATGGAGTTCTTCCAATAAAAATCAAAAGGATAACGGGCATTTTCATCACCGGCACCAACGGTAACCTCCAGGGCACCGAGCGATGAAAGCATCGGGAAAATCATGACAAGAACCATGACTGACAGCAATAGTCGTCTCATTATCTGACTCCTTATGTCAAAATGAATAGTTGTTTGTTGTTTTCGGTCTTTAGCTCTCGAACCCATAATGCCAGGTGCGGAAGCAGCTTAGATATATAGTATGAAGCAAAATGCACGAATAACATTCTACATTCTGCAATTGGGTCACTATAATTTGAAATGAGTAAACCTGTCAAGGTGATTGTTGGCAGATCAATGGGCGTAATGAGGTGGCGGCTGGGCTGTAATAAGGAGTTGTGATTTGTGGTATACACGTATGCAATATGTGGGGTATGCTGTGCGGGAACTTGTGTGGGGAAAGAGAAATGTAATAATATGGTTAATAGCATGATATATAATATAGTTATATGATGTAGCCAGGGCTGAATCAGAGAGCTTAACCAAGATTCTACTTGACAGGAAAGGCTATATTATTATAACGTCCGGCACATATGGAGGTTGAACAATGAAAAATATAAAACTGAACCAATTAAGTCTACTCGGAAGAGCCTCGGAGGCCTATGCTTCTGGGGAGCTCGCCGAGGTTAAGGAAAGAGCGGAAGATTTATACTTGGGCAAACGCTATCCCTTTGTGATTAGCGTAGAACACCCCTATCCGCTGCACTTGTTCAGTCCGCGTCTGGTATCTATGCTTAAGGGCGAGTCCAGTTATCCCGATGCTGAAAAGACCTGGGAGATAATCAGCAGCAGAGAGTGCGTCATCAAGATGGTTTCGGCTACCGAGATCAGGAGGCCGGCAGCAGAGATATTGGGGCCCATGTTTGAAAAGGTCTTCCCACCTGAGGGTGATGAAAACATCATGATCCGCAAACAAATGATAGGCTATATGATCAAGGTGGTGATGGAGTGTTTTGGCTACACCACCCATCTGGGCAGGAGGCAAATCGACACCACCAGAGGACCGGGTGATTCTGCTCGCAGGTCAAACTACTTCAAAACTGGAACCTTGTATGAGAAAATGACTTCAGAGCACCGAGATGCTATTTTGAATCAAATCAAAGGTGTCGAGGTGAAAAGGCAGTTTCGCGTTATTACTGAACTCATCATGGAAGGGCAGACTGAATACCAGAAAATCTACAACATAGACGGTTTAACTAAATGGGAATCTTTATAAGGGGGAGAAAAATGAGGATTGAGGTTAGAGCACCTGTAGAAATATTGCATAAGCTGATTGAGCTGAAGCCTGCGCAGCAGGTTTCAAGTGTGGGGAATCAGATTGCTCCAAATGCTGGGTGTCTGTCAAAACCCGATGTAAAGAGGTTGAATGAGCATGTGCAGCAATTGATCACACATCCGCTATTTGAGTGCTATCAGCTTGACCAGACGGATGTGATGGTGATCGTGGAGTTGTGGCGCAATCATCTCGATTCGCAGGGTCTTAGCCTTGCTTGGCCTGTCGTCTGCGCCTGTGCCAATATTCAGCGTTACGATGTCCGAACCTGCGCGGAATATCTCATCAGCTTGTTGGAGCGCAACATCATCTGTTTTGATGCCAAGATGGTTGCCAATTACAGAGTAAATCCCATGGTTCTGCAATCGACTGCCTACTGTCTGAGCAAAGACATCATGCTCAGGATATTGGGTAGAGACTTCAAGACAGACTTGGAGGCGGTTATGAAAGAAAAGTGGCTGATCGATGAGGATTTCTTCTGCGATCTGAAGCGGAGCTTATCTTTTTGCTATAATTGCTTTTACGATAGGAGGCATGCAGAGACCATGGGCAGGAATCCGGTGTTGGAATATCCGATTCTGTCCGCTTGCCTGCGTCTCCTCAAAGACAGGATTATGGCTGCACCTGACAGCTTGGGTATAAAAACACTTCTTCGCCAGCATAAGCTAAGCGATGAGCAGCTATTTATCATGCTTTTGGTCATGTATCATCAGCTTTATGGTGATAGCAGTATTGCGGAGAGTGATCTAATCCTGTCCCTGGCACCTGATCCAAACCACAGATGGCAAATGCAGGAACAGCTTAGTGAGAGTTCCAGTCTGGTATCCGCTGGTTTGATCAGCAAAGATGCGCGCATGGCTAGATTTGGAGTGTTTGGACTAATCGTGCCTCCTGACATCATGGATTCATTGGGATACGAGATGAGTTCATCTGCAAAGGATGCCCCGAAATTGAGCCCCTACTTCCAAAGGTGCAAGCCTGTTCAAACCCTTGATGATGTGATACTGCCCGCATCTGACAGGCAGCTCATTCGCCAGATAATCACCAAGTGTGATGCCGATAAACGCAGAGATTTGAAGGAGTGGGGTTTTTCCGGACAAAGCAACAAAGAAGGCGTGGTGATGCTGCTTTACGGAGATCCCGGAACCGGAAAGACCTACACAGCCGGTGCAATCGCCAATGAGTTGCAGAAAGAACTGATCACGCTTAATGTGCCCGAACTGCGCAATAAATACTACGGCGAGACAGAGAGACTGATCAAGAAAGCCTTTACCGAGATGCGCAAGATGGCTGCAGAAGATGAGAATGCACCCGTGTTCCTCTTGAATGAGGCAGATCAGCTCATCCATGCAAGATCGACCAGCTATACCTCAAGTTGCGATACCATCGAAAACTCCATCCAAAGCATTATCTTGGAAGAACTGGAGACCTTCCCAGGCATCCTGATCCTGACTACAAACCTGGAGACAAACCTTGATGAGGCATTCTTTCGCCGCTTCGATCTCAAATTCAGGTTTGCATTTCCGGATTATGAGAGTAGATTCAAGCTGTGGAAGCTTTATCTTAAGAAAGAAATCCCAGGCTCAGAATACATTGATATTGAGCTTCTGGCAAAGAAATACAAGTTCAGTGGCGCACAGATCGCTTTGGTTATCCAAAATGCCTGCGTTGAAGCCATTGGACGTGAAGAAGAATATAGGTTCTTGGGGCTGCACGATCTGCTGAAATATGCTGAGCTGGAGCTGCAATGGACCGATGACGATAAGAAAAGTATAGGTTTCTAAGGAGGTAATAATGAAACTTAAAGAAAAAGACAAACTCGGCAGTAGAATCAGATGCTTGGATTTAAGCTTGTTGATTAAACAAGATTCTACAATCTTGGAGAAGCTGGTTAACCTGAAAGAGGTTAAAGTCCCAAAAGACCCTACAATTGTTCCTTGTGGAAGAAGGGAGCCTGATGAACTCATCTTTAACAAGAACATTGCAGTTGATTTCATGAGTAAATTGTTTGAGAGCAACAAAGGCGGATTCTCAGACTACGCAGATTTCAAGAGTAAAATCGAAAATTGGTGGCTCGTTCATACCAATAATGTGAACACGCCGAACTGGGATTTGGCATGCATTGCTGAAATTCATAATCAAGCAGGCCTTATATTGGTTGAAGCAAAGGCACATAAAGCCGAACTGTCGCGTCAAGTAAAGAGTTATGATCAGAAGAATCCCCGTAGCCGTGATAATCACTATAAGATAATCAATGCAATTGATGAGGCTAACAAAGGCCTAAGTGAGCTCTCAAAGCTCAAATTCAATCTCAGCGACAAAAGCCCTTACCAGCTAACAAACCGTTTTGCTTGGAGTTGGTTTCTCGCAAAGCATGGCATCCCAGTTGTTCTAGCTTACCTTGGATTCATCAATGCCGAAGAGATAGATGGTAAGCTGTTTAGTTCTCATGCTGATGTTGTGAACACCGTAAGAGCACACTGCAAAGATGATAAGGATAATACAGTCTATGTTCCCGATCAATCTTGGGAGCAAGGCCCCTTATTTGATGATGGATATGCCACAATGTATAGCGTAATTCGGTCTATGGAGCTATCCATTGGCCAGGCAACTGTCTTTTCCATCAATGGAATCGATATCCAATAATGCTTTAGACCCAGCATCCAAATTGAGGTGCTGGGTCTTCTTAGCATTATAGAGGTAGTTTGCTTATCCTTCGGCATGAATCTTTAGCTTGTCACTCACTTGGCACTTGTTCATCCACAAGGTGATTACACGGAGGAATATGCATCAGGAACACAACCTATAATATTCTATATTGAGCGGCAAACTCAATTATAACGCCATGCTATCGCTATTTCTGCAATGCTCTACATCCAACTGCAAAAGCAGCCTATCTATTTCATAAGTAGAGTAATTAGCCTTCCTATTTACACAAACTACCCAAAGCACTCCTTCTCTGACGTCTCTCAACGGCTTTTCTCACCGTTTCCATGTTAATAATCCTTGTTTTTTGCATTTTAGTATTCATCGCTAAATAGGCATGTTAGCAAGCCAGATTGTCACCGGAGACAAAAAAGTTCCAAGATTTCTGTTGACAAAAAAAAGGCCTCCAACGATGATGACCCAACCTGCACGACGCAGGCAGCAAAAATACAGTTCTTTATACAGTATATAGAGTGCCATAGACATTTGTGCGAGCAAACTTGTCAAGAAAAACGCAACATACATTGTAATTATTATGATGGAGAGTTTGATCCTGGCTCAGGACGAACGCTGGCGGCGTGGATTAGGCATGCAAGTCGAACGGTATCGGCACCTTCGGGTGCTGAGAGAGTGGCGAACGGGTGAGTAACACGTAGGTTATCTACCCTCGAGTTCGGGACAACCCAGGGAAACTTGGGCTAATACCGGATGGGTGCTACTGCAAGGTAGT
>JAKOXG010000019.1 GCA_029781115.1 Candidatus Cloacimonadota bacterium
GCGATAAATTCTTTGGTAATCTCCGCCGGATCTTGAGGCATAGAGCTCTTCAAAAGTAGCATTTGTGCGGCTTTGACCAAATCAGAAGACAGATCCATGTTGCTAAAAATCTCCCTTGCCAACCGGGCAATCTGTCCAAAGATGGCATCACTTTGCTCTTTGCTCATGTTTTTAATGTCAGAGTTAATCATTTGATATCCCTCTTAAAATCATTCATCCACAGTGTTGAATCCAATGATACACGAAATCTGTCAAGCAATAAATTGACCCGTGCCAAAAAACCACTATTTTCTTGGATTTCAGTGGCTGATTGCTGCCGAAACTCGCCCATAATTTGTTTGCCGAAAACGGAGGAAAGCGCAAAGGTTGATTTTACGTTCGCCTTACCCACCTTCCCGATACCCATTTTCCTCCCACTTGCCTCCTGCTCCTAACTGCCTGCTTTCTTACTGCTTACTTGTTAGAGGAGCAGGAGAGCAGCAGGGAAGGAGTTGGGAGTCCGCCTGGAATCGGCATTTGAGGAGGGTCTGTAATAGGGGTTATAGATTGATGTGTTATAGTAATATGTCAAATTTTGATTTTTGACCTGTTTTTTTGCTGCCGGATAGTGGAGATAAACTCCCACTATTTTAGTTGGATATAAACTACTGCAAAATGGTAGCCGGCGCTTGCCAGCTACGGGTGGGTCGCTTTGGCAAGCGACCATACTGCGGCGCTATGGCAAGCGCCCGTACAGGGCTGGTTGAGCCGGTATTTTAATAACGCCCGAAAGGTGGCAATATTTGCTCCTTTTGTATCACCTCTATTTACAGGTAGTTACGAGCTTTATTCTGTGGATTTTTGTCCACAAGGTAAGATCGTCAGTGTATATTATAGAGGGGCATATCAGCAAGCCGGCAGTTTTGAATTCCGGCAGTGATAAGCTGCACGTCAGTTCAGACTGCGAAGCTTAGGCCTTCTTGGCCAGATAGAGGTTGATGAAGTCCTCTTTGCCTCTGAGTTGGATCTTCTGGCTGAATTCAAATGCTGAGATGGCCTTGCGATCGAGGCGTGCCAAGGTGGCTTCGGAGATCATCAAACCGTTTGATGGGCTGGCTTTTTCCACTCTGGCAGCCACGTTCACCGTATCGCCGATCACGGTGAGGTCGCGTCTGTCGCGGGTGCCGATTTCGCCTTGGATCACGACGCCGCTATTGATGCCGATGCGGATTTGCACCTCTTCCAAGCCACGTTCCGCTCTGGATTTGTTCATCTTGGGCAATGCCTTATCCAGGATTTTACGGGCAGCTTTCACGGCATCTTTGGCATCTGTAAAAGTAGCCATCACCGCATCACCGATGAATTTGTCGATGTCGCCGAGGCTTTCACGGGTGATCACATCGCAGATGCCAAAGAGCTCATTGAGCATTTCCATGGTGACCTCGCTGCCGTTGCGCTCGGAAAAGCCGGTAAAGCCAACCACATCCAGATACATCACGGTGATGTCCACCAGGCGTGGACTTCCCGCGGTGGCATCCCCTTCCGCACGTTCCATCACATCGTCGAAGGTGGTGGTGGACACATATTTGCGGATCAGGTTTTTAAACTTCTCCTGGATGATCCGATACTCTTCCTGGTGCGTGACGTCACGGAATATCTCTATGCCCGCCACGATCTTACCTTGATCGTCACGGATATTGGAGATGTGGGTTTCCACGGGGAAGCGGTGACCGTCTTTGTGCGTGGGATAGACTTTGGCGGAGATATCCACATCCTCTTCCATGGCTTTGAGCAGGGGGCAATGGTTGAGGCAGAGCAGCACGCCGTTTTCGTCTATGTGGTTGAGGATATTGTCCTTACAGCTGCGTCCCATCACTTCTTCGGCCTTGTGGCCGGTGATCCTCTCGGCGGCTTTGTTCCAAAAGAGGATATTTCTATCGAGGTCAACCACATAGATGCCGTCGTAGAGGGAATCCAACAGCCTTACCAGCTCGCTGTTGGGGTCTTGCAATGATTTCAAAACAGGCATGATCTCACTTCCTTTTTGCTCTTTGAGAAAGGATTTGTCGCAGAGCCTTTAAATGTTTGGTCACTATTTTGTCTTTCATTTTACCATTGGGATGCACCACGCTGATGCCGGCGGAGTTTATGCCTCCCAATTCCACTAAAAAGGCGTCGGCCTGATAGGTGTGAAAAAAGAAATTGCGGGCATTGCCCACGCGTGAGCTATTGCCTTCTCCCACATGATAATAACCCTTCTGGTAGTCCTTTTTGACTCTGGATGCATAGTCTTGGGCAAAGATCAGCAGTTCGTCCAGCTTTTGACCCAGCTCTTCGTCGCCGTTGATGCGGTTTGGCAGGAAGATCTTCTCGCTGAAAGCCCCGGTGGAGGAACTGTGATAGAAGATGGCCAGGTCAAAGTGGTATCTTTGGGCCAGCTCCATGATGGCTTGCACCTCGGTTTCGGAGGCAGGACGCTCGCCTTTGAAGTTTGCGTGTCCGGGTGGCACGGGCACTTGATCTGCCCAAAAGACGGGATAATTGCGGTTCAGGTCTACTCCGTCACTGCGGAGATCCAGGTGGCCATTTTTGTTGGTGTCACGGTTGTTTTTGCGTTTAAACTGATATTCGCCATCACAGACCCGCTTCCAGCCTTCGGGATTGATGGTGGGGACGATGAAAACGCGGTATTCGTCCATGACCTGACCCCAAAGCTTGTCCTTGTCATGCTTCTGCACCAGCTCTTCCGCCAAAGCGACGCTGAGCTCAACGCCCAAAACCTCGTCTCCATGATGCTGGCCGATGATGAGGATGTTGCGCTGCGCCTGGGCTTTACCTATCTGGAGGGCAAGGATGGGCAGCTCTTCCGTGGAGCTGAAGCCCAGCACGTGCAGTTGCGCCAGGTTGGGGTCTTGCCGGCTGATCTCGGTGAGGCGGCTACGTAGCTGTTCGTAATGGAGATAGGCCTTAGGCAGCGGGTAGATGTTGGCCGAATTGGCCGAGCATCCCATGATCGCTGCTGCTGAGATCAGCAGAGCAAGTAGCAGCAAACGAACAGCAGACACAGCCTTACGACCCTGTGATTTTGACTATCTTGGTGGTGATGCAGTCGGCGCCGGTGCTGATCCTGAGCAGATAAACTCCTGCTTCAAGGTCTTGGCTGTCCCATGAGAGCCGGTTTTCGCCGGTGTGTAGCAACAGCTTTTGGGAATGCACCTTGCGGCCTCGGATATCAAAGACGGAAAGCTCTGCCTTTTGCGCCTGCTTGCTGTCCAATTGGAAGGTGGCTTGAGCGGCAAAGGGATTGGGATAGACGCCCTTGAGCAGCAGTCCTGCAGTGGCGGGGACAGTCTCGTCGTCGCTGGAGCTGTAGTTCCAGATGCGGTCTACATATTCAGGATGATCGATGAAGGGGTTGCGGTTGCCCTGAAATTCGTAGATGCCTTGGTTGCGGGCGATTTCGTGCGCATCCGGGGGATCGCTATTGCTCCACTCGATGAGCACCGGCAGCATGTTTACATATTGTTGCACGAGGCTATCGTTGTATCTCACATAGAAATACAGGAGGGCGCGGGCGATGTTTCCCTTGCTCTGGTCTGCGGGTTCAAACACGGTGTGTCCGGTGGCGCATTGGCCTCTATAGCTCTGCCAGGGCGTGCTGGTGTAGTAAACATCGGCGTTGTTATGGTTTGCCACGGTGAAGATGGGGTAGTTGCTGCGCGAGCTGTTCGTCCTCATATCACTGGGGAAAAGGTGGTGCAGATCGGCCTTTTTGATGCTGGATTCACTGCTGGAAAACCAGCTCTGTGCATAGACGTGTTCGGTGTTGGGGTCGCTGGAACCGGTGTAATTGTAACCCACGTTAAACTCCCTGCCGGTGTAGATGCAGGTCACGTAGCCGTTATGGTTTTCCAGTTGCTGAAAGAGTTGGGCTTTTGCACCGCTGTAGCTGCTGTTGGTATTGGTGCTGATCAGGGCTCGCAGGGCATAGAGCAGCGCTTGGCTATGCTGGTCTCCAATGGCGTCGTAATAGTTGCCCTGAGCCAGTAAAACGAAGCTGAGAGCCAGAAGGATGATGGTGAAAAGATGCTTTTTCATGATGCCTTTCCTTTAGGGGTATAAGATTTGTTCCACACACTCGATGATGATGTGCAGGATCATCATGTGGATTTCCTGGATGCGGTCGGAAGTCTCGCCGGGGATGATGATCTGGTGGTCGCAACAGTCCTTGAGGGCGCCGCCGTCTCTGCCCAGAAGCGCAAAGGTCTTGCAATCCAGCTCTTTGGCGGCTTGCATGGCTCTGATCACATTGGGCGAGGAACCGCTGGTGGAAATGCCGATCACCATATCGCCTGCTTTGGCATAAGCTTGCACGCCACGCGCAAAGACCTCGTCAAAACCGTAATCGTTGGCTACGCAGCTGAGGTGCGAGGGCTCGCTGATGGAGATGCAGGGCAGTGCGGGACGGTCAGAGCGGAATCTGCCGGTGAACTCCTCGGCAAAGTGATTGGCATCGCACATGGAGCCGCCATTGCCGAAGATGATGCACTTTCCGCCTGCTTGAAAACTCTGCGCAATCTCGGTGGCTATCGCAGCGATGGAGGAATAGCCATCCGAAGAGGCCATGAAGCTTCTCAAAGCCTGCTGCGCCGTATCAAAGGAGGCGGAAATGGTCTTGATCAGTGCTTTCATGATTAGAGGTTTTCCTTGATCTTGATCTTGGTTTTGAGCTCTTCTTCCTCGATGAGATCAAATTCCTTGAGCGTGTCGTTGATCAGCCTGGCTCTTTGTTTATAGGGGATGAAGGCGCTCTTGAAGCCGTTTAACACCAGGTTTTTGACCACCGGATAGTCGAGATCAAAGAGCTTGATCGCCAGCATGTATTCATCCGTGAGCGTGGTGTCTGAAATGGTGCGGTTGTCTGTATTGATGGTAACTCTGAGGCCATAGCTGATGTAGAAATCGATGGGGTGGTTGTTCAAATCCGGCACACTTTTGGTGTGATAGTTGCTTTTGATGCAGATTTCCAGGGGGATGCGGTGGTCGTTTACATAGTTCAGCAGATCGCCGTCTTCCACCAGCCGGGTGCCGTGTCCGATGCGGTGTGTGCCGCAATAATGCAGGGCTTGGTGGATGCTTTCGGGGCCGTAGGCTTCGCCGGCGTGGATGGTGATGTTGAGGTTGTTGCGCAAAGCCAGGTCAAATGCGTCTTTGTGGTCTTTGGCGGGGTGGTTGTATTCGCCACCGGCCAGGTCAAAGCCGATCACGCCCTTGTTTTTGTAAGCGATGGCCAATTCAGCCAGCTTGAGCGAGGTGATGGGGTCCATGTTGCGGATGCCGCAGATGATGACGCCGGTCTTGATGTTGAAATCCCGCTCTGCATCCTTGAGTCCATCGATCACAGCCTGCGAGATCTCGGTGAGCTTCAAGCCTTTCTGCGTGTGCAAGATGGGCGAGTAGCGCACTTCCATGTAGCGGATGTTTTCTTTGGCGGCATCTTCTGCCAGCTCGTAAGCTACTCTGCGCAATGCGGATTTGCTCTGCAAAACTTGGTTTACGATGTCGAAACCCCGCAAATAATCATTCAAACTTACCGTGTGGTCTCCACAAACGATGAGTTTGGCCAGCTCTTTGGCATCCATGGTGGGCAAAGAGACCTTCTCTTCCTTGGCAAGCTCCAAGATGGTATTGATGCGCACGCTGCCATCCAGGTGCACGTGCAGATCCGTCTTAGGCAGCTTGTGTATCAGTGCTTTAGTTAGTTTGATGTCCATAGTTTTATCGTTTCCTTTTTAGTTGTAGCATCGTATCTGAATGGGCTTTCTGTGTCAAGCTCAACTTATCACAGACCGGTCTCTGATCTCTGATGTGCACATTTTGAGCCAAAGCCTGAACATTGATATTGACAGCAAAACTATCCTCATTATCCTGACCTTCAAAATAATCTGGGAGATGCCTGCAACCCGTGGGCTCTCCTGCAGATGGATTGTTAAGATGAAAAACGAACACATACACATCGAGCGGATCAAAAAGCTGATCGCCCGTGAACAGAAGCAGATCTATCCCGCCCAGGCAGCGGTGAAGGTCAGCTATTTGCCCAATCCCGAACCCATTCCCTATACTGAGATCGAAACCGGAACTTGGCAGGAGATAGGGATTGGTGAGGTTTGGGGCGAGCTTTGGAGCAGCGCCTGGTTTCGGATTGAAGCCACCATCCCCGCCGAGCTCAAAGGGCAAAAGGTGGGCTTGTGGTTTGATAACGAGGGCGAAGGCTGCGTGTGGAAAGATGGCAGTCCCTGGCAGGGTCTCACTGCGGGAGCGGACTGGTATCACAAAGCCGGCAAATACTTTATCCCCCTTTCGGATGCAGAGTCAAAGCACGTAATCCTGATCGAATCGGCGGCAAATGGCCTCTTTGGTGGCGGACGTGACGTCTTTCACCTCAAGGCCTGTCACCTCTGCACCGTGGATAGCGAGTTGCAGTCCATCCTGCGGGATATGAGCCTGCTTTTGGACCTTGCTTTGGCGCTGGACAAAGGGCAGACGCGGCGCAAGCGCATCCTCTATGGACTCAACCGCGTATGTGATCTCTGGGCGCAAGACAGGGAGCAGTGCCGGCGCATCCTGGCTGAGCTGCTGAGCCAACCGGCTAATGCCTCTGCGCTCAAGGCTTTCAGCGTGGGGCATGCGCATCTTGATCTGGCTTGGCTGTGGCCGATAAGGGAGACCAAGCGCAAGGGCGGACGCAGCTTTGCCAATGCGCTGCGCTTGATCGACGCATACCCCGGCTATATATTTGGAGCCTCGCAAGCACAGCTTTATAAGTGGATGAAAGAGCTGTATCCGCAGCTTTATCAAGAGGTGAAAGAGGCTATCAAGAAAGGTAACTGGGAGGTGCAAGGTGCTGGCTGGGTAGAGTTTGACACCAACCTGATCAGCGGCGAATCCATCATCCGGCAGCTCTCCTATGGCTTGCGCTTCTTCGAGCAGGAGTTTGGCATCAGCCCTCAAGGCTTGTGGTTGCCGGATTGCTTCGGCTACAGCGCCAACCTGCCACAGTTCCTCATCGGAGCCGGCTTGAAGTGGTTCATGACGCAAAAGCTGAGCTGGAACGAGAGCAACGCCTTTGTGGATCAGCTCTTTGTGTGGGAAGGCATCGACGGCTCGCAGATCTTGGCACACCAGTTGCCAACGCATGACTATAACTTTTCAAACAACCCTTCCTCCTTCCTACAGACGGAAGCACGCTACGCTCAAGCTGAGCTATGTGACAGCTTCTTAAACCTTTATGGCATCGGCGATGGAGGCGGCGGGCCTACAGCAGAGCACATCGAATACGGCCTGCGCTTGCAGGATTTGGAAGGTGTGCCCAAGTTTATCTTTGCCAAGGGACAGGACTTCTTTGATCACATCCAAGATTTAGACCGTGAGCTGCTACCCAAATACTTCGGAGAGCTGTATCTGGAGTATCATCGCGGCACTTACACCACGCAGGCTTTGATGAAGAAAAACAACCGCCGCAGCGAGGTCTTGCTCAGCATGGCGGAATACCTGGCCACGCTGCTGGGAAAAGGCTACCCTGAAGAGCTCAACCAAGTGTGGGAAGACACACTGCTGCTGCAGTTTCACGACATCCTCCCCGGCTCCTCCATCGGCAAGGTATATGAGGATGCGCACGCCATCAGTGCCCGCAGCCACAAGCGTTTAAATGAATACATCGCATCAGGAATCCAGACTTTACACACAGGCAAGAGCTTCGATCACCCCGTGTATGCTGTGTTCAACCCTTGCGCATTTGAGCGTGAGGAATGGCTGGAATTTGATGCCAGGTATAAAGACACCAGAGCCTTGGATGCAGACGGCGAGGAGTATCCCGCCCGGTTTTGGTTGGACAAGGTGAGGGTGAAGGTCAAGCTACCTGCCTGGGGCTTTGCCTATGTGCATTGGCAGCCCGGACGCGGCATCCAAACAGCGGAAGCCAACACCAGCCTCTGCATGGAGAATCAGCATATCAAAGCTGAGTTCTCACCCAATGGCACCCTGACCAGCCTCATCCTGAAAGACACTGGCCGGCAGATGATAGAGCAGGAATCCAACCTCATCCGCCTCTGGGAGGATGAGCCCAACAACTGGGGCGCCTGGGACATCAACCACTTTTACCGCGACACCATCCCTTGGGAACCGAGCGAGGTAAAGCTGCTCCCGGAGCGCAGTGTGCGGGCAGACGGACACTACCAAAGCCTTTGCTTCGATATCAAGATCGGCCAATCCACCATCATCCAACAGGTAGAGCTCACGGACTCTGCACCCTATCTAAAGATTAGCCACACAGTGGATTGGCAGGAGCACCACAAGATGCTGCGGGTGCACTTTTTTGCCAACGTGATCTCGGATGTAGCTAACACGGAAGTGGCGATGGGCGTGTATCAGCGCAGCACCAAGCCCTCCAACAGCTTCGAGCTGGCCAAGTTTGAATTTCCCGCCCACACTTGGGTAGACCTCTCGCAGAGGGATTGCGGTCTGGCATTGATCAACGACTGCAAATACGGTCACCGCATTGTGGATAACGAGATGGAGATCAACCTCTTACGCAGTCCTGCAGATGTAGACCCCAAAGCCGACATCCACCACCACTCTTACAGCTACGGCATCTTGCCGCATCCTGGCGATCGGGTGCAAGGAGACGTGCTGCCGCAGGCGCACCTCTTCAATACGCCCGTGATCGTGCAGGAAATCACCGGTGAGGCCAGCACGCCCATCCCTGAATATTCCTACCAGGCAGAAGGAGTCAAGCTGCACACCATCAAGCCTGCCGACGATTCACATGGCGACATCCTGCGCTTTTATGAATACGCCGGCTGCGATGCAGAAGTGACGCTTTCCCTTCCCAAAGACTATCAGCAAGCACAGCTCTGCGACCTCCGGGAACGCCCGCTGGAACCCGTAGCCATCGACAAAGAAGGCAAGCTGCACCTCCACTTCAAACCCTATGAAATCAAGACACTAAGGATAAGCAAATGATCCCAAAACCAAAGCAAATCGAGCTCTTTGACGAGCATTTCAAGCTGCCCTACGATGTGAAGGTGGCCTACGACTCCACCGATGAACTGATGGACGTCCTGCTGATGACTTTCCACCGCGACCCGTATACGGATTTGTGGGTTGATGCGGGTTACGGCAAGGTCAGAGGAACCATGCACATGGAATTCAGGCTCAAGGACGTGGGACTCCCGCACCGGGAAGGCTATGAGCTGCGGATCACCAAAAACAGGATAGAATGCTATGCCACCGATGTTTTGGGCTTTCACCATGCCTACCACACCTTATTGCAGCTCTTCTATCTGGCACTAAATCATGACCAGGGGATGCTGCAGGTGCAAACCATCCGCGACTGGCCTTCTTACTCTTGGCGTGGCATGCACTTGGACATCAGCCGTCACTTCTTTGACTGGTATGAGATCGTGGCTTATTCCCGCTGGCTGAGAGACCTGAAGATGAACCAACTGCACCTGCACCTGAGCGATGATCAGGGCTGGCGTTTGGAGCTGGAGAAGTTCCCTCTTTTGACGGAAAAGGGAGCTTGGCGACGCATTGACGAACACACGATGTATGGTGGCTATTTGGATGACTTTGACTTGGAAGAGATTCTCGGTATCCTGGAAGAACACAGGGTCAACGTAGTTCCGGAGATCGACCTCCCCGGGCACGCCATGGCCATTCTCAGCGCCTATCCGCAATATGCCTGCTTCCCGCAGGACTTTCAGCCCTTAAGCGTCTGGGGCATCAGTGAAGACATCATCTGCGCCGGCAATGACGAGGCTGTAGCTTTCCTGAAAGAGCTGGTTTTGGAAGTGGCAAAGCTCTTCCCCGGCCCCTATTTCCACATCGGCGGCGACGAAGCACCCAAGCACCGCTGGAAGCAGTGTCCCAAATGCCAAAAGCGCATCAAAGACCTCGGCCTCAAAGATGAGGAAGCCCTGCAAGGCTGGCTGATCCGAGAGCTGCAAGAGACGCTGCAGCAAGCCGGCAAGACCATCATGGGTTGGGATGAAATACTGGACACAGGCGTGGATTCACAGCCCATCATCAGCGTGTGGCGTGGCGACGGCCTGGATGCCGCCAAGCTGGCTGTAGAAAACGGCAACCGCTTCATCATCTGCCCAAACCAATACCTTTACTTTGACTGGCGAGCCACGCCGGGCAAGCAAGGCCCTCACGGCGTCACGAGCCTGGAGAAGGTGATGAGCCTGAACCCGGCAGACTACTGCTTTGGCCGTCCCGACCTGCTTCTGGGTGGCCAAGCCAACATGTGGACAGAGCACACTCCTGAGTTTTCCGATGTCAAAGGTATGATCTTCCCCAGGATCTTCGCTGCTGCCGAAATCTTCTGGAACGGCAAAGCCGAGCCTGACTTACCACAACGAATCTCAAGATTGCAAGGAGCCTTCAAATGAAACGACACCCCAATTCCCCCATCATCACCCGCAGACATATCCACATGGCCGATGCCAGTCTGCATGATTTGACCAGCGTCTTCAACCCCGGTGCCATCTATCACGAAGGCCAAATCCACATGCTCTTGAGGATACAGGATAGAGGCCGCAGGACGCATCTCGTGAAAGCGCTTTCCCACGATGGAGTCAGCTTCCAAGCCGAAAAACAAGTGTTCCCCATCACCGGTCTGGAAGCCTTCCCATGTCATATTTATCATATCTACGACCCCCGTATCGTGCGCCTTGAGGACAGCTTTTACATCACCTGCTCCGTGGATTGCGAAACGGGCTGCCTGGTGGCCATCTTCAAGAGCTCAGACCTCGAATCCATGCACTACATCAGCACCCTCAATGAAGCGCAACACCGCAACGGCGTGCTCTTCGATGAAAAGATCGCAGGCAGATATTGGATGTTGAGCCGTCCCAACGAAATCACCGGATCTGATGGCGTCAAAAGTGGCAACCGCATCTTTGCCTATTCATCCGCAGACCTGCACAGCTGGCAGGAAGAAGGCTTGATCATGGAAGGCAGATTCCACTTTTGGGACGAGCTGATCGGTCCCGGGCCGCCTCCCTTCAGGACGACCCTCGGTTGGATGCTCATCTACCACGGCGTCGCCACTCACTTTGGCGGAGGCGGAATCTACCAGGCAGGCGTCTGCCTTTTGGACTCTGACAATCCCAGCAAGCTCCTCGCCCGTGGCGATTTAAACGTCCTTGAACCCCGTGAGATATTTGAAACCACCGGCCAGGTACCCAATGTGGTATTTCCCACCGCCTGCATCCCGGTCAGAAGTCAGTCAGATGGCACTCTGGCGGGAAATGATCCCCTCTTTGTCTATTACGGAGCTGCCGACACCTGCATCGGCCTCGCAATCACCAGCCCCAGAGAACTTGTGGAAAAAAGCAACATCACTTTACCATGAAGAAATCCGCACTCTGCCTCTTCTTTTCCCTGATGTTCATCTGCCTCAGCGCAGACATCTTTCCCGTGCCGCAGCTGCCCTGGTCTCCCCTCACCTACACCGCCTTCAAGACCGATAACACCATCACTGCCGACGGCATTTTAGACGAACCGGACTGGCAGAAAGCCGCTTGGACTGAAGACTTTGTAGACATCGAAGGCGAGCTGAAACCGCTGCCGTTCCTCCGCACCAGAGTCAAGATGCTCTGGGATGATGACTGGCTCTACATCGCCGCCGAGATGGAAGAACCGCAGCTCTGGGCTACCCTGACGCAGCGCGATGCCGTAATCTTCCACGACAACGACTTTGAAGTTTTCATCGATCCCGATTCCGACACGCACGATTATTATGAGTGGGAAATCAACGCCCTGGGAACGCTCTGGGACTTATTCCTGATCAAACCCTACCGGGACAGAGACCAAGTAGCCATCAACGCCTGGGACATCCGCGACATGCAATATGGCATCCAGCTCAAGGGCAGCTTGAACGACCCCTCAGACATCGATGAAGGCTGGGTTTTGGAGATGAAAGTCCCCATGTATGTGCTCAAGGAATGTGCCCACAAACCTGTGCCTCCCGGGGAAGGCGACTTTTGGCGCCTCAATTTCTCACGCGTGCACTGGGAGCTGGAGGTGGTGGACGGCAAATACCGGAAGGTGGCAGGCAAACCTGAATACAACTGGGTTTGGAGCCCTCAGGGACTGATCGCCATGCACTATCCGGAGCGCTGGGGCTACCTCTTTTTCTCGCACCAGCCACCCGGAACAGACCTCAGTTACAATATCCCCGCCAGAGAGCACGACAAGGAGCTGCTCCGCCAGCTTTACTACCTGCAAAAGCAGTATCAATACACCCACAAACGCTTCGCCAGATCACTAAAGAGCCTCAATATACCGGCGGAGCTGTGGCAGAAGTTTGACACAGCTCCGCGGATAGAAAGCACCAGCAAAGGCTACATCATCCACTACAAAGACCTGTGGATCAGAGAGGATGGCCTGACTAACTGACTATCTGGCTTGGTATTTGGACGTCTCCGTTGTAGACTTCCCTCCATTGCGGGTAGCTTGGACGTGTATCCTATAGCCGCCATTTTCATGGATGATCTCTACCATATCATCACCGGTGTGAAGTGGCGTTACACTTTTGCATTTGCCGTCCTCATAGTAGGTTAGGCTTGGTCCGGCAAAGCTGCAAGTAAGGGTGTAAAAGAGATCGATGCCATCGGCTCCATCACTCATGAAGCCACCCTCTTCGCCGGGGATTCTATGCAAGGTATAGGTTCCATCCCACACGGTTCCATCTATGCAGTGATATTCATAAAGATATCTCCCCGCCCGGCTGGTATAATACACTTCTGTGCTGAAGCCATCCGGAATGGCGGGATTGCTGTCCCAATAAAAATTGCAGTCTATCAAACGGATCTTGAGATAGGTCTTACCATCTCTTCCATCTCTGCCCGTGCAACCCACCAACAAGAGGGCGATCACAAGCGGCAAGAGCGCATAAATGAGTCTTTTCATTCCTTTCACCTCCAAAGGGTTTGGTTTCTACTACTGTTACCGATGCGCACCAAAAACCCCTCACTCAAAAGCAATCACCCGGTAAAAGCGTTTGTCATCATCCGTTGACACGGGAAGCTCGGTATTACCGGTGCTTTGCAGAGGTGTGAAACCTTCTATTGTGACGTCAGAAACCTCCACCAGATATTCATTGGCATATTGTTGTGCCGCCCAGGTGACTTTTGCGCCCTGATCCAGCTTGATGATTTCCACCTCCTGCGGTGGAAGAAGCTGTTGCGCTGCACCCAAGAGCCTCAGATTGTCCATCACGACTTTAGCTGCAGGCGCTGCATCAAAGCTCAAGACCAATCTCACCGTTTGCCCCGCATAAGCTGTTGGGATAGTGTATTCTACTCTGTTCCACTGGCCTGCGGCTCCCAAATCTGCATCCAGCCGCAGCCCGCTGGGCAAAGAGCCGGCCAGAGGCGTGTAGTTTGTCGCAACCAGCCAAAGGCTAAAGTCTTGAATATCCACACCTTGGTGCAGCAGATTCACGATCAGCCTGGGCGAGCTCGCCGGCAACACAACATCCGCAAAGAGATGGATCAAGCTGCTCTCTGCCGGAGAAGCCGTCAGCGCAGCGTTATCTTTAAAGCTCTGTTCGGTTGTGATCTGCCATTTGTTTTGGATCTCGTCCATCGGGATCCAGCCATCAAAACCTGCTTCCCAATTGGCTTTCACGGGCATCTCAAGCGCAGCGTTCAGGATTCCGAATAGTGAGATATTCCGCACCATCCCCGCTTTTGAGATGATCAGGTTGGCATCCCTCTCACCTGTGCCCATACCGCCAAAAGTCAACTGCAAATCTCCCGTGCTCAGCGGCGGAATGATGAGTTGCTCTGTCAGGAGCTCAAAACCGGCAAAGCCCACCAGCGTGAAGCAAGAGGAATCAAAGATCAGCGCGCTCATACCCAGATTTGAGATCGTCAGGCTTCTCGTGGCTGGGCTCATACCGCTGCACACATAGCCAAAATCAAGCTCAGTAACCGACACCTCCCATGGATCTTCCGGGATTGCTGAAGCTTCATCCGCTCCGATATCGGGAGTCGCTGCATCGCGTGCCTGTCCGTCAAAGTCCACACTCACCTCAGGCAAAGGCAGCGCATTGTTTTTGGCCAAGCAATCAATTTCCGGATCAAGATGCAAGTCGTCGGCACCGATAAAAGACGGCGCCCCAAAGTGTGAATTCTGCTCCAAACCTGAGGCAGCTTGATAGGCAGGCAAGGTCTGGTAGCCAGTTGCGCCTATCTGCGCAACGATGTAGCTGCTGCCACTATTGTTCAGCCAAAAGAGGTTGTTTGAACACGCCGCTGACAGGCCACCAAAACTGGGACTTTCCTTCCAGAGGTCTACCGTTTTGCCACTGCTGCCCGGAACGCTGTAATTAGCCATGATGTTGTCGATCAGCTCCACATTTGAGCCTTCCGTTTCGATATAAATACAGGCAGAGGAAGAAGTTGTGCCAAAGGCTTCCGCATCCAACCTGATAGAATTGTAATAGAGCCTGATATTGCCCTCTATGGTGCGGATTCCCGTGGAGGCGGGTTGCACGCTGCTGTTAAAATTGATCCCTCCAATCATGTTGTTGGCCGCCAAACAATTAGCCCCTCCCAATATCATGCCCGCGGCATAAGAGTTGATATTGTGATTGGCACTACATTCAAAGCCGGATATCAGATTGCCCAATACCTGGGTGTCGCCTGCATCACGCTTGATTTCAATGCCAATGAGTTTGCCGCCGGTGTTGGAAAATCCAGTGATGGAATTTTGAGAGATGGTGGCATCCCCTCCCATCACCCTGATCCCTATCATTTCACTACTACTACCGGAAATGTTACCTACAAAGTTGTTTTGGATGATTGCGTCACCCGCTGCAAAGTTGATACCATAGAATTGACGCCCAACTTGCACGTTCACTATACGGTTTCCCTCCACGATAGCGCTGCTGCCGCTACCCCCAAGGTGGATTGCCATAAACACTGCATTGTTAAAGCTGACAGGTTGTATCCGGTTGTTCCTGATCTCCAGATTTGAGCCGCAAGGGGCAAATATGCCGTAATTGATTGCGTTGGTAATAGTGCAATCTTGCACAGTTTCATGCGTATGAATGGCAGTACCGGATCTAAAAATATACACCCCTTCCTTCACATTGGAAATGTCCAAGTTTTGGTAAAGGTTATGGTGGCATATATCCGCAGCAGTGTTGAGAGTATACACACCTCTACTCTGTGCGTTATTCCTGTGCAGCGTGATCTTACTGTTTTTGATCTTGTTGTAGGCGGCACCGTTTAGCAGATGGTAACCAAACTCCATCGCTGTGGTGTTGCCGGCATTTGCCACATCGATGCCATCGAAAATATAGTATTTCACTCCATCCAAGCGGATTATCGCCTCACCTCCTGCAGAAGTGCCTGTGGCCAAGATCCGGGGATTGATCCCATCACCATTTTTGACAAACACCACCGGCGCCACATCCGAAGCTGAGCGAGTGATGGCAGGCGGGTTTTCATTGAACGTGGCTCCCGGGCTTACCAGGAAGGTGATGCCCGGCGCCGGGATACTTGGCAAACCATTCAGAAAATTGATAGCTTGGGTAAATGTGGAATAATCACCCCCAGGCCCGATGGTATAGGTGTCCTGCACCCGCACCATTGCCCCGTCTGTTTGAGCCTGAAGGGCTGCAAATGACCAAAGCAGGCAAAAGAAAATACCAAATACAAAAAAGCGTTTCATCGTAATCCTCCAACTAAAAAAGTTTGCACACCATTAACGGGAAATGCTCAAAGATGTCAAGACCTAAATAGACAATTTTGGGCAAAACAATGAACCAATCACCTACTATTTTAGTGGGAGAATCCTGCCCAGCCCCACCACCTGAAAACACCCCGGCAAAATCAATTATTGACCTCTAAATGGAAATATGTAACACAAAACCGCCTCGATCGACCCCTCTCAAATGCCGATTTTATGCGGACTCCCCACCCCGCCCCTGCTGCTCTCCTGCTCCTCGAGTAAGTAAGCAGCGGGAAAGCAGTAGCTTAGGAGTAAGAGCCAAGGGGAACAAAAATCACTTCTTGGAGGGTGGTAAGCCGGGGTGGAAAGTCAATATTTGCACATGTGGCAGTATTTGGCAAACAAATATGGGGCGATAATGAGCACTGAATACAGGAAGAAAAGAGTGACGGTTGAAGGGTATGGTCGCTTGCCACAGCGACCCTGTAGGGGCGGTCGCCGTATCCGGCTGCGCCCGGCCAGTTGTGAGCGGCTGACGCAGGTGACAAAGATACGTAAGCTGTGCTTGCAGGGTC
>JAKOXG010000020.1 GCA_029781115.1 Candidatus Cloacimonadota bacterium
GCGATAAATTCTTTGGTAATCTCCGCCGGATCTTGAGGCATAGAGCTCTTCAAAAGTAGCATTTGTGCGGCTTTGACCAAATCAGAAGACAGATCCATGTTGCTAAAAATCTCCCTTGCCAACCGGGCAATCTGTCCAAAGATGGCATCACTTTGCTCTTTGCTCATGTTTTTAATGTCAGAGTTAATCATTTGATATCCCCTTTAAAATCATTCATCCACAGTGTTGAATCTAATGATGCACGAAATCTGTCAAGCAATAAATATGGATTTTTATTCTGTTAGGTGTTAGGTTTTAGGTGTTAGGTTTTAGCGGCTGATTGCTGCCGAAACTCGCCCTAATTTGTTTGCTGAAAACGGAAGAAAGCGCAAAGGTTGACTTTTCGCCCGCCTTACCCACCGTCCTGACACCCATTTTCCTCCCACTTGCCTCCTGCTCCTAACCGCCTGCTTTCTTACTGCTTACTTGTTAGAGGAGCAGGAGAGCAGCAGGGAAGGAATTGGCAAGCCGCATGGAATCGGCATTTGAGGAGCGTCCTTGATAGGGGTTATAAGTTACTGTTTGGCATAATAAGATCAATGGTTGACTTTTGGCCTGGGTTTTCCGGTGCCGGAGGTGGGTGAGGATTTCCTACTAAAATGGTAGGTGTTTGGGCCGACTGTGTCGGTTAGGTGTTAGCAGCTGACGCAGGGGCCGGCTACGCCGTCCAGTTGTCAGTCGTCAGTAGTCAGTAGTCAGTCGCTGCGCGGGTGGCGAAGATGCGCGTGCTCTTGGTGGCAATACGGATGGTTCTGAAGCTCTTTGTTTTTCCCACGAATTACACGAATGGGGCGGCTTCGCCGCAGGTTTTAGGTGTTAGGTTTTAGGTGTTAGCAGTTGCGCTGGTTTCGGGGCTGCGCCGAGGCCAGCAAGCTGGCAGTTGTGAGTAGTGAGTCGCTGCGCTAGTTTCGGGGATGCGCGTGCTATCTTTGTTGAGCGAGACCGTGTGAAGTTGCGGCGCTGTGGCAAGCGACCATACAAGTCAGCTGGATTTGTGGGAACCCAAACGTCAATGTTGACAAATTTGGCACCTTCAATCTTTTTGGGCATTATGAATAAGATAACTCGTAAACCTACCCGTCAAATCAAGCTGGGCAAGGTGCTCATCGGGGGTGGAGCGCCGATTTCCATCCAGAGCATGCTCAGCGTGCCTACCTCGGATATTGAGGCGTGTCTGGATCAGTTAAAGGAATTGGAGCTGGCCGGCTGTGACATTGTGCGGCTCAGCGTGACCAATCTCGAAGATGCCAAAGCGCTGAGCATCTACAAAGAGCGCACCCGGATGCCCATCGTGGCGGACATTCATTTTGATTATAAGCTGGCTTTAGCCGCTTTGGACAATCAGGTGGATGGCTTGAGGCTGAATCCCGGCAATATCGGTGGCAGGGAAAATGTGGAAGCGGTGGTGAAAGCCGCAGCCAAGCAGGATATTCCCATCCGCATCGGCGTCAATAGTGGCTCGCTGCCTCAGGATTTGCTTGCCGAGCATGGAGTGTGTGCTTTTTCCATGGTGGAAGCGGCGCTGCGGCATGTGCGCATCCTGGAAGAGCTGGACTATCGCAATATCAAGATTTCCGTCAAGGCCTCGCATCTGCCCTTGATGGTGGAGTCTTACAGGCTGCTGTCATCCAAAGTGGATTATCCCCTGCATTTGGGGATCACGGAGGCGGGCACACTCATTTCCGGCACCGTCAAGAGTTCCATGGCTCTGTCACTGCTATTGTATGAAGGGATTGGAGATACGCTGCGGGTTTCGCTTTCGGCAGACCCGGTGCATGAGGTGAAAGTGGCGCAAGAAATCCTGAAGGGTTTGCAGTTGCGCCAAGGCTTGAATATCATCTCCTGTCCCACCTGCGGACGCACCAAGATCAGGCTGTTTGAGCTGGTGGACAAGGTGGAGAAGGCTCTGGCTCCCTATCGGGACAAGAACCTTACCGTGGCGGTGATGGGCTGTGCGGTGAATGGACCCGGAGAGGCGAGGGAAGCGGATTTTGGCATTGCGGGCGGAGATGGCGAGGGACTGCTCTTTGCCAAAGGCGAGATTATCAAAAAGGTGGCGGAAGACCGGTTGGTCGAGGCGCTGCTGGACTTGGTGAAACAGCATAAGGATATATAGTATATGATTTTGTGGCAGCTATTCATCAGCTTCCTGAAGATTGGAGCGTTTACCTTGGGTGGCGGCATAGCCATGATCCCGATCATGAGACGTGAAGTGGTGGAAAAGCATGGGTGGCTTACGGATATGGACTTTCTCGATGGAGTTGCCGCGGCGCAGAGTTCGCCGGGGCCGATCGCCATCAATATGAGCGTCTACGTGGGCTACCGGATCAAAGGCGTCCCCGGCATGTTGGTCGCGGTGCTGGGATCGGTTTTGCCATCGTTTACCAGTATCATCATCATTGCCAGTTTGTTCAACCGTTATGCGCAGGAGCCGTTGGTGCGCAAGGCTTTTCACGCTTTGGAGCCGGCGGTGGTTTCGCTGATCGCCTGGCCGCTGATCCAGATCAGCCAGAAAGTGGGCTTGAATTGGCGCAATTTCTGGATTCCGCTCTCGGCGCTGATCGCAGTGGCTTTTGTGGGCATCAGTCCCATGTATGTGATCATCGTCTGCATCGCTTTAACTCTGATCATCAGCCATATCAAACAGAAGCGGGGGAAGAACTGATGCTTACCATGTTTCTTACCTTCGTGAAAGTGGGCTTATTCAGCTTTGGCGGCGGATATGCGGTGCTGGCGATGTTGCAGCAGGAGATTGTGGTCAAGCATGGCTGGCTGACGGCGAGCGAGTTTACAGATATTGTGGCGATTTCGCAGATGACGCCCGGGCCGATCGCCATCAATGCGGCTACCTTCATCGGCTTTAAAACTCATGGCATCTGGGGCTCTGTGCTCTGCACCTTGGGCGTCATTCTGGCGCCTTTGTGCCTGATGATGATACTCACGCATACCTACATTAAGTTGCAGCAGAAAGAATGGTTTAAAAACATGTTCAAGAGCCTGAGGCTGCTGAGTGTGGGGCTGATCGCCGCTGCCATGGTCTTGATCGGCAAAAGCGCCTTCCCGGATCTCTTCTCCGTGGGTGTGTTCGTGGTCTGCTTCCTGATCCTCTGGCGCTGGAAAGTGAATCCCATCTATATGCTGCTGGGTGTGGCTGTGTTTGGAATGGTGTTTGGATGAGTAAGACGGTCGCCGTCCTGGAACTGGGAACCAATACCTTCAAATATGTGGTGGGGTCGGATGCGGGCATTGTCCTGGATGGAGCGCTGCCTTTGAGGTTGGGTGCGGATTTGCATGCCACGGGTGGCATCTCGTATCAGGTTGCTGTGCAGGCGATAGAGCAGATCAAGCGCACCTTGGCGGAAGTTCGGGCTTTTGAGCCTCGGGAGATAGTCTGTGTGGGAGCGATGACTCTGCGCATGGCAAATAATGCTGCGGAATTTATGAAGCGGGTGAAAGAGGAAACCGGCCTGCGGATGAGAACCTTATCGTCTCATGAAGAAGCGGGACTGGCCTTTAAAGCAGCTAACTTGGATGGGATGGTAATAAGCGATAAAGCGGTGTTGGATGTGGGCGGCGGCTCGGCGGAATTGGCCTTCGGGTCCGATAAGCTGAAACATAGTTGCAGTCTGCCTTTGGGTGCGGTGTTGCTCACGGATAAGTTTGTGGCTGACGACCCACCTTCAGAGAGTTCGCTTCAGGCTATGGGGGCATATATCCGCGGGCTGCTGGAGCAAAACATCAGCGGCGTGGAGAGTTCCGCGCTCATCGTCATCGGTGGCACAGCCAGGAACTTAGCCGGCATCAGCGGTAAAACCACCTTGAGCAGAGGAGAGCTGCAGGAGCTATTCGACTTCCTGAGGGAGATGCCGTTAGAGGAAAGAAAGCAAGTCCGAGGCTTAGATCCCGGTAGGGCGGACATCATCATCGCCGGCAGTGTGCTGATCATGGAAGTAATGGATCTGTTGGAGTTGGCTCAGTTTTCTGCCTGTGAGAAAGGTGTGAGGCATGCGATTTTGGCTGAGGTGCTCAGCGGTCAGTGGCGGTGACACTTCATCCGCAGTGGTGCCAGGAGACTGGCTTGTCGCTTGGCTTCCGGAGCTGTATTTCACACCCTTTTGCAGAATTATATTGACAAATCCCTTGAGTTTAAAAAGCTTGAGCCCACGTGGGTGATTAGCTCAGCTGGTTAGAGTGCTACGTTGACATCGTAGAGGTCACTGGTTCGAAACCAGTATCACCCACCACCTTATTTACTGGGTGATTAGCTCAGCTGGTTAGAGCGCTACGTTCACATCGTAGAGGTCACTGGTTCGAATCCAGTATCACCCACCATCCTGAACTCAATCCCCGCTTTGCAAGAGGTTGATTTTTAAGGATACCAAAAAAGCTGCCCACCAGGGGCTGATCTCCTTCAGGCAGCATATCAAGCTAATAAGAGAGGAACTATTAATGAACATTCTGGTGTTGAACTGCGGAAGTTCTTCCATCAAGTATCAGTTATTCAATATGAAAGATGAGTCCGTTTTGGCTGAAGGCATTGTCGAGCGTATCGGAGAGGAGATTGCACTTTTCACCTATAAGAGCCCTGCTTATACCAAGAAGAAACAAGAGATGGTGATCCAAAATCACGAGCGCGGCTTGGAGCTGGTTTTGGAGGCTCTGCAGGATAGCGAGCATGGCGTGATCGGCAGTCTGAAAGAAATAGATGCCGTGGGACACAGGCTGGTGCATGCAGGCGAGCATTATAGCGATGCTGTGGTGGTTACGCCGCATGTGAAGCAGGTGATGCAGGAATGCATTCCCCTGGCGCCTTTGCACAATCCGGCCAACCTCATAGGGATTGAGGCTGTTTCGGCCAGCATCCCGGAGGTGCCGCAGTGTGGTGTCTTCGATACCGCTTTCCATCAAACCATGCCCGAACAGGCTTACCTCTATCCCCTGCCCTTGGAGTTTTATCTTGAGCACAAGATTCGCCGCTATGGCTTCCATGGCACTTCGCACAAGTATGTGAGCATGAAGGCTGCGGAGTATTTGGGGCGTGACATTGCCGAGCTCAAGATCATCACCTGCCACTTGGGGAACGGCGCTTCCATCGCCGCAATAGAAAAGGGGCGCAGCGTGGATACCTCCATGGGTATGACGCCGCTGGAAGGCTTGATGATGGGCACGCGCTGTGGTGACCTCGATCCTGCCCTGGTGATTTTCATGCAGAAAGACCTGGGTTTGGATGTGGATGAAGTCAACAGCATCATGAACAAAAAGAGCGGTATGCTGGGGCTTTCACAGCTTTCCAACGACATGCGCGTGATCGAGGATGCCATCCTCAAAGACAAAAACCAAAAGGCGATCACAGCTCTCGACGTCTATTGCTACCGCATCAAGAAGTATATCGGTGCTTACTTTGCCGCCATGAACGGCCTTGACGTGCTGGTCTTTACCGGTGGTGCCGGCGAAAATATGCCCATCATGAGAGCTCAGGTGTGTGAGAATATGGATGCGCTGGGAATCTGTCTGGATCAGGAAAAGAACGCCCGCTTCACCGGCAATATCGAGGTGCTGAACAGCGCCGAGAGCAAGGTGAGCGTGCTGAAGGTTCCCACCAACGAAGAGCTGATGATAGCATTGGAGACGATGCGCCTGCTAAGCTAAAGACCGCTTGAGGACGACGTGAGAATCGACCTGCTTTTGAACAAGCTCTGCCTCACCAAGACGCGCAGCATCGCCAAGACCGCCTGCGATAAGGGCTTGGTAAAGCTCAACGGCAAACCGGCCAAGGCGTCGACACTCGTCAAAGAGGAAGATCAGATCGAGCTCACGCTCTATTCACACGTCCACCAGATCAAGATCCTCAAGATTCCCGAAGGCAACGTCTCCAAAAAGGATGCGGCAAACTTCTACATCCTGCAGAGTAGAGAGCCTATCGCCTGAATCCGGATGCAGCTTTGGGAGAATGAGTGTATGAGGGTTTCTGTAGTTCGCTTTGCCCTTGCACTCTTGCTCATTCTGCTGATGGCTGCCTGCCTGCACGGTGAATATACCCTCATCGCCAAAAGCCGCTATGTGAGCATCTACGGCAGTAGCAGGACGGCGGAATCCACGCTCCAACTGAGGCAAGACCTGGACGCCGGCATCGATGAGATACAGATGCAGACGGGCGTCTACCTGGATGGCGGACCGGACATCTATATCGTGGCCGATGATCAGGGTTACGATCAGCTCACGCAGACGCATGATGAGATCGTGGAGTTTAGCGATGCCTTCTATAACAGCGCACAAAGAAGGGTCTGGGTGCGGCCTTTGGAGAGCTTGAAGGGAAATTACATCAAGGTGCTCCTCCATGAATACACGCACTGGTATCTGGATCAGCTCTTTACCGGCGCCACGCTCTGGTTTCATGAGGGAATGGCCTGCCTCTTTGCCAACCAGCTCAGCCTCGAAAGCTACGTTAATTTCACGCGGGATTGCTTCTTTGGCCAGCGGGCAGACCTCTTCAGGATGGGTTATAGCTACCCTGAAAGTCCGGCGCAGTGGCAGAGCTACTATCTCTCAAGTCTCTTTGCGGTTAACTATCTCATGGAGAACTATCCAGAGGGCTGGAAGAACTTCTGGTTCATCACTGCCAGCGCTCACAAAGCAGGCCAAAAGACGCCCTTCGTCCCTGCCTTCAACTATAGCTTTGGCACCACGCTCTATGATTTTAACCACGAGTATCAGGCTTACCTGAAGCAAAAGGCATGGAAATACCTCTTTATCGGCATCAATTCACTTATCTTTGCGCTATTGCCCTTTGTGCTGTTTTTCGGCTATCTGAGGAGGCGCAAACGCATGAAGCAGCTGCCCGATCTGCCCCTGCCTCAAGATGTGGAACTTGAACCGCCGCAAGAGGATAGCTGAGCATCAATCACGAATAACTTGACATTTTAGCTCATCATTATCTTATCACACCCATGAAGAAGTTTAAAGTTTTATCCGTCGAGTATTGCCTCTGGCTCTACAATCTGGCCTGCGTCAGTTGGTTGCTGTGGCGTCTGGCCGAACGTCATGTGCCGGCAGCGGCTATCCTGTTGGTGCCCTTGCTGTTGGCTGGCTTTTTCACCTTGTTTAAAAACAACCTTGCCGCCAAGATCCTGGGGATGAGTGAAGGCAAATCCAAGCTCTGGATCTATGAGATGGTGCTGGCTTTGGCGATCAGCTTTGTGATGGGCTGGATCATCGTGGATGTTAAACCTGTTGCCTTTTTCACGCAGGCAGCCAATACCCAAGGCATCATCAAAGGCATCTTCAACCCCAATTTCCAGAAGCTGGTGCCCATGTTGGGCGCTTTGATTGAGACCATCTATCTGGCGCTCTTGGCTACAGTCTTTGCGCTGCCCTTCTCCTTTGTGCTCAGCTTCCTGGCTGCCAAAAACCTCATGTATGGCTCCATCCCGGGACGCATCGCATATGTGATTATCCGCACCATTTCCACCGTGTTCCGCAGCATTGAGGCCATCGTGTGGGCGATCATCTTCTGCGTGTGGGTGGGCATAGGGCCTTTTGCCGGTATGCTGGCGCTGTGGATTCACAGTATTGCCTCACTGGTAAAGCTTTACAGCGAGCAGATAGAGAACATCGATCCCGGTCCCGTGGAAGCCATCCGCGCTACCGGAGCCTCCACACTGCAGGTCTGGCGTTACGGCGTCACACCCCAGATACTGGCTCCCTACCTGGCTTTCACCATCTACCGCTGGGACATCAACATCCGCATGGCCACCATCGTTGGTTTTGTGGGTGGCGGCGGCATCGGACTGGCTCTGTATCAGGAGCAACAAATGTTGGCTTGGAGAAACGTGGGGCTCATCATGTGGCTGATCGCATTAGTGGTGTGGGTGATGGATATGTTCAGTGCCCACTTCCGAGAGAAACTCATTGGCAATTAAGGAGATATACATGGCAAGATACAACCCCGTGGAGCTGATTCTCAAGAAGAGAGACGGCTACTGTCTGGATGAAAGCGAGGTCAGCTTCTTCATCAAAGGCTTTCTGGATGGCACCATCGCAGATTACCAGATGAGTGCCCTGCTCATGAGCTGCTTCTTCCAAGGACTGAACCTGACCGAGACCAAAGCATTTACCAAAAGCTATATAGAAAGCGGCGAAAGCCTGCAATTTGACCCTTCCCTGCCCGTGGCAGACAAACACTCCACCGGAGGCGTGGGCGACAAGATCAGCATCATGCTGGCTCCCATCGCTGCGGCGCTGGGACTATATGTGCCGATGATCTCCGGACGTGGCTTGGGTCACACCGGCGGCACCTTGGACAAGCTGGAGACCATCCCCGGTTTTCAGACCGCCTACGAGATGCAAGAACTCTACGACCTTGTGATGAAGCACGGCTATGCCTTGGTGGGACAATCCGATGCCTTGGTTCCTGCAGACAAAAGGATCTACGCCCTGCGTGACGTGACCGCCACCGTGGAAAACCCTGGCCTCATCACCGCCTCCATCATGAGCAAAAAGATCGCAGAAGGCGCCAAATACCTGGTGATCGACCTCAAAGTAGGCAGCGGTGCCTTCATGCCCAACCTCACACGTGCCCAAGAGCTTGCCCAAAGCTTGGTGGAGACCGGACGCAGCTTTGGTCAGAAGGTGCGGGTAATCTTTACCAACATGAATTCACCCCTGGGCAGAGCGGTGGGCAACGCCATCGAAACAGCCGAGGCAATCGAATATCTCAAAGGCAATTACCTGCCTGATACCTACGCCATCACCACCAAATTGGTAAGCCAAATGCTGCTGATGGCTGGCATGTATAGCGATGAAAGCCAAGCGGTTACCGCCATCGACGAAGTGGTGGCAAACGGCAAAGCCTTAGCCAAGTTTGAAGAGATCATCATCGCCCAAAACGGCGATCCCAGGGTCTTGGATGACTATTCCCTCCTCGGAACAGCCAAGTATGAAATCCCCGTCAAAGCCCCTGCTTCCGGCTGGATAGCGCAGATCGACTCCCGCGCCATCGGCTACGCTTTGGTGCGAATCAAAGCCGGACGCATGAAGGTGACCGACAGTCTGGATGCCGGCGCCGGAGCTTACTTGGAGCGCAAGATAGGCGATGAAGTGAGAGAAGGCGAGGTGATCGGCACCATCTTGAGCAACGACGAAAGAGCCGGCCAAGCAGCCGCTTCAGCCGTCGCTGACGCCTATAAGATCAGCCCCGAGCCAGCACCCGCTCAAGAGATCATTTTAGGCATGTATCCCTAAATAACCCATGCGGAAAGCTTGTAAGGTCTGGTCTGTCATCCTGCTGCTGTGCACGCTCACTCAGCTCTCAGCAGTGGTGCTCAAGGTATTTGAGCTGCCAGACCCACGTGCCACGGATGCCGCTTCCAAAGCCAATGCCGCCGTGGTTCAGGCTTTCAAAAAGAAATTCCCCCACATCGACCTGCGCGCCTTTTCCGGCATCAAGATCGACAAGATGGACCTCGACGCAGCCCCGCTGATGGCGATCGCCGGCGGCGTAGCACCCGACATCCTCTATGTAAACTTTCGTCAAAGCGACACTTACATCCAAAACAACTTCCTTTATCCTCTGGATGAATTTATCGCCAAGGAAGACCCCGAACTGCTCAATCTGCGGGTAGAAAAGCCCGTCTGGCAGGTGATCAAGCGCAAGCAGAAAGGCCAAAGCGAGGAAAAGGTCTGGATCCTGCCCTATGAGACCTTGGTGCGTGTGCTGATGTATCGAAAGGACGTCTTCAAGCGTGCTGGCTTGGATCCCAACCGCGCCCCAAAAGATTGGGATGAATTTATGGAATACGCAGCCAAGCTCAGCGATCCCGCTACCAACAATTACGGCACCGTTTTGGCATCCGGCCCGCAAGCTGCCTACGATTGGCTACCTCTGCTCTGGGCTGCCGGCGGTGACGCTGTGGTCTGGGACGAAAAGGCTCAGCACTGGAAGGCTGCCTTCGCTTCCGAAGCAGGCGTGGATGCCGCCGAATACTACCTCAAGATCCTGAACACACCTTGGACAGACAAGCATGGCCGCCCCCAAGAGGGCTATTCCATGCGGGATGGCGACTGGGGCTACTACTGGACGGAAGGCAAGATCGCCATGCGCATGGACTACCTCTCCCAGCAAAACATGGGCGGACGCTACGACCCCAACCTCTACGGCTTTGCTCCCGCTCCCCAAGGACCCGCCGGTAAGGGAGGCAGCGAGATCAACTGCCGCATGATGGGCATCTTCAGCGGCGCAGGAGTCAGCAACAACGCCGGTTTGGGCGATCGAGACCCCGTCGAAGTGCGCCAAGCCGCCTGGGAATACATCAAGTTTTACGATAGCGAGGAAGCCCGGCAGATCCGCCTCAAGGTGATGGTGGAAAATGGTTACGGTCGCGTGCAAAACCCCGTCTTTCTCAAGCGTTACGGCTATGACGAACTGCTGCGCCACTCCCCTGAAGGCTGGCTGGAAACCTTCCAAACCGCCATGAACGAGGGCAAACCCGAACCCTTCGGCGACAACTGCCAGAAGGTCTACGAGTTCATGACCTATCCCCTGGACGAGCTGATCAAGCTGGATCGCAGTGGTAAATTAGGTACCGATCCTCAGATCAGAAGAGCCAACATCCTCAAGGTGCTGCAAGCCGCCCAAGACCGCACCAACAAAGAGATGATCGGCATCCTGCCCCAAGCAGAAAAGATCAAGCGTGAGCGCTTGGCTGCCGTGATCGCCGCTCTCATCCTCTTTGCCTTTGGCTTCACGCTCTGGCGCGTGTGGAAAATCCTCACTCCCGAGCAGCGCATCAAGCCAAGCAAGAGCTCCCGTCGCACCTTCTGGATAGTCATCCTCTTAGCCCCCGCTGTGATCAGCATCTTCATGTGGAAGTATGTGCCGCTGATCTCCGGCTCCGTGATGGCTGCCCAGGATTACAAGCTCGTAGGCCATAGCCCTTGGGTTGGTTTTGGCAATCTGGCCGAAGTCCTCTTCGATGCCACTTGGTGGGCCAGCGTAGGTAGAACCCTGTATTTCATGACCTTATCCATCGGGCTCGGCTTTTGGCCTTCCATCATTCTGGCCATCATGCTGCAGGAAGTCTCGCATGGCAAACTCATCTACCGCGTGATCTTTTACCTGCCCGCCGTGATCAGTGGCGTGATCGTAATCTACCTGTGGAAACTGCTTTACAATCCCGGCGATGCCGGCGCACTCAACCAAATCCTGATGGCCCTCGGCCTCCCCAAAAGCCAGTGGATCCAAGACGAAAAGCTGGCCATGCTCTGCGTGGTTTTACCCGGGATCTGGGCAGGCATCGGCCCCGGTTCCCTCATCTATCTGGCAGCCCTAAAGAACATCCCCAACGAACTTTACGAAGCGGCAGACATCGACGGCGCCGGCTTCTTTGCCAAGCTGCGCCACATCGTTTTCCCCAGCCTCAAAGCCCTGATCATCATCCAGCTCATCGCTGCCTTCATCGTCGCCGCCCAATCCAGCGACTTCATCTTGGTGATGACCTTCGGCGGCCCCAACGAAGCCACCCGCGTGGCCGACCTCCTCATCTTTGAAAAAGCCTATCTCTACCTCAAATTCGGCCTTGCCACCACCATGGCCTGGATCCTGAGCCTGATGCTGATGGGCTTTACCGTCATGCAGATCAAACACATCTCGCGCATGGAGTTCCGAGTGGCAAACGGAGACGAGCAATGAGCATCATCGGCAAAGTAGCGCGCAAAGACCCCAAAACGCGCCTCCTCAACCTCTGCATCCACCTGCTGCTCATCCTGGGCTCCATCACCATGATCTACCCCTTTGTGCTGATGCTCTCCTCCTCCATCAAAAGCGCGGTGGACAGCACCCGCATGGAGCTCATTCCGGCCTATCTCTACAGCGATGAAGCCCTCTACAAAAAGTATTTGGAAAGCCGCTACAACGAGGAAAGCAGCCGCCTGATGGACAACTACCCCGGTACCTGGATTTCCTTTGCCGAAGTGACTCTGCCCCAGGATGCAAACCCCGCTATCTACCAGGATTGGCAAGAGTTTATCAAGAATGCAGAATACGGTGTCTATCACTATTACGTGGCCGAACACTATGGCCGTGGCGTCTACCCTCTGGCGCAGCGTCAATACCGCAAGCTCCTGCGTGAGGAAAATGACAACTCGCTGGTGGTATTCAACCGCAAATACGGCACCGGAGCCGTCAGTTGGGAAGAGATCAGCGTGGAAGAAAAGGAGATCATGGGACGCATCTTCACCAGTTCCACCGAGGGCTATTTGGGACGCTTCCGCCAGTTTAAAGAATCCAGACCCCTGCACCAAAAGCTCTTCATCAACCCCGATGGCTACTACGTCAACAGCGAAATCATCCCCATGGTAGGCGGTGACTTAGACAAGCTGAACCGGCTTTTGGGAAGCTCTTACAGCTCCTTTGCCCAACTCAAATTGCCCGAAAGCTGCCCACCTCCAGGCGATCCACTCCGGGAAGCCTGGCTCCACACCGCCAGAAACGCCATCAACGTGCATCACTTGGACATCTCAGAGGACGCCTTAAGCTCCTTCAGGGCTGTCCTCCAGCAAAAGTATGAGACCATCGCCGCCCTCAACCAGACCTACGGCAGCTCCTACACTTCCTTCGACCAAGTTCAGCTCCCATCGCAACTGCCGGATAGCGGCGCCTTGGTGGAAGACTTGGTGCTCTTCATCCAAAACAAAGCCCTGCCCCATCAGATCAAAATCAAGAACTTTGCCCAGGATTTCCGTGACTTCCTCAGGCGCAAATACGGCAGCCTCGACTCCCTCAATCTCGCCTGGAACATGGACTTGCAAGACTGGCAAGAGGTGGATTTCCCTAACAAGGAGATGGACTACTACAGCTTCAAAGATCGCAAGGGCAGCATCAGAAAGGAATTTATCACCCGCAACTACAAAATGGCTCTGGAACAGATGCTCAGCGACGCCCACTCCCTGCGCAATACCCTGGTGTATGTGCTGCTCTCCATCCTGTTTGCCGTCACCGTCAACCCTCTGGCTGCCTATGCACTTTCCCGCTTCAAACCACGCTTCAGCTACCAGATCATCATGCTCTTTATGCTCACCATGGCCTTCCCCGCCATGGTGATGGCCATCCCCAACTTCCTCATGCTCAAGAGACTCAATCTGCTCAATACCTTCTGGGCTCTGGTGCTGCCCGCCGCCGCAGATGGCTACTTCATCTTTTTGCTCAAAGGCTTCTTCGACAGCCTGCCCAAGGAAATCTACGAAAGCGCTATGTTAGATGGCGCAGGAGAATTCCGCCTCTTTTGGCAATTCACGCTCTGGCTCTCCAAACCCATCCTGGCCGTGATCGCCCTGGGCGCCTTCAATGCCGCCTATCGCAACTTCCTCTTTGCCTTCATCGTCTGCCAGGATCAGTCCATGTGGACCCTGATGGTGCACATCTACAACCTGATGCAAAGAGCCAGTAGCAGCGTCGGCTACGCCGCTCTGGTGATCGCCGCCATCCCCACATTAGCTGTATTTATCTTCTTCCAAAACATCATCATCAAAGGCATTGTGGTGCCGATGGAGAAGTGAGCCCACAGAACACTCGCAGCGTAGCAGGTAGCCCAGTATGGTCGCTTGCCATAGCGACCCTGTAGGGGCGGTCGCCGAACCGCCGCTGTCTCAAATGGTTTCGATCCATACCACAGACTTTTCCCAACACTGTAATGACAACCCATTATCCCCCCCCCTACCATTATCATTCGTGTAATTCGTGTTCATTCGTGGAAAAAGAAAGAGCTCCAGATCCATCCGGATTGCTACTGAAAGCATTCGCATCTTCGCCACCTGCATCAGCTCCTAACACCTAAAACCTAACACCTGGCCGAAGGCACCCCTCACTATACACACTGACGATGTTGCCGAGACCTCAAAAACTCAAAAAAATAATCTCGTAACCGTCTGACAGGGAAAGCTATACAAATCAGGCAAACATTTACCTCATTCTGTGGAATTAGAAATACCTGGAAAAGTGCGATGAGCTTGTGTTTTGCTACTTCAAATACGCTGCATCTGAGGAATAATGCAGGTTACGATGAGAAAGTCCTTGACTCATACTGCCAGTGCAAAAAGAATGTTCGCAAATTCTTCCAACATTAGAGATCCAGCGTTGGATAGAATCGCAATAAGGTGCTCAAGTGAATTGGTCCAGTTTAGAAACCATGCAGCATTAATATTAGAACTAGGAGAGAAATTTAAGATATGTTTCAAGTAACAAGTACAAATATTCAACAGTGGGCATCCACAAGAGCGGGCCAATCTCAGCTTCCTGACTTAGTCAGAAGATTGATACTTACTACTATTGATTATAAGGATATTGACTATATAGCTTTCCCTTGTGGAGACGACATCAGTAATCCCGGTTATGATGGAGTATTAGCAACCAAAAGCTCAAACCCATACGTCCCTGTGGGGAATTCTGTTTGGGAGATGAGTGTGCAAGAAGATACTAAAAGAAAAGCAGATTCTGATTACCAAAAAAGAGCCGCAGATAACCCGGATCATGAGACCACTTTCATCTTCGTGACGGCACGTAAATGGAGAAATAAAGACAAGTGGGCGGCCGATAAAACTGCTGAAGGAGCATGGAAAGAGGTTAAAGCATATGATGCTGCCGATCTAGAGTTATGGCTATTGTCATCATTCTCTGCAAAACTTTGGTTTTTGGAGTTAATCGGCAGGTACGATGATAACATTGAAACACTTGAAAGCTACTCTAAGCGTTGGATGTCGTCGTTCAAAATAGAGCTCCCCTTCGAAATAGCATCAGCCGGACGAGAGACAAGCGTTACATCAGTGCACTCCTTTCTTCAAGGCGAAAACCAAATCCTAAAAATCAGTTCAATCACAAAAGACGAGTCTGTCATATTCTTGTACGCAGCGATTCTTGCCTTGCCTGACGATAAATCAAGAAATAGATTTCTATCAAAATCAGTAGTTGTCAAAACAAGGGAATCACTCAGAAATCCTGATATTGAATTGAGTAAAGGACTGATAATTATCCCAGTGCTTAACAACATCCAAGGTTTAGAATACAAAAAAGTGTTCCGATATATCATTCCATTAGACCCCAGTAATCTATTTGATAGTAGTGCAGTTCCTTTGCCCCGTATTGGCACTCAAGCACTGAGCCAACAGCTTGAAAAGGCAGGACTGCCAAAGGGTGAAGCTAATCTACTGGCAAAGAACTCGGGAGGACGTCTCAGTATTCTAAGAAGGTTAATGGACCCTATTTGTTTACCAGAATGGGCCCAGAATGATCAAAGCATAATCAGACAAGTTATCCCCATAATGTTAGCTCAATACTGGGACACAACATACCCTGGTGATAGTGAAATGATTTCACGACTTGCAGGAATGACCTTTAATGAATACGAAAACATTCTGACACTATTATTAAACCTTCCAGATAGACCAGTGATCAAAACCGGCAGCTTATGGTGCGTAAATTCTGCTCTCGATTGCCACCTATCTTTTATTTCATATGTCAGCACTAGCGACAGGGAAAAATATCGGGAAGTAATAGTAGAAGTTCTTACTGGCAGAGATCCGGATTTAGTACCCGAGCCAGGAGGGAACAGAGCTGCTGAATTTTATAAACGAATATTGCGATTTTCCAAAGATTTAAGAAGAGGTCTCGTCCAGTCGCTGATATTAATATCAGAATATGGCAAAAACACGAGTACTTACCCACTATCGAATAACAACACCCAATATGTTGATCAGATTGTCGAGCAGGTTTTAAGCAATGCGGATGAGGAGCTTTGGCACTCATTAGGTGAATTGTTACCCCTTTTAGCAGAGGCATCTCCGGGAGTATTTATGCAAGCAGTAGAATCTTCATTATCATCTGAAAAGAAGCATGTCATGAGTGTGTTTGCTGAATCGGGGAACATCCTTTTTATCAGCAGCAAACATCATCATTTGCTCTGGGCTTTAGAAGCCTTGGCATGGGATGCAAAATATTTTAAAAGATCAGTGAAAGCCCTATGTGTTTTATCTCGACTTGATCCTGGAGGCGAAGTGTCAAACAGACCATTTAATAGCCTGATCAGTATCTTCAGACTATGGATGCCTCAAACCGAAGTATCTTCTGATGTCCGATTTAGGGTACTTGAAGAAATCATTTCAGTATATCCTGATCTAGGGTGGGATTTATTGGTATCACTTCTCCCGAAATCGTACGATATGGGGTTTTATAGCTACAGATATAGGTGGAGAAAACTATCATGCCAATCAGATTCTAAGGTTACAAAATCTGAATGGTTTGACAGCATATGCAAAACTGTTAACTTGATACTGCCTATGTTAGGGACGTCCACTGATAGGTGGGTGAAACTACTTGAATCGTACACTAACTTGCCCGGACAGTGCAAGAAATCCTTAATTGAATACTTCAACAGCAGAATATCTGAAGTTGTAGACAAAGATTCCCTTATCGCAGATAAACTAAGAGACATTATATCCAGACATCGTACTTCCAAGTCCGCTGAGTGGGCTATGTCAGAGGCAGATATCAAACCTTTGGAATATCTGTATAAACAACTTGAACCGACTTCTTTTTCTAAGCATAAGTATTTGTTTAATGAGCAATTTCCCTTTCTTATGGAAGGTAAAGACACTTCTGAGGATGGTGGCGCATATCTCAATCAGTTAAGGAGCGCAGCGATTGAAGAAATGATCCAAGAGATTGGATTGTCGGGAATCTTTGATTTTAGTAATGCAATACTGTTTCAAAACCTATTAGCAGACGCAGTTCCATTGAAAACCATAACAGAAAATCTGAGTCTAATTCTTGATAAAATTGACTCAAAAAGCAGTGGTGAAGTGTTTCTTAGCCAGAATTTGCTCCGGAAAGGATATGACAATCATGGCGAGAGTTGGGCGGAAGACATTATCACAGACGCAATCAATGACAACTGGAATTCTGGCAAGTTGGTAAACTTGCTATTAAGCTTCCCTTCAGAAAGATGGCTTTGGAACATGGTTGAAACTACTGATCAAGTATCTCAAAGAGACTATTGGCAGAATGTGCGGTTATATCACCATGAAATGACAACTGAAGACGTTCAATATGCCATTAACAGATTACTAGATTGCAGAAGAAACTTTTCTGCTCGAATGCTGGCGCACCACGCAAAGAGTGTTTTGCCAGTAACAGACATCGCTCGAATCTTAGAGATAACATCAGCAAATGAGTGTTCAGAGCCTCTAAATGACATGGTTCAATACTATATAGAAATGCTGTTAGAGCGCGTTCAGTCGTCACAAGAGATTGAGCGGGAAGTAAAAAAGAAACTGGAATGGACGTATATCTCTAATTTGACATTTTCGATCCGCGGGATAGGTCCCAAGACACTACATGAAGACATGTCGAATGATCCCAGAATATTCTTTGAAATAATTTCAGCGGCCAATAGCACCAGATGTAATAAGCACGCACAGAAGGATGAGGATGCTGAAAGTGCTTTTAAGCTGTTGAATTCTTGGCAGTTAATTCCCGGAAAGACCCCTGAGGGTTCGATAGATGCCTCAAAGTTAATACAATGGATAGACGATGTTATCAGATTAGCAAAAGAACAAGGTTTCCTTGAAGTTGCACTAAGGCAGATTGGCGAAGTTTTGTCGTACTCCACAGGTGAAGCAGATCGCCAGTGGCCATGCAATAGTGTGTGTGAAGTGCTCGAACATTACGGTGATGCTCGAATTGATCAAAACTTCATAATTGGTGTTTTTAATCAAAGAGGAGTAGTTGGAAGAGAATTGTATGAGGGAGGAGTGCAGGAAAGAACACTCGCCCAAAAATATAGGAATTATGCATCACAAGTTATATTCAATTATCCAAGAGTAAGTAAAATATTGGACCACATCGCCGCTGATTATGAACGTGTTGCAGAAAGAGAAGATCAAGAAGCTGAAAAGGATAGAATCAAATATGGATAACCTTGACTCAACAAACTGGAATGGCACAGTGCTTAAGAGCTTCAACCCCAAAATTCTAAGCTTGTAATTGCGTAGTAGGTTTAGTGATGCGATTTGGTCAAGTGTTGACCCTTCCCGGGCGAAAGAAAATGCTTGGAGAGATGGCTACCTCTTTTGGCAGACCCGTGGCTTTTCTCTATTGACAGGTTTTCAACCCGAATAATACTTGATGACCAGTCAAAAGATGACCTGTGTGATATTGATAAGCATAACAAAGACACTGGTTTACACTTTGCAGACCGGTTTGTTAGTAACGCAAGGAGAAACAATGTTGTTAGGAAGATCTGACTACACGGAGGCAGCAAGGTGTTTTAACTGCGTGTCACAAACGAGGTTTAGCTGCGTGAGGATCATAAAATGAAAGATATATTATTCAAAAAACTCAGGGAAAAGAGATTGAATGCTTTTGAAGTATTCAAAGATCCTGACTATTCGGGAGTATTTGATTTCATCAAGGACCTATACAAGAAAAAGGCCCATTTCATATATGAGTTACTTCAAAATGCCGATGACGCAAAAGCGAAAGTCGTAAAGTTTATATTGCGTAATGATAGGCTGGTTTTTATCCATAACGGCACAGAGAAGTTCTCTATCAGTGATGATGCTTCGCATAGTAATAAGAAAGGACATATTAACTCTATAACATCAATCGGAGCATCAACAAAAAGCGGCAGTATAAGCGATGATGACCTGAAAATTGGCAAGTTTGGTATCGGGTTTAAATCGGTTTTCTCTTTCACCAATACACCGGAAATATACGATGACGAGTTCCGTTTCAGAATAGAAAACTATATCGTTCCCGAGCTGCTGCAGCCTGATTATGATGACAGGAAACCAGGTGAGACAGTATTCGTTTTCCCCTTCAATAATGATAACAAGCCCGGAGAAGTCGCTTATGAAGAGATCAAAGGTGAATTACTATCTCTCAAGCATCCGATGTTATTTCTAAATAGTATTAACTCGATAGAGTGGCAATATCCTGGAAAGAGCGGCTCTTATTCCATCAAGTATGATCCGGACAGTACAGAACAAAGAGATGAGACTGAATACAGCTTTTTCACCGAAACCCGGATCGCTAATGACCAGATATCCAAGCAAGGGATTAAGATTTCGCGCTATATCAGTGATGATAACAATAGATATAAATACTCGTTAGTTTTCTTCTTAAAAGACAATGCCATAGAATACAGAGATAACTTCAACGCCTATTGCTACTTCAGAACTGAAGTAAATCCCCATCTTAAGTTTATCATCCATGCTCCCTTTCTGATCACATACAATAGAGAGACCATCAAAGATGACAAATGGAACGTCCTATTGCTGTCAAAGCTTGCTGAGTTGATGGCAGATAGTCTTGAGTTCTTCAAAGATAAGGAGCTTATCAACGAATCCCTGTTTAAAGCCTTGCCTATTTATCACACAGAATACCTTGAGGCTCGGAATAACCAAGGGTCGTCGCTGTTAGATCTTGGCGTATTCCAGAGGAAACTAATTGATGTGTTATCCAATAGAGCAAAAGCCTATTTCCCCTCACATAGCGGTAGATATCTGACACTGAATCAGGCCTGTCTCGCAAGAGGCGAGAAGCTTCTGGAACTTTTATCCCCAGAAGATCTTCAAGCAACACTATCCATCCCTGGGGTAGATTGGGTTTTTGGTTCCCTGTATGAAAGTGACGACTTGTTCAAATTCATGCAAAACGATCTCAAGGTTAGGGTTTTCGCTTCAAAAGAAATTCACAATCTTCTGAGTGATGATTTATTACGTAAACAACCAGTCGAATGGCTACATAAGCTTTATGACTACATCAATGATGCCTCAAGTATTGCAAGACATTTCAAGGAAAAACCAACCCTTAGGATTGAAGGTGGAACCTCGAATATTGCTTTAATCCAGGACAACCGGACGAGAGCATATCTGCCATATGAAGATGACGAAATTGCCAACGATATTCTCAGATCAATGGGAGTTGCTTTTGTATCAGGAGAGCTGCTTGATAATGAAGTTACGAAACTGGTGCTTAAACAGTTTTTTGGGATGGATACACCTGACAAAGATCTTCATAACATAATCAATGAAATCAAAGACGATTTCTGGGAAGACCGAAGCATAGACTGGTTGATAAGTTTCTACGGCTTTATGATGAAGAAACCAAGCACTTTAGTTGATATTGTTAAATACAAACCGATAGTCAGAGTCAAAGGCAAAAACAAAAACTCTCCACCCATAAACTCCGACGATAACCCACTCGTATATTTCCCGGGGGACAACAGCCCTTCACAAAGTTTTTACGAAGAAGTTGGTTTTAGCTATCTGGAGCCATCGCTGTACAAGGATGAGACTGCAAACAAATTCCTCCACCAATTTCTGCAAATTCCCACGGCTGAGGATCATGAGGTTTTTCGAAACATACTCACGCAACTATTCACGCAAGCGGGAACTGAATCCTATAGAGAGATGGTTCGTGATTCATCCGAAGCAAAGAGAGAGTATTGCGAATTTATAGATGCTTTGGCCAAGTTTGTAGGAAGGTATAACAAGCCTGAGATGCAGCCGCTTTTCGAGTTACTAAGTAGATGTCCATTTTTAGTATGCACGAGCTCCCAAGGCAAGGCTTTTGAGAAGGGAGACGACATATTCTATCCTACCGAAGATCTACAGGATTTTTTCGAAGGTACTGAAATTCTATGGCTGGATAAAGAATTCTATGATGGCTTTATTACAGACCACGATAGCTTCCAGCTACTTCTAACTGATTATGCTAAAATCCATTTTAGCCCAATTTATGACATGCAGAGACGGACAATAAGAGGGCTTCCGGAATATTTGTACCGAATTAGCAACATTGAGCAATCGGTAAGAGCTTCTAAGATACTGATTGAGCTTCTTGAAAAGAGTGTTGTTAAATCACTCCATGAGACTCAGCTTCCTGATTTGCTAAACAATGCACAATGGCTGTTCGATAACCACGGTAACCAAGTAAAAGCAATTGAAATCTCTGAGGCTGACCTTCATTCTGTTTATGATCAGTTCAAATCCAAAGATTTCGACCATATTTTAGCTGTATTGATGTTCAAAGAACATGTGATTGACGTTCAAGCCGAGCAACTTTATCAAACCCTCGCTCAAAAAGCTTCTAAGTCTGAATACATCACGTCTATCTTGGAAGCAATGATTAATTATTCAGAGGATGACTATATCCGACTAAAGGGGTCAATGAGCCTTATCCAGAGGGGAGCAAGCACCGAAAATAGGAAGATACCTGAGTATGTCGATGTCGAACTGTTTGACCAATATGCAGCATCTGATGCGATGGAGGGTTTCAACTTTGGATCATCCTATGAGGCCTTGCGAGAAAGTGCCCTAAAGCACGCCAACTATAGCTATCAGTGGTTTATTGATTTGATCAAACTCGAAATCATAAGTTCAAAAGAGAACACCAGAAGAAAGGATATCACTCTGTATTTTGACAATATAGAGCCTTACGCTAGATCTAATAAAATGGCCGTAATCACCAACGACTCAAACTACATACCTTCAGTGGTTGAAAACTTGGCAGATTTTAAGCTAAGCCTCACGATGAAGGATAATACCAAAAGAGAACTGGACGTGGAGGCAGTTAGTAAAAGGATTGAAAATAAAGGCAGTTATCCAATACATAAACTGCTCGTAAAATTCAAACCTGATGACATTGAAAACTACCATAACACCAACCTGGACGAGGTCAGCTCAATCTCCTTGAACATCAAAGATCCTGTATTTCTGTTACAGGAGCTTCTGAATAATTTCCTGCAGTTGCCAGAGATGTCAGGTTATGAAATCAATAATGAGTTTAACTTCCAAAAGGGTATCGGCAAGATTATCAAGAACATGTCGTTTATCTATGGGCCTCCCGGAACTGGTAAAACAACTTATATAGCCGACAAATTGATCTGCGATCTCTTGGACAAGACTTATAAACATCATTATGAGGTGAGTGGCATCGATGGCTTTTTGACCAAAGAAGCTTACACTGAATATATCAAAAGGGATGGCAAACTAAATATCCTTGTACTCGCACCTACCAATAAAGCTGCTGATGTGGTCACTCAGAAAGTGATGCAGATATGTGAGCAGAATGGGAATACCAATTATCGAGACTATCTGGTCAGATTTGAGACCACAGATTCAGAAGACATTGAAAGGGAAGCGTCTCATATTATTTTAGAACGTAACGATAACAAGAAGTTTTCCCAGAAGAAGGGCGTTGTTGTTATTACTACGATTCATAGATTCCCTTACGATGGATTTAAGAGCGTTGATCATGGCAATATGTTCAAAAACAAGATGTGGGATATTGTGATTTTTGACGAAGCCTCAATGATACCGATTGCTTCAATCGTCAATGCCTTATTTCAGATAAGGTATGCTAACCCCAAATGTCAGCTTATCATTACAGGCGATCCACACCAGATTCCGCCAGTCCAATTGGTTGATTTATGGAGTAACGAGAACATTTATAGCATGTTTGGATTACAGTCTTTTGATCCAGATGAGCAAGAAAAAGAAATGTATGATACAATCAAGATGGTTTATCCTGTGAAAAACCTCAAGATACAATACAGAAGCACGCCATCGATTGGAGAACTCTTTAGCCAATTTAGTTATGATGCTCAGCTTACACATTACAGACAAAACGACCGACTATCCATACCAGAGCTGGGGTTTAAAATCGACGATTTCACGATCATACGATTCCCTGTAAACAGCAATAACCTACTGTTTAAGGCCAGCAGACTGAAGAAATCGCCTTATCACCCGTACTCGGTTTTGTTTACAGTGATGTTGATAGAGCACTTCCTGAAAAAGCTTGGGGATTTAGAACAAGAGGTTTCAATAGGGATAGTATGCCCCTACAGAGTTCAGGCAGACTTGGTTGGAAAGATATTGGCAAACAAATTCCCTTTAAATGAGAAAGTTAAAGTGACAACCGCTACAGTGCATGGTTTTCAAGGAGACGAGTGCGACATCGTTATTTGTCTGCTTAATGCTCCAGCAGGCTTGTACCAAACGACTTCCCACAAACTGTACGTTAACAATCAGAACCTGTTAAATGTGGCAATTAGTAGAGCCAGAGATTATCTGATTCTGTTGATCCCAGACGAAGACACTCGAGGAATCCATAACCTGACAAATGTCAATAAAATACTCGAGCTTATTGGCGGGATTAAAAAGCCTAAAGTGTATTCATCAAAGGATATCGAGATGCACTTGATGAAGGATACTGACCACATTGCTAAGCGTACATTTACTACAAGCCATCAACTGGTAAATGTTTATTCAATCAATTTTGATAGTGAGTACGAGTTTCGTATAAGTGATGATGCGGTGGACGTCCAAATAAACGAGCTTTATGATTAGTGATATTGAGTCTATGGTGCTTGGATGTCCTAGCCACTGTCTTTCACGGTTCTTGGAGGCCGTTATCTCTCCCCTCGGCTTATCCATGGCTGCCCATAACTTCCTTGGGAAAGCCGATGTTGAGGTCATATTTTGACATTTGCCCCTGCTTCGCCACTTCTTGCGCCCTCGCTGCTTGTCAGTCTGGCGATTAGGAGACTAAAGAGAAAAATCGCAAGAGTGAGGGCTTTCTGAAAGCAGGGAACCAAGCTGCCTGTAGGGTCGGTCACTATGGGCAAGCGACCATACCCGGGCGCAGCCCCCGACTAACCCACTTGATAGCAGCTTTTACTCATCTTGGTCTCTGTCTGTGCCCGTATCTTGTCGTTCTATCTTATCTGTTGAGGAGGGAATTGCTTCTGCATTCTGGACTAATTTATCAAAATCACTTTGGTATAAGCCATCCTGGATCACTCTATATTTTTCAAACTCGCTTTCAGCAAAACTCTTTGCAATCGCAGCAGAAATTCTTCCTTTGTCTTTCAAAATATCTTCTTCGTTGAATTCCAAAAAAACATCCAAGCGTTTTGCCCAGTCTTCCATAGTCATAGGAATTCTGCGCCTCGCCTGTCTTTCAGCATAATCCAAGTACATCGTGACAATCTGATTCAATTCTTTTATTTCCGCTTTAGAAAGGTAGTTTTTAGCAATACCAACATCGGCTTTCACGATTTTCCCATTAGGTGCATTCTTCCAGGTAGTAAGTCCCATATGCTCTTTTTTATGGTCTGCCCGTTGATAAATCAGTTCCGCAGCAGTGTGATGGTGTGTTGCATAGTGAAGCTTGTTTTGAACGGTAGCGAAAAAAACTTGCGATGTTTTTGCTGTCGGAGAATAATCCACTGCCGTAGAGTAAATATCTGTGATTTTCTGATAGAATCTTCTTTCACTTGCCCTGATTTCTCTGATTTCATCAAGCAAATGCTCAAAGTAAGCTTCATCAAATATTTGACCGTTTTCTAAGCGCTGTTTATCTAAAACATATCCCTGGATCGTAAAAGTTCTCAATACTTTTGTGGCCCATTGGCGAAATTGAGTGGCCCTAATTGAATTCACTCGATAACCCACAGAAATAATGGCGTCCAAGTTGTAAAACTTCATTTTATACCTTTTCCCATCCGAAGCAGTTGCCGAGGATTCCTCGGTAACTGAATCCTCTTGTAATTCCCCAGATGCAAAAATGTTTTTCAAATGCAGGCTTATATTGTCCGTAGAGCAGTCAAACAATTCTGCCATACCTTTTTGAGTAAGCCATATATTCTCATCATGTACCCTAACCTCTATTCCGTCTTCACCCGCTTGTTTTGTGAACACGATGAAGTCAGTTGTACTGTTTCTAATCTGAATGCCTTTTTTATTATCTTTCATATACTCTCCTTTTTCATGTGTTGAGTCTCTAATGTTGGTGCAAATTCCAAACGTTATCCTTCCGCTTCTTTGAGGGCATCTATAATCCCCACTATTCACATCTATGTTCAGTCGATCGACTAGCTGCATAGTCTCTACACTGCTGATAAAAGTCAAGTGTTTTCTCATTTCAAGCAACCTTGCTACGCTGGGATAAAGTACTTTAAGCGAGACGCGGTCCCTGGAACAGTAGTCCTTGTTATCCAATAGGATGCCTTGATGCACATAACCTGCTGTGTCAAATACGCTGCCAAGCGGGAAAGTATGAGCGATGGGGAGCTGGCAGCGAGCAGGTAAGTCGCAAATTTATACCCGCCACCTTGGATAAATTGATGTAACCTCATCATATCCACGTTTTTACTCTTGACACTTTTCCCTCACATATAATCCTTAGCACCGCCTTGTGGATAGCCTATTACAGTGCAACATCACAGGCTTACACTCAGCACACATCATCTATCACAAGGAAGCACCATGTTTTTCACACTCTTTACCCAGTCGGCGCAGGTCGACTTCTTTCAGACCATTACAAAGGAGATCGTAAGATGAATAAAAAAGCCAAATTGATGATCATCGTCATCGGGGCAATTGTGATTGCCTTTGCGGGAGGATATCTGGTTTCATTGTCAGTCTCAAACAGAGCAAACCGAGAGGCCAAGGCGCTGCTGACCTATCTACAGCCACCCCCACTGACCTATCCACCCTTTAAGGATACACGGTATCCCCTTCCCGACTCGCTCCAGTATTTCTACGTAACGCTTGATTACCGGGGTGATGCTCTTTCTTCCGGCGAGTTTTTTGCCTGGCTGAAGTATCCGGTTTTTCGCCTTCCTGATGAAGCTGCCAAAAGATACGAAACCTGGATTCTGGACAATATCTTCAGCATATTCACCAATGATGAACGGGAGGTGGTAGAGAAATATATACAAGCGAGAAACATTCACGGTTACGCACAGAGCTGCCTCAATAACCGGCTGATAGTAGATGAGACACAATACATGGGCAGCATCATAGATAGTACGATTGTGGAAGTGGCTTTAAATGCCAAGATTATCACAATGAGCGTAAACTGGGGCGGCTACTGGGGTGGCGCTCACGGCGATGGATCCGTGCAGCATTACATGTTCGATACTGAATTCAACCCCATTGAACCCTATTCCGTATTCGAGCCCAGTCAGGTTGACGATTTCCAAAAGCTGCTGATCTCCGAGTATGAGCGGCAGGTTAAGCCTTTCAGGGAGTATGATGATGATTACAAGCTGAATCCAGATTCCTTTGCATTGGTCCCGGAGGGTATCATCGCCCACTACTACGGCTGGAGCTACGCGGAGGGAAAACCGGTGGTGACCATCGAGACCAGCAAGTTCCTCAAATATCTCAAGCCGGAATATCGTGAGATGTATGCCGAATTGAGCAAAAGGGGGATACAGGAGTAACTGATGCATAGCCAAGAAGTTCAGACACTCAAAGGTATAGCTAAAAGAGCGTCAAAAAGATTAAAGAATATGTATAAAAAACGCAGTAACCCGCCTGCCGGCTTGATGTTTCCCTTATATAGATCAAAAGTAGATGATGACGAACAAAAGTATCGTTTCAGCGAACAGGAAGCACGGGTTATGTTCATTATTGAGCTGGAAAAAGAAATCCAAGACAAGAATTGTTGTTTTACACACTACTCCATAGAGACACCAACTTTAAACCGCTACTCGGGCTTCGCACGTAGAAACAACAAGTATGTGGATCCAGAGTATCATGACTGCAACACCGCGGATGGACGCTCCGGATCAATAGATTTGTCTATATATAAATATAAATCAGATTCCAAACGTCCATACATCAATGTTGAGTTTAAGCACGGGACATCAGTTCTGCATGAGTTTGAGAAAGACCTTTTAAAGTTATATGCTGAAACCGGGATTGGAGTTTGGTTCCACATGTTTGCTGGAGATGAGAACACCCGCAAAACGATAAAAGACCGATTGGTACAAGCCAAAGACAATATATTGGAGAGATATCCGTTCGATAAAGAGATTCTGGTTTTGATCGTTTCACTGGATCCCTGTAAGTCTAAATCGCGCACCATTGAGAGCTATTTTATATGATACTATATGGCCAACAACATAGACTACCGCCCCGCCCTTCAACGACACCCCATTATCCCCCTTCCCATTATCATTCGTGTAATTCGTGAAATTCGTGGAAAGAAGAAAGAGCTGTAGAACCAGGTGGATCTTAGCCAAGAGTATGCGTATCCCCGAAACAAGCGCAGCGGCTAACACCTAAAATCTACACCTGGCCGACCTCGTCGGCACCCTGTATGGTCGCTTGCCATAGCGACCCTGTACGGTCGGTCGCTGAACCGACCAGGCCGACGCAGTCGGCTGAGGCTTTGCCGCACAGGTAGCCGGCGGCTACCAAGCTGCGCTTTGCTTGGTAATACGCGTACTCTTTACTTGGTTCTTTATGGTTTTGGAGCTTATGAGCAGGCTTGCGCCTGCTGCGGCGGTATGGCAACCTCCGGCTACAAGGCCGGCTGCGCCGTCCAGTTGTGAGTGGCTGCGCTTTGTTTAGAGATGTGCGTGGTCTGCACGGTCGCTCGCCGCGCACCGTAAGGTACCGGCGTAAGCTGCACCGACCTTAACAGTACTCGTTCGAGTGCCGATGAAATGATCCGTTGCTCCAGTAAGCAACGGTAAAGAGGTCGCTATGGCAAGCGACCATACATCCCATAATTCGTGTTAATTCGTGGAATTCGTGGAAAAACCCTTTCTGTAGCTGGTCTCGCTTTTGCTCAGAGCACACGCATCCCCGAAACCAGCGCAGCTCCTAACACCTAAAACCTAACACCTAACACCTGGCAGACGCAGTCGGCCACACCTCAAGGGAAATCGGGCGTAAAATCAGTGATGTATTCCAGTTGATCCTCAGTCCAAAGCCGGCGTGGTTGGGGTTTGTAGTGTTTCTTTTTCCACCACTCGACTCTCACGTCGATCTTGTCTATTTGCTCTGGGGACAGTTCTTTGGCGATTTCGTCTTTTTTCGCTATCGCATCTTCAAATTCATTGTCCGCAGCGATGGAAAACCAGAAATATGCCTTTTCCTTGTTTGCCTTGGTGCCCAAACCGGCCGCGTACATCAGAGCTGTCTGATATTGTGCTTCTACATGATCCGCCCTTGCGGCACCATTAATGTATTCAAATGCTTCTTCATAATCCTGCTCCACACCCTTGCCATCAAAATACATCATGCCCAGCGCAAACTGCGATTTTTCATCGCTCCAATGATAATAGCCCTGATCAAACCAGTAAAAAGCCGTGTGATAATTCTGTATCACGCCCTGTCCGTGATAATACATTACTCCCAGCATGTATAGTCCATCTATATAGCGCCGATCTGCGAGTTTCCGATACCATTTTGCCGCCGTCTTATAATCCTGCTCCACACCATCGCCATAGTAATAGATATTGGCCAGACTGAGCCATGGGCTCGGGTTTCTACTCTCTGCCACCTCAAGATAGTATCCTATTGCTTTGGGGACGTCTCTCTCCACGCCCTCACCACGCAAATAGATGTCGCCCAAACGCTGCTTTATAGCTGGATATCCGGCGTTTGCTGCCTTGGAATAGAGGCTCACACCCTTGGCACCATCCTTCTCCACGCCCAAGCCGTGAAGATACAAATAGCCCAATTTGCACATTCCTAACTCATCTCCCTGCTCGGCAGCTTTGCGATACCATTTTGCCGCCATCTCATAATCCTGCTCAAAATCCTCGCCATAAAAATACAAATCGCCCAAACTGTTCTGCCCCTCTGCATTCCCGGATTCAGCGGCTTTCTCAAACCATTTGGCGGCTTTTTGATAATCCCGAGCCACACTATAGCCATCCAGATACATGCGTGCAATTCTAAGCTGTGCTTTCACATAGCCGTGCTCAGCAGACATTGTAAACCACTTCATCACTACGGAATCTTCCCTGGACGTGTGGCTCCTAACATTGAGGGAATCGCCCAAAAGAAACATCGCTTGAGCGTCTCCGGCTTGTGCATCCTTGAAGTATTTTGCCTCATATTCATCAAGTTTCCAGATCTCATCTGTGGCCTCTGGCTCATCTTTATACAGTTTTTCCAATTCATGCTTGATATAAGGATCTTTTTCCATGGCCAAGCGATACCACTTTTCTGCCTCAGCAAGATCCTTTGGCACACCCTCTCCATTACGATACATTGTGCCCAGCAAGAACTGTGCACCGGCGTTTCCTGCTTCCGCAGCTGTGCGATACCATTTGAGAGTCACATCATAGTCCCGTTCCACATCTATGCCATCATAATACATCTTGGCCAATTTATCCATCGCATCCTCATCTCCTTGCTCAGCAGCTTTGGTGAGCCATTTTACCGCCTCAGAGGGGTTCTTGTCCACCAAATATCCTGTTTGATGATTCCAGCCCAAGTGATATTGGGCTTCAGCGACTCCGGCCTCTGCGGCTCTGCGCAGCCAATACATTGCTTCATAGTCATCCCACTCTCCGCAAAGATGTTTTTCATACAAGGAACTCAAATCCAACATGGCTTTGACATGACCCTGCGCCGCCGCCCGAAGCAACATTTTCTCTGCTACAGCATAATCCTGGTCTACACCTATGCCCACATAATACATTTTGCCCAAGAGATACTGCCCGTCTGCATTGCCCTGAAGAGTAGCCAAACGTGCCCACTTGAGTGCCCCGGAATCACTCTTGACCCCTGCCAAACCACTAAAATAAAACTTTGCCAACATGGCTTGGGCAGTTGCGTTTCCCCTGTTCGCAGCTTTGCGATACCATTTTGCCGCTTCCTTATAATCCGGCTCTTCCTGACCGTCATCGCAATAGATGGAAGCCAATTCAACCTGAGCCTCCACATCCCCGGCTTTTGCCTTGGGTAAAAGCTCTGCAATGCGTTGTTCATTTTTCATAATCTTAACCTCCTTTTGGCCGGTGTGTTTGGTTTTAGGTGTTAGGTGTTAGGTGTTAGTCGCTGCGCTGATTTCGGGAATGAGCGTGATCTTGCTGTTCATGGGTCGCCAATGTTTGTATGCAAGAAAGGAGAGGTTGGGGTTTTTGTCAATAAGGAAGTAGGGAGTGCCTTCGGCAAGGTGTTAGGTTTTAGGGGTTAGGTGTTAGCGCTGCGCTTTGTTTAGAGATGCGCTTGCTATCTTCGTTGTGCGAGACCGTGTGAAGCAGCGGCGGTTAGACGACCGCCCGTACAGGGCCGGCGAGCGCCTGCTACCAGGCAGTTGTTAGATGTTAGTCGCTGCGCTTTGTTTAGAGATGCGCGTGTTATTTGACGGGGATTGGTCGTTAGATCACCTACTGTTTTAACGGGTATTTATTCTTGTGGTTTGCATCGGGAAAAGGAGAGTGAAAATCAATATTTCACCCGAGAATGTGTTTTTATCACGGGAAACTGCATCTTTTGACCCCTCTCAAATCCCGATTTCATGCTGACTCCCAACCCCTTCCCTGCTGCCCTCCTGCTCCTCGAGTAGCTAAGGAGTAAGAAAGCAGGCAGTTAGGAGGCAGAGCCAAGGGGAGAAAAAAGCACCTTTCGGAGGGTAGTCAATCGGGGCGAAAAGTCAACCTTTGCACAAACTTCCGTTTTCGGCAAACAAATTATGGTGTAGTTGGGTGTTGTGCCTTTGGCGAGGTGTTAGGTTTTGTGCCTGCGGCAAGGTGTTAGGTTTTAGGGGTTAGGTGTTAGCGCTGACGCTGATGGCTGATATGCGCGTGCTCTGAGCGAAAGCGAGACCAAGGACAACAATAAGAAAGTCCATGGATACACACGGATGTGCACGGATGAAAGATGAGAATAAAAAGCAGTGGCAAACAACAGGACATCGACGCCTCAACATTGAACTTGGCCGCGATGCCCTCAAAAGGGAGTTCTCGAATTGGGACTTGACATAATATGTATCCTAAATTATCTTGAGCGCTCAAAAGGAAAATAAATATGCACCTTGTAAAAGGGGAGATAATATGAAAATCAAAGTCTCTAACCTCGGCCATGTTCAAAGTGCTGAACTCACTTTGGCTAACTTCACCATTGTGTGCGGTGGTAACAATACCGGAAAAACGAACCTGTCCTATACGATTGGAGAGTTTTTTAGCTATTGGTGGGAAGATTATGAGCTGGATCTATTTGACATTATTGTTGATCCACTGTTGGAGGTGGGCAATGTCTCTATTACTCTCAAAAGTCTCTTAGATAAAAGCCAGGATTTTGTAAATGATGCATGCAAAAGTTACAGCAAGAGGATCAAAAAAGTGCTGTCAACTGAACAAAACTCCATGGCAGAAATGACGCTGGAAATAGAAATAGAAAAGAAAGACCTGCAGCCCAAGGAAACTTTTAATGTAATTATCGGAAATAAGTGGAACACTATTTCAATAGATAAGGATAGCGGTTCAGACAGCATCTCTATCTTTCTTTTGGTTGATAGGAGTTCTGTAGATGATTTTCCCAGGAGCGTGCTTGCACATTCTATCAGCGATGCTATCAAGGAAATTATCTTTACCAATACTTTCCCCGAGTCCGCTATGTTACCTGCGGAGCGCACCGGTATAGAGATGTTTCAAACGGAGCTTGATTTTGCCAGAAGCAAAGTCTTAGACACACTGAAAGAAGAGGAGGGTGTGGTGGACCCTTTCCTAATTCTGGAGAGAGTGAATAAAGACTACGCAATGCCCATTAACAGAGCTGTAGATGCAGTGAGACGAATCGGTAGTACGGTCAAAAATCTGAGTTACATTGCAAAGGAGCATCCCCACATCATTGAGTCGATGAACCATATCATCGGGGGTGAAGTGCTCTATTCCAATAGAGTGCTTTACTTTATACCCGAAGGCGATGAGCAGGTTAAGCTAACAATCAAGGAAAGCTCCAGCTCTGTTCGCTCTTTAGTGGATCTCGTCATTTATCTGAGACACCGTGCCCAGAAAGGTGACTTGCTGATGATTGATGAGCCGGAGATAAATCTACACCCCGAAAACCAAAGACGATTGACGAGGCTCTTTGCCCAGCTGGTAAACGCCGGAATTAAGGTATATATCACCACCCACAGCGATTATATTGTGAAAGAGCTAAACAATCTTACTCTGATAGAGTCTTTATCAAACAGAGATAAGGCTAAGATGTTCAAGGAATACGGCTATGCTGAAACGGAGCTAATTTCCAGAAATAAATGTGCGGTCTATATTGCTTCAGAGATACTCACAGAAGATAATCGCCGCACGCACCGCTATACCTTCAAAAATGCGAAATATGGGGAGGCTGGTTTTGAATTAGACAGCTTTGATGATTCTATCAATGAAATGAATGAAATACAAGACTATCTGTTTTATGGTGATTGATAATGGAGTATTTACCCATAGTATCTAAGCTTTTTTCAGATAAAGCAATTGTGGAACCAGAGAAAGGCAAGAGAACATATAAAATCGTTCTGGAAGAAGAAAATGAGAATGCAAGCCTTAAACAGGTTACAATTGAAGAAATTCCCGAAACGTGCAGGGCTATTAAATTAGATAAATCTAGACCAAGCGGTGGATTTCTAAAGGGAAAAGAGGGTGAGCTAAAAAGATGTGACTTTGTGCTGTATATTAATCTTGGGAAAGAGTTATACAGGTATTACATTGAACTAAAATCTAGCAGGCCTAAAAAACAGAAAAAACGGGAGGTTCAAAAGCAACTTAAGGCTTCTGTCTCCCTGATGAAATACTGTGAGATCTTAGCTGATGATTTCCACCAAGATGAATCTTTGAGAATAGATCGAAGAAACGAGCGCTTTGTCCTGTACAGAAAGGGAAACATCAAAAGAGCTACCGCTTTTAAGCCATATGATTGGAAGAATAATTCTTACGATGAATATTATGAAATTATAGTGGCAGATGAATTTGCAACAACTAATTTAGCAAAACTTCTCGCTGATAAACAACAAGGGCCACTTACGCAGGCTCATGAGCGAGAGAGAGAAGAGGAGTTATAGAGAGCGTCAGCAATCCTGTTGTAGTGAGCATCGCCAGGTAGTCTGCTTTCAGCGGGAAATAGAAGGGATCTTCCCTCGAATTACACGGACGGTCACGGATGAAAGAGGGGAGCAAGGAACACTCGCAATTCCGAAAAAGCCCTGCCCCGATTTCCCACCCGCTTCGCAGCTAAAACCCTCATTCTTGCACCCTTGGTGATATTTTGGTTGACAAAAACAGCGCCCTGTGGGAGTGTGATACGTCAAGTGGGTATTTTGCCGTTTCTTGGCAAAAGGAAGCCTGCATGCAGGCACATAGTTCCTTGCAGGTCAAGAGATAGCAAGCGCATTACGAATGCCGCTCACTTGGTTAACTAAACTTTATAATATTCAAGGAGAATACAATGGCCGTTCCAAAGAGAAAGACCTCAAAGACCAGACGTGATAAACGTCGCACTCATGATGCTTTAACGCCTCCCAGCGTGAGCACGTGTTCCAAATGTGGTGAGCCCAAGCGTCCTCATCATGTTTGTGAGAAGTGTGGAACTTACAACGGAAGACAGATCCTGACAGTCAAGGAGTGATGTGCGCATAGCCTTGGATGCCTTTGGCAGCGATCGGGCTCCCTTTCCCGAAGTCGAAGGTGCCGTGATGGCCATCAAGGAAGAACTCTGCCAGGAAGTGATCCTGGTGGGTGACGAGTCCATCCTTTCCGCTGAATTGTCCAAATACTTTCACGATCCGGATCGGATCAAGATACATCATGCCAGTCAGCGGATTGGCATGGGTGACGATGCGGCAGCGGGAGTGCGTTCCAAGAAGGATTCTTCCATGCTGCGCACGGTGGAATTGCACCGTGACGGCCAGGCGGATGCGGCGGTGAGTGCCGGGAATACCGGTGCTTTTATGGCTGCATCTTTGATGACTTACGGGCGCATCAAGGGAGTTTCACGTCCCGCCATCGCCATCATTTTCCCCTCGCAGGTAAACAACGAGATCATCCTCGATGTGGGGGCAAATGTGGATTGCAACGCCCGCAATTTACTGGAGTTTGCGCATTTGGGGCGCATCTATTACAAATACTTTTTTGGCACACAGGAGCCCCGTGTTTCGCTGCTCAATATCGGTGAAGAAAGCGCCAAGGGCAACAGCCTGAGCCGTGAGGCTTACAAGCTGCTTTCTGAATCTGAGGAGCTCAATTTCATCGGCAATATCGAGGGTGAAGATGTGCTCCGGGGCGTCACGGATGTGATTGTCTGCGATGGCTTTGTGGGCAATGTGGTGCTGAAGACCGTTGAGGGTGCGCTGATCTCCATTTTCGACATCCTCAAGGAGCAGTTCGATAAGGACTGGATCGCCAAGATTGGTGCCCTGCTGTCTTACCCCGTGTATAGCTATCTGCGTAAGAAGTTTGATCACACGGAATATGGAGGAGCGCTGCTGGTGGGTCTGAATGGCAGCAGTATCGTGTCGCATGGCCGTTCCAATGCCAAGGCCATCAAAAATGCCATTCGGGCAGCGGCGAAGATTGCCGAGAGCGGGTTTGTAAAACACTGCACAGATTATTTTGAGAGGTTTTAAGAAATGTCACAATATAAAGCCAAGTTTGCCAGTTTTGGGATGCACGTTCCCAAGAAGATCGTCAACAACTTTGATCTGGAAAAGATCGTCGATACCACCGATGAGTGGATTCGCACCCGCACGGGGATGTTTGAGCGGCATCATTGCACCAAAGATGAAGCCGCCACCGATATAGCCGTTCACGCAGCCACCAAAGCTATTGAAAACTCACAAGTTAAGTATAAAGATATCGACCTCATCATCACGGCGACCGTCACCGGCGACTACAACTTTCCCTCTGCATCCTGCATTTTGCAAAAGAGACTGGGGCTGGGACGCATTCCCGCCTTTGATATTTCTGCAGGTTGCACCGGCTTTGTCTATGCACTCGATATGGCCAAGCAATACGTGGAAAACGGCACCAAGCAAAATGTGTTGGTGACGGGTGTGGATATACTTACCAAGATCACAAACTGGAATGACCGCGGCACCTGTGTCCTGTTTGGTGATGGAGCTGGATCTACCATTGTGACCAGGGCTGATCGCTCGGATATATCGGAGATAATGGATTCGATCACCTTTGCGGATGGTTCTTTGGGCGAGCTGCTGATCCAGGAAGCTGGAGGTTCGCGCAATCCCGCATCCCACGAAACCGTGGACAAAAACCTGCACACCATCTATATGGAAGGCAACAAGATCTACAGACACGCCATCAAATCCATGCAAGCATCCACGGAAGAGCTGCTGAAGCGTAATAAGATGACTGCCAGAGACGTGGATTGGGTCATCCCGCACCAGGCGAACCTGCGCATCATCGAAGGTTTGGCGGACAAGCTGAAGGTGCCCATGGATAAGGTGATCGTAAACATCGAAAAATATGGAAATACCTCCAGCGCAACCATCCCCATGGCTATGGCTGAGGCTATCGAAAGCGGTAAGATACACCGCGGTGACATCATCCTGCTCACTTCCTTTGGAGCGGGACTCACCTGGGGCTCGATTTTAGCAAGATACTAAGGAGATTGTAAATGAAAACTGCCTTTGTTTTTCCCGGTCAGGGCGCTCAATATGTAGGTATGGCAATGGACTATCTGGCGGCCAATGAAGAGTATAGCCGCTTTTTGGATGAGTTTGACGCTCAACATGGCACGCAGCTCAGGCAGATCATGGAGCAAGGTCCGGAAGATGAGCTCAAAGAGACGCGTATCACGCAACCGGCCATCCTTTTCCATAGCATCTGCGCTCTGAAAAGCTTCCAAGCCAAGAGTGAGATCAAGCCGGATTTTGTGGCGGGACACTCCTTGGGCGAGTTTACCGCACTGGTGGCGGCTGGGATTTTGAGCTGGAAAGACGCCATGCACCTCGTGCACAAACGTGGCGAATTTATGATCAAAGCAAATACGGATACACCCTTTGCCATGGCGGCTTCCATCGGTTTGCCGGCGGAAGAGGTGATCGCCGCTTGCCAGGATGCAGAAAGTGCGGGTTTGGTGAGAGCGGTCAATTTCAATACGCCCATCCAGACCGTGATTTCGGGCACCAAAGAAGGGGTGGCCAGAGCCTCTGAAATCCTTAAAGAACGTGGAGCAAAGAGGGTTTTGCCCCTGGTGGTGGGTGGGCCATTCCACACGCCGCTGATCAACGACGCCTCCCTGTGGTTGGCCGAAGAGATGGAGAAGGTGAGCTGGAGCGATGCCTCCATCCCCGTGGTCTCAAACGTGGATGCGCTTCCCTATACTCAGGGCAGCGTCGCCAAAGCCAAACTCACGCAGCAAATCATCTCGCCCGTGCAGTGGGTGAAAAGTATCCGCTATATGCTGGATGCAGGTGTGGAGCGCTTTATCGAGTTTGGGCCACAAAAAGTTTTGAGTGGCATGGTCAAGAACATTGACAAAGAAGCCCAGATTTTTAACCTTGACAAGTTATGCGATCTTGACGCTCTTCTGAGTGAGATCGAACAATAAATCAGGAGAACAGAACATGACATATCGCCTTGAAAATAAAGTGGTTGCCATCACCGGCTCAGCCAGAGGTATCGGCTATTCCATCGCCGAAGCTTTTGGAGAACACAAAGCCAACGTGATGATCATAGACCTCGCCCAAGAAGCGGTGGATGCAGCCGTAAAATCCATGCACGAAAAAGGATACAAGGCATCCGGTTACGTGGGAAACGTGACGGATTCCGCCGGCATGGAAGCCCTTTTTGCCCAGATCGTGAAGGATCATGGCGCACTCGACGTGTTGATCAACAACGCAGGTGTGACGCGTGACAACCTCATGCTGCGCATGAAGGAAGAGGACTGGAGATTGGTGATTGATATCAACCTCACCGGTAGCTTTATCTGCACGCAGAAAGCCTTTAAACACATGATGAAAGCCCGCAGCGGCAGCATCGTAAATATCGCCAGCGTGATCGGCCTCATGGGCAACGCAGGTCAGGCAAACTACGCAGCTTCCAAGGGTGGATTGATCGCCCTCACCAAAAGCTCTGCCAAAGAATTTGCCGCCCGCGGCGTGCGCGTAAATGCCGTGGCACCTGGCTTTATCGAAACCGAAATGACCGCCGTCCTTCCGGAAAATGTGGTGGCGGAATATGCAAAAGCAATCCCCTTGGCCAAGATGGGTAAACCTGCCGACATAGCCAAGGTCTGCCTCTTTTTAGCATCCGATGAAAGCTCCTACATCACCGGCCAAACGATCGCCGTGGATGGCGGACTCACCATGCACTAAACCCAACTGGGTTTACAAAACCCAAAAAAATACAACAAAACACTTCAGTAACTATAGGAGGAACAATGGATATTGAAGCCAAAGTCAAACAGATCGTGAAGGAAAAACTTAACGTTGAAGAATCACAGATCGTGCCCGAAGCCAATTTCATCGACGACCTCAGAGCCGACTCTCTGGACACTGTGGAACTCGTGATGGCTTTTGAAGATGAATTCGAAATCAGCATCCCTGATGAAGATCAAGAAAAACTCCGCACCGTCGGACAAGCCATTGAATACCTAAAGGAAAAACTGGGGTAAAACCCAAAGGTGGATCAATCCTGATGGCCTTATCCATCAGGATTGGCCCCCGTTTAAAGAGTGTGTTCTCATCTGAAATATGGACTCCATAGTTCAGATGAAAACAGACCCCCCAAGGGTAAAACACAAGTATTTTGAGGTAACGATACATGAAGAAAAGAGTGGTTATCACCGGAATGGGAGCCCTGTCTCCCGTAGGCAACAATGTAGAAGAAACCTGGCAAAGCCTGATAGATGGCAAAGGTGGAATCGGATTGATCACGCGCTTTGACGCATCCGATCTTCCCGCAAAGATCGCAGCAGAAGTGAAAGACTTCAATCCTGAAGAGCATTTTGAGCCCAACCAAATCCGTAAATTGGACCTTTATACCCAGTTTGCGCTCGTAGCTGCCAGAGAGGCAGTGAAAGATGCCAAGATACTGGAAGATGAAAAGATAGATAAAGACCGCGTGGGTGTGATCACGGGAGTGGGCATCGGCGGCATCCTCACTTTTGAAGAAGAATGCATCAAGTCTTATACCAGAGGCCCGCGCCGCATCAGCCCCTTCTTTATCCCCAAAATGATCGGCAATATCGCCGCGGCACATATCGCCATCGAAAATGGCTTTAAAGGGCCAAATTTCAACGTGATGAGTGCCTGCGCCAGCGCAAACCACGCACTGGGAACCGCTCTGCGCACCATCCAATATGGAGATGCAGACATCGTCATCAGCGGCGGAACCGAAGCTGCGGTCACCGCTTTGGCCGTGGGAGGCTTTTGCGCCATGCGTGCGCTTTCCACCCGCAACGATGACCCGGAGACCGCTTCCAGACCCTTTGATACCGATAGAGACGGCTTTGTGATGAGTGAAGGCGCTGCCTATCTGGTGCTGGAAGATCTGGAACACGCCCTGGCCCGAGGAGCACATATCTACGCCGAAGTAGCCGGATATGGAGCTACAGACGATGCTTTCCACATCACCGCCCCCACAGATGACGGCGAAGGAAGCTCCAGAGCCATGCTTGCTGCCATTCACGATGCAGGCATGAAGCCCGAAGATGTGCAATATATCAACGCTCACGGCACCTCTACGCCTCTGAACGATAAAGGCGAAACCCAGTCCATCAAAGCAGTGTTTGGCGATTACGCCTACAAGCTTAAGATAAACTCCTCCAAATCCATGGTAGGACACATGTTGGGTGCCGCAGCGGGCATCGAGGCCATCGTCTGCGTAAAGACCATCGAGACCGGTATCGTCCATCCCACCATCAACCTCATCAACCCCGATCCGCTCTGCGATCTGGACTATACACCCCATAAAGCGGTGGAAGCAAAGGTGGATGTGGCGCTCTCCAACTCCCTGGGATTTGGCGGACACAACGCCGCATTGATCATCAAACGCTACGTGTAAGCTCGAATCAGGCAAGATGAACAGCTCTAAAAGCCGGAAAACCTCTGGTGCTGGGGATGCTGGCGGCATAAAAGGCATCATCAGGCGCATAGTCGACTACATCGGTGGCAAACGCATCGGTGAGCAGTATCCCAAATGGGAAAGAAGCTTGCAACAGCTGCAAAAGCGCATCGATTACAGCTTTCATGACATCAATCTCCTGCATGCTGCGCTCACGCACAAGTCCTATCTAAGGCGTCGTTTCGACGATCACCAAAATCCCTCTCCCTTTGAGCGGATGGAGTTTTTGGGAGATTCCATTCTGGGCTTTGTGGTGTCCAAGGAGCTGTTTGCCCGCCATCCCGAAGAACAGGAAGGCAAGCTGAGCAAGCTCAAATCCAAGATTGTATCCGAAACCTATCTCACACTCAAGGCCAATACCTTGGAGCTGGGTAAATATCTGCTGCTCAGTCCGGAGGAACAGGCCTCCGGAGGGGCGAAAAAGCCGTCTATCCTCAGCGATAGCATGGAAGCACTCATCTGCGCCATTTTTCTGGATAGCGGCATCGCCAGTGCGACCAGGTTTGTGAGAAACCACATCCTCAAAGATTATGAGAGCACCGTCACGCGCAACGAGCTGGTGAACTATAAAAGCTTGCTGCAAGAGTATATGCAGAGCCAAAATCAAGACCCACCAACCTACGTGACGGTGGGCGAGTTTGGGCCGGAACACAATAAGACCTTCAGCGTGGAAGCGAGGCAGGGCGATATAATCCTGGGTACCGGCAAAGGTAACACCAAAAAGAATGCTCAGCAGGATGCCGCACATCAGGCATGTCAAAAGCTGGGCGTCTAACTTATAGAGACACAGGGCATTGAAATCCGCTAAGCTGCATAAAGATCATGTAGTCAGGCGTGGCATGCGCCTTTCCATCATTGAAGGTATTTACGCCCGCATCTATGCCGGTCTCTGCATGATAGGCAGCGGCTTTGTCACCAAGTTTATGGTGCTCTTGGGGGCTACTCCCCTGCAGTTTTCCCTGCTCAGTGCCTTGGGGCAGGTGTCTACACTTTCAGAGCCTCTGGGCGTGGCTTTCACACACAGGCTGCCCAGACGGAAGTGGGCCTGCGTCTGGATCACGGCGGCGGGGCGCTTTCTCACCTTGTTTCTCGGAGCTGCGCTCTTCTTCACCCTCAAGCAAGCGGGCATCTGGTTTGTTCTGGCGCTCCTGTTCCTTGCTTCATCGCTGCAAGCGGTGGGAGGGAACATCTGGATCGCCTGGATGAGCGACCTCATTCCCCTGAAAATCAGAGGCCGGTTCTTCTCCAGACGCAATCAGATCCTCTTGTTGGCCGGCATGGTGGTGAGCTATGTGGTGAGCATCTATGTGGACATGTTTGAGTCCACAGGTGGTTTCTTCCGGCGGGTATTGGTGGAAAGTGTGGGCTTGGGGAAATGGTTTGTGCCGGCCAATCAGGCTACCTTCCTGGCTTGGATGTTTGTGGGAGCAACGCTGATCGGGCTCTATGGCCTCACCATCCTGGCCAAACAGCCTGAACGTCCCCTGAAGAAGGTAACCAAAGGCCGTCTCAGAGACGAATACAGCCAACCCTTTACGGATGCCAACTTCCGCAGATTGCTGCTCTTTGGCATCTGGTGGATGTTGGCCACGGGCGTGGGCTCTGCCTTCTGGGGTCCATTCATGCTAAAAAACCTGGGGATGGGGATGTTCAGGATGCAGATCTATGCTACCCTGCACGGTGTTGCGTCGCTGCTTAGCTGGCTGTATTGGGGCAAGTTCGTCGACCGTTTTGGCAATAAAACCACCATGACTATCTGCATCTTATTGGGCGGATTGAATCCCATGTTCTGGCTCTTTGCCACGCCGGAAAACTACAATATCATCTGGCTGGAGGGCGTCGTTTCCGGAACCATGTGGGCGGGGACTACGCTGGTGACCACCAACTTCGTGCTCAGCATCGCGCCGCAAGGCAAACAGCAGATCTACAGCGGACTCTACAACGCCATCGCCGGAGTGAGCATGATGTGCAGCACGCTGCTTTCCGGCATCTTCTTCCCGGCGCCGCTGGATATCCTGGGCAAGCATCTGCAAAGTGAGCAGGTGATCTTTGGCATTGGCGGCTTATTGCGCTGGTCTACCCTTATCCCTTTGGTCTTTGTGGTGGAGAAAAACCATGTGCCGCTGCGCGATGTGTTAGCCGGCGGCGTGAGATACTTCTGGGAATATTGGCAGGCTAAGTTTAAGAGGTAGAGGGCGTTAGCCACTGCATCACGGCGTCATAAAAGAGCTGTTGCAGTTGCTTCCAGAGGTCGTGATCGAGCTCGCCTGTGTGCTCATCCATAAAGATTTTCTTAAATTCAATCGCCAGGCAAATCACCTTCTCCGGGTAGCGTGAATTGAGATAGCGACTGAAGTTGCCGCCGGGGAATTTGACGTCGCAGCGACAGTCTATCTTGATGTTTCCCAAAGGCTTTCCATCCAGCAGCTGACGCAGCTTTTCTGCCTTGTCGTAGTGGATGGGGTTTAGGTTGTTGCGTCCGATGATGATATCCGGGTTTTCCGCTTGGGGAGCCGGTTCTGCGTCTGCGCCGCCGCGGCGGTGATTGTAGCTGTGCAGATCCAGGATCATCAGCGGTTCGGAGATCCCGCCCAAGTCCCTCAAGTAAAACAGCCGCCCCAGAAACTCATCCACCAGGTGGTAAAACTCATCGTATTCAGCATATAGGCGCTCCAAGATCTGGGCGTCGAGGTGTTCTCTATTGACTGGCAAACCCCAGCAGTCTTCCGGTTTGAGATACACGCAGCTTTCCCGTCTGCGGTTGAGGTCCACCAGAAAGCGGCTGCTCTGCACGGTGATGTGATTTGGAAAGAGCCTCGCCATCTGATCCGTGTAGGGGTCTTCCTCCATCAAGCGGATGGCAGGGCTCAGGGTGCAGTCTTTGGCTATTTCGGGGCAGAGCTCATGACCGGCATGGATAGCCGTGGTGACCAAGGAGAGACGGGAGTCCAGCTTGGCAAAGCTGGCTTGGATCATAGCGTCAGTCTCTGCACAAAGTGGATCAGCTTCTTGAGGGTATCCAGGTATCTGGTCGCTTGCGGCATGCCGGCTATCAGCTCTGACAGCGGGCTGAGGTCGATCTTGCAGATCTCTCCGGCTTGCTGGATCGCTTCCTCCAAGGTGTTGGGAACAGCCTGATCGTGCACGTGCAGCAAGCCTTTGAGCACGGGATAGACAGCGGCTCGGGAGATCACTATCGTATTGCGCACGGATGCGGGCTTGTAGGGGTTATCCAGCAGTGCCTGACGCGTGAGCAACCACTTGCCGCGCAGCTCGCGCTCCATCTGCAGGCGCAGGTCTGTCTTGTCAAACTTCAATCCTTTGAGGATGTCGGAATTGCAGATCAGGTTGCTATAGGCGGTGCAGATGTCCAAAAACTCCAGTGGATAGGCATCCAGCGATTCTTCCACAAACTTGCGGGTGAAGATCCAGGGCGGGATGAGCCGTTTCTTGCGCACAAATTGCACCAAGGGTTGCAGCGTTTCAAAGATATTGGGCGGATCATCTTCAAAGATGAGCACGGCGCGCACATCCTTGCTGTAGGCAGTGTGGACGGCAAGCTGTAAAAGCTGATCCTGCACATCTTTAAGGACGTGGGGGAGATCTTCATAAACTTTGGTTTTCATCTTTTTCCTCGTATTTCTTTAAGTAGACGGTGGCGCAGTTTTTCGCCAGATCACGGATTCTGCCGATGTAGGCTGCTCTTTCGGTGACGCTAATCACGCCGCGGGCATCCAGAAGATTGAAGTAGTGGGAGCACTTGAGCAGCTCATCATAGGCGGGGTAGACCAGGCCTTTGGCGTTGAGGGCTTCAGACTCTGCCTCGTGCGCACCGAAGAGCTTGAAGAGCAAGCCGGTATCCGCCGCATTGAAGCTGTAATCCGAGCATTCCTTCTCGCGGGTGTAGAAGAGATCGCCGTAATTGATGCTGGAACTGTAGCGCAGGTCGCGGTAGTCGTCCACGTTTTGGATATACATGGCCAAACGTTCCAAGCCGTAGGTCAGTTCCACGCTCACGGGAAAGAGGTCGCGCCCGGCAATCTGTTGAAAGTAAGTAAATTGGCTGATCTCCATGCCATCCAGCCACACCTCCCAACCCAAGCCCCAGGCACCCAGGGTGGGGGATTCCCAGTCATCTTCCACAAAGCGGATGTCGTGATCTTCGATCTTCACTCCAATCGCTTCCAGGCTTTGCAGATAGAGGTTTTGGATGTTGGCGGGAGTGGGCTTGATGATCACCTGGAATTGGTAGTAATGGCCAAAGCGGTTGGGGTTTTCGCCATAGCGCCCGTCTTTGGGCCTGCGACAGGCTTGGGGATAGGCAATGGCGGTGGGTTTGCTTCCAAGTGCACCGAAGAAGGTGGCCGGGTGGAAGGTTCCGGCGCCCATTTCCATATCATAGGGCTGGATAAGCAGACAACCTGCATCCGCCCAGAACTTTTGCAGCGTGAGGATCATATCTTGAAAAGTCATTTATCTTCCTTGTTTATCGCTTCGCAGAGCGAGATTATTTGCTTTATTTTACCCCTCAGTTCCAGCATCTCACCTCGCAGTTCATCAGCGCTGAAGAGTTGCTTTTTGAGTGGCTGCTTAGCCTTGGCTTCGGCCTTGAGCTTGGCTCTTGCTCCGGCGATGGTATAGCGCTGGTTGTGCAGCATGTCCTGTATCTTTTTGAGCAAGAGGATGTTTTCTTTGGTGTATCTGCGGTTGCGTCCTCCGTCACGTCTGGGGCGCAACATGCTGAATTCACTCTCCCAATAGCGGATCACGTGCGGCTTGACGCCCAGCAGGTTGCTCACTTCACCGATGGTGTAATAATACTTCATCTGATCACCTCCTTGGCTTTGCTCATGAAAATGCTCTTGAATGAGCTGATGAGAGCCAGAATGACACTGATAACCACAAAGATAGCCGGATAAAAGTAGATGTATCTCAGGATGGGCACCTGCGGGCAGGTGTAGAGCGGCGCACCCAGATTGGTAACCTCAAAGAGGGGAGCCTGCCTCAGCTCGCTTCCCATGGGGTCGATGATCACGGAAATGCCGGTATTGGCGCTTCGATAGATCTGGATGCGGTTTTCGATGGCACGGAAGCGGCTCATCACCATATGCAGCCAAGGCCCGTAAGATGTGCCAAACCAAGCGTCGTTGGTGAGGTTGACCAGAAAGTCCATCTTGTCAAAACCACCCTGCTTGCTCTTGGGTAAGGCCATGCGGTGATGGATGTTATCGAAAGCCAGCTCATAGCAGATCGAGGGACTGAAACGGTAGCCGTGGCTGTCGTAATAGGCCAATTCTTTGCCATATTCCCAGTTTGCCTGCCCAAAATTGAGCTTCGCCAGGAAGGGAAAGACGTCCATCCAGAGCATCCTTTCGCCCACCGGGACCAGGATGTTCTTGTAGTAAATGCTGCTGGGAGAACCATCCGGCTTGAAGAGTGATGCCGCATTGTAGTAATAGGCATCGTCGAAATGCTCCGCGGGTGCACGCTCAAAATCCGGAAAGCCGGTGAAGATATCCAGTCCCGTATCGCTGACGGTGCGGCGCAGTTTATACATCGCCTGTGCGTCATAGCGCAGATATTTGGGAATGGCAGCTTCCGGCCACACAATGAGTTGCGCATTATCTTTGGCTGCTTCGTGACTGAGCGAATCAAAGACAGCCATCATTGCATCAAACGCTTCTTCATCCCACTTTTCACCCTGAGGGATGCTGGGTTGCATCACCTGCACCGCCAATGGCTTAGCCTCCAATTTGATGCGATAATAGCTGTAATATCCATAGCCCAGCCAGAGCGCAAAGATCAGCACCACGCCACCCAGAGCCAGCCATTTGCGCTGCCTCAGCTTATCTATCAGATAGTTGATCAGCAGGATGAGCACTGCGATCAGGCTCATGCCACCGAGGTCCAAGACCTGCAGCAGCAGGTTGTAATCCGCCAGGCAGTAGGCCATATTCCACCACGGGAAGCGTGTCTCGCCAAATTGCTGTAGATACTCAAAGCTGATCATGAGGCAGCTGAAGCCCAGCCAGCCCCAGTTGGGCAGCTTTTGCCAGATCAGATGCGCAAAGTAAAAGAAGATGCTGAGCACCACGGTGTAAAAGAGCATGATGCCGAAGAGTCCGCCCACCGTGACCAAGGCTATCCAATTGAGCACGATGGCGGTGTAGGTGATGGCCCAAATGGCTGCCATGAGGATGATATGCTTGAGCTTGAGGTCTTTGATTTGCAGTGCATTAGCCACCGGTATCCAGCCGATGAAGACCATCCAACCCATATGTATGGGCAGCCTGGCCAAGCTCAGCAGCAGCGCCGAGGCAAAGGTGAGGATAAATGCTTTATACTTCATTGCTCAGCCGTTTTATACTTGATTTTAAAGATGTTTACGCCCCAAGCACCGCTGTGGGTGAGCACATCGTGAAAGAGGCTCACTTCCCCTGCCTCCAGGATGGGCAAAAGCTGCGTCGCTTGCTGCTCATCAGCCTTTTGCCAGCCGGAATAGGGGAGGGAACTGATCTGCTTATCCACCAGCAGCAGGTTGCCATGCACGTCCGGCAGCACCTGTCCAGCACGCTCCTGAATGAACTGACCGAAGCTGTCAAAGACCTTGCTCTTATTTTCGCTTGCGCTGTAAACGCTGATCAGCTCACGATTGCAGCAGAGCGCAGTGGGGTTTTGAAACTGGAAGCGGCCAAAGCGATTGATCTCCTTGCCATCCAGCAGGGAAACATTCACGATCTCGCCGGGTGCCGCATCGTAGATAAACATTTCTCCATCGATGTTCAGGCACAAAAGCTCCGGCTGAATCAGCCCTTCGAGTTCAAAGGCCGTGACGTAGCGTCCGCCGGAGGTGAACTTCTTAACCCTGAGCGCCATCTGATCCAGCGCCAATAGGTTACCATCGCTGTCCAGGGCAATATCCGCGAGCCTTTGAAAGTTGTAGCTCATGCTGCCCAAGCCACCGATGGTATTTACCAGCTCCTTATCCCGGTAGATAAAGACCTGCTGCTGCGCTTTGGAGAGTGCGTAGACCGTTCCGGAAGCGGGATCGGTGATAGCCTTATCCACCTTTGTTTCCAAGGGGATAAAGCTGTCCAGCATCAGGGAGTCCACCTCCCGCCTGACTTGGAACTTGATGCCGCTACAGGCAGCAAGCAAGAGCGTTATCATGCACAGGGCTACGATCCGGTGTTTCATGGCTGCAAATGCAAGTCCTTCAGCTTTCCCTGGATGCTGTTTTGTGCACCAAAGCGGTTGTATTCCAGCGTGTAAACGATGTCCAAGAGGCTGTCTTTCTTCACCAAACTCACATAATCACCCAGGTTATAGCCGATGAGGTCGAGGGTCACTCCGTCCTTTATCACTTTGAGTTTGAGGTGGTTACGTCCCACGGTGTAGGGGTAGCTGCACACGCAGACATCCTTGGTGATGAAGATGGGGCGGCTATTTCCCGGGCCAAATGGCGCAAAGCGCTCTATCCACTCCATCAGCTTGTCGTCGATGTCGTAGAGCTGCAATTCATGATCCACCTTCACGGGTGGCTTGATCTCATCCAGATCCAGATGTTGGCTCACATAGCGGTTGAGCTCGTTTTCAAACCTATCGATATATTCCTGATAGATAGTGAATCCCACGGCGTATTTGTGCCCGCCAAAGCTGTGCAGATTGTGCTCCGTATGCTTGAGCGCATCGAAGAGGTCAAACACCCCGGGGCTGCGTCCGGACCCGCTGCCAAAGCCTTCTTTGAAGGAGATCATTATCACCGGCCGGTAATACTTTTCCACCAGTTTGGAGGCCACAATCCCGATCACGCCGGGATGCCAGTCGTCTGAGGAAATCACCATGCATGACGTCTTGCTGAGGTCTTTATACTTCTTTTCGATGATCTCACAAGCCTCATAAAAGGTGCGCTGATCCAGCTGTTGCCTCAATGAATTTTGTCTCTCAATCACCTCAGCCAGCACTTCGCTTTCCTTTTCTTCTCGGGAAATGAGCAGGTTCACAGCGATAGCAGCGGAGCCCATCCGACCGGCCGCATTGATGCGCGGTGCGATGCCAAAGACGATGTCGTTGCTATCCAGATTCTTCTGATTCAAGCCCGAAATCTGGATCAGGGCGTTGAGCCCCAGGTTTTTCATATTGATCAGATGTTGCAGGCCAATGTGTGCAAAGATGCGGTTTTCATCCGTGAGCGGTACGATGTCTGCGATGGTACCCACGGCTACCAGATCGAGGTATTTGAGCGTGTTTTCCTCGCTGGTGATGCCCAAACGCTCATATACGGCCATCAGCAGCTTGAAAGCCACTCCCACACCCGCCAGATGCGGGAAGGGGTAGCCGGAATCCTCCAACTTGGGATTGATGATCGCCAAAGCGTGCGGCAGCTCATCCTTGGGGTTGTGATGATCCGTGATGATGATCTCCATGCCCATCTCGTTGATGGCGGCGATCTCCTCCAACGCATTCACACCGCAATCCACACTGATGATCAGCTTGCTGCCGCTGTCCTTGAGGTAATCCAAACTGCTCAAAGAGAGACCATAACCGTCTATCATCCGATGCGGAATATAAAAATCCACGATCGCACCCACTCTGGTGAGTCCCAACAGCAGCAACGCTGTAGCCGTGGCTCCATCGACGTCATAGTCCCCGTAGATGGTAATCTTTTCCTTGTTTTCTATGGCGCGGATGATGCGTGCCACCGCTATCTCCATATCCTTAAATAGGAAAGGACTATGCTGCTGAGCCAAATCCGGTGCGAAAAAGCTTTCAACTTCAGCTTCAGTCCGCAGACCTCGGCGAATCAAGAGCTCCGAGATCATGGGCGGACACTTGAGCAACTCCGTAAACGAAGCTGCCAGAAGCTTTTCGTCCTCACTCAGAGGCGAAATGCTAATCCATTCTTTCTCCATTTTTTTCCTTTTATATCTTATTATTTTAAAATCAAAGCAAACATGCCGGAAATGCCTTAAAGCAGTGTTTTAACTTCCAGTTTTTAACAGCTTGCAAAAGCGCAGATTAAGGCAATCTCAAGCACGGTGGCAAGAATATCAAAAGGGCTATTGGTGTAAAGTCTTTTTTTCAGACTGTTGAGACAAACCGAGAATCACAGCCCCAAACAGCTCCGTTTCAAAGCGATTCAACTATCAGATATACGTGATAGTTACGGTCTATGATGACCAAGCATGTTATAATGCAGAACCAATCCCAACATCGCAGCAAAGAGCACGCGCATCTCCGAAACCAGCGCAGCGACTGACGACTGACGACTGACAACTGACAACTGACGACTCGCCGGCGCAGTCGGCTAACGCACCGCCACGCTAAACTGTCTTTCATGATGCTTGCCGGAAGCGGAAAGAGAATGCCAGGCAATGAAATACAAGCCCCTGCGCACAAACTTCCCCCGGGAATCCCGCCCATCCCAAATCAGCTGCCCTGTGGCTTCCGTGCTGATGTTTCCTGCCAGGACACGCACCAATTCACCAGACCTCGACCACACCTTGCAGCTCACCTTGCTTTGCGCTTCGGCAAACTTGAAAGACACGGTGATCCACTCACCCGCCTTCAATTTGGCGGGACTGCCAAACACCTCCACCGCACGCTTTTGCGTGTCTGGAACCTGATGCGGCTTACTGTTTTCACGTCCGGGCGTGGCTCCGGTCTCATCCAGCGAAGGACGCCATTTCACCTCGCCACCCTGCTCATAGCGTTCCAAGGATTGATCCACCTTGGTAGCCCCGCTCACATAGCTCAGTGAGTCTATCATTGCCTCATCCGCATCCAGAAGATAGACGTCGTCACCATCGTTGTTAAGCGCCGTCCAGCGCTTCGTTTCGATGATGCAACCCAGATCGCAATCCGGATAGCGCGCCAACAGTTGCGCCGCCGAGGTGCAGAGCACGTAATAACCTTTACCATTGGGCGTTTCAAAGTCAAAACCACCTCCGGAGCGGTCCTGAATGCGGTAGCTGCCACCCAGAGAGCCCCTTTGCCACACTTCAATCCATTCCTGCTCGCCTACCGCCGGCCGATACATGATCTCGTTGAGCACGATCCCGCCTTCTTCCACGGAGCCGCCCACACTCAAGGTCAGCTGATTGTTGCTCTGATCGGGGTCTGATGGGTGAACCAGCGCAATGCGGATCAGATGGTCCTCTTCGTCGGTGATGGGCAGCCAGGATTGCATCAGCAGCGAGTCATAGGCTGCGATACTGGCCAAGCTGATGCTTTCCACGTTCACTTCATCCAGCCAAAATTCCAGCGTCACCTCACAGGAACTGGGAGCGGGTGAGAGGTTTTTCACCCAGACCTCACAGAGCCAAGAACCAGCTTCCGGCCATACTTTCGCCCTCTCCAAGGCCAGGTCTGTGCGGTGCGGATTGGGGTAAGCGGGTGTGGGCTCGGTTTCCACCACCCAATCCACAGCACAATCATCTGTATCAAAACCATTTACGATCCTTGCCAAGGATGTGCCCGCCGGTCCTCGGGGTGCAAAAGAGGTGGCGATATTTCCCGTATCATCCGGGAGTTCATTGAGGTTGGGAGCGTCGTAAAGCACGGTATCCGTATAGCTTTCGTCTGCGGATACAAAGCGCACCGCATCCGTAGCTCCACCGCCATTTTGAAAGGCCAAACTGGCATAGAAATGCGCATTTGGCACCTTGTTTTCCGCCAGCAGCAGATACCTGCCCGCCCGCAGGATAAAGCGCGGAAATTCAAACACTTCCACAAAGCTGCTGCCCGCTTTAAGGATGCGCGCCCCCTCCAGATTCACGTCATGTGCGCCGGCGTTGTAAAGCTCGATCCACTCGTAGCCCGTATCCACGCCGGGGTGATCGTAGTAGAGCTCATTGATCACGATCTGTGCACTCAAGGCACTGAAGCACAACAAGATGAACAGCGCAAGATGGAGCTTCATGACAGCGAAGCTTGGCCTACTCCTGATTTGAGGAATTTGTCATGGCGTTGGATACGTCCACGGGCTCGATTTTCCAGATGTCACGCGCATATTCGGCGATCGACCTGTCTGCAGAAAACTTGCCGCTGCGGGCGATATTGAGCACCACCCTGGCATCCCATTCATTTGGCTTCAGATACAGCTCATCCGCTTGGAAGGAGGTGCTTACGTAGTCTTCAAAATCCGCCAACATCAGGTAGGGATCGCCATTTTCCAGCAGCGACTGCGCAATGGGCACAAAGAGTCCGGGCTCATCCGGGCAGAAGGTATCCTTGCGGATGGAATCCACCACCTGACGCAGCATCGGGTCGGCATGATAATATTTCCAGGGGTCGTAACCCTTGCTCTTGATTTCAGTTACCTCATCCGCCCTCAGCCCGAAGATAAACATATTTTCCTCGCCTATCTCCTGTGCCATTTCCACCGTTGCACCATCCAAAGTGCCGATGGTGAGCGCTCCATTGAGCGCAAACTTCATATTTCCTGTGCCGCTGGCTTCAAATCCCGCCGTGGAGATCTGCTCAGACAGATCCGCCGCAGGGATGATCTTTTCCGCCAGAGAAACGTTGTAATTTGGCAAAAACACCACCTTCAGGGCGTCGTTGATCTCGGCGTCGTTGTTGATCACATCGGCGATGGAATTGATCAGCTTGATCACGCGCTTGGCCATGAAGTAGCCCGGCGCCGCCTTGCCGGCCAGGATCACCACCCGCGGCACATAGTTGCCTTGCGGGTTTTGCTTGATCTGATAGTAGCGCGCCAAGGTGCCCAAGACGTTCAAAAGCTGACGCTTATACTCGTGCAAACGCTTGATCTGCACATCAAAGACCGCCTCGGGATTCACGCGCACACCCACGCTCTGATAGATGTGTTTGCTCAGCGCTTTCTTGTTGATCAGCTTCACTTCCCGCAGCGCTTCCAGGAAGTCCGCATCCTGCGCAAAGGGCTCCAAAGCACGGATTTGGCTCAAGTCACTAACCCAGGCATCGCCGATATGTTCGGTGATGAGGCTCGCCAGTTGCGGGTTGCAAGAGCGCAGCCACAACCGCGGCGTGATGCCGTTTGTCTTGTTTTGAAACATTTCCGGCCGCATCTGATAGAAATCTGCAAATACACGCTCTTTCAGGATCTCAGAGTGGATCTCCGCCACGCCATTGACCGTGTGCGAACCGTGCATGCAGAGCTGAGCCATGCGCACCGATTTCTCCGGCGATTCCTCGATGATGGACATATTGCGCATGCGCACAAAGTTGCCGGGATAGGCGCGGGAAATCTCTCCCATCACGTGGTTGTTGATCTGATAGATCAGCATCAGATGCCGCGGCAGCAGCTCTTCAAAGAGGCGGATGTTCCACTTTTCCAGCGCTTCCGGCAGGATGGTGTGGTTGGTGTAGGAAAACACCTTTTTGGTGATCTTCCAAGCGTCCAGGAAGGATAAGCCCTCTTCATCGATGAAGATGCGCAGCATTTCCGGGATGGCCAGGGCGGGATGCGTGTCGTTCAATTGGATGGCGTTTTTGTCCGCAAAGCCTTCAAAATCATCATGATCCTGCTTCCAGGCAGCAAAGATATCCTGCAAAGTGGCGCTCACAAAGAAGTATTCCTGCTTCAGCCTCAGGGTGCGCCCCAAGTGGAAGTTGTCGTTGGGATACAGCACTTTGGAGATGTTTTCGCTGATGTTCTTCTTCTCCACGGCTTTCACGTAGTCGCCGCTATTGAAATAATCAAAGTCAAATTCATCCGTAGCGGTAGCCTGCCAAAGGCGTAAGTTATTTACATTGTCAACCTTATAGCCGGGGATAGGGACGTCCCAAGCCACCGCCATCACGTCCTCGGTATCCACCCAATCGAAGATGGGCAGGCCGTCGGCATCCTTCTTCTCCAGCACCCTTCCGCCAAAGCGCACCCGATAGGTGATCTCCGGACGCCTGATCTCCCAGGGACAGCCGTTTTTGAGCCAGTGATCCGGCTCTTCCACCTGATAACCCTGCACGATTGACTGCTTGAAGATGCCAAATTCATAGCGAATCCCGTAGCCATAGGCGGGATAGGAGCCCGTGGCTAATGAATCCATAAAGCAGGCAGCCAGGCGCCCCAAACCACCATTTCCCAAGCCCATATCCGGCTCTTGCTCCACGATGTCTTCCAGGTCGTAGCCCATCTGCTTGAGCATGTCGTAGGCCTTGTCAAAAGCATCCAGATTGATCAGCGCATTCTTCAAAAGACGCCCCATCAAAAACTCCATCGAGAGATAACAAACCTTCTTCACGTCACGCTTGCGATACTCATACTGCGTGCGCAGCCAACGCTCGATCAGCTTGTCCCTCAGCGTGAGCGAGAGCGCATAATAGATGTCCCAAGGCTGCACCGTGGTGGTATCCTTCACCAGGGAATACTCCAGATGGCTCAGGAAGCGGGAATGTATATCCCTGCCATTTGTGGGTGCCGCATCCGTGAAAAAGATGGAGTGCACGCCGTTGTTGTTATATTCGTTTGTCATTGATTTATCCTTCAAATTGAGTGTGAAATAGTATCTGAAAGGACAGAAAAAGACCCAAGGGTTATTTGTCAAGTTCAGAGATATTAGCCCAGCCTTGACAGTGCAGCAGAGGGGAGATTTGGGTTTTATTTGCTGGCCGGGCATTATTTTCCTTGACAGAATATTTCAAATGGTATATTGTGCATCCGACAATAAAAAAAGGATGTGGAGGAACAAATGAAGACGTTCAAAATCGTGTTTTTGTGTATTTACCTGCTCTGCGGAGCAGCGGTTTTAATGGCGCAGGCACCCTCATGGCAGTGGGCGACCGCTGTGGGAGGGACAGACAATGAGTTTAACGTGGGCTGGTCTATAAAGATAGACAACCAAGGCAACCAATATGTGGCTGGCTGGTTTACAGGAACCTTGACTTTCGGTAGCCATACGCTGACAGCAACCGCAGGCGAGCCTGGAGAACCTCCACGCGACATCTTCGTCGCCAAGCGGGATGCAGGGGGCGATTGGCTCTGGGCTGTCGGAGCGCATGTGTCGAACAATAAAATAATGTTTGGCTTCGCCTTGGATGCAGAGGGGAATACCTACCTTGCCGGAACCTTTTATGAAACAATCTCCTTTGGCAGCCACTCTCTGACGTCAAGCGGAGCAGAAGATGTCTTCGTAGCCAAGATTAATGCGGACGGCAACTGGCTCTGGGCTGTCAGGGCGGGAGGGCCTGAACAGGATGAAGGATACGACCTTGCCCTGGATAGTGAGGGGAACGCCTACATTACCGGGCGATTTGGAGGCACTGTTACCTTCGGTAATCATTCCCTGACCTCAAGCGGAGAAGGAGATGTCTTCGTAGCCAAGCTTAATGCAGCCGGCAACTGGCTCTGGGCCGTCAAGGCGGGAGGTTCACTTAAAGATGAAGGATATTGCATCACCTCGGACGGGGCGGGTAATACCTATGTGACTGGGGAATTTTCAGGCACAGCCACTTTCGGCAGTCATACCCTGACGGCAAGCGGAGAAGACAATATCTTCGTAGCCAAGCTGAACCCCGGCGGGAGCTGGCTCTGGGCTGCCAAAGCGGCGGGATCAAATGGTCTGGATTTGGCTGACATAGCCTCGGATAGCCTGGGTAACGCCTACGTGACTGGGGCTTTTCTATTCACAGTCACCTTCGGCGAAGATACCCTGACCACAAATGTGAACGATGAAGTCTTCGTAGCCAAGCTGTCCCCGGATGGCAACTGGCTTTGGGCTGTCCAATCGGAAGGAGAACTTCATAACCGGGGATTTGAAATCGTCCTGGATAATGCAGATAATATCTACACTACGGGTTTCTGTTATGACTCAGTTACCTTCGGTGATCACACCCTGACGTCAAGCGGAGAACATGATGTTTTCGTCGCCAAGCTAAGCCCCGAAGGAAGTTGGCTTTGGGTCGCCCAAGCGGGAGGCCCGGGTATTGACGCGGGATGCGGTATAGCCCTGGATAGGGCGGGTAACGCCTATGTGACCGGTGTGTTTAGTAATGCTGCCACTTTCGGTGATCATACCCTGACGGCAGGTGGCATGCTTGCTATCTTTGTCGCCAAGCTGGGGGACCACACACCTGTGGACGATTATTTGGCACCGCAGATCGCATCCAGACTGCATGATGCCTGGCCCAATCCCTTTGGCAGGGGTGCGAGCGCAACGATCAAAGCAGAAGTCCCGGAGCGCTCAACCGGCACCTTGAGCATCTATAACCTGCGTGGACAGCGTGTCGCCAGTTACGAGCTGAATTCAGGTTCGCACGAGCTAAACTTTTCCGGGGAAAACCTCCCCGCAGGCATCTACTTTTACAGCCTGCAATGCGGGACTTTCCGGGAAACCAAGAAACTGGTGCTGCTAAAGTAGGGTCTGTCGCTGAACCGACCTGTATGGTCGCTCGCCGTAGCGACCCAAGAGGTAGCCGGCGTTAGCTGTAGCGCCGCAATCAAGCGCAGCCTGCAGATATAACCGGGCAGCGCCACAGCACATAGGATAATTTCACAGTATAGGCGGCCACTGAGCCGCCTTTCTTATTGTATGGTCGCTCGCCGTAGCGACCCAAAAGGTAGCCGGCGTTAGCTGTAGCGCCGCAATCAAGCGCAGTATGCAGATATAACCGGGCAGCTTCACTACAGCCCGCAAGCATCCAGCTTCGCGTGTCAGGGTCGCTTCGGCAAGCGACCATACTTCGGCATAAAAAAACAAGCTTGGCAAATGACGTGCCAAGCTTGTATTTCCTTCAAGTCTTGTGAGCAAAAGAATGGCTCCGGAAGAGGGATTTGAACCCCCGGCCTAGTGGTTAACAGCCACCCGCTCTACCGCTGAGCTATTCCGGAACGCATTGGTGAGGACAAGTTCCTGACATGGCCGGATTTTGTCAATATCTTTTTTCAAAATCCAAATTAGCAGACGTCCGCAGCCGCGTCTGAATAGCAGATTGGCTCCACTGGGAACCTATCTCTTCAAGACGCCAAAAACTTATTCCTCTTCTGCCTCTACTGCAGGCGTTGCTCCTTTGATGTTTTCGTAAAAAGCAGCGTGGGAAGTAGTAATATATGGCCACAACCACAGGTAGCCCAAGCCGAAGGTCAGAGGACACAAGAGTGCCCAGCCTATGAAGGAGAGGTAGAGCAGGAATAGCTTACCTTTGTAACCCTTCATCATTTCCTTACTGGCGGTAATAGCTTGGCTGGCAGTCATATTGGGGTTGTCTGCAAGAATGTAATAGGTCATGGAATATGAGAGCGCAGCGATGATGCCAGGAATGATTAACAACATTGACCAGAGTGAAACAAAGATACCGATTAAAAGATTGGCCAAAAAGCTCCGGCCAAAATCGCTGAAGCCACCGAAAATCATCCCGGCACTTACGTCCTGTTTGCGCATTACACGCAGGGTTATCGTAAAGTATCCCAAGAGCAGGGGGCCAATTGTCAGGATGCTGAAAGGTACCAGGACAAACTGAACGATAGAGAAAAACAGCCAGATGAGGGCCATTGAGCCCCACTTACCTTTAAGCGACGCTCTGGCCTGTGCACGAATAGAAGTGAGTTCCATAATTAAATCTCCTTACTATGGTTGTTATTTTTGAGCCATGATTTTTGATGCAAACACGACTCTTTGGCTTTTCAAAAACCTGAAGACGCTGCCTGCGTCCCCATTTGGTACACTCTATACACGTTTGCGATATCTGGGGGTATGCTTACTCAAGCGCACTTATTTGTCAACCAATATTTAAGAAAACTTAACACAATATTAACGTAACTAAGCCATAAAAAAATACATCCATTGCGATGTCCATATGGCTTGATAGCCCGAAAAACCGCAGATAAAGCCCATCTACGGATGATGAGTAACACTCACATGTTGCTACAGCTAAAACTTCGGGTAGCTTAAAACTCCTTTAATCAGATGTCGATAACCTCTTCGTTCCCTTTGATCTTGTGATAAAATACGGCTGTGGATGTGTGAATGTAGGGCAGCAACCAGAGGAAACCTATTCCAGCGGTGAAAAGGCACAAAATTGCCCAACCGATAAAGGAGAGATAGAGCCAAAAAAGCTCAGCCTTGTGCCCAAACATCATTATTTTGCTCTTGGCGATGGCTTCGCTGGCGGTCAAATCCGGATTATCCGCCAGGATGTAAAAGGTCATTGAGTAAGAAAGAGCAGCGATGATGCCGGGAATGATCAGGAGCAAAGACCAGAGAACCACATAGACGATCATCAACAAACTGGCCACCAAACTCCGGAAGAAATCCCGAAATCCCTCAAAAAGCATCTCCACGGTGATGTCCTGTCGGCGAACCACCCGCAGTGAGATCAAGGCGAGACCCAAAGCAAAAGGCCCCGTAATGATGAGGCTGCTCCCCGGAATAGAAGTTGTGGCACTCTCAATGAGAATGTAAATCAGCCAGATGAGGGCGTAGATGTTCCATCTGCCGGCAAGCAGAGCTCTGGCCTCGGTGCGAATAGCAGTCAGGTCCATAATAAATCTCCTTTTATTTATAAAGTATGACGGAGCATTATTTGGTAACTGCATTTGACTGTCAACACTTTATTTAAATCTCAAAAAAGCTACAAGAGCTCTCAACTCATTCATCACGCATCAGTTATCAGTGAATATTGTCCACGTGTGGCATCTTTTTATCAATGAAAATTAATACTTTCTTTTCCTCAACCGATCACCCAAATCAAGGTCGTTTTTCGGCAACTTACCACCCCTGATATTACCACCATTTTCCCGAATACTGGAGCCCCCAAAAACAGGATATTTTGAAATATTTGATCTCATCCTGCGAAAAGGTAAAGCATAACCGCCCGTTTCGACCCCTCTCAAATGCCGATTTCATGCCGCCTCCCAACCCCGCCCCTGCTGCTCTCCTGCTCCTCAAGCAAGTAACGAGTAGGAAAGCAGTAGCTTAGGAGGCAGAGCCAAGGGGAGGAAAAAGCACCTTGCGGAGGGTGGCTAACCAGGGTGGAAAGGCAATATTTGCGCAAACGGCAGGTTGGGGCAAACAAAATAACACCCAGTAGAACAGTATGATATTCTGTGCCCCTGCGCAGTCTGCCCACGCTATTGCATCAGGATCATCTTAGCCGTCTTGCGATACCCCGGTGCACTCATCCGAATCAGATACACGCCGCTGGAGATGGGTTGTCCCCGGTTGTCTTTTGAGTTGAATACTTGCTTATAGTGTCCGGTTGCATGGTCAGAATCCACCAGAGTCCTTATCAGCTGGCCTCTGATGTTGTAAATCTCCAGCTTCACGCGTCCCGGTTCTTTCACACTGTAGCTGATCGTAGTCTCGGGATTGAAGGGGTTGGGGTAGTTGCCGCTCAGGGAGGTGGCCAGCACGGGGATTTGGGGGGTCGTCGATGGGTGTATTAATATCCAGCGAGAAGTTTAGGGTGAAGAACTGGTTGTAGTAGACTGCCACATCCTCAATCGTTTGGCTGTAAAATCCCCTTTTGGCTGCGGTCACGTCGTGATTTCCCTCGATGAGTTCGAGGAAGTAAAACCCGATGGCGTTGGTGGTGGCGGTGTGTGTGCCCACGCTGACGGTTGCACCGCTGATGGGACTGCCGTCTTTACTGCTGCTCACTGTTCCCACCAGGGTTCCGAGCATGGGGCCTTTGGTCAGCACGTTGGAGAAGCAGGGGTAGGAGAGGATATCGCCATTGTAAACCGCTCTGACCACCCAGCGGTAGTAGCCAAGGGGCAGATTGTCCCAGCCGGTATCGGTATAACTGTAGGCAATGGTTGCTTCCGGGGTCAAAGCAGTCCAGTTATGCTCGTTTTCTTCCTGGCCTGCTTTCAAGCGGTAGACCAAATATCCGCTAAAATTTGGTTGTCGCTTATCGGATTCTGTCCAAGTAAGTTCCACAGCCGTCTCGTCATCATTGAGCGTGGCGACAACTTCTGTCACTCCGCCCGGGTAGACGTTTCTGACGTGCATGGTGATTTCCGGCTCTTCGCCAAATAGTGGCGAGGTATTCCCGCTGATGATTGCCGCTGCGATATCACCTTCCTTGCCGGTGCCGTTCTGATCAGGATATAGCAACACGGGCGTCATGGGTGGGTCGTAGACGTTGAACTCCGGTTCCCTGCCGTCAGGAAAACCGCTCATGTCAGAGCCAGCCCAAAGGCCAAGCACGAGCGTGAGCAAGGCTATTAAAATTGTCAGGCGTTTCATGGTTCTCTCCTATTCTGCTTGTATATACGATACACTCTCGCAGGGCTATTTAAAGCTCCGCATTAATTCTAACAGCACCCAGCCAGGCCGGGATGGTAAGTCAATTGCACATAAGATATGGACATATAGAGTTACGTGCACAATCCATTCCAAAAGCAGGATAAAAATAGGAGAGATCCTGTCGATGGAAACTTCAAAAACCGGTTGGCGGTTCCTTGGGCGAAGTTTGATGGTTCGATACCCGCTTGGTCCTTACTCACCCGCCCGGAGATACCGTGGAGATACTCGGGTTTTTCCCGAGAGGCTCCGAGGGATCACCGGGAGGCTAAGCAGGGAAGAAGTGGGTGAGCGGCATGTTTTGGCAGGGTCTCGCCTGCGACCCATCCTGTATCCTACCTTCTTAAACAAAGGAGGAATCAAGCTGGCGTGCAAGAAGCCGGCCTGTGATAGACCGGCTTCCCATATCGTGGTGCAGAGTGGTAGCCTACTGCATCAGTATCATCTTGGAGGTTTTGTGATAGCCGGGTGCCGTCATTCGGATCAGATACACGCCACTGCTGATGCGGCGTCCCCGATTGTCTCTGGCATTAAAGACCTGCTTGTAATGGCCGCTAACGTGGTCAGAATCCACCAAAGTGCGCACCAGTTGACCTTTGATGTTGTAGATATCCAGTTTCACACGTCCGGGCTCCTTGACGCTGTAGCTGATGGTGGTCTCAGGGTTGAAGGGGTTGGGGTAGTTGCCGTTGAGAGCGGTCGCCACTACGGGGATTTGGGGGTCGTCGCTGGCTGTACCTTCCTCCAACACAAAGTCTACTGTGGTGGGAAGGTTCAGGTTAACCACCACGTTTTCTATGGTTTGTCTCTTGTATCCGGGTGCGGAGGCTGTTACCGTGTGCGTGCCTACCGGCACCGGTAAGGCGTAGATACCTGCGGGGTTGGAGGTGGTGCGCACAGCTCCGTTGGTGATGGTCGCACCGGCGATGGGGGCATTATCTGTGTTTCTGACCCTGCCCATGATGGTGCCGCTGGGGACATCCCTTTGCAGAACGTTTGACATACCGGCCACGGAGGTTACGCCATTGGTGTATATAGATTTCACCGCCCAGCGGTAGTGTCCACTGGGAAGCAGTGTCCAGCGGGAATCTTGGAGGCTGAGCTCGCTTATTGGCTCCGGGCTCAGAAGTTCCCAAGCATCCTGATTTTGTTCGTAACGCGTTTCCAGCCGGTAAACCATATAGCCGATAAAGGCTTTGGAGCCTCCTGATGCAGGCCGACTCCGTGAGAATCCAGGCTTGCTGTCCGGAGCAGGCGCTTTCTGCAGCTTTTCCACGCCAAGCTTCTGATCCTTACGCTCGGGAGCCGTCCAGGTAATACCGACTGAATCATCATCCGGGTTCAACACAGCGGTCACATTCAAGGGGGCGTAAGTGGACTCCGTCAGGACAATCTCGCCCAGATCGCAGTCATTGTCAATCGGGTTGATCTGTCCCACTATGGTGCTGTAGCCGGCTGCACTGATCTCGTATTGGTAGGTGTGATGGCCATAGACAGCAAGCGTGAAGCAGCCTTGCTCATCCGTGTTGGTGGCGTGCGTGCCATAACCGCTCAGGTTGATGGCAGCACCGGAGATCGGAGCCAAGATATCGCTGCCCAAGATGGTGCCGCTCACGCTCACCTGTGGCAGGGGTTGCAGGCTGACATTGAGGTTGAGCTGTTGATCTGCAGCCAGCTCAAAGCTTTGGGTGTGGTCAAAATAGCCATAGGCAGTGATGCTGAGCGTGTAAGTCTCGGGCAGGATCAAGACGTGCGGAAACTGGTATTGTCCGGCGTCGTCGGTGACGGTGTGGAAGAGGCCATCATTGATGCTCAGCTCTGCATTGGCGATGGGCTGTCCGTTCGCAGCGGTCACGGTTCCGGCCACCTGTCCCACTTCACCCGGAGTCACGATGAAGGTGGCTTGCGGGAACTGAGCAGAGGGGTCTCCCTGAGGCGGCGAGGCAGGGTCAATGTTATTTGAGGCTGTCGCATTGCTGGAGCGGCTACGGTTTGTCCCTTCGGTCTGACATCTGAAGAAGTTCATGGAATCATAACTGATGGCCATTGATTTATAGACCATCATCACCAGATTGCTTCCATCCAGATACATAAAAGGCCGGTTCAGGCTGATATCGATGACGTTTTGTCCGCCGGGTAAAGCCACTGCGCCATTAAACACCAAAGTGAGCTGGTCGGAAGGTATATATCCATCGCTGAGATCGTTTTGGGTGGTGGTTCCCAGCCAGATGGAGATGGGAACATTGGGAAAATCATCCTGGAAGACATTGTAAAACTTGAGATCGGTGACAGTTCCCACAACCCCTTCCAATTCATCCGGATAGTAAAGGGTTTGGAAAAGTGAGACCTGCGAGCTCATATCCACAGGATGTATGCCATCCTGGTGCCCGGTTCCGGCGGTGATGGCAAACACACCTTCCGGATAAACCGTCAGGCCAAAGTTTCCCGTGCGGTTGTTTGCTGCGTGCTGATCGCCGTTCATTTCCACTTTGCCATAGATGGAATAATCTCCAGCGATGGTGGGCGTCCAAGGCAGCACCACATCCAAGCTTTGCATGCTGTCGATGGGAGTTCCCGCCACACTGGCCAGCACCACGTCGCCCGGGCCCATCAGCTTCACGGTATAATCGGTTTGAGTATCAATGCCGTAATTGTGCAAGCGGACGGTGTAGGGATAGCTCAAGCCCACGCTGGGTGTCAGATTGCCATCGATTTCACAGGCCGCCAGGTCGTTTTCAATCAAAAGGGGATTGTGGTGGAAAGTGATCTGAGGGTAGATATCGGTGAATCCTTCGACATCAGGTGTATCAGGAGTAAAATTGTAGTCTCTGTAAGCATAAAAGGCACGGTTTCTTCCTCCTGACTGACACTTGAACATATAAACATTGGGCAGGTGAGGAAAACCCAGAGGACGCTGGAACGTAATCAACAAGTTCCCGCCTGTATGCAGGTAGGGTGTCTGGAGGTGAATCATGATGGTGTTTACACCGCCCGGAAAATTCACGATTCCCTCAAAGACCAAAGTCTGCTCGGAAGTGGGAACATAGCCTGGGCTCATGTCGGATCTGTCTGTGCTGCTCAGGTAGACCTTGATGACCTCATCGTTCCGACTCTCCCAGAAATCGTTATGAAGAGCCAACGAGGTGATGGTTCCGTTCATAAAGCCCAATTCATGGAATTTGTAAATGGTCTGGTAGACGGATTGTGTCTTGGAGAAATCGATGGGGAAGGGTAAAGCTTGATCACCCGCACCGATGGTGACAGATTCCACACTCTCGGGGTAGACGTGTTGCTGCAAAGCTTTCGTCTGGTTGTTGGGCGCAAATTCATCGCCAGCCATTTCCAATTTGCCATAGATTGTGATTGGGCCTGCAGCGGTGGGCGTCCAGGGGATCACCGTCTCCAAAACCTGCATACTGCCGATGGGTGCCCCCTCCACACTGGCCAGTTCTACGCCGCTGGCGTTCATAAGCTTCACGGTATAGGCACTCTGAGCTGCAGAACCATGGTTACGCACGTTGACCGTATAGTTTGAGACGCTTCCCACCGTGGGTGCGCCATCGCCGGTGATACACAAAGCGGCCAGGTCGTTTGTCAGCGATCCCGGATGGTAGAGGAAGGTGGTTTGAGGGAATTGTCCCGTGAGCGTTCCTGCGGGAGGGTTGAATGGGTCCAGTTCACCTGTTTCACTGACATAGCGGGCACGGTTATTGCCGATAGTCTGACACTTGAAATAGTTACAATCCATATAGTAGCCTGCATATCTGGGGTAGAAAAACGTCACCACCAAGTTGCCACCCGGGTGGACGTAGGGTGTCTGGAAGTGGATGGGGATAGCGTTATCACCTATTGGGTAAATGATTACCCCATCAAAAACCAGGTTCAATTGGGAAGCGGGAATGAAGCCTGCACTCAGGTTAACCTGGTCTGTGCTGCCCAAGTAGATCTTGGTTGGTATATCAGGGTTAAAGACATCAAAATGGTTATAGAGCACCAGGGAGTTGATGATGCCGCTGTCGAAGCCCAGTTCACCGGCCAAGTAAAGCGACTGATAGATATGAGTTTGATGCCCAACAACCATGGGGTGGACTGCAAGTTCGTCACCCGCACCGATGGTGACAGCTTGCGTTCCGGCGGGCTGCACTTCCACTTGCATTGTGCTGCTACGATTGTTTTGAATCAATTCGTCGCTTCCCAATTGCACCTTGGCATAGATGGTGAGAGACCCCAGCGTGGAAGGCGTCCAGGGAACCGTTACATCCAAACTCTGCAAACTGCTGATGGGCGGGCCATTCACAACCGCCAGCTCGGTATGGTCTTCACTCATCAGCTTTACCAGATAGTTGCTCTGGAGGTTGCTGCCGTGGTTGCGCAAGCGCACCGTGTAGCCGGAAGTTTCTCCCAGTGTGGGTGTGAAGTTGCCGCTGAGCCCGGTGGCACTAAGATCGTTTGCCAAGCCCGTGCTGATGTGCATCATGATGTCGGGAACTTGGCCGTCTACAGTTCCATATGACGTGGATTCAGGGAGCGAACCCATCCAAGACTGAGACCTTGAGTTGACATAGGTATAGTCAAACATCTGTCCGCTTCCGCCCATAGTGGAGCCGTAGTTGGTTTCCACGACCACGACCAGATTCCCACCCGTATAGGCAAAAGGGGTGTCCAACTGGAAGACATGCCACCCCAGATAGTTGGGAGCAAAAGTGCCTTCTTTGAGCAAGGTCGTACCCGTCATCATTTCCTGCCAACGCATCCCGGGCAGGGTGGTGGCAGTGGTGTTTTTGGCCCAAATCCTGTAAGGAATGGATATATTGGAAGCCTCGGAGCAGTTCCAGGCCAGCATATAGATATTGCCGGTGGCATTTATCTGGTCCGCAGTATAGAGGGCGGCAGAAGCAAACCACGGCGTACCTGTGTAAAAAGGACTCCCCTGATTGTAATCGCTAAATCCGATGGTAACAGTATTTGTTGACAACACTTCTGCATGCAGCTCCACATCGTGGTTTTGTCCCTGCCAGACAATGCGCAGAGTGGCGGAAAGCTCACCTACGGTAGTGCCGGTCATGCTCACGGGAATGATCACAGACTGTCCACTACCCAAAGAGGCAGGGAGGTTGGTTGCATCAATAGAGAAGTTGGCTGCATCGGTGCCGATGATGCTGACGTTGCTCGCACTGAGGTTCAAGGTTCCCGCACCGGCATTGGTGGCCAGCACCAGTAGTGGGCCGGCAGAGCCACCGTTGGCAACCACACCAAAATCCAAAGAGGGTGGTGTGACCAACAAAGCAGGGACATCTGGCGCCTCTGTAAACCACATCAGGATATTGGCGTATCCCTCCTCAAGGTATCCCCACCAAGGTGGATTGGGCCCCGGTGAGTAATAGGAAGTATTGCGAAGGCTGCGGTTTTGGCCGGGGGTGGCGGTGCAATAGAAAAAACGTTGAGGGATATTGTTCATTTCACTCAAGTCGGCAACTTCATAGACACCAATCACCAGGTTATCGGTGTTGTTGTATACAAAAGGGATGTCCAAATCTATCTCAATCCAGCCCGGGACGGCGGGGAGATCCAAATAACCATCGAAGACCTTCACCATCTGATTCAAGGGAATCCAATCTGTTTCGCTGGTAAATTCCGTTCTATCGGTGTGTGTCATAAAGATGATCCATTCATTGCTGTGTATCGCTGCTTCAACTCCATTCCAATAGTAGGCTATCTTCTCAATGCCACAGGCGCCTTGGATACCGGATGCGATTTCGGAGGGCAGATAGATGCTCTGAGATTGGCTTCGATGAAAATCGGGACTGATGGGAAGCTCGAAGTTGAGATTGCCATTACCGATCACCGTTGGCATCTCAAACGCACGTGTTTCCGAGGGGGCTGATGTGCCCAGGTTGTTTCTGGCTATCACCTGCCAGGTGTGTGTGCCCGCGGCCAATTCGTTGACTGGATAGCGGTTTGACGCCTGATTCCCGCTCACCAAGCTTCCGTCTATGTAGACGTCGTAGCCATCTGCATCCGCACTTCCCGGAGGCAATGTCCACTCCAAAACAACAATATCGTGCACGTAGGCATTGTTTGCAGGACTCAAGAGAATGGGTGTCTGCGGAGCCTGTGTATCCGGGAAAACAAGCTGGATGGAAGCGATGTTATCCGTCATCAGGCTGGCATTGGGGGGATTGTTTATGTCGGGATCAAAGCTGTTGTGAAGCAGGCTCAAGCCGGTGTTGCTGCCGCCGGCAAAGCTGCCCCAATACACGCCATAATGCAGGCCGGGAGTGCTTTCGTGGATGGCGACTATCAGGTTGTTGATATTGTCGTAACAAAAGGGCACATCCAAGCTGATCTCCATCCACCGCTCAGATGGCGGGAAGCTGGCCAACACGCTGCCGGAAAACACCTGCACGAGGTTGGCTACCGGCTCCCAATCCGCCGTGGAAGCGAAAGAATCACGTCCGGTATGCCCCATGTAAATCACCCAATCGTGGCTGTTGATCATGCTGCCGGGATAGGAACTGTGGTGGTAAAACCTGATTTTGGAGATCTCGCCTGCATGATTGATCTGAGATTGCGTATAGATCTGCTGCGTATAGTTGTAGCTATAGCCGGTGTGGACGGGGAAGTGGTTTGCGCTTCCCGCAATCGTGCCCACACTGATCGTGGTGGCATAAAGGCCAAAGGCCAGGCCAAGTGCTGTCAGCACCATCAAAGATGTCAGCCGCTTCATGATCCTCTCCTTAAGTTATGCTTCTTAAGTTTGTTCTCTCTGGAGCAAGGCAATAAACAGCCTTGCGGTTTCGATCTATAAATACCCGGCACTGCCGGGAGACTAAGCCAACAGAGGTGGTTTCAACACAAAATCTACTGAGGTGACGTGTAAAATATGATAATAATGTTGTCAATGAAAAAGTTAGGCCAAACTGGCGGTGGATATGCCGCTGCTGATATTTGAGTCTCGCTGATTTGATACCCGCTTGGCCCTTACTCACCCGCCCGGTGATGCCGTGGAGATACTCGGGTTTTTCCCGGGAGGCTCCGGGGAATCACCGGGAGGCTAAGCAAGGAAGAGGTGGGTGAGCGGCATTTTTCCGGCAAGGTCATTCCTGCTGCCCACCTTGGAGCCTCCCTTCTTGAACAAAGGAGGAATTAAGGTGGCGGGCGGGCAGAGCTTGAGGGGATAATTTGCGGGGCAGATTCAAACTTTGCCGTGGAAATGCCTGCAATTGCCTGTTATCAAAAGGCGGAATGCCTCTGTATCAGCTCCTATCGCTCAGTCCAAAAAGTGGCTATTGACCTCAATTTTGAGGGGCTTTTGAATTTTTCACTTGACATAAAAGCTAAGATTTTATCATTGAATACTTTGGTATCCATATTCAGGAATAACCATCCAATGATAATTATAAAACTTAAGGAGACTAAAATGACAAAAGCAGATTTGGTAAAGAAAGTAGCGGAGGAAACAGGCTACATTCGCAAGGATGTCGCTCTGATGGTCGATGCCTTTTTGCAAGCTGTAAAAGATACTCTCGCCGAGGGTCATCACATCGAAATCCGTGGGTTTGGCACCTTTAAACTCAAAACACGTAAAGCCCGTATGGGCCGCAACCCCAAGACAGACGAGAAGGTCCCGGTACCGCCTCGCACAGTCCCCACATTCAAGTTCTCACGCGATATTAAGGACTTGGTAATGGATATTCCGGTCGAGGAATAGAGGACACCCTAAATGCCTTGCGGAAAGAAACGTAAAAGACACAAAATTGCCACCCACAAGCGTAAAAAACGCCTTCGCAAAAACAGACACAAAAAGAAATAATATACCATAATGAAGCTATGAAGCCCGCCTTTCGGTGGGCTTTCTTTATTTAATCGGCATTTCCCGGCGCTGAGCTCACAATCCTGTTGACAAGATTTAAGCTCTGGATTATTGGGTCACCTTGGAGTCATTACTATGATAATAAAGGATAGAATCAATGAGATTTTTAAACAAATTTAGCCTCAGCATCCTGTTGCTGTTCTTGATTTTACCCGTGTTTTTATTGGCGGGCAACTCCTACTATGGCACAGGGCAAACACATGTAACTGTATTGGAAACCAATCCCAATGAGACCACTCTGCAGTTTGAGCTTGGCAGCTTTGAAAGCAGAGAAGTAGAGATCGAAAAGCAGATTTGGCAGCAGCTGCACCTGGAACGTGAAGGTGTGCTGCAATTGGAAGGATTCCCCGCTTTGCCGGTGGTCAACCGCAGCATCATTATCAACGAGAGAGCTCAGATGCACTTGCAGCTCTATGATGTGGTTTATGAAGACCTGCAAATCAGGGTCGCACCCTCCAAAGGCGTGATCCCGCGCAATATAGACCCCAAGACTGTTCCCTATCGTTTTGCGGACGTCTATACCAAGGATGAGTTTTATCCGCGTGACATTGCTACGCTCTCGGAACCCTATATCATGAGGGATTATCGTGGCATCACGGTGAATACCACGCCCTTTGCCTACAATCCTGTCAGCCAGACTTTGCGCATATTCAAGAGCTTCAAGGTGCGCATTTATGCCCAGGGCGAGAGCCAGGTCAATACGCTTGACGCTCATCGCGGTGGTTTTACGAAGGATTTTGAGCAGATCTATGCGCAGCACTTCATCAACTGGCAATCCCTGCGCTATACCCCTGTGAATGACAGCTTTGGCAAGATGTTGGTGATCTGTCACTCCAACTTTATGGGCAACATCCAGCCCTATATCAATTGGAAGAAACAAAAGGGTATCGAGACCGAGCTGATCGAATTTTCCACCATCGGCAGCACCGCTGCTCAGCTGAAAACCTATATCCAAAACCGCTACAATGCAGACAACAGCATCGCCTATGTGCAATTGGTTGGCGATGCACCCCAGATCCCCACCCTCACCCACAACAGTGGCGGCTCAGACCCCAGCTTTTCCTTGGTAGCGGGTAGCGACAACTATCCTGACATCTTCATCGGACGCTTCAGTGCCGAGAATGTGACGCAACTCAATGCGCAGATCAATAAAACCATCGCCTATGAAAGAGACGTAACCACCAGCGCTACTTGGATTTCCCGAGGCATAGGCATCGCTTCTGACGAGGGAGGCAGCGGTGGCGACAACCAGGAAACAGACATTCAGCACATGAATGTGATCCGCAACAAGCTGCTCAACTACGGCTACACCAGTGTGGATCAGATCTACGATCCCGGTGCTTCTGCGACCACGGTCACCAACAGCGTCAATGCCGGACGTGGTGTGATCAACTACGTGGGGCACGGCTCAAACACCTCTTGGAGCACCACCGGATTTAACAACACCCATGCTTCAAACCTCTCAAACGGCTACAAGACGCCCGTGATCATGTCTGTAGCATGCGTGAACGGCAACTTCGTTTCCAACCTCTGCTTTGCCGAAGCGTGGCAGAGAAACGCCAATGGTGGCTCGGTGACCTTCTACGGCTCTTCCATCAACCAATCCTGGGCTTCTCCCATGCGTGCTCAGGATGAATTTAACGACCTGATTGTGGGTGAGCACAAGTTCACCGCGGGCGGGCTGTATTACAACTCTTCCTGCAAGATGATGGATATGTATGGAACCGATGGCGTCAATATGTTTAAGACCTGGCACATCTTTGGAGATGCTTCTGTGATGGTGCGCACCAAGACACCCACTGCCATGAACGTAAACCATCCCAACACCATCGTTGAAGGCACCCAGACCATGACGGTTAATGCCGGCGTTGCCAATGCCTTAGTGGCTTTGAGCTACAATAGCAATATCATCGGACGCGGCTACACCAATGCCGCCGGCAGCGTCACTCTCTCTCTGAGCGGAATGCCTCAAGGAGCAGTTATTTACACCATCACGGTTACGGCGCACAACCGCGTCACCTATGTTTCCTCCATCAACCAGACTCCGCCTGCCGGACCTTGGATCTCGGTGGAAAACGTTGCCTGGAAGGATAACAACGACAACCAGCCGGCTTACGGTGAAAGCGGAAGCTTGAGCCTCAGCCTGAAAAATGCCGGTTCAGCAGCTTCCAATGCGCTCACACTCACACTTTCCAGCAGCACCACAGGCGTGACGATTACCAACAACACGCATCAGATGGCGGGCATTTCTGCAGGCGCCACCGTAAATGTCGCTTCCGCTTTTGGTATCCAATTGGCCGACAACCTCGTGAACGGCAGCAATATCAGCTTCAGCATGAATATCTCGGACGGCTCACAGAGCTGGACGCACGACTTTGTCTTCAGCGTCAAAGCTCCGGCTTTGGTCTTGGGCAATCTGCAGGTGAATGATAGTGCGGGAAATGGCAACGGTGTTCTCGACCCCGGCGAAAGCGCAAACCTCATCATTACGCTTTCCAACACCGGCGCAGCAGCCAGCCCAGCCGGAACTGCGAGCCTGTCAACATCCACTGCCGGCATCACCGTTTCCACACCCACCATAAACATAACTGCCATTGCTGCGGGAGGCTCCACTCAGCTCAGTTTCCCCGTCAGCGTCTCAGGAAGCGTGCCTCAGGGAACCCTTGCCAGCTTTGAAGTTACCGCCATGACGGGAGCCTATTATGCAACCCAGAGTTACGTTCATGAGGTGGGTGAACCTGCAGAAGTGACCATCGGCACCGGCAGCGACGGCACGGAACAATATCCGATAAACAAGTATTACGAATACAATGCACACGAAGCCATCTATCTGAGCTCTGAGATCGGCATGGCCGGCAAGATCAGGAATATCGCCTTTTACAAAAGTAGTGGCAGCAACTTAGAGCCAGTTGGCGATATCAAGATTTACCTGAAACACACTGCAAGCAGTACACTATCAAGTGGAAACTACAGCACAGCTGGCTACACCTTGGTGTATGACGGCAGCTATCCAAACAACAGCACCACAGGCTGGATGGAAGTGCAATTGAGCCCCCTCTTTGATTACAACGGCAGCTCCAACTTGAGCGTCCTGATCGTAAGAACAGATGGCGATTGGACCAGTAACTACCCAAAATGGACTTACAGCACCACCAGCTCTTATAGAGCCAGACGGGCTCAAGCCATCTATTCAGCTCCCACCTCGCTGACTCAAAGCTACAACCTCCCCAACATCCGCCTCAAGATTTACCCTCAGATGAGCGGGCCGGCGATCTCCTCCACTCCCGCCTCCATTTCGGCTACCGTGATTGAGGGTGAAAGCGGCAGCAGCAGTGTGAGCCTGACCAATAGTGGCAATATGCCGCTCAATTGGTCTACCAATGCCTCTTTCTCCACTTGGGGCAGTGTGAGTCCCAGCAGTGGCACCATCCCCGCAAATAGTTCAACCAACCTCACCGTGAGCTATAGTTCGGCGGGCTTGAACGTGGGAACGCATCAGGCCACCATCCAGATCAATTCCAACGCCACCAACCAAAACCCTTACAGCATCCCCGTTTCTTTGGAGGTGCAGGCTATTCCTTATCCACCCGGTCCGCGTTTAGTGGCAGAGTGGGAGCCCGCCAAGGGAGTGTTGGTGCGCTATCCTCTGGGTTTGCCCTACAATCTTTTGGCCGATATTTCGCAGCACGGCAAGCTCTACGTGCTCGTGACTTCGGGCGAACAGAGCAACTGCCACACCAACCTGAGCAACAACGGTGTGAATATGGCCAACGTGATCTATATCAACGCCAGCACAAACAGCGTCTGGGTAAGGGATTATGCGCCTTGGTTTGTCTTTGATGACCAGCGCGAGCTGCGGGTGATCGACTTCAAATACAATCGCCCCAGACCCTATGATGACGGCGTCTCCAGCGTGATCGCCAACGCCTTGGGCTATGAATATCACTATCTTCCCTTGGTGGCCACGGGTGGAAACATGATGACGGACGGTATGGGCAAGATGATGTCCACCACGCTGATCTTGGAAGAGAATGATGGAGATCCCAATACCGGTGGGGGACAGGTGACGGAATACAGCTACACCCAGGCTGAGATCGAAACCCTGGTAGAGAACTATCTTGGCGTGAGCGAATATCAGTTTTATCAAGATCCCAATGGCACCTATATCGACCATATCGACTGCTGGTGCAAGCTTTTGGATGTGGATAAAGTGATGATCCGCAGCGTGCCTACCTCACATGCGCAATACTACGCCATCGAGGCTTCGGTAGCCGAATGGCAGAGCAAAACCTCGTCCTATGGCACGCCCTATCGCATCTACCGTGTCAATACGCCCAACAACGAACCCTATGCCAACAGCCTCATCTTCAATAAACATGTTTACGTGCCGCTGATGGGGAATGAAAACGACGCCGCCGCTCTGCAAGCCTATCGGGACGCTATGCCCGGCTATACGGTGAGTGGATACACCTATTCCGCCTTCCAAGGCACCGATGCGTTGCACTGCCGCACCAATACTATCTTTGACGAGGGGATGATCTATATCAGCCATACCCCTGTTGACAGTGCCATGGAAAGCTCATCCCTGGAGATCAATTTCAGCCTCTCTCACGTGGATGCCATCAATACCAGCCTGTCCTATGTGGCTTATCGCCACACAGCTACGGGCACATGGCAATATGCCACAATCAGTTCCCTGGGAGGCGAGGATTGGAAGGCTACAGTCTCCACGCCCGCATATGGCGAGGAGATGCAGTATTACATCTACGTCAAGGATGTCAGTGGCCGTGAATGTCAGATGCCGCTCTGCGGGCCAAGTGAACCCTTCAGCTTCACCATCGATCAGGCCTTGCCCCTGCCGCCGGTCGTGACCCTGCAAATAAGCTCTGATACCGCTCAACTGAGCTGGAATGCGGTGCCGGGCGCCACCTATTACAAGATTTACAAGGCTACTGAACCCTACGGTGACTATGTGCAGGTTGGGCAGACCACGGAAACTTCCTGGACTGATACACCTTCGATGAATAGAGCATTTTACAAGGTAGTCAGCGGATATTGAGGTTCAAACCTGTTCCCAAAGCGCTGACCTACTTTAAGGCCATTTTAGCGACCTTTTTCTGGGCGATCACCTTTATCTGGGTCAAGATCGCCCTGGAGGTCTATCGGCCTTATGAAATCGTGATTTTGCGCCTTGTGCTGGCCGCAGGCTTGCTCTTCACGATCATGCTGCTCACCCGGCACTGGGAAAAGCCCAAGCCAAGGGACATGCTGCGCCTGATGTTTGTGGCTTTCTGTGAGCCTTTCATCTACTTTATCGGCGAGACAAACGGCCTCATGTATGTGTCGTCCACCTTGGGCTCTCTGGTGATTTCCACCATCCCCTTGGTGACGGCGCTGATGGCTTGGCTGCTGCTCAAGGAAAATATCTCTGGCTGGCTTTTTGCGGGACTCATCGTCTCCTTTGCGGGTGTGGTGATCATGGCGATGTCTTCCACCGACCTCAGCGGCACGCTCAAGGGCATGCTCTACCTGGGCTTGGCCGTTATCGGCGGCACCTTCTTTGGCATCACTATCAAGCCGCTTACGCACCGCTACTCCGCCCTCACCATCGTGGGCTGGCAAAACTTCTGGGGCCTTATCTACTTTATTCCCCTGTTCTTATACTTTGACGGTGCCCACTTTTTCAGCATGCAACACCAGCTTGAACCGCTGCTGGCCATCGTGGGCATGAGCCTTTGCGCCAGCGTGGGTGCCTTTGTGCTCTACACCGGCGTGATCAGGGAACTGGGCGTGATCAAATCCAACCTCTTTACCAACCTGATCCCGGTCTATACCGTGGTTTTGGCTTATCTCATCCTGGGAGACAAACTGAACCTGCGCTCTGCTCTGGGACTGCTGATCACGCTGATCGGCATCGTCGTCTCGCAGGTTCCGGCTATCAGGAAGCTGCGGAGGAGGGCGTGATATTTGTGTGAATTCGTGTAATTCGTGGGGAAACACTTTCTACAGCTGGTCTCGATCCACGAAACAAACCACATCCAGTTCAATATAACCTGCCCCATAATTCATCCATCCGTGCTAATCCGTGTGTATCCGTGGAAAAACAAAGAGCCCCAGAGCCATCTGGATCACAGCAAGAGCACGCGCATCTCTAAACGAAGCGCAGCTCCTAACACCTAACACCTAGAACCTAACACCTTGCCGGAGGCGTCAGCGACTGACTACTGACGACTGGCAAGGCAGCTTGCAGCCCATTCGTGTTAATTCGTGTAATTCGTGGAAAACATCAAACTGCGTTTGATTGCGGCGGTATGGCAACCTCCGGCTACAAAATGGTCGGTTCAGCGACCGACCCTACATCCCATAATTCGTGCAATTCGTGGGAAAACACTTTCTGTAGCTGGTCTCGATCCACGAAACAAACCACATCCAGTTCAATATGTCCTGCCCCATAATTCATCCATCCGTGCCAATCCGTGTAATCCGTGGAAAAACAAGAAAGCCCCAGAGCCATCTGGATCACAAGCGACCATACTGGAGCACGCATATCCCTGAAGCCAGCGGTCGCAATCGCTTTGCTCTCGACATCCCCGCTCGCAGGTGTGGACTGCAATTTCTTATCCCGACCGCACTTTGTGCTTGACAAATACATCAAATGTAAATTACATACATCCACTAATCAATTGGATGTTAGGAGTTTTAACCACATGGAAAGCGCGCAGCTTGCCATGGTGGAAAGGAGAACATGATGTTAAAAAGAATGTATGTAAACAATTACAGATGCTTGGTCAATTTTGAGATTGAGTTTGACGCCATGACGCTGCTCTTGGGCAGGAATGGCAGCGGGAAAACCAGCATCTTGGATATTCTTTACGGCATCAGAAGGATGATAATATTTGGCGAAAGAGCGGGCGAGGTCTTCTCACTGGACGATATGACAGCTTGGGTTGACTACAAAAGGCAGACCTTCGAGCTATCAGTTAAGGACAACGACGATTTGTATGATTACAGGTTAGTGTTAGAATACAATGAGAAAGAAAGACGAATGCAAATCGATTCCGAGAGCCTAAGTCATAATAATAACCCATTGTTTGAGTTTATGGACGGGGTAGTTATTGTACACTACGATTCCCAACCCAGATTAAACTATCCTTTTGATCCTACCAGGTCGGCACTTATTATTGTAGCAGATATTAATGGTAGTGATAGAATCGCTTGGTTTAGAAGGTGGTTCGGTGGTCTCTTTGTCCTGGGCATTCAACCCAAAAGTATGGTTGCTACATCTGAATCCGAATCCCCTTGGTTAAGCATTGAGGGCACGAATTTTGTCTCTTGGTATAGATACATTTCCCAAGAATATCAGGACATGATTCCGGAGCTATTCAAAAACCTCAGAGATTCTATACCCGGCTTCGATTCCTTCAGGCTGGAAACAGTTGGCGATAGCAAAAGACTGAAAGTGGGGTTTAAGAGCGAAGAAAATCCACAGAAAACACGTTTCTTCGATTTCGACCGTATCTCGGATGGGGAAAGAGCATTAATTGTATTGTACACGTTGATCATTGGCTTGAAATACATGGACATCACTTTGGTGCTTGATGAGCCGGTTAATTTTGTCGCCTTGGCTGAAATCCAACCCTGGCTTTTTGAACTCAGCGATACTTGTGGTTATAGGGACCCACAAGATCACAGCCGTGGCATTGCCCAGACTATTATTGCCAGCCATCATCCAGAGCTCATGGACTATTTTGTGGTAGAAAGGTCAAAGTTTATTTACAGAGAACCACTGGGGGCAACCCGAGTAATGCCGCCGCCAACGAACTTTGAAGGTGGCTTGAGACTTTCACAGGTTATTGCACGAGGTTGGGAGCATGAGTAGTAGAAAGGCAAAACTCGTGATTATTTGTGAAGATGCACAACAGGGATACTTCGCAAGAAGGTTTTTTTATAGCATGAGGTGGGGGAAAAGTCAGGTGCGCATTGAATTTCGTCCCTCAGGTAGTGGCTCAGGTGAGCAATGGGTCAGAGAAGTGTATGCTGAGGAACTGAAGAGTTATCGGAAAAGCCATGTTAATCGTGCCCTTGTGGCGATTGTTGATGGAGATATGCTGGGGGTTCGTGGAAGGATGCAGCAATTTGAACGCAGGTGCGAAGAAGCGAGAATCCAGCCCAGACACGAGAAAGAAAGAGTGGCGATTATCGTGCCAACACGCAACATAGAGACTTGGATCGAATATTTGAAAGGAAATCCAGTGGACGAAACAACCCGCTATCCAAAGCTGCAATATGAGAGCGAATGTCAGCCATCTGTGGATAGGCTTGTGGAGTATTGCAGGTCGACAGGTTTGCCAGAGGATGCACCAGAATCACTGCACATGGCATGCAAGGAATACCGTGATAGGCTAAGTCAACTTTGACTCCTGATGACTTGAAGCTCTACAACGAGGGGATACCTCATGGACGGACATATCTGGTATAGCTGATGGGTCGTGCTTAATCTTGAAATGCAAAGCCGAGTTTACTTCGAGCTATTTTAACGAATTCAACGTACGCCTCAATAAATTGATCTCGATAAGCATAAATCATGTTGAGTACCTGTTGGTAGTTCTCATAATCTTCATTTTTCCTTTCAAGGGGAATTTCGTATAAATCAGGCCTACCGTTTTTGGGGAATGTGTTAGCTGAGAGTTCGTTGGCAAATGTCTGCGCATATGTTAGCAATGAGTCTAAGGCTCTATTGATGTCCGCATCGAAGAAAGAATGGTCAGGCAACTTCCATACATTTGTTAATTGATCTAGTAGTTCAAAAATACTTGCATAGAATATCCTTCCAGATGCCATTCTAATCACCTGAATTGTGCCCCTAGGGGGGAATTCGTCGAGGAACTTGCTCAACAGCTTCGAGTCTGCGTGGATTTCTCTATCTCTCTTGTTTATTAACTCATTCTGCTCTAATATCAGGTTGTTTTTGAATTCCTCAAGAGCTCTATCGTATCCATGTTTGGTTCGTTGCTCAATCTCGGTTCCAAGCCACTGTTTGATGATAAAAAAGAGCAGCACTCCCGCAACACTCGAACCTGCGATACATGATAACGAATTGTAAAAGAAATCTTTCATGTCTGTACCTCACATACATCGTTTAAAATGTCTGGTGTTTTCTGCACCTTTTAATACAGGTTCCCAAGATAAAAGTAACCCCATGATACACTCTAATCTCCCATGCTGATGGCCGCTTGGCTTTCATAACGAGCTCCTTGCAAAGCAAAATCACTTGGTAATCCCACAAAAGTAAGAAAAAAAGGGATCGTGTTGTATCGGGACTAATGTAAAAAGTAGGGTATTCTGTCAATGGCTTTGTTGGTTGGGGCTTTTGGGTAGTAATTTGTGGGTCTACTCACAGAGCCTCTTTTCTTGGTATTTTACTATCCGCCGAATGGGGTTAATATTTAACCGATTTGTATAGCTATTCCTGTCAGGCGGTTACGGGTTTTATTTTGTGGATTTTTTTCGTCAGAGTGAGATCGTCAGTGTATATTATAGAGGGAGGCCTTCGGCCAGGTGTTAGGTTTTAGGTGTTAGAGCTGATGCTGGTTTCGGGGATGCAGCCGACTGCGTCGGTAAGAGGGAGTGAGGGAGAGTGCGAGAGAGGGAGAGAAAACTGACGTTGGTCTCGGGGTGCCTTCGGCAAGTAGTTGGTTGTAGGGTGATAATTGCCGATTCAGCATCCCATTGCAGAAAAGCCTTGCCTTATTTTGCGCTTCCAATAATGTGACACCAAATTAACAGACCCGCCTTACTATTTGGTGAGTTCACAGGAGTTTTAATGAGGTTAAAGACTTTTGTTGGCGGCGTTCATCCACCGGACAACAAGCACAGAACTGCCGCCCTCCCAATCGAGGACATGGCAGTCCCGACCCAAGTGGTCATCCACATGTCCCAACACATTGGTGCCCCCTCCAAGCCTGTAGTTGCCGTGGGTGACGAGGTGAAGGTTGGCCAATTGATAGCCGAAGCTACCGGCTTTGTTTCCAATCCTCAGCATGCTTCCATCAGTGGCAAAGTCACCAAGATTGACAGGTTTTTGCATCCCACCGGCAGCATGAGCCAAGCGATACAGATCACTTCTGACGGCAAAGACGAGTGGCTGGAATTTGCCGATGATGCAGACTACATGAATCTTTCTGCGGAGCAGATGAAGGAGCGCGTGAAGGCTGCCGGCATCTGCGGTATGGGTGGAGCCGGTTTCCCCAGCTTTGTAAAGTTGTCGCCGCCTGCGGATAAGCCGATTGATACCGTGATCTTGAACGGCGTGGAATGCGAGCCCTATCTCACGAGCGATCACCGTTTGATGTTGGAAAAAGGTGAAGATATCATCCAAGGCCTGAAGCTGATCATGAAAATGGTGGGAGCTCAGCGCGGGATGATCGGCATTGAGGCAAACAAGCCGGATGCCATCGACGTGATGACCAAGCTCTGCGCCAAAGAGTCTGCTCTCAGCGTGGTGCCCTTGCAGCTTCGCTATCCGCAGGGAGCGGAAAAGCAGCTCATCTATGCGGCTACCAAGCGTAAAGTTCCCAATGCCGGCGGGCTTCCTGCCGCGGTGGGAGTGATCGTGCAAAATGTGGGCACCGCCTATGCCATCTATGAAGCGATCCGCTATCAAAAGCCATTGATAGAGCGCATCATCACCGTTACCGGCAGCGTGGTGAAGCAGCCCAAAAACCTGCGTGTGCGCATCGGAACTCCTTTCCAGGAGCTGGTAGATGCCTGTGATGGACTCAACCAAGAGCCGGGCAAATACATCTGCGGCGGGCCGATGATGGGCTTTGCCATTCCTTCTTTGGAAGCATCCGTGGGTAAAGGCTCTTCCGGACTGGTGATTTTGGATAAAAAGGAAGCAGCGGATATCGAAGAGCGGGATTGCCTGCGTTGCGCCAGGTGTATAGACGTTTGCCCGATGAATATCATGCCCTCGCTGATCGTCTCTTATATGAAGGTTGGCGACTTGGACAATGCCGTGAAGATGGGCTTGAATGACTGCATCAAATGCGGCAGTTGCGCCTATGTATGCCCGGCGCATATCCGCCTGGTGCAATGGATAGACACCGGCAAGCTGGCTTGGGCTGAAGCTCAACGCAAGAATAAGGATGCCTGATTATGAAAGATAAAGTTTTAGTATCACCGGCACCGCACATCCACGATGCCACAAACATCCCCAATGTGATGTGGAATGTAGTGCTGGCCTTGGTTCCGGCTTTGATTGCCTCCGTGTATTACTGGGGTTTCAGAGCTCTGTTTCTCTCGCTTTTGGGTGCGATTACAGCAGTATGCACCGAGGCTTTGATCCAATACCTGCGCAAAGTGCCCATCCGCGTCTCCGATGGCAGCGCATTTTTGACGGGGCTGCTGCTGGCTTTCAATCTCAACGTGAATGCGCCCTGGTGGATGCCCGTTGTGGGCGCTGCATTTGCCATCACGATCGGCAAACAGGTGTTTGGCGGTTTGGGCAATAACCCCGTGAACCCTGCGCTGTTGGGACGTGCTTTCCTGCTTGCTTCCTGGCCTACTCTGATGACCGGAGGCTGGGAGGCGACGCGCTTCGGCTCCGTGAATGGCATCTCCAACCTCAGCCTGATCTCTGATCAGCTGCAGACCATCGCTCCCAAGGCGCATGCGTTGGTCACCTCCGCCACTCCGCTCAATATCGCACACACGCTCAGGGACACCAGCTTTGTGAATACTTTCACGCAGAGTCCGGCGTTGAATACCGATATTGCCAACAAGATCTTCATCAGCCTCACAGATGGCAGCACGCTGCAGAATCTGTTTTGGGGCAATGTGGCTGGTTGCATCGGCGAAGTGAGCGTATTTGCGCTGCTTTTGGGTGCGGCGTGGCTGCTGTGGAAGAATATCATTGAGTGGCGCATCCCTCTGTTTTATTTGGGCACTGTTGCCGTGCTCACCTTCATCTTTGGTGGCATCCCCGGCAGCGGCACCTCATTCTCACTGCCCATCTTTCATCTCTTCAGTGGTGGGCTGATTTTGGGTGCATTCTTCATGGCTACAGATTATACCACCACACCGCTTACCAAAAAGGGTCGCATCATCTTTGGTATCGGCTGTGGCGTCCTTACCGTGGTGATCAGGATGGTGGGCGGCTATCCGGAAGGAGTGAGCTATTCCATCCTGCTGATGAACGTCTTTACACCACTAATCGACATGGTTACCATGCCAAAAGCTTTCGGGAAGGTGAAAAAATGAAATACTATCTCCAACTTGGCGTCATACTCATGGTCTTCTGCGTGATCGCCACCGGTATCCTGGCCTATGTGAACAGCGTTACCGAACCCAAAATAGAGACCCTCAAAGCGGAAGAAGCAGTCAAGAGCAGAGAAGAGCTGATCCCGGGTTGTGATTTTGAAGAAGTGAAACTGCGTGATGACTTCAGCTACTTTATCGCTACGGATAGAGAAACCAAGGAGCTGAAGGGATATACCTTTACGTCTCAAAAGAAGGGATATGGCAGCACTATCAAGACTATGGCTGGTTTGGATCCGGAATTCCGGGTCATCGGCATCAAGATCATCGATCAAAGCGAAACTCCCGGCTTGGGCGCAAACTGCACCAAGGAGAGCTTTACCTCGCAATTTGCGGGCAAAACGCCGGAGCAATTGGTGGTGGATAAGGACGGAGGGCCAATCAAGAGCCTTTCCGGCGCAACCATTACCTCCAGAGCTATAGCCTCTTCACTCAAGGAAGAGATCGAAGCCATCAAGGCTGATCTGGACAAGAAACAGGAACAGGAGGTGGCAGAGTGAGATTCTTCTCCGAGATTACCAAAGGATTGATCAAAGAAAACCCGATGTTTGTGCTGGTGTTGGGAACCTGTCCCACCTTGGCTGTTTCCACCTCCGTGATCAATGCGCTGGGTATGGGAGCGGCGGTGACTTTCGTGCTGATCTGCTCCAATATCATCATTTCGCTGATCAAAAACATCGTGCCTTCCAGCATCCGCATCCCCATCTACATTGTGGTGATCGCAGCTTTTGTGAGTGTGGTGGATATGACTATGGCGGCTTTCCTGCCCGATCTGCACAAGGCATTAGGTATCTTCATACCGCTGATTGTGGTCAACTGCATCATATTGGGCCGCGCCGAAGCTTTTGCCAGCAAAAACAACGTGCTTTATTCCCTGGCGGATGGCATAGGAATGGGGCTGGGTGCTACATTAGCTCTCACCATTGTTGCCACTATCAGAGAGATCTTGGGCAGCGGCACCTGGCTGGGAATAAGAGTGATGCCCAACAGCTATGAGCCGATGTTAGTGGCCATTTTGGCACCGGGAGCCTTCTTTACCTTGGGCTTTTTGATGGCCTTGATGAATAGACTTAAGGAGAAAAGAGCATGACTTATATCGGCGAAATATTCGTGATGGCGATGTCCGCCATCTTCATCCAAAACTTCCTGCTCTCACGCTTTTTGGGCTTGTGTCCCTTCTTGGGCGTTTCCACCAGGATAGATTCTGCATTTGGGATGGGTATGGCCGTGATCTTTGTGATGACGCTTACCTCCAGTATCACCTATTTGATAAACGTCTATCTGCTGGCAGCTTATCCATATCTGCAGACCATTGCCTTCATCCTCACCATCGCCGCTTTGGTGCAATTTGTGGAGATGGTGATCCAGAAAAATGCGCCTGCACTCTATAAGTCACTGGGCGTCTATCTGCCGCTGATCACCACCAACTGCGCCGTGCTGGGTGTGGCTCTCCTCAATACAACCGCCGTGCGTTCGGATGGCGTGACACCCTACAACTTCCTGGATAGCACGCTCAACGGCTTCTTCAGCGGAGTGGGCTTTACAACCGTGCTTTTGGCAATGGCGGGGATACGGCAACGCCTGGGCTTGGTGAAGCTGCCCAAATATATGAGGGGCATGCCCATAGCTCTGATCCTGGCCGGCACCATGGCTCTGGCTTTCTATGGCTTTATGGGATTCAAGCTCTAAGGATGTGATCATGAATATAGCTCTATATACTCTTGCCGAAGCTTCACTTGCCGCTCAGATCGGCATCCCTACCTTCATTATCGGCATTTTGGGACTCGTATTTGGCGTGCTTTTGGCCATCGCTTCCAAGGTCTTTGCCGTGGAAACCGACCCCCGCGTAGATGAGATCAATGAAATCTTGCCGGGCGCAAACTGCGGTGGTTGCGGCAATCCCGGTTGTGCCGGCTATGCAGATGCCATCGTCAATAAAGGCGAAGCGATCAATAAATGTGCCCCTGGCGGTGCGGCCGTTGTGGCCGAGATCGCCAAAATCATGGGACAGGAAGCCTCCGAAGTGCAGCCAATGGTAGCCCATATCCATTGCAGCTCCGGTGGACATAAGAACACCAATTGGAGATACCAATACCAGGGCGTGTTCAGCTGCAAATCAGCGGTGAATTTAGCCGGTGGACCCAACGCCTGTGAATGGGGTTGCCTGGGATTCAACGACTGCCAAAGAGCCTGTTTATTTGACGCTATCCAGGTGGACGCAGATGGCATGCGGCAGATTGATATGGAAAAATGCACCGGCTGCGGAGCCTGTGCAGCAGCCTGTCCGCGCAATCTGATATCAATACATCCAATCGATCAAAAGGTGTTTATCAACTGCTCATCCAAAGCCAAAGGCCCCGAAGCAAGGGCAGCCTGCGGCAGCGAGCATGCCTGCATCGGCTGCGGTCTCTGCGCCAAGAAATGCCCTGAAGGAGCGATCACCGTTACAGACAACCTGGCGCATATCGATGCTGAGAAGTGCACCGGTTGTGGTGTTTGTGCTGAGGCTTGTCCGACGAAGGCGATTGTGGTGTTAGGTTCTAGGTTTTAGGTTTTAGGTGTTAGGAGCTGCGCTTCGTTTAGAGATGCGCGTGCTCTTGGTGGCAATCCGGATGGTTCTGGGGCTCTTTGGTTGTCCACGGATTACACGGATGTGCACGGATGGATGAATTATGGGGCAGGTCATACTGGACTGGATGTGGTTTGTTTCGTGGATCGAGATCAGCTGTAGAAAGTGTTTTCCCACGGATTGCACGAATGAGGGGATGTAGGGTCGGTCGCTGAACCGACCACTTTGTAATCAAACGCAGTTTGATGTTTTCCACGGATACACACGGATGGGCTGCAAGCTGCGCTACGGCGAGTGCCGACTCCCTGATCGCTATGGCAAGCGACCATACCGGCGGCAAAACTGGGACTAAAGAAAAAGCCAACCCCCGGGATGCGGAAGTTGGCTATCTTTATATCTACTTTAGGCTCTATTTAAGATACATCATTCTGCGGGCGGGCAGGTCTGTTCCGCGTATCTTCTGCAGATACACTCCGGAAGGGAGCTCCGGGGCAGGAGTCCAGACCAGTTCATTGCTGCCGTCGTTGAGCTGTTTCAGCTGCAGGCTGTCAACCTTTTGGCCGCGGATATTGAAGATGTCCACAATCACGTTTCCAGTCGTCTTCTGCGCTTCCACCACGATGGAGGTATTGGCAGAGAAGGGGTTGGGGTAGTTTGCCTTGAGGCTGAGGCTGTGGTTGGGGATCAGGTAGTCGTCGTTGTCCAGATCGCTGGTTCTGAGTTCAAGGGGGATGCTGTATTCGCCGATAGCATCTGAAGAGATCACAAAGCGGAGCTTGGCGATGCCGCTGCTCATGATCGTGATGTTGAGGTGAAAGCCTTTGATTTCGCCGACTGCGAGGGTGTGAGGTGAGGGCATGGTGCCGGGGAAGCAGTTGTCAGCTTCATCGCAGTAGTTGAAATACCAGTCGTCCGGCCCTTCATCCACCATTATCCGCGTGGAGATGGGCTCTTCGACACCACTGAGGTTGAATACCCAGAAGGGAGATGAGAGGTAGAACATCTGGTCTTTGGGTGCAACGAGATTTGCATCCCAATCGAAGGCCACACGGATGTGGTGTTCAGGAAGTTCCAAGGTGTGAGCCGTCTGCAGGATGTTGTTGTCAGCAGCTTGGACAAAGGCGGCTGCCCAAAGATTGGCAGTGTTATAAGTTGCGCTGATGGTGAAGGTTTTGTCTACCTGGGTGTTATTGCCGGCGCCGGAAAGCGTGATCGGTTGCTGGAGGATCTGTCTCGTCACGTGGGTTTCCACGTCTGTGACATCATCTTCCAAGAGATAGAGCAGCAGGTTGGCATTTTGCAGGTTCAAGGTAGAGGAAACCATCTGCACATTCACGGAGATGGCGCCCGTTTGGGGGTTAAAATCGGTTATCTGCATCTTCAGTGGTGAGGCGCCAAAGCGGTGGGGCTGCAGGGCGTTCAGATAAGCTTGGCCGTTGTGCGTTTCGCTATTTGCGCCATCGACGCGGCTCTTGCCGTTGAAGATCACCGCAGGGAAGCCCACGACGCCATAGTGGTCGAAACGTGCCTGCACATCGGGATTGGTCAGTTCACCTGATTCCGTGTAGAGTCTGGCAGAGATAAATTCGCCCGGATGCATCTGATCATGCAGCACATCAATGCCGGCATACATTTCCTGACATCCCGAGCACCAGTTTGTGGAAAAGGTCTCCGCAATTGAGGTGAGGGGATAGTAGTCCGGCGTGGCAAAAGCCAGCGAGATGCTGATCAACAGTAGAATAGTGAGAGTGTGTTTCATATCGAGGGTACTCCTTAAATTGATTAGAATCTGGTGCTGAGCTCCATGCGCAGACCAGAGAAGGGAGCCACAAAACGGCACATGCCGTTGCGACAGACCTTGCCGCCGGCTTCACTACCGGCAAAAACCAGCAGTTCGCTGTGGTCAAAGAGAGAGATCTTGGCTTCCGCATTGGCCCAATAGCGGCTGTCCATCAGAGAATCAAAGTCTTTCCAATTGCTGCCGGATGCGAGCGAGAGCGACACTTTGCCCAAGGCGATATCCGCTTGGATGCTGGGTTCGTAGTGGGTTACGGTATCGTAGCCGGTGTTGATGTTTTCCTTGTCTACCAGCTTAAACTGCGTCTTGAGGGTCACGGGCTTGGAAAATGCAGTGAAACCGAGGTGCAAAGCGGGCGTGATCTCCTTTTGCCAATAGTGGCTGAGCTGTCCCGCAGTGCCGGGTTCGCTGCCGGTCTTTTCGATGTGAGACCATTCAAAGCCGCCGCTGAGGGCATCACCGCTGTATTCCACGGCTGCAAAGAGGTCGTTCATCTTCCTTGAGTCGTCGCTGTTCCAAGCTTCGGCATAGTTCACTTCCAGGTTCCAGTTATCGGAAACATCCCAGCCTACCCAGCCTTGCAGGCCTTGTTCATCCAGACCGGAGGCTTGGCTATCGGCTAAGGTTTCACCATGATAGTTGGCCAGGAAGACGTCCTGCTGGCGATATTGGAATTGGTCGTAGTTCTTGTAAGCTGCACCCAAGAGCACGGGGCCGAGAGAGTAGTCTGCACCGGCGATAAAAGCCTTGCCGCTCACGGGCTTGAGGGCGGGGCTGCCACGGTGATAGAGCTCACGCATGGCTGCTTCGCTCCAGAGGCTGAAGCTCCCATAATTGAAGCCCAGGCGGGCGAAGAAGACGTCGCTCTGATCGTAGCCAAAGGCGGTTTTGTTGCGGAAACCCACGGCACCCGCTGCCACCTTGTAATAGCGGCCGGGATACTCCAGATCGATTCCATAGCTGAGGTCTAAAGCGTTGGCGTCGTTGGGGCTGGTGATGGCGCCATAGATGGCTTTGAGCCTGAAGAGATCGTCATATTTGAACTGAAAGCCCTTGAGGCGGTGGTCTTGGTCAAATTCCTTGTCTTCATAGCTGCGGAAAACCATGCCGCTGCCAAAAGTCTCATAGAGCGTTCCACTCTTGATCATCCAGGGTCCCGTCTCATAACTCACGTAGAGCTCATCAAAGCCCAGCTTCAGATCTTTGGCGTCCAGTTCATCCAGCAGATCGCTCTGGCTGGTTCGATATTTGGGCAGCTCGCTGATAAACTTCATCCCAAAGCCAAAGTTCTTGTAGGCCAGGTTGAAGGAAAAGCTATCCTTAAAATACATCCTCAGAGAATCCGGCACGTCTCTGTATACCAATTGCGCTTCGTTGAGGCCATTGACCTGCAGAGTGGTCTGAGCCAACAAAAGGCCGGCACCCAAGAGCAGCCAGATTACCAGTAATCGCCTCATGCTTTATTCCACCTCTTCCGGGATTTCTTCTTCGATCTCTTTCACTTCTTCCTCAGCCTCTGTTTTTATGTCCAAAAGCAGCTGCACCTGCTCTTCATAGATTTCTACCAGGGTGGGGTCAAAGCCTTTGTGCGAGTAGATGATCTCGCCTTTGGTATTCACAAAGAAGGTGTGAGGCGGGATGCTCACGTTCAGCTTTTTGGCCAGGGTCTGATCCACGTCAAAGAGGGTGACAAATTTGAAGTTGTTCTTTTTGAGATAGTTTTTGGCACGCTGCTGATCCTTGGCTTTATCGATAGAGATCAGCACCACGGTGAGGTCTTCATACTTCTTGGCCAGGGTATTAAGGTGAGGCATAGCCTCTTTGCAGGGCTTGCAGTAGTCAGCCCAAAAGTCGATCAACACAGGGCCTTTTTCCAATAAGGATTCCAAACTCACGTTTTTGTCGTTCATATCCGGAAGACGAAAATCAGGCATCTGGTCTGCCCATACAAAGATGGCAACCAGCATGATGCCCAAAGTGATGAGTAGGCGTTTCATAATGAATCTCCTTTATTTAGCTACGTTAAGTTGTATTTCCGTGCCACTCAGGATGGTGGCATTGTTGGCGAAAGTATCGGGGCGCTTTTGAGCAAAGATCACCAGGGAAAGGTCTTCAGGTGGCTTTGCGTCTGCGCAAGTGACGCTGAAATCTATGCTTTGGCTCAGGTCGGAGCTGCTGATGTCGATGATGCTCTTTCCACGCACCACATTGTGGAGATTGGCTCCCTGGGTGTTTTGGAAGCGGGAGGTCTTTTCGATCAGCACGACGTTCAGATAGAGATCATTCTGACCGAAGCCAGCAAGCTGTGGATTCAGCTTGACGCTGCCGGAGAAGGTCTGTTGATCCTGGGTGTAGGTGAGGTCCGAGTAGAGCATGGGGCTATCCACAGATATAAGCTGCTGCACCAAGGGATCGTAAGTCTCCAAAACGTCTGCGGATGAGCCGGACTGTTTCACCTTGCCGCCGAAGATGGTCAACGGCACTGATCCTGAACCGTAATAGGCAAAGGTGGGATCTCCACTCACCATCAGAGGCCCGGTGGTGTGATGTTCCACATAGATGAGATGATTGGGATATGCCAGTTGCAGTTCATGCAGTTTGGCTTCCACGGGCGGGCAATTTGGGCAGCCCAGGAAGGTGAAGTATTCCAACACGGCGACCTGCTCGGGATTGGGCACCACGCAGGCGCATTGGTTGCCTCTGATCAGCCATCTGTCTTCCTCTTTTTTCAGGGTATCACCGATAAAGGTGCTATCTGCCAAAACCTCTTTGGAGGAGCTGGTGATGAGCAGGTTCCAATTGACATTTGCGTTGCTGGCGTCAAGCTGTTGGATATTCTTGACCGTGATTCTGCTTTGAGCTCCCGGGTTTTGAGCGAAGATACCGCTCAGCCAGGCTTCACGATCACTCTTGTGGATGCCGTTATGGACGTAGTATTCACTGAAATGGCTCATCGCCTGATCCAGCGAGGCGGCTCCGCCCGAGAGCGCAGTTTCCAGAGGCGTAAAGACCAGGCTCTGGAGGTCTTCCGCTTCCACCTCGGTAAAATCGTGTTCAAAGCGATCGCAAGCGCTCACAAAAAGCAGGGCAATCAGCAGTAGTGCGAGGCATCTAAACTTCATTTATTCTCCTTTGGGAATCTTGTCCAGAGCTTCCTTGACCATCTTGTGGCTGATGAGCTCCGGAAAGAGGATGGGCTCTTGGCCGGGAATGTAAAGGGCGTTGAAGGGAACTCCCATGCGGTCGTGATCCTGAATCCATTTGAGCAGCACCGGATCACTGCGAGTGAAGTCGCCCCTCAGAAGTGTTACTCCCGCGGCCTTGAAGTCCTGCATCATATTATCGGTGAAAAGCACGGTCTTTTCGTTGGTCATGCAGTTCTTGCACCAATCCGCGCCGATATCGAGAAATACAGGCTTATTCTCCGCCATCAGCTTCTCATGCACTTCTGGACTGAATACATACCAGCCTTCGGGCGCATGCGGTGCGGGGATCATGCCACTGGCGTCTGCCTGCATCACCACTTCCGCCTCAAGGTGTTCAGCTTTGATGGGTAGCAACATCATGCCGCCACCAACGATGATGATCAGGGCGAGGATGCTGAAGATCCACTGGACGGCGGTGGAGTTTTCCGCTCTCACAAAGCGTCCATACATCCAGAGTGCAAAGCCCAAGACCAACAGGTAAAAGAGCACATTGAGCAGATAGGCGCCACTGGTGAGGGCGAGCGTGGTTTTGAGCATGGTGTAGACCAGATACAAAAGCACAAAGCCCATCACTTCCTTGAAGATATTCATCCATTCACCGGGTTTGGGGATGAGCTTGAGAGCGCTGGGGAAGATGCCGATCAGGATGAAGGGCAGGGCAAAGCCGAGACCGATCAACAGGAAAAACAGCATCAGCAGCGGAGAAGAAAGCTTGAAAGCAAAGGGTAAAGCTGCGCCCAGGAAGGGGCCGGTGCAGGAAATAGCCATCAAAAAGGCAAAGATGCCGCCGAAGAACGAACCACTATAGCCACTCTTGGAGGTGGCTTTTGAGGCGGTGTTCATCCCCGGAGCGGTGAGCACAAAGACGCCCAAAAGCGAGAGTGCAAAGGCAAAAACTATACTCAGCAGGATGACATTGAACATCGGGTTTTGGTTTTGAAAGCCCCAACCCTGTTGCTCGCCGGCACTGCGCAAGCCGATGAAGATACCCGCCAAAATGGCAAAGGAAATCAGCACGCCCAAGCTGTAGATCAGGGTGTGCAACAGTACCTTGCCTCTATCTTCGTGCGCCTGATTGATGATCGCCATCACGCGGATGGGCAAGATGGGCAGCACGCAGGGCGTGATATTGAGGATCAAGCCGCCTAACAGCGCAAAGAGCATGTATTTGAAGATATTGCCCAGGGAGTTTGCTTCCTTCTCCTCAGGTGGCTCAGCTTCATCATGCGGAGCGGTTTCTTCGGTTTCAGTCACTGCAAGGGCTTCTGTTTCTTCAGCTTCAGGAGCAGCCGTGGGTGTTTCCTCACTCTGCTCTGCGCCCGCGGCGGCGAGAATCTCCAGAGCTACTTTGCCCACAGCTTCGTCGGGCGGTTCACACATACCGTCATCAAAACAGAGGTTGTAGGCCAAAGTGGCGTCAATATTGATCTTCCCGGCGGGTGCATTTTTCTTCACCGTGAAGGGCAGGGTGAGTTTAACAGATTTATAATAGTCCCATTGGGTAGGGCTCACCACCTTGTAACCTTTGGGAAATATGGTCTTACCAAAGCTCAGTGAAGGATGTGAGGCTTCCAAATAAAAGTAAGCAGGATCGGTGGGATCATGGCTCTGATGCTTTCCATCGGGGATGCTCAAAGTAGCCGTGATGCTACCTTTTTCGCCCGGTTGCAGTTTAGCCGGCGAAATGGCGAATTTCACACTTTGCCCCATCAGCAAAGTGCTCAGAAACAGCAAGATCAATGCCGTGAATAAGAGTCTCTTTGTTTGCATGTCTTTCCTCTTTGAGAGTGCTATTTTGGTGAGTTGAAATCCAGTTTAACTCAAGTAAGACAAAATGCACGAACCATTTGATTTGTCAAGTCTCATCTTTCAAAGAGGGGTTGGAAAAGCTTTGGCTCATGTTCAATTTTGGTGGGTAGAAGTTCATCACCCACTTGGCCCTTGCTTACCCGCCCGGAGATGCCGTGGAGATACTCGGGTTTTTCCCGGGAGGCTCCGGGTAATCACCGGGAGGCTCAGTAAGGAAGAGGTGGGTGTGGGTTTGGAAATATGCTTTTGTTTCCGATGCAGGAGGCCGCTTTCCATCCGTAACAGGTATGGTAGCTTGGGAGCCAATTCTGCAAAAAAAGGAATATATCCTTTGACAAAAAAGGCGCCAAAATCATACTGCCATTTATGACCTATCTGGAGAATCACAATGTCCTTTGTCCACTTGCATAACCATACGCAATACAGCCTTTTGGATGGAGCTTGCCGTGTCGACCGCATGGTGAGCCTGGCCAAAGAATACAATATGCCGGCAGTAGCTATCACCGATCACGGCTGCCTTTTTGGCGTGATAGACTTTTACAAGACGGCGAAAAGAGCCGGTATCAAGCCCATCATCGGCATTGAAGCCTATATCATCAACGGTGAGCTGGGCACGGAACAAAGCAAGCAGGAACCGCGTTCTCACCTGGTGCTTTTGGCAAAAAATCTGCAGGGCTACAAAAACCTGATGAAGCTCTCGTCCATATCCTACACCGAGGGCTATTATTACAAACCGCGCATCAACAAAGACCTTTTAAAGAAATATGGTGAGGGTTTGATCTGTCTGAGTGCCTGCGTGAAGGGCGAAATCCCCACTCTGTTGAGCAATGGCAGAAAACAGCAGGCAATCGAAGCGGTGAATTGGTATCTGGACTTGTTTGGCGAGGACTACTACCTGGAGATTCAGGATCATGGCTTGGAGATGGAAAGAGAGGTGATGCCGCAGGTGATAGAGCTGGCCAAGGAAATGAATGTGCCGCTGGTGCTCACCAACGATTGCCACTATCTGCATCGGGAAGACCATGAGGCGCATGACATCCTGCTCTGCATCCAAACCAACAAAACCTTGGACGATCCCCACCGCATGCGCTACAATACGCAAGAGCTCTATTTCAAAAGCCCGGAGCAAATGAAAGAGCTCTTTCCTGAGCTTCCCGAAGCATATGAAAACACGCTCCGCATCGCAGAAAAGACAGACCTGGAGCTCAAGTATGACCACTTCCTGCTGCCGGAGATCGAGACGCCTCCGGAATATCCAGATATGGGAGCTTACCTGAGGGCACAGTGCGAGGAAGCAGCCAAGGTAAAGTATCCGAATATGACGCCCGAGATCAGGGAACGGATAGATTTTGAGCTGGACGTGATCCATAGAACCGGCTTTGACGGCTATTTCCTGGTGGTTCAGGATTTGATCGACAACGCCATCAAACAGGGCGTTCCGGTGGGGCCGGGGCGCGGTTCAGCTGCTGGGAGTATCGTTTCCTATCTACTGGGCATCACTTTGGTGGATCCGATCAAATATGGCCTGCTGTTTGAGAGATTCCTCAATCCGGATCGCATCGGCATGCCGGATATCGATATAGACTTTTGTGCGCAGGGACGCGGCAAAGTGATAGACTATGTGGTGCAGAAATACGGACGTAACAGCGTGACGCAGATTATCACCTTCGGCACCTTGGGCGCAAAAACGGTGATCAAAGACGTGGCACGCGTGCTGGGTGTTCCTGCCACAGAAGCCAACGAAATCACCAAGCTGATACCGGGCATGAACAAAGGTTTGGAGGATGTCTATAAAAACGAGGTCGATTTTGCCAACCTCATCAACAGCAAACCCATCTACCAGACCATCTACAAGCACGGTGTGGTGTTGGAGGGCTTGATCCGCAATCTTGGAGTTCATGCGGCGGGAGTGGTGATTGCACCGGGCGATCTCACGGACTATATTCCGCTGGCTGTAAACAAGCAGAAAGAAGGGGAAAGCTGCGTCGTGGTGCAATATGAGGGCAAGTGGCTGGATGAGCTGAAGCTGCTGAAGATGGATATCTTGGGGCTGAAGACGCTCACCTTGATCAAGGCGACTGTGGATCTGGTGAAGAAATATCACGGTGTGGACATCGACATCAACAGCCTCGAACTCGATGATCCTGAAGTGTATAAATTGATGAGCAGAGGCGAAACGGACGGGGTGTTCCAATTTGAATCCGACGGTATGCGCAAGTATCTCATGGAGCTCAAGCCCAACGCTTTTGAAGACTTGATCGCCATGGTGGCACTGTTCCGCCCGGGTCCGATGAGATTCATCGGCAGTTTCATCGCCCGCAAACACGGCCGCGAGAAGGTGGAATATGACCATCCCATCATGGAAAATACCTTGAGGGAGACCTATGGAGTGACGGTGTATCAAGAGCAGGTGATGCGCATCTCCAGAGAGATGGGCGGCTTCACGAGAGGCGAAGCGGATACCTTGCGTAAGGCGATGGGCAAGAAAGATGTGCGCCTGATGGAGAAGTTTGAAAACAAGTTTAAGACCGGAGCGCAGTCCAAGGGCGTGAGCGAAAGAGTTGCCAGTAAGATCTGGGAGGATTGGAAGCAGTTTGCGCAATATGCATTCAACAAGAGCCATGCCACTTGCTACGCTTTGGTGGCCTATCAAACCGCTTGGCTGAAAGCGCATTATCCGGTGGAGTTTATGGCGGCGCTGCTCTCTCTGGAAGATAACCCGGACAAAATCCCTGTGCAGATTGGCGTGTGCAGGGATATGGGAATCAACATCATCCCTCCCAATATCAACCGCAGTTTGAGCGAATTCAGCGTGCACGGCAAAGAGGTGCTTTTTGGCCTGAGAGCCATCAAGAACTTGGGTGAGGCGGCGATGCGCTGCATCATCGAAGAGCGTGAGGAAAACGGCCCCTTCACCGGTATCTTCGACTTTTGCAAACGCTTAGACAGCATCGCGGTGAATAAGACAGTGCTGGAAAGCCTGATTGCCAGCGGTGCGATGGATGAGCTGGAAGGCAACCGGGCTCAGAAATGGGAGAGCATAGAATCTGCACTGGCCTACAGCACCGGCGAGCAAAGAGAAAGACGTGCAGGACAGACCAGCCTTTTTGACATCATCAGCGATGGCGATGAGCAGGAATACGATCCACCCTTGCCACAGATCGAAGAATGGGACTTTATACCCAAGCTGATGAAGGAAAAGGACGTATTGGGGTTCTATATGAGCGGCCATCCCCTGGATCATTACAAGCATCTGGTCGAAAGCTATACCACCAGTTGCGAAGATGTGGCTCGTGACAGCAGCAAATCCGACTTCGTGCTCTGTGGTGTGGTGACGCAGATCAGCAAGAAACGAGACAGCAAGGGAAATCCCTTCGCTTTTGTGCAGTTTGAAGACCTCTCAGGCCGCTTTGAGGTTCCGCTTTTCAACCGCTATTATCAAGAATATCAAGACCTTATTTCAGACAACCTGATTTTGGGCATCGTGGGGAGCTTGTCTACCTATACCAACGGTACGGAAGAATTGATCAAGATGGTGAGGGTAAATCCCAAGAAGGTTTTCCCCATCAGAGAACTGCCCAATATTGTGAGTGGCGAGCTGAACCTGAATCTGCCTCAAGCCAAGATGACTCAAACCTTTATCGATCAAGTTGAGCGCTGTATGGGTAGATCGGCGGGCAACTTTGGCATCAGAATGACCTTGGTGAACGATAATGAGGACGAGCTTGTCCTGGAATCTGAGCGTAAGTTTTTCCCGGATGATGACTTTTTGAGGTGGTTGAGCGAAAACAAGGTCCAATATTCTATGAGAGTGAGGATCAACAATGAAAGCAACAGTTAGTCTCCTGTTCTTAGTGCTTTTTTGCAGCCTGTTTTGGGCGCAGGAAGTGGTGTTTGAGCATTATGAGTCGGGCACCGATATCTGGGTGCTCATCCCTTACAGCTCCTTATCCTTTAAAAAGGGCTTCGATTATGCAGACTACCAGCTTTCAGTGGAGATCAAAGGAGCCAAGAAGAAGGAGAAAACCTCCTTTTCTTCCAAATTACACATTCCCAAGAGGGATTGGCTGCAGGATGCTGCCATCCCGGTGAAGTTTACTGCCAATCTGGTGAAGGACAATTACAAGCTGGCCTTGCAATTGCGCAACCTGAACCTGGGTGACAAGGTGAAGTTGAATAGAGAATTCAGCCTGGATAAGTATACCCCCATCGGGCAGGCATGGTTGCTGGCAGAGCGGGAGGAGCAGAGCTTTCTGCCTGCTGATCTGGGTTCATTGAACGGGCAGCTCAGCAGCTGTGTGATCTCGCAGAAGTTTTCTCTGGCGGTGGATAGCCTGAGCGTGGAGATGGGGGATAAGGCCTGGGTCTATTATCAACCCCGTGAAGAAGTCCGGATAGACCTGCTGGAGCGGATGCCTGTCTCTCCACCGATCAATATCACCGTTCACGAAACAAATATCCAATACAAAGCACATCCCTTCACTTACAGCCCTTGGTTTGCCTACAACCTGCGCTACAGCTACAGCGATCAGGTTCAGCAGATCCGCTATATAGCCACTCAAAATCAGTATCACGACCTCATGGCCTTAAAGGATCACGAGCTGGCTCAAGGGATTGAACTCTTCTGGCAAAGCATGGATCCCAGCCCGGGAACGATACGCAATGAAGCCCGGGAAGAGTTTTGCAATCGGGTGATTATCGCCGACGAAAGATACACTTTGCACAAAAAGTTGAGGGGTTGGGCCTCCGATCGTGGTAGAATATATATCAAGTTTGGCGAACCTGACTACGTGAGTCACCCCGATCCCATTCCCGAACGTAGCTATCCCACCATCGTGTGGAGTTACAAAAGGAACAATAAGGAGTTTCTCTTTGTGGAGTTAAGCGGTTATGGCCAATATACACTATGGAATAAAGATGAAGAATACGATTAAATGTCTTTTAACGATCGCCCTGCTGCTGCTGAGCGTGACGCTGGCGGCACAGAATAAGCTGAACATGTCTTTGCGTGACCTGCGGTTCAAAGATGCATCTGGCAATACTTTGCTGCACATAGACTATCAGATACCCTATCGCAACCTGGTCTTTGTAGCCCAGGAGGGCGGCTTTTTTGCCAAAGTGGAAGTAAGCGTCAGCATTCCCAAGGGTGATTCGCTGCTTGTGATCAAAGACTTGTTGGACAACGTGGGCATCACCAACAAAAACGATGCATCCTCTGCCAAATCACATATCAACCGGGTCAGTTTTCTGCTGGATGAATCCGTAGACAGGCTTTATTTCAAGGCGGAAGACCTAAATTCCGGGCGTATCTTTTCCTGGCCCATCAATGGGCAACCACTGGCAGAAGATGAGCTGCTGAGCGACGTTCAGCTGTGTTCTGAAGTGACAATCGACAGCACCTCCGTGAGCAAGTTTCGCAAAGGGAATCTGCTGTATAAGAGTGAGCCGTCGTTGATCTTCGATAAAAACAGCCTGGAAAACGTGCACCTCTATGTGGAAGCCTATGTTCCGCAGGAGGTTAACGGCGTGGGCATGATGAACCTGTATATCGAAAAGGACAGCCTCATCGTTAAGGATGACTACTTTGACATCAACATCGATGCGCCGCAAAAGGCTCTGCATCTGCAAATCCCTACAGGGAAGCTGGAAGCGGGGTCATATCAGGGAGTTTTGAGCCTGCAAATCGGAGACAGCCTGCAGGAAAAGGAGTTTGAGTTTTTCATCACCGAAAAAGCAGAACCACTCTACTTTCTGATGCCGGATCCCGAAGATGAGCTGCAACTCTTGAGGTATTTCAGCTCAGGTGCCTCGCCGGTGGATTGGAGCCGTTACGACGAAGCTACCAAAAAACGCTATCTTTCCAGCCTTTGGAAACGCTTGGGAACAGGTGCCGGGATGAGCACGGAAGCTATCATGGCCATCGTGGAAGAGCGCGTGGAATATGCCAACAGCTATTTTCGGCATTTCAAAGAAGGCTGGAAGACGGATATGGGGCGCATCTACATCCGCAATGGAGAAGCAGATGAGGTGGAAAAGGACAGCATCCAAGAACTTACGCGCTATGTGAGCAAAGACTACCAGATCTGGAAATACAGGGGCAGGGTCAGAGCTGTCTATGTGTTTGTGGATGTGCAGATGAATGGCAATTATCAGCTAATCTATGTGCGTGGCGACGAAATGGAGAGCAGCCGACCGGATTATCTGCGCTTTTTGGGTGATGACTTCGATATGTCCAAATTGGAATAGCCCGGACTTTGCACAGGCTTTGGAAAGGGGATATCCCTGCTTGGTTTCGGCGAGCGACGGTGCTGTTTGTGGTCGCTTCAGCAAGCGACCCTACTTCTTCCTTGCTTAGCCTCCCGGTGATTACCCGGTGCCTCTCGGGAAAATCCCGAGTATCACCGAGGCGTCGCCGGGCGGCTAAGTAAGGAAGAGGTGAGTGGAGAAACCAGAAAAAGGGCTAACAGGAACAGCTTGTTGTATCACATAGGGTTATATTAGGAGCTTATACTATTGTTAACGGTATTTGTTATACTCAAAAACAGGATGAAAAGCATCGGGGAAATGCTTGATGCTAAAGGTGTTGTTGCGCTTGTCTTCAAAGACCAGGATGATGTCAAAACGAGATTCGTGCTTGACAAAATCAGGGCTCTGATTAATGTATACCAAAGCTGCTTGGGTGATATGATATCGCTTTCGACGAGTGATCGTTTGCAGGGCAGCGTCTATAGAGTGATAGCGGCGGGTCTTTACCTCGACGAAAACGAGGTGCGTGTCGTTGTGAACAATGATGTCGATTTCCCCATTTTTGGTTCGGAAATTCTTGCACAGCAGCTTATACCCTTTGCTTATCAGGTATTTAGCGGCAAGTTCCTCGCCAGTGCGGGAAAGTTGATACGTTGAGTTTGTGTCCATGGGTCAAGAAAATGCTTGACGTAAATCACGTCAATTATAATTTGAATCCAATAACTACTAAACCAAAAACTAATAATCACCGAAAGGTGGAGGGAAGTATGAGAAAAGTATTATTTAGTGCACTTGTAATGACGTTTCTGGCGGGGATGCTGTTTGCGGCTCCTTTCCAGACATTGGGCATGCTGCGCACGCCTGATGCGTACGTTTTGCCTCATAAGGCAGCAGAAATTTTATTGGTTGGCTACTATAGAGACGTAGCCAAGCCTAGTTATGTTGACATGGACAGATGGGGCAAGTTTGTCCCCTACGGCATGCTCGGTGTAGGGCTTTTTGACAGGGCAGAGATTGGTCTTTTCGCTGGAGACGGGCTGTATTTTATGAATACCAAGGTCAAGCTGGTTGAAGAAACTTTGCGCATGCCCCAGATCTCTATCGGAATGGACAATATCTTCTCCGGTATTAATGAGCACAGAGCTCAAGACCCGAGTCCCGGCTGGTATTGGCATACTCATCCGGATAAAACGAACTACGAGTATTATTCATTCTACGCTGTGGCCTCCAAGCAAGTGGTCATCGGCAAGACAAACTGGATGTTCAACGTGGGTGGCGGTAACAACCGTTTCACGGGTCAGGTGCCACGCTCAAGGATCTTCAATGGATTGTTCTACTCAATCGAGTTTTCGCCCTTCAAGGATTTCTTCATCCAAGGCGAATATAGCGGACATGACTTCCAAGCCGGCTTGAAGTACACATTTGGCAACTTTGGTGTCAGAGTTGGTGCCCAAGCTATTGAAGACCTGTTCAAAGACAATGGCTACGAAGAAAACCTGCGCGTTGCTCTGGGAATATCCTATCTGTTTGACAAATATGCCACTGCCAAGCGCCGTCCCGACATTGTGGAACTTGCCAAAGGAGCCCGCAGTGCAGAAGAGCCCTTCATTGAGATAACTGACGACGGACCAGAAGTTGTAATCACAGACACCCCGCCTGACGAGCCACTTGGCGAAGTCAGCTTGGGAACAGGCACAACCGACATCGGAGTTCAAGGTGGCAGCAGCTACAAGGAGCTTTCCCCCGAGGTTAAAGACCTGTTAGGAGAATTGAGATCTTTGCGCGAAGAAAGAGAAAAAGCCCAGAAGGCTTTGCTTGATCTGCGTGCGTGGTTGAAAGAAAACAAACAGTAAAACAGTTAAACATTTTTGTGTGACATGGTTCATGTCAAAACCTTATTTGAGCCCACAGACTTCCCTTGAGATAAGAGAATCTACACCAGGCGCGGACTTCTCTGCGCCTGGCGTAGTGTTCTATATGCAGATTTTTAACATTTTTAAACTATGGACGATTAAGAAGTGAGCAGGGTTATGAAGAAAACTAACACATTTATACTAATTGCAGCTTTTATGCTCTCGGTGACGTGCTTGTTCGCTGCAACGTCAGGCTATGATCCCGATCCTGCATTAAAAAGCGTTTACCAGAGTCCGGAGGTCAGGGCAGCGGTTGATTTTCTCAAAGATGAACTTCCTGAACTGATCAAGACAAATCCGGAGCAGGCAGTTGCACAGTATGAGCAGCATTTTGCGAGCTTGAATCAACTCGATGAATTGGACATCCTGTATTTGGTTGGGCATTTCTACGCTGTCTCCAATGACGCTCTTTCGGCTTTGAAATATCTACCTTCACTTGCCAATCATCCTCAACTGGGAGAGGATGCAAGGCGCATGATCAACCTCCTGCTCTATCAGAGGATGATCGTCAACATGCGGGCTGAGGATAAAGAAAGCTCTGCACTGTTTTTGCAGGGCATAATGGAAAACTTTGATGTCGGGAAATACTATCCCACCTACCTCTATCTCTGGACAGATCTCGTTTCGGGTTCTGAGAGATATGGGGAAGTTGATGCCTATTTCAAAAACTACAATGCCAACGAGGCTTGGCTCAACAACCACTTTATCCCTCGCAAAAAAGCCATTATCGCACGTGTGGAAGCATTTGACCTTGAGGGCTTCTACAACGATCCCACCCAGAAGAAATATAAAGCTTTGGAAGGTCAAATTGACAAAGTTATAGCGGACTTGCGCACTCTCTATGAAGAAGCCAGGACGGTGAAGGGCTTGGCTGTGATCGATGTGATAGAAGAGATCGCCAGCCAGGAGATGAAGCTTCTTAACGATCTAAAGACGAATCTGAAGGATTATTCTTCTACCCCGGAGATCAGCTTGGAAGCCATTGCTGATCCAAATTCATCTTTCAGCCAAATCCAATACTTTGACAGGTACCGCACAGGCCTTGAGTATTTGGGCAAAATGAAGGAGTATCAGCGGCTTTTGGGCGTCTTCCTGAAGTCGATGGAGAGAATCTTTGAGATTCGTTATCAGCAGTTTGTAGACGAAGATCCCGCTGTGGTGGGCAGAAGCTATAGCGATATGGAGCTGAAGCGCCTCATTGACATTGAGAGGAATATCATCGTTTATAGCGACTTGATCGATGCGATCAATGAAGCAATGGCCGCACCTGAATATGAAAGGAGTGATCTGAACTTGCAGCCTCTCCTGGAAGAATATCAAGAAAAGCTGCAAGACCTGCAAATCCGCAAGGAACAATACACCAATCTCCGTAAACACGATGCCGATGCAGAGGAAGAAACCTTCAATGAATTCCTCGCTGAATACTATGCTCTGCAAGGAGAGCTGGAAGATTGGACTCTTACCATCGATGAAGTGGAAGGAACTTTTCTTGCCGACATCATGCTCCGTTATCCCGATGAAATGAGACAGGTGGCCATGCAGTTGAAGGATCAAATCCAAAATCCAGAGTTGCAGATGGATATGGATGGATACCTCAGTCGTGTGTTGACCAACATAGATTTCATCTCACTGCAGAGCCGCTATCGTCACCTGAACTACCTGGATGCAAAACGTAAGGCAGACACTACGCTGAGCATGGACGAGTCTACCCAAGCATATGAAGACATCGTGATTCAGAAGTCTCAGCTTCTGCGTGACTACCAGGAGTTTGTGGTTGCAAATCCCGGTTTTGAGGCTCTTGACCAGCCGGATGACAGCTTCCTGGTTAGCCTTGCTGACGTATACTATAATATGGGTGAGCTGCAATGGGCGACAGATTTTGATCACCCCGAGAAAGCGCTGGCCTACTATCGCATGATCCTGAATGTAAATCCGGATTTCTATCTGAAGGAATACGTGCTGTACAATGCAGCTTATCTGAGCTCTGAAGTAAGCCGTATGGCTCACGAGCAGAACCTTGCAGATTGGCAGGAGCTCAACCCCAACAGCCCCCGCGGTGATGCTCAGAAGATCAAGGAATCAGATTTCAGAGAAGCCATTACAAATTATCAAACCATCTTGGAAGAGTATCCCACCTCTCCTCTGTTTGACGAAGCGGCTTATCGCCTGGCAAACTTGTATTTCTTGGTGGGAACAGACGCCGAGCGCCCTATTGAATGGTATAACAGAGCCAATGAGCTCTATACCAGACTGGCTGCCAAATCAGATAGCCCTTACCGCTATGAAGCTTTGTTCCAGCGCGCATTCGTCAACATGAACATCTCGGATGAGACTTCATTGCAGGCCGCACTGCAGGACTTTGTTACCATCCTGAATGCTGTCGATAACCAGCGCATTACTCCCGCTTCGACAGCGCAAGAGCTCAAGCTCAACTCTCTTGATCAAATCGCCTACTGCTTGGTGGCTCTTGACGGAGCAGATTTTGATGGCGAATCCCGTGGATTGAACGCCATCAACACCTACTTGGCGGGTTATCAAGATGAAGACGTCATCCTGTATGTCATGGACAAGGCTTTTGAAAACAAGAAGGACATGAAGCTTACGCGCCAATCCATAGACTACCTTGAGCTCAGGATGCAAAGGACTCCCAATGCCTTGGTCAATCCCAGCTTGGTAGACTCTGTGGTAGTGCTGTTTTATGCCAACGACATCAGCTTGCGTCCCGGCGAGAATCGTGATCAGATCCGCAGGGACAAGTATTCCACGATGACAAATCAGTTTGGCAAAGGCAGCGTTTGGTTTGATAGAAACATCAGGGGTAAAGACCTGAGCGATCCTGAAATCGCCAGACAGCTTGCCTCCATCCGCAATGCCTATCGTCAAACTCAGATTGTCCTCTATGAGGCAGTGAGAACCAGCAATTCTGAGCAGGCATATCAAGAATATGTGGCTCATACCAATAAATTCATGGCCTATGAGGAGCTCTTTGGCCTGCAGGTTTACGGGGCTTACACACAGCTCTTGGATCATCTTTTCAAGACTCGACCTGCTGATTATGATGCAGAATTTACCGCTTGGAAGCTGAATGCTGAAAAAGAAGACCTCATGCTGTTGAGGCACTTGGCTGACGCCAACCAGACAGACGAAGCTTACATGAGAATCTACAACAAGCTGTTGGCATACAACCAGACGCATCTTGATCCCTCCGATCCCGAATATTTTGAAAACGAAGAACTGGCGTATAGCTATGCTCTCTCCAGAGAAGAACTACTGGCGGATAAGCTCGAAGGTCAGGCGCTGGAAGACCTCTATGCCTTCCTGCAATCTTCTACCGACCGTTATATAGTGGCACTGAGAGGCTCCGGTGATCCGGATAAGATAGCACAAGCAGACATGCTGGTCTTGGATATGGCTCACAACGCCTTCAATAAAGACCGCTACGCCGAAGCCAAAACACGCTATCTGCACATCCTGGAAAACTATCCCAACCTCGATAACAATTCAAAGTATGACATTTATCTAAACTTGGCTTTCATAGCTCAGGATGATGAGAGCCTCAGCCAATATGATCGCTACAGGGCTGCCGAACAATACGCCCGTCAGGCAATGGAATACACCACCGATGGTACCAGGCTTGCAAAAGCTGATCAGATGGTGAAGCTGCAGATCCAAAACATCTACAAAGCCGCTATTTCTGGCAATGACTATACCATTGCCGCCGCAGAGTTTGGACGCATGGCAGAAGAATTCACCTATGAGAGCCATCCCGAAGAGCACCTGAACTACAAGAGATTGCAGGCTGAACAGTATCAGAAAGCCAAACAGTATGACAAGCTGGTGGAAACCTATATGTATCTGGCTTCCAAGGAAAGAGCCGATGATATAGATCAGATCTACACATGGTATTATATGAGCTGGACCACTGCTGATAGCCTCATGCACGATGCCAATTATGCCAGAAACATCAGAAATGAGTTTATGGAAAGATTCCCCTCCAGCAATCAAACCTTCACCCTCAAGGTGATGGAGCTCGAGAAAATGGCAGCCAATCCCGCTACCAAGCTGGCGGCTGCAGAGGGATATTTGGCACTCTCCGAAGATGTGCGCACCAACCGCATCGATAGCGGTAATGTGAAGAGTGAAAACATCTACATGCAGGCCTTCACTATATATGATCAAGACCAGAGCTCGCCAAAACGCTTGGAAGTCTTGGATGGCTTTATCCAGCTCTATCCGGGACATCCGGACGTGACAGGCATGCTGCGCACCTTGGCTGCAGGCTATTATGCACAGGGTGACACGATTCGCTTTGAGGAATATGCCCAAAGGCTCTTCGAGAGAGATAAAGAACAGTATGACCTCTATCAGGGTGTTGCTGTGAAATACCTCTCCAGAATCCTGCAACAATATGATACAGCCTACCTCAATAAGGATTGGGAAGGCGCTTTCAGGAAACGCGATGAATTCAAGGCCTTGGAGGCTAACTATCGCAGGCAGGGCTTGCCCTTGGATACATCAGAACAATACAAAGCTTTTGCAGCGGCAGAGGCTGAGCACAAGGAGATTCAAGCTTACCAGGCATTCCTGAGAGAATTTGACCGTCAATTGGCAGCCTTGGAAAATAGCGACTTTATGCGCCAATCACCAAATCAGCACATTACGGTCAATGCCAACACCAGCTTTATGAAAAACCTGATGAGTGGCAAAAGCAGCCGCCTGCCCAACTTCCGCACTGCTGTGATCAATCAAGTGAACAGAGTGGAAAGACTGATCGCCGGTGAGAATCAGCAGAAGCTGGATACCGGCAGAATCACCAAGGCTCTCGCTTTGGAAGCCAAAATCTATGAGTTTGGCGTAGAAGTGGTTCAGACCCAGATCAACAAATTCCTGGATGTATCAAACGAAGTGAGACCCTATCGCGATGATCCAAACGTGGTGGCCACCATTTGGGGACAGGTCAATTCCGATTATGTGTATCCCATGGAAGACGCCGCCAACGCCATCTATGCCACCCTGTTCAACACCTTCCACCTGGCTGGTTACGAAAATGCAACCACGCGCCATGCCATATCCAAATTGGAAGAGCGTGGTCTCAAACCAGACTACAAGAAGGTGGAATACCCTCTGGGTAGAGGCTGGACTTTGAAGGCACTGGATGATGATGGCAACTTTGTTCCTGCAAACCTCGTCATCAATAGTGTTACCACACCCAAGGGACAGGTTTTGGGCACCGTGAATATTCCGCCCAAAGCCAAGCTGCAAGCGGAGTTTACTCTCAATTCCACTATTGCTCCCAGCTTTGTGTTCCTGCAGGTGATTTATCCTTACAATCCCGAAGCGTTTGTCAACGGTAAGGAAGCCAGCTTGGTTGGCTTTGCCGTGGATTCCCTGGATGTGACACAAGCCATCACTGCCCGTTATGGCTATCAATTTGGCGGTGCCGAGTGGAACGCACAGCAGAACAGCATCCGCTTGCTCTTCCCCAACCGCTACCAGGATCAAATCCCCGTCAGATTTACGCTTCAAGCATATTATGATAACTTTGAGCTCAGCCAAGCTCGCCCCAAAGAAACCCTGGTCTTCAGCAGCAACGCTTCCTGCAGGGCTCTGATTGCAGACCCCGAGAGCGGTGCTGAAACTGCCATTCCGTCCAGAGTAGCCGATAACTCGGGCATGCCTCCGGAAGCTATTGAAGGCTTTAAGGATGGAAGGGCACAGGTGATTTGGGTTGCAGAAGATAGTGAAAGCCCTGTCGAGGCTATCGCATTTGAGACAAACTTCACTATCAATGGAGAGCTGGTCTCCGCTCAAGTCGAATTTGTAGCACCTATGACCGCCAATGTGATTCTCAACGGCGAAACCGTTGCCACCGATATCTACGTGGATATGGACGAGGATCCATTGACATTTTATCCCAACTTGGTAGACCTGCCGGTTCAGCTCTTGAGAAATGGCAGTAATACCCTCCGTATTGAAGTTGAAAACCCAACCCCCTACCGTGGGCTCATTTCTGAGATCAAGATCGAAAAGTATAAGGAGTGAGGAAATGAAACGTCTTATTGGCATTGCATTACTGCTGCTGGGAGCTACCCTGCTTTTGGGTCAAACCACTAGCGCTCCTCCCCGTGGTTTCGAAAACGTAAGAGAAATGGTGGAGACCGAGGTCTTTGATATCCAGATCAAGGCCTTCATCCCCGACATTACCACTTTCAAAGACAAAACAGATACCTACAACCGGGAAAGCCACTATGATTTTCCCAAAGCACTGTTGGAAGTGATCCAGCAGGTAAGTAAACAACAACTTACCAGATGGCAAGAAATAAGAAATAAATGGCTAGAGGAGTCAAAATGAAAACAAAACACATTCTATTAGTACTTATGGTCATGCTTTTTAGCGTGGCATTGGTAGCCCAGGAAGCCCCTGCTGCTCAGGAAGATGCAGCGAAAGTTACCGTTGGACAAATCATTGATGACAGTGGTGCTTGGGGTTATGCAATTATTGTCGTATTTGTGATTGGTATTGTGTATGCTATCATCCGCTACGTACAGCTTTACCAGCGTGAGAAAGTGGATGCACAGAAGCTTTATCTCAAACTCAAAGGTTATATCAAGAACAACCAGGTCGAAGAAGCCATCAAGATTGCTGATAGCTTCAAAGGAACCACTCTTGGTTACATCTTCTGGAGTGGCTTGAGGATTTATGGTGACATGCTTAAAGCCAATAAGAAAGGCGAAGAGATGGATCGCGCTGTTCAAAACGGATTTGAAGAAGCCGTGCTGCAAACCGTTTACAAGATCGATTCAGGTCTTACTTGGTTCACCACCTTGGCCCAGATTTGTACCTATCTTGGATTGTTGGGAACCATTTGGGGCTTGCTGGAAGCCTTCTACGGCTTGGCCAAAGCTCCAGACCACCTCAAAAACCAAGTGCTTACCGAAGGAATCGCAAAAGCCATCGGCACCACAGCCATGGGCTTGGTCGCTGCTATTCCGCTCACTGTTATTCATGGTGGACTCTTTGGTCGTGCCCAGAAGATCCTTGCCGATATTGATGAACACACCGTAAAAATAATGAACACACTAAGCATGGCAAATAAGGGATAATAATATGGCTTATCGTCCTTCTGCCGGAAGGAATCAAAGAAGTGCTGGAGGTCCCAAGGAACCGGACCTGGTTCCTATCATGAACCTCTTTCTGACCATTATTCCATTCATGCTCTACATGGTGGTAGTGGTTCAGCTTGCTTTGATTGCCTTGAATTTCACCCCATCAGGTGGTGGTGGAGGCGGGGGAGGCCAAGGCCCAGGTGGAGGCACTGCTGAAGAAAAGAAGATTGAAATCTTTATTATGGATCAAGACGCATCAGATCGAGGACTCTTTCCTGGCTTTGAAATAAGAGAGCCGGGTCAAGAAACTCTTAAGATTAGAGCCTTGGGCAAAGATGTTAATGACGCATATGTATATGATTTTCAATCTCTTAATGAGGTTTTGAAAGAGATTCGTGATCGAAATCCGGATCAAACCCAGATCAGCGTAAGCCCCTATCCAACCATATTGTATGGTTCCCTGATCAAAACCATTGACCTGTGCAAAAACAACCAATTTACCAATGTGATGTATAAGCCCGTTGGAATAGGCTATTTTTAGGAGATTATTATGCGAATATTAGAAAAAGCATCTGCTGGCGGCAAAAAGGCAAGAGTCACCAGAAGAATCGCCGAAGAAGAAGCTGGCCTGTCCATCACATCTCTGCTTGATATCTTGACCATCGTCTTGGTCTTCCTTATCAAGAACGTTTCTATGGACGCCCAGAAACTCACTGTGCCAGACCAAATGATATTCCCCACCACTATGACTGCGGAAAGTCTGGAACAGAACATGGGCACCACGGTGATCAAGGTCTATCCAGACCGCATCCTGGTCGGCGTGGAAAACGTATATTTCGGAACCCCTCAGGAATTACTACAGGATCCCCAAAAACGTGCTGATCTAAACGACTATCTGACTCGCCTCTCTGAAGTGATTGAAGAAGATGAATCCAAGGGTGAAGCCTGCCTCCTGGTGCAAGCTGATGAGACAATTCCCGCTCAATACATCACTGCCATCGTGGAGATAGGCACAGGGTCGTATTATAAGTACGTCTATTTCAGCACGCTGTTGGATTCCAACTGGTTAGTAAACGAAGCACCGCAGCAGCTATAGGGAGGTATTATGGCAAAGACTCAACTCAACCTTGAACTACTCTATAAAGGCAAGACCTTGGACTATATCAAGTATGGTTCGGGACTCTTCAAAAAAGATTGGTTCATAGGTTCAAATAAACATCTGCTTTGGCAGGTGTTACTACCTTCCTTCCCTGATAAACACAAACTCATTTCTCAAAAAGGTAACGAGCATTATATGAATCTGTTGCCCGGCAGTAAACTTGAATGTGAGAAGGGCGGGAAAGCCATGGATGCTGCAGCCCTTAGCTCTCAAGGGCTGTTACAGGGAGATGCCCTCCTGTTGCAAAGCGATATGGAAGGCACGCTTACTCTGCATCCGGATTGGCAGGTTAAATATCGATATATCGAGCCTTGGGTCACTGTACTCACCGAAGAACAGAGGCAGATTGTAGCCACCTATTCTCGTAGAGCCGAAAGCACTCCTCAAGAGAAGATGGGACGCACTATGATCATCCTCTTCCTCGTCTTGACTATAGTAGTATTGACTATTTATGATCTGGCACTCAAACCGGATAGGGTCGCCGATGGCACCTTGGAAGCCACTTTGGCGCAGATGAGAACTGCTCAAAGGGTGGAAGCTGTAAAGCAGGAGGTTCCCATGGGCGAACGTGATGATGAAGCCGCAAGGTTGGCTGCAGAAGCTGCAGCCGCCGAAGCAGCTGCGCAGGCTGCAAAAGCCGGTGCTACAACCGGAAGACCCGGTGGCACAGGTGGCGCAACTGCAGCCGGAGCATCATCTCTGTTTGGTGTAGGAAGCTTTGATCCCAACGCCGTGGTTCGCAACCCCGTTGCTATCACTACCACCCGTGAATTCGTGGCAGCCTCTCGTGGCGGCGGCGGTGGCGGTGGTACAGGTCCTGGCGGTGGAGCTGGTGGCTCTGGTTATGGCAGAGGCGGCGGAACAGGCGGCGGCATGGCCAGCAGCTTTGATCCCAACGCTATTGTCACCTATCAACAGAGCGAATTTGCATCAGCATCCAACGTCGGTGGTCTGAAAGGCACCACAGCCAGGCCTACAGGACAAGTAGACGTGAGAGGCAACATTTCTGCAGCAGAAGTCGCTGTTTTGGGGAAACCTATCGCAGTCACCAGCAGTGAACGCGCCGCAATCTCCAGGATCGCTCAAAGAGCTCCTGCGATCACGGAAAACACCATTGCTTCTGCACCCCCGGAACAACAATCAGACATGGAAGCACTCAAGCGCGCAGTTAATAGCCGCAAGAGCCAGCTTACCAGCCTTTATCGAAAAACCGCAGCCGTACAAAGCAGCGGAGGATCAGTCAACATCAAGATTTATGGCTCAGGAAGCAGAATCGAGGCCGTGGAGGTTATCCCGGTTTCCGGAAACTTGCCCACCTCATTCCTGAACGAGATCAAACAGGCTGTATCCTCTTGGAGTGTTAGCGGCGTTAGCGGAGCATTTAACTATACCTTTACCATCAGATTTGGTTAATTAATGAAAAATACAAATTCAGCTCCCTGAAACACGGGAGCTGAATTATCTATTATAGGGTAGGCAGTAGGTCGGTATGACAGAAGGCGATATTCTGGTGCGGAATTCGTTCCGCCCAGCCGTAAAACTTGCTTCGGTTCCCTGCGGAATCGAGACTGGCAGGCTTTGGCATAAAATGCATTTAAAATGCGGTTATGCCAAGGCTTGCGTGTCTTATATGGGCAAGGGTAATGGCGTTTTCTTTGCAAATGAGCCAAGGAGTCGCTTGGCCTGTTTTATAGAAAACGCAAATATTATTTGTCAGACACGCTTGTCCGAGTATTATATTAAAACAGTAATATTATTTCAATGGCGTCTGTTAGGCTTGAATGAAGTAGGCTACTATCTGGAAAACTGCAAGTCTGACGGACAGCAATATATCTTATACACATAAGGAGAGAACATGAAAAGACTTATCGTGTTTTTGATTGTGCTGAGCTCTATGATAGGGTTACATGCACAAGCACAGAATTTTCTCGGTCTGCGCTCAGATCAGATTACGCCAGAAGTAATAGCGCGTATTGAGAACCAGAACCGACAGTTGAGAAGCGCCCCGTCTTTTACTTTCGACAGTTCGCCTTACAACCTGCCTGATGCAATTGATATTGCTAATCCTGAAACAGGTAGGTTCAAAGAGGATATTCCCTGGACTAAAGACTTTAGCCGGCACGTGTCAAACCCGAGTATGGGCCCTCTATTTTTCTACTATAGCGATCCGGAACATTTTACCATCACACAGGATCCCAGCAACCAGTTCAAACTCACTTTCCAAACTACTGAGCCCAACTGGAATGGTTGGGAATTGATGATGCTGATGATCAGCGACCATCCTCTTGGACCAGAGGAAGTTGGATTCCAAGCCATCATCAGGATCACTGTAGAACCTGTAGCAGATCCACCCATATTCTATGATCTTCCCCCTAACAACACGTTTTATGTGAATGAAAACGACACCTTGGCTGTGAACTTTGACGCCATGGTCCGATGCATTGATTCGCCACCTCTTCATTTCAATCTCCATATCACTCAGACGCAGATGACTTTGCCTTACAACGTTGAGGTCGATCAGTATAACCCCATCACCTTAGAACCGGAAGCACATGGCCATCTCTTGGTGTTTAGGCCCAGGGCCTATTGGAATGGTATGCAGACCATGATGATAACTGCGGTGGATAGGAATACCGAATGCTACACCACTATCGGTATCAAAATCGTGGTAAACCCCATCAATTTCCCTCCCGAGATCATATCACACACGCCCACAGATTTGGAGCTCGATATTAACCAATTTGATAATCAGGCTTTCACTGTAAATGCGATGGATCCTGATGGCGATGCTCTTACTCACGAGTGGACCTTGGTCGGCCCACCTCACTATCCCATTAACCAAGTGATCTCCAGCGGCACAAGTGCCAACTATACCTTCAATGTGCATGGCGTCTATACTCTGACATATGTGGCACATGACGGTGAGTTTCAAGCCACCGTTACGTGGACCATCAATGTGAAACCTGTAGGCCCCATATTTGATCCCGCAGGTGGTGGAGTGTTTGATCATGCCATCAACGTTACTTTAACTGTTCCAGCGGAATTTGCAGGAGCCACCATCTATTACACCTTGGATGGCAACCCTCCAGTCCCCGACGCACCTGGAACCTTTGTGTATTCGGATCTAAATCCCATCTTCATAGACACCCTGGAAAATGCCGAGAATATACAGACCATCACCGCAATCTACGTTTATGATGATGGCAGCACAACCACCACATCCCAGGTGGTGTCCAATACTTACAGGATTACCGGTCAAGTAGCTGCTTTGAACTTCAATCTCCCAGGTGGTACTTATCATTCCGCCATCCAGGTCATCATTACCTGTTCCAATCCTGGGGCCACGATTTATTATACCACCGATGGTAATGATCCCGTGGTTGGAGATCCCAATACATTTGCGTATACAACTCCTATCGACATTCCTGCGGAAACTTCCATGGTCATCAAAGCCATGGGTGTGCGTGCTGACTGGATAAACAGTCCTACCCGCATTGAAAGCTATAATGTGACGGGAGCGGTTACTATTACAAATCATACCATGAATCCAGCCCCCAAGCCCGTGGGTGAGTATTTTGCGATAGAACCGGGGGATCCCCTGAAGGTGAAGGTTGAGGGCATCAGCATGTATCCGCCTTCAGCCACTCTCTATTACACCACGGATGGCAGCATTCCCGATCCCACCAATCCCAATGCTTCTATATATATACCTGGCTTTGAGATTGAGCTTGATGGGCCTACCACGATAAAACTGAGAGCCTTCAACCCCGATTGGGCACCCAGCTCCACATATACCTACTATTATGATGTGCGTGTCCGCGTAAAGATTCTACCCTTTGCCAATGGCACTGTGTTCGATCCCATTCCCGGCACTTACACTGAAGGTCAGCTGGTGACTCTGAGTACCAATACCAATCCCGCCGGTGCTTATGTCTATTTCACCACCGATGGCAGCGAACCGACCGAGGACGCTACCCTGTTATATACAGCTCCCTTCTGGGTCAATAGCACCACTACGGTGAAAGTGAAGGCCTTTATTGCGGGACAGGTCGCCAGCATCACTCACGAAGGCCTGTATAATATCACGGGTCAGGTTGCAACGATCCAGTTCACTCCTGCACCCGCAGCTTATCAGACCCCGCAAACCATTACGATATCTACCAGCACTCCCGGTGCCACCATCTATTATACATTGGATGGATCCGAACCGGACGAGAGTTCCAACCTCTATACCGGACCGCTGACGACCTTGTCTGCCGGCAAACATACCATCAAAGCCAGAGCCTATAAAACAGACTGGCTGCCCAGCGAAGTTGGCACCGGAATCTACCGCTTTGGTATCCTTCCGGATCCCATCTTCAGTCATGCAGGTGGCATTCATACAAGCCCGATCACAGTAACGCTCAGCGTGCCTGTGGAGGGTGCATTTATCTATTACACCACTACGGGTGGCGAACCTGGCACCCCGTACAGCGGCGGAATTGATATTGCAGCAAACCAGACGGTCACCATCAGCGCCATAGCCAAAAAGGCAGGCTGGGCTGATAGTGACATCGTGACCAGAACCTTTACTGTGACGGGTCAACTGGCTGCACCTTCCTTCAATCCTCCAGCCAGCACCGGTCCCTTTACCGGTTCAATAGCTGTATCCATTATCAACGATGGCAGCAACCCCGCTGGCTCTTACATCAAATACACCCTGGATGGTGAAGATCCTACCGAGAGCTATGGAACCGTATACACCGGCTCCGTTACCATCAGCAGCAGTGGCACTCTCAAGGCCAGAGCTTTCATGACTGACTGGACTCCTTCAGTAGTCCATGCAGAAGATTATGTCATCACCGGCACTATCGCCACACCTATCTTCACTCCCGCTGGTGGAACCTATACCGGTGCGGTAGATGTATACATCACGGTCAATCCTCCTGATGCCAACATCTATTACACAGATGATGGCACCACCCCGGATGCGACCAGTATTCCCTACACCGTGGGCACTCCCATCACTGTTGACAGCAGCAAAACTCTCAAAGCTATAGCTTACAAAACTGGTTGGGATGATTCCGCTGTAGGCACTGCAGATTACGTCATCACCGGCACGGTGGCCAACCCGGTCATCACCCCTGCCAGTGGAACATATTACAGTGCTCAGACTGTCAATATCTCCACTACCACCCCGGGAGCCACCATCCATTATACCTTGGATGGCAGCGAGCCTTCCGATACCCACGGAACTCCCTTCACCGCCCCATTTGGCGTGGGAGCCGGAGTCCACACGGTGAAGGCGATCGCCTTTATGCCCGGTTGGAACGATTCTGCTGTGACAGTTGCCAACTATCAGATCATCATCAATCCTCCTGTGAGCACACCCAGCTTCATGCCTCCAAGCGGAATTTATGATGCGCCGATAAACGTGACCATTCACGCTGTTCCCTCTGATGCAGATATCTATTACACAGTTGATGGCAGCACACCGGATGCGACCAAAACCCTTTACACCGGCCCCATACCGGTGGGTGTAAACACGGTGATCAAGGCTATTGCCTACAAGACCGGTCACCCGGATTCCAACGTCGGAACCGCCCAATACACCTTTGGAGTGGCAAATCCATCCTTCAGCGTGCTTACCGGATCCTATGCCTCAGCTCAAAACCTGACCTTGAGCGTCAGCACTCCTGGGGCTGACATCCGCTACACCATCGATGGAACCGATCCCAGCGATACAGCAGGCACACTCTATGATGGCACGCCCATCGTGATCAACGACACCACCCAACCGACCGTGGTGAAAGCAATTGCCTATCTGACTGGCTGGACCAGCTCCGACATCGTGACTCACACCTACGTGATCAATCCTCCTGTAGCCGGCCCCTTCTTCAGCGTGCCTTCAGGAGACTATTATGAAGATTTCACCGTGAGCATCACCGCTGTTCCCACGGTGGCCAATATCTATTACACTACAGACGGCAGCGAGCCTTCCGATACCAACGGCACGCTCTACAGCGGTCCTGTATTAATAAATGCAAATACCACCCTCAAGGCCAAGGCCTATATGGTGAACTACCCCGCTTCCGGAGTGAATGAAGTTACCTACGATATGCACTGCAGTCAGGTCAGCTTCAATCCGCCTCAGGGAACCTACACATCCAACCAACTGGTTTCTTTGAGCGCAACTCCTTCTGACGCAAATATCTGGTATACCACAGATGGCAGCGCACCGGTTGCCGGAACCAGCTCATTGTATGATCCTGCCAATCCCATTTTGGTAGACCACAATATGACGATCACAGCCTTTGCAGAAAAGGCAAACTGGCATGGTTCCAGCATCACATCTGCCATCTATATCATAGATATTCCCTTACCGGATGTGGCAGATCTGAGCATCACGCCTCCCAGCGGGCTCTATACCTCCGTCCAAACTGTAACGATCAGCACTCCCACTCCGGGAGCCACGATTCGCTACACCACGGACAACAGCGAGCCCACTCTCACCAATGGAACCACCTATACAGCACCCTTTGATGTGAGCACCAATACCACGGTGAAAGCCAGAGCCTTCCTGGCCGGCCACAATCCATCGAGTATTGCTATAGCTCAATACTACATCGTAATCCCCGTCCTGGATGTGGAAGCTCCCACCTTCAGCCCTGCAGCCGGAGTATATAACGAGCCCAAACTGGTGAGCATTTCAACCACCACCGCCGGTGCTTCGATTCGCTATACCACAGACGGATCCGATCCCAGCGAAACCCACGGAACGCTCTATACTGATCCCATCAATGTCAATAGCGACACGACCATCAAAGCTATTGCCTTCAAGGCCGGCATGAACCCCTCCCAGGTGGTTTCCAGTGCCTATGTGATCAATATCATCGTTCCCACCGTATCTGCTGTGAGCTTCTCATTGCCCTCCGGAACCTACTATTTGCCTCAGACCCTGACTCTGAGCACCACCACCGCAGGAGCAAATATTCGCTACACCACGGATGGCAGCGATCCCACACCCACCTCGGGAACTCTCTATAATGCAGCTATAGACATCCCCGGCAATTCCAGACTCTTCATCAAAGCCATTGCCTACATGGATGGTCACAATCCGTCCGTAGTAACTTCTGCCAACTATTTAGTTACCGGAACCGTGGCAGACGTCACCTTCAGTCTGCCCGAAGGAACCTATCAGACAGCTCAAAGCGTGAGCTTGGATACCACCACGGAAGATGCCAGCATCTATTACACCACCGATGGTACCAACCCCACCAGAGATTCCTTTAGATACCACCAGCCCATAGCTCTGCCGCTGAACAGCACCACCCAGATCAAGGCACGTGCCTTCAAGACCGATTGGCTGCCCAGCGACATAGAGGACAATACCTACATCATCACGGGTAGCATCGCTTTCAATCCTCCTGTGCTCGATCCCGCGGCTGGTGAACACAACAACCAGATCACCATCACCATCAGCGCTCCCATCCCCAGCGATGCCGCAGTCTATTACACCATCGATGGCACCGTGCCGGATGCGAGCAGCACGCCTTACACAGCTCCCTTTGACCTCAACGCAGATGCCACCATCAATGCCGTGGCCCTCAAGGATGGTTGGACTCCGGCTTACATCTCCGGAACCTACAGCTTCAAGGCTGCTGATGTGACCTTTACACCTGCTCCCGGAAGCTATCCCAACCAGATCTTGGTGAGCCTCTCCAGTGCCACCGTCGGTGCCCAAGTCCGCTACACCACGGATGGAAGCGAACCCACCGCCACCAACGGCATACTCTATACCGCTCCCATCACCGTGAGCCAAAACCGCACCATCAAGGCCTATGCCTTCCTGACCGGTTATCAGGATTCTGAGGTCACCACCGCCGTTTACGCAATCGGCAGCGGTATCCCCATGGTGGCAACTCCTGTTATGAATCCTCAGAGTGGCAACTATACCCAGGCTCAAAGCGTGAGCATCACCGTGAGCACACCCGGTGCAACCATTCGTTATACCTTGAACGGCAACGAACCCACCGCCAGCTCAGCCATCTATACGGGACCCATCATCCTGCCCATGAATGCGATGACCACGCTCAAAGCCAAGGCCTTCAGAAATGAATGGCTGCCCAGCGCCACCGCAGTGGAAGTATACAATATCACCGGAACCGTCGCAGACGTTGTCTTCACTCCTCCTGCAGGAGACTATACTTCAGCTCAACAGGTGGTACTCACATCAGCCACACCTGGAGCCTACTTCCGCTATACCACTGATGGCAGCGAGCCCACCGCAAGCTCAGACCTCTATGTGGCACCCATTGCGGTTCCCCTCGATGCCACCACCACCATCAAAGCCAAAGCCTACAAAGCCGGCTGGGCCGAAAGCAATACCGGTACAGCCATCTACAATGTCACCGGCACCGTGGCTTTGACTTCACCGGTATTCACACCCGCTGCGGGTAACTATAACGCACCTGTTACGGTCACCATCTCTGCGCCCATCCCCAGTGATGCAGTCGTGAGATACACCACGGATGGCAGCGTTCCCAGCCCCACCAACGGCACCATTTACACTGCGCCCATCCTGGTTGACCAAAACACCACCATCACAGCGATCGCCTACAAAACCAATTGGGTCAGCTCGCCTGTGGTAAGTGCAGCCTACACCTTTGGTTTGCCCGCACCCACCTTTGATCCCGCTCCTGGTTTGCATCAAAACCAGATCAGCATAAATATCAACTCTTCCGTGACCGGTGCAGTGATCCACTACACCACCGATGGCAGTAATCCAGCGACCAATGGTCAGGTTTATAGCGAAGCCATCGTGGTTCCCGAAGGAAGCACAATAGAGCTCAAAGCGATAGCCACCAAGGCAGGCTGGCAGGACAGCCCTGTCACCAGCGGCCTCTACTATGTGACCGGAACAGTTCAGGATGTGACCTTCAACCCTGTGGGTGGAACCTATCAGGAACCTGTTTCCGTGATCCTAAGCACCGCCACACCGGAAGCCGTGATCCGCTACACCATCGATGGAACCGATCCCGATGAGACTTCTGCTATCTACAACACGGCCATCATCGTGCCCATGAATAGCAGCGTCACCATCAAAGCCAAGGCTTACAAAGCAGGCTGGATCGCCAGCGGTATCACCCAGCAGCAATACAACGTCACGGGCTCCGTCATTATCACCGAGCCTGTGTTCAGCCTGCCTGCCGGAACTTACAACACAGCCCAACAGGTAACCATCAACGCCCCCATCCCAGCTGATGCCACCGTCTACTATACCATTGATGGTACAGATCCAGACCAGACCTCAGCTGTCTACAACGGCGCCATCAGTATACCTCTCAATACAGTATTCACTCTCAAAGCGAGAGCCTATAGAACCGATTGGGATCTCAGCCCTGTCTATACCGCAGTGTATAACATGACGGGTCAGGTCCAATTGCCCACAGCGATGTTTACACCTGCAGCAGGCACCTATCAGACTGCTCAGACTGTGACTTTGGCAGCAGCTACGCTTCCCACCGATGCCACGCTCAGATACACCCTTGATGGCAGTGAGCCTTCCTTGAGCTCCGCCGCCTATCTCAGCCCCATCGCTTTGCCCATGGGTCAAACCACCACGGTGAAAGTGAAGGGCTTCAAGGATGGCTGGACACCGAGTGAGACCAAGACTGCCGTCTACAACATCACCGGCCAATTGGCCTTCAATACCCCTGTGTTTGATCCCGCACCCGGAATCTACACCACTGCCCAATCTGTGACTATCAACAGCACCCATCAGGCTGGAACCACCATCCGCTATACCACCAACGGATCTGAGCCCACCGCAAGCTCACCCGTCTATAGCGCTCCTATCGCCGTGGCTCTGAATACCAATATGACCATCAAGGTGAAGGCCTTCAAGACGGATTGGACACCCAGTGTGACCCACACTGCCCAATACAACGTCACCGGTCAGCTCACCATCGGTGCTCCCGTATTCACGCCCGCAGCAGGCACCTATACCTCCGCTCAGAGCGTGGTGATCGGTGCTGCACAGCCCGCAAGCGCAGGCGCAGTGGTTCGCTATACCACGGATGGCACGGATCCCACCCCCACTTCACCCGTCTACAGTGCTCCGATCGCAGTTTCCAGCAGCACTCAGATCAAGGCACGCGCCTTTGCCACCAACTGGCAACCCTCTGAAGTGTATCTGGCAAACTACAATATCACCGGACAGGTAGTGATCCCTGAAGCGGTGTTCACACCTCCCAGCGGAACCTATAGCACAACTCAGGTTCTCTCCATCAACACGCCCGTTCCCGCTGGAGCCACCATCCGTTACACCATGGATGGCAGTGAACCCACCACCTCGTCTCAGATCTACAGCAGACCCATTGTGCTGCAGCTGAATAGCGATATCCAAGTGAAAGCCAAGGCTTTCCTCACCGACTGGATCCCCAGCCAGACCTATACGGCAAACTATCATATGACCGGTCAGGCAGCACTTTCAGACCCCGTGTTTGATCCTCTGCCCGGCATCTATACCACGGCTCAAGAGGTTGAGATCGTATCCAGCACCATCCCCGCCGGTGGAACCATCCGTTACACCATCGATGGCAGCGATCCGGACGAATCTTCACCCATCTACAGTGAGCCCATAACAGTTGATCTCAACAGCTCGCTCACCATCAAGGCCAGAGCTTATGTGACAGATTGGGATGCAGGTGAGATCATCACCGGTATCTACCACGTCACCGGTCAGGTTCAGTTGCCCGCAGCTATGTTCAGTCCTGCAGCCGGAACCTACCAGACAGCTCAGAGTATCACCTTGGCAGCAGCAACGCTTCCTACGGATGCCACGCTGAGATACACGCTCGATGGCAGCGATCCCACCGAGAACTCACCCGCCTATGAGACGCCCATCAATCTGCCTCTGGCGAGCGAAACCACCATCAAGGTGAGAGGCTTTAAGGACGGTTGGATCACCAGTGAGATCAGCTCTGCTGCTTACAAGATCACCGGCACCCTGCCCGCACCCGTGTTCAGCACTGCCGGCGGCCTCTATGGCAAACCGCCTCTCGTAGCCATCACCTGTGATGTGGCCGGTGCAACTATCCACTACACCACCGATGGCAGCGTTCCCACTCAGGGTTCGCCCGTCCTGGCTGAGGGAGAGACGCTGGAAATCCCGCCCTTTACCCTCAATATGGTAATCACCGCCAAGGCCTTCAAGACCGACTGGGTGGCGAGTGCCGAGAGCTCTGAAACCTACTCTGTGATGGAAATCCCCATCGATCTGAGAGCTTTCACCTACGGTGGCTATATACGCGTTCTTTGGAACCTTGAGACTCCTCCCACCAGAGGTCTGCAGGGCTTCAATATCTACCGCCGTGCTTTGAACGAAACCACGTTCACAAAGCTCAACAGCGAAGCCATCCCCTTGACCCAAAAGATTGGAAACGACTGGTACTACGACGACTACGGCATCCAGATCAACTGTTCCTACGAATATCAGGTAACAGCCGTATACGATGGCGTGGAAAGCTTGCCCAGCTCCAGCACCGTGGTGGTCTACCAATCACAGGAACTGGAGATCAGCAGTGCCAGCTACGCATATCCAAACCCGGCCACAAATGCTACCCGCATCAGACTGGTGCTCACGCGTAACGACAACGTCACCGCTACCGTGACCATCTACGACTTCGCCGGAAAGAAAGTCAGAACCATCGCCGTTCCCAGTACCAATTCCAACCTCATCGAAATCCTCTGGGATTTGACAAACTCAGATAACATAAAAGTTGGTCGTGGCACCTATTTCGCCAAAATCGTTGCCAGCGATTCTGTTAAAAAGGCCGAGCACGTTATCAAAATCTCGGTGAAGTAAGGAGAACAACCATGAAAACGATAAACATGAACAAACAGCACACCATGCGCAAGATACTAATGATCATGGCCATCTTGATCATGGCCTCTACCTTGCTCTCGGTAAACAACTCTGCCGCAGCCTATATGAGAATGGGCGTGGGCGCCAGGATCATCGCCATGGGCGAAGCCGGCTCCACCATCAGCAGAGACGTGAGCTCCGTATATTGGAACCCCGCCGGGCTGAATATGCTCAAAGACGTAGAGATAGGTAGCATGTACAATTTTGGCATGAACCTGGATAGAAACCACTCTCACGTCGCAGTCGGCAGCCGCTTCAAATTCGGCGCCCTGGCTGTGAGCTGGATCAATGCCGGCACTTCCAATATCGACGGATATGACGATAACGGAAATCCCACCGGCACCTTCAGCGACAAAAACAACAGCATCGCCATCAGCTATGCAAACGAATACAAGCGCTTCCACTTTGGCCTCACACCAAAGTTCTACCTGAGCACCTTGGATGATGAAACCGAAAGTGGCTTTGGCATTGACTTAGGCGCAAAATTCGACATCAACCAATACTTTGAAGCAGGCTTGATGGTCAGAGACCTCTATGGCACCTATGCAGAAGATACAGTGCCCATGGAAGCCAGTCTCGGCGTCGCAGCCTACCCATTCATCGGTGTCACCGTGGCAGCAGATGTAAAGTGGGAAATGGATCAAAATCCCTATCCCGCCTTGGGTGCTGAATACTGGACCTCTCTGGGCAAAGACCCGGAAGCAGATTCACAGCTCAACGTGATCACCGTGAAAGAACGCAACACCTGGAAGGAATCCTTTACCTATGCCCAGACGGGTATCCGCGTTGGTTTCAACCAAAAAGATGGAACCAACAGATTCTCAGTGGGCACGGGAGTGAGATTTAGAAACTTCCAATTGGATTATGCCTTCCGCCTCAACAACAACGATATCATGAGCGACGATCACATCATATCCATGATCTTCCGCTTTTAGTCTTGGTGTGAGGTAAAAACTATGACCAATATTAAAAATATCAACCCCCGGGGAATGCCCAAAGCGTTCCCCAAGGGGCTTTTGCTACTGCTCCTGATCCTGGCCATCAGCGGCAGCCTCTTTGCTCAAAGGGGTGCCCGCTACGCCCAGGAAGGAGTGGAATACTACAACCGTGGCCAATACGACCGTGCCATCAGCGAGTTTATCGCCGCAGATAAAGCCGCAGGCGGCAGTGTGCCACTATATCACTATTGGCTGGCAAGGTTGCATATCGCCGTGCAGGACGTCCCCAACGCCCTGATCTGGATGGATAAATATCTGGAAAGTGGCGATGATACCCATGTAAGGGAGATCAGGGGCTATCAGGAGATTCTCCATCATTCGGATAAAATCTTCCGCAGCGTTGAACAACGCGCCCTGCCCTCCTACTTGGGCAGCCGCAATTCAGATTACGGCGCCGTCATGCAACCCCAAGGCAACTACCTGTATTTCACCTCCTTGCGTCCCAGCAGAAAGGACAAGGAAAACATCTGGTATGCCGAAGCCTTCCAAAGCGGATACGGAAGCCCCGAGCTCGTCAGATCCTGGGCTACCGATGCCAACGAAGCCATCGGCTCATTTTCCACGGATGGCAAAACCGCCTATCTCTTTGGAAACTACGATAAAGGCAGGATAGATGGAGACATCTATACCAGCACCCATGATGGTGAAAGATGGTCGAAACCGCAGAACCTCGAAGCGGTCAATTCACCCGCCGTGGACACACACCCCTTCGTCTTTGAAGACAAGATCATGTTTTTCACCTCTTCCCGCGAAGGCGGCTATGGCGGCACAGACATCTGGTATTCCCTCAAGGTGGACGGAGAATGGCAAGAACCCGTCAACGCCGGCCCCCAGATCAATACAGCAAACAACGAGCAAACACCTGCCCTCATCTGTATTGAAGAAAACCTCCTGGTGGATGGAGAAGTGAAGCGCTACCGCGAATATGCCCTCTTCTTTGCCTCGGATGGACACATCGGCTTTGGCGGCTACGACCTCTTCAAGGCCGTGCACGAAGGCCCGGGCTGGAACAGTTGGAACCTGCCCCAAAACCTCGGCCTGCCGATCAACTCCATCAGAGACGACAGATACTTCAACCTCTGCTCAGATTCAAACCAGATCTTCTTCAGCAGCGATCGGGGCGCCGCCAGTTTTGAAAAAATGTTTGTGGCTTATGCCGACTTCACCATCCCCGGCTACAAAGTGCAGGAAGGCGAGGATGGAGATCGCATCTACGTGCCTGTAGAATCCGAGTTTGACGAAGACCAGAAAAGACGAACCATCACCTTTATGGGCAGGCTTACCGACGAACAGGGAAATCCCGTCGTGGCCGATATCACCTTCAGTGGCTATCCGGATGGCATGCTCAATAAAAAGGTGGTTACCACCGATGAAAACGGCTACTACGAAATCACCGTCCCCTGGGCAGATCCCTACCACGTGATGATCAATCCCGATGGTTATATGCTGCACCAGCAAAGGGTCCCCGCACCCAAGGACGACAAACCCGTGGAGCTCAACTTTGTCATCAAACCTCTGGTGCTCGATAAGGTATTTGTCTTCAACAACATCCAATTTGATTTTGACAAAGCCACCATCAAATCAGAATCACACGAGATCCTCAACGACATCGTGATCACCATGCTCAACAACCCCGAGGTCTCTCTGGAAATCTCAGGACACACCTGCAGCATCGGTGATGCGGATTACAACCAGGGACTCTCAGAAAGACGCGCCAAAGCCGTGGTCGACTACCTGGTAGGTAAGAAGATCGGAAGAAAACGCTTGCAGTATAAGGGCTACGGAGAATCCAAACCTCTGAACGACAATGGAACCCCCGAAAAACGCGCCCTCAACCGCCGCGTCGAAGTCAAAGTGATAAACTAAGCAATATCCCAATCTATAAAATCGGGGCCACTCACAGCGAGTGGCCTCTTTTTTATGTATGGTCGCTTGCCATAGCGACCAAGCAAAGGTAGCCGGCGGTCGCTGAACCGCCGCATGCAAGCGCAGCTTGCAGCTCAAAATTGCCAGCGCAGCTGGCTTCTCTCTCTGCTTGCATGTGCTCCATCTACTCACCAAAATCTCCCATCTATCTGCTACCGTCAGGTGACTGATGACTGACTACTGGCTACTGACGACTTGAGAAAGCATCAAGCTCCGCTTGATTGCGGCGGTTCGGCGACCGCCGGCTACGAGGTTGGTCGGTTCAGCAACCAACCCTACCTCTTTACCGGGCGCTATTTTACTTGACCCACATCCGTGGTTTGCGCAAATATTGCTTTTTCACCCTCGCTGACCCCCTGCCAAAAGCTGCCTCCACTTCCCCTTCGCCCCTGCTCCTAACTGCCTCATTTCCTACTCGTTACTTGTTCGAGGAGCAGGAGAGCAGCAGGGAAGGAGTTGGCAGGCCGCATGAAATGGGCATTTGAGGGGTATCGAAAAAGTCAGTTTTGGGTTATACTTTTATGAGTAGAGGTCAAATTTTCCAAAATGGGTGGCTTTTTCGCTGTCCGATCAAGGGGAAATTCACGGGAAAATGAGTCTGGTTTTTTTGCAAGGAGAATTTGCTTGACAGATTGATGAGGATGAGAGATAGTGACCTCAGGTGTCGTCGGTTGCTTGTAAAAGCAAAAGGCTGATACGCATCCAAAGCTATGTTTATGTGGACATTTTGTTCCGCTAACCATGGACAAACAATACAAATAGATAAACGAGAAGGTACGATGATTTGCAAGGAAAAAGTCAAAACAGCTAACAGCCTGATAAATAGGCAAGTTACGGATTTCAGAAAGGAAATCATCGGGAAAGCTGTAACTGCTGATTTTGCAATGTGTTGCAAAAAGCGTTTTGACATGACCCCCACCCTCAACTTCCACAAAGGGCATCATCGTCCGAAACGCCTTCGTAGCTTATTGGAAATAAAGGAATTAAAATGGCTGCAGTCTGAAAGCATGTGACCCGTTCGAGGGGATTGAGACTTTTGATTGTTGGAGCATTATCTCTGAACGCTGTTTGCCGTCTGAAAGCATGTGACCCGTTCGAGGGGATTGAGACTGTCCAATAGAGAATGCTTTTCCATTTTTTTCAATCTTGTCTGAAAGCATGTGACCCGTTCGAGGGGATTGAGACGATTTAGTCTGATTCGAGTAATTTCATTCAAAGACTCTGTCTGAAAGCATGTGACCCGTTCGAGGGGATTGAGACCACACATCCTTACTTCTATTTGTTTCATTTGCTATGTCTGAAAGCATGTGACCCGTTCGAGGGGATTGAGACACGTACTGGAGAACCTTCTCTTCGTAGGAACCTTCTACAGTCTGAAAGCATGTGACCCGTTCGAGGGGATTGAGACAGTGACGGGGCTGCGACAGGCTTCGCAGATTGTTTTCATTGTCTGAAAGCATGTGACCCGTTCGAGGGGATTGAGACCATTGCGCATCGGTAAGTGTTTCGACATACTCTGCGTCTGAAAGCATGTGACCCGTTCGAGGGGATTGAGACTTTTTGAGCCTATATCCGCTATGTTCGGTGTTTGCACTGTGAGTCTGAAAGCATGTGACCCGTTCGAGGGGATTGAGACAAAGGCACCAGGTGCCTTCATGGGTTATAGTTTTCGCCATTGTCTGAAAGCATGTGACCCGTTCGAGGGGATTGAGACCTACTAACTTCTCCCCAAACTCCAAGTGAATTTGGTCTGAAAGCATGTGACCCGTTCGAGGGGATTGAGACCGTCATGTGGTCGAAAAAGCCGCCGAGATTGTAAGTCTGAAAGCATGTGACCCGTTCGAGGGGATTGAGACATACTCATGACTCCAATTTCTGGATACAGCGACTGAGTCTGAAAGCATGTGACCCGTTCGAGGGGATTGAGACATTAAACCAGGTTAAAGGTTTGCATCAATAACCGTAAGTCTGAAAGCATGTGACCCGTTCGAGGGGATTGAGACAGAAAAGACTCCGAAATAACACACTCAAATTTTGATTGTCTGAAAGCATGTGACCCGTTCGAGGGGATGGGGCCAGCTGCGCTGGCAGTTGTGAGTTCTTAAGTTGTGAGTTGTGAGTGACCTGACGGTGGCGGATAGATGGGAGATTTTGGTTGACAGCTTGGTGTGGTTTTTTAGTCTGGAACCCGACCCGTTCGAGGGGATTGAGACTCACGTGGGTTGTCTTGCCAATCCAAAGCCTCATCTGGGTCTGAAAGCATGTGACCGGTGCCAGCTGCGCTGGCAAGAGGGAGAGATGGAGTGATTGAGAGAGGGAGAGAAGCCAGCTGCGCCGGCAATGACCCGTTCGAGGGGATTGAGACATGCGCAGGTGTTCCTTTGTGTTTGTGAGCTTAGGTGTCTGAAAGCCTGTGACCGGTGCCAGCTGCGCTGGCAAGAGGGAGAGATGGAGTGATTGAGAGAGGGAGGGAAGCCAGCTGCGCTGGCAGATTTTCTGCAAGCTGCGCTTGCATGCGGCGGTGTGGGGAGCGAGGGCATGTGAGGTTGGTCGGTGCGGCTAACGCCGGTACCTTCGGTGCTCAGCGAGCGACCCTACTGCGGCGCTTCAGCGACCGCCCGTTCAGAGGCGAGTATGCCAGAAAGTAATTGACATGTAGGCACAGTTTGAAAACGGTGGTCTTATCACGAATGTAGAGACGGCGATACCAATCATCATGAAACACAAGACCAAGACCCTGATCTTTCCCATCTTTTTGCCCATGCAAGGCTGCAAAGAGAGGTGCATCTATTGTGATCAGAATCTGATTACATCGGATAAGGGTATAAACTATGCTGAGCAGCTGAAGCTGGCCAAATCCTTCTTGCAGGCGCATCGTGGTACCCAGAGGCAGGTGGCCTTTTATGGAGGGACATTCACGGGTTTGGAGCAGGGCAAAAGGGATGAGCTTATTGGCGAATTGAGGGACTATCTGGATGCTGAGGCCAGTTTCAGGATTTCCACGCATCCTTTGTTTATCAATGAGGAGATCATTTCCTGGTGCAAAGAGAGCAGGATCAAGACGGTTGAACTTGGCATTCAGGATTTTGATGGTGAGGTGCTGAGGGCTTCAGGGCGCAATTATACCACGGAGGAGGCGATCACCGCTTGCAGATTGGTCAAGGAAGCGGGTCTGGAACTGGGGGTGCAATTGATGCCGGGTTTGCCGGGAGCGAGGAGTGGGAAAGAGGGGGAAAAGCAGGCGGAGACTGCAGAGAGACATCAAACGTCGTTTGATTGCGGCGGTTTGGCAACCGCCGGCTACAAGAGCGCAGTCTGTTCATGGTCGGTTCAGCAACCGCCCGTACAGGTCGCTAAGGGCAAGCGACCATACCGGAACGAGCATCCGGATTTTGGAGATAGCGTCAGCGACTCACAACTCACAACTCACAACTCACAACTGGTTAATCAGGCTGTCGTGGCGAGTTTGCAGCCGCATTTCCTGCGTCTCTATCCTGTGATTGTGATCCGGGGCACGGTGTTGCATCAGATGTGGCTGAGGGGAGAATATCAGCCCTTGAGTTTGGAAGAGGCGGTGCATCAGTGTGCTGACTGGCAGCAGGTCTGTGATGAGGCGCAGGTGAAGGTGATCAAGATGGGCTTGCCTTCGCAGATGGATCAGAGCAGTATTGTAGCGGGTCCCTGGCATCCGGCCTTTGGTCAGTTGGTGCAGGCGGAGCTCTTGGTGCGCTCTTTGGAGCAGGAATATAGCTCTGTTTCGATAATAAAACTGGACAAAAAACAATGGGCGCTAATCATGGCGAACAATAAGATGTATCTTGAGGTTTTGCAAAAGCGGCTACCGGGTTGTAGGCTGCTGCCTCCGACTGCGGATTCTGCCCATGCAAAGCGTCAGAGACAGGTTTGAAATAAGATGAAATATGTATATTTAGGAGAGTATCAGATGAAACGACCAGTCTTGTTTCTCTTGGTTATCCTGCTATTTTTGGTAGTCGGTTGTGAAATCAAGAAACCGGTTTTCCCTGAGTGGGATCTGAATTTGAGAGTTCCTCTGATGAACAGGAGCTTTTTTGTTTCCGATCTCGTGGACAGCGTGAATATCGTGCTCGGGGATGATGATGTATTGGTATTGAGGGGTACGGGCTTTGCCTACACTCAGGAAGATACCAAGGTGCGCTTTACACCTCAGGTTAATGCCTCCGGTGTGCCTTTGGTCTCGGGTGTAAATCCGCCACTCAGCTTTCCCATCGCAGATGCGCAAAACAGGGTGGAGCTGTGGTATGGCGTGATCAGCGCCGGAGCGGTGAAGGTGCGCTTCAATAATATCAATCCTCAGACGCAGCAGGCCAAGCTCACTTTCAACGGTATCTACTTGCCGAATGGCAGTGCTTTTGAGATAGAATATGATGGCAATACAGATTGGGTAAGCTATCCCCTGGCTGGTTACGGTATTGGCAATGCGGATTTATCGGCACAATTTGACCAGATGAATGTGAATGTTACGGTGAGTTCCAGCCTGCCCAATGGCACGGTGGTGGGAAGCGTGGATGTGCAGCTCAATGAGCGGATCAACTTTAGTGAAATGCATGGCAAGCTCAATGATTTCGATATCCCCGCCTTGGAAAATGCCGGCACAATCTCTATCGATTATCCCGAAAATCTGGAGAATACCGTCCGGCTTATGGAAGCCAAGCTGAAGCTCATTGTCCAAAACGAGGTGGGCTTTATGTGTGAGATTCAGGGCGCCATCAAAGCTGAAAGGACGGATAGCGGTCAACAGGTGATAGTGCCGCTGGTGAATGATGATGGCACTGCGATGATCGTGCCGGCAGCAGATGCAAATGGAGCCGGCACCGAAGTGTTTACCTTGGAAAACGGCATAGGCAACATGATGCAGATCATGCCAAACAAGATCAGCCTCATCAATATGAAATACGTCTTGAGACCTGATCTGATGTCAGGAATCGGCTCCATCCGCTCCACGGAGAGATTGCTGTGCAACTATCAGGTGGATGTGCCTTTCACGATGATATTCTTTGATAATTACCTCAAATTGAAGCACCCCATTGAGCTGTCGATAGATAAAGACAACCGCAGGATGTTTGAAAACAACATCGGTGAAGCAGATTTGCAGTTTTTGGTGCTCAACAATCTGCCGCTGGGCTGCGAAATGCAGATGATCTTTTCCGAGCAGAGAGATGTGGATCACCTGGATTCCAGCACCTATCTGATGAAAAAAGTGGTGACGCTGCACTCCAAACAATGGGTGGAAAACAACCCCAATGACCCAAGCGTGAACAGCGATGGTGAGCAGCTGATCAGCTTTAAGCTCACTCAGGATGAGATGAATATCTTCTCCAAGCCCACCATCTACCTCAACCTGGTGTTCAACATGGAGGGATCAAATGGACAACAGGTCAGCATCAAAGGCACTACTGCAGATCACGTCAGAGTGAAAAGCATGATCAAAGCCAAGCTGCACGTGACGGAGGATATATGAAGCGGATATCTTTCCTGCTGTTGATCTCGCTGTTGGCTCTGCCCCTGATGGCCAGCAGCTTTACCGGAAGACCCATGATGTTTGCCGGCAGCTATATGATGCGTGCCTATGGCAGCGAGGCAAACTACTGGAACCCCGCACTGGTGGATTTTGAAAAGATAGACTTTTGGTGGCCACTCCTGGATACGGGCGTGCTCATTTCCAACAATACCTTTGATCTGGATTTTTACAACCGCGTCATGGGAAAAGGCGAAATCTCAAAAGAGGATAAAGACTTGCTGATCCAGAATATGGATGGCAACCTCAGAGTGAATATGCTGGCGCAAACGAACTTACTGGGCTTCAATATCGGTGGCGCAGCCCTCTCGGCATCATTGCACAACTACAACCGGGCTGCCTTCAGCGAAAACTACCTCAAACTCTTGCTCTATGGCAATGAAGAAGAGGAATACCTCTTCAGCAACAAGCACAACAACCTGGCCTCCATCTCGTTTGCGGATGTTACAGTGGGCATGGGAGCAATACGCATACCACTGCCTGAGAAATATCCGGATATCAATTTTGGCTGGTCTGGCAGCTTACTGCTGGGAATCCACGAGCTGAAAACCACGCGCTTCGACGGTGTGTTCCGCTCCAATTTTGATGGACTCAAGCTCCAGCAGGATGTGGTGTTGAGAAAGGGCGTGGGTGGCTTTGGCTTCAAAGGCATGATAGGCTTTGCCACCAGTCCTGCGGAAAACCTCGATGTCGGGCTCACGCTGGATAACATCTTGGGCAATATCCAATGGATGCTGGGTAAACAAGAAACACACTACAAGATCAGTGCAGACAGCATCTATGTGGCAGACCTGGAAAGTGAGTTTTATGTGCGTGAAGAAGTGGACCGCAATATCAAATCCTACAGTACCAGGTTCCCGATGGAAGTGGCACTGGGCGCCTTGTATGATGCCAAAATGGTGAGCCTGTCAGCAGACCTCAGGCAGGGATTTGGCGAATCGCCGCTTACCTCAAAGACCGGAACGCTCAGCGTGGGAGCTGAGTTTAAACAGCTTGACTTTTTGCCCATCAGGTTGGGATTTTCCACCGGCAACAGCATCGCCCCCTGGCGGGTGGCCTATTCAGTGGGACTGCGTGCCAAGCCGATAGAGTTGAGCTTTGGCGTGCAATCCGTTCAGTCCCTGTTTCCGGGCTACAAAACCAAAGGTGTATCCTTCGCACTCTCGTTTAGAACTGGTATTTGATGCTGGTCTTTGTAGTTAGCATCCTGATCTCCGTGCTGGTGGCGGTGTTTCTCTATCACCGCGCCCGTCCTGCCATCAGCAAAGGCAGAGCTGTGAGCCTGGCTGCACTCAGGGCGGTTACGCTCTTTATCGCCCTGATCCTGCTGTTGAGCCCGGTCTACAGCTATCTGCGCACGCGGAGATTGAAGCCGGAAATCGTCATGCTGATGGATAATTCCCGGAGCATGGAAAATGGCGATAAAGGTGCATTTATGAAGACGCAGGCCAAGCTTTTGGAAGGCAAATACCGGCAGGCGGGATACAAGGTGGTGAAGCACAACTTTGCTTCCGGGTTGAACGGTGACAAGGCGGACACGCGGCTGAAACCTACTTTGGAGCAATTGGCGGCCTCGCACGACCTTTCCAAGGTGCAAAATATCCTGCTTTTCAGCGATGGCTGGCTCAAAGATGAAGATTTGGGGCAGATCAAGCAATTGGGACTGCCCATCAGCAGCATCGCCGATAGCAGCAAATTTGAGGAGATAGACCTGCAGGTGTGCAGCCTGCGCAACAACCGGCATGCCTATAGGGGAGAGCCGGCGCTGTTCAAAGCGGAAGTGATGTCCAGAAACTACAGCGGGCCGGCGCAGGTGCAGCTCTTGCTCAAGGATAAAGTCTTGCAATCCAAGGAAGTAGCCCTCAAGGCAGATGAGACGCAAAGCGTGGAATTTACCCATACCTTCCAAGGCTTGGGTTTTCAAAACCTGCAGGTGCGCATCCAAGCCGGAGGAGTCAAAGAGAAGTCTCTGGGAAACAACTCCTATCCCACTGCGGTGGAAGTGTTGGCCGATAAAGAACATATCTATATGATCACAGATAAGATCGCCTGGGATAACAAGTTTATCAGCGACGTGATCCTGGCCAACAGCCGCTGGCAAAGCACCAGTTATACGCTGCAAAACGGTGTGATCAAGCAGGGGGAGAGGCAGGTAAATGGCTTTGGTGCCAAGCTGCCGGCGGTGCTGGTGGTGATCAACAACGGCGAGCTGAAAGCGGATGCCAAACTCGTGGACTTGGTGCGCAGAGCGCATGCGGCGGGAAGCGGTATCCTTTGGCAAGGCATGCCCTTGGCCGAGCTTTCGTCCATCCTGGCGCTGGCGCCGTCAAACGTAAGCGGCAGCTATCAGGGTTTCCTCAAGCTCACCTCACAAAACCAAGCCTATCCCCTCATCAACATCGAAAGTGGTGAGATGAAAAACATCCCGCCCTTGGATTTTTACTACCTCAAAGCTGCAGCCGATGCGCAGGTTTTGGCGACCATAGATCAACAGGCTGAACCGCCGGCAATTGCGCTCCGGGCTGCTTCCGGCAAGGTGATCAACTTGGGCTTCCTCAACCTCTGGCGTTGGCAATTGCAGAGCCCGGGATCGAGCTACAAGGACATCTTCTCCAATATGCTCACCTGGCTGGGGAAAGGCTCTGCGTCATCGTTCAGGGCGATATTTGAGAACAGCTACTTTCAAAATGAGCAGTTCACCATCGGCCTCAGAGCGGAAGATGCCATCAAGGAGGTGAGGGCGGATCTCAGCCCGACGCTCAAGATCAAGGACGAGGCTGGCAAAGAGGTGTATAGCGACTTTATGACGCATGCCGAGGAGGATTATCAGGCTACGCTCAGCCTGGCAAAAGCGGGGAACTACAGCTTTGAGATCAGCGATCCTGCCTCCAAAGAGAAGATCAATGGCAGCTTCAACGTAGCCAAGGGATCACGCGAAGAACGTGATCTGCACTACAATCTGCCGCTATTGCAATGGCTGGCCTCGGAGAGCGGTGCATGGGTGCTGAATCAAAGCGATGTGGAAAGATTCAGCCCGCCTGAAGCACAGGAGATTAAAGAGACCAGTATGTTTGAGCTGCCCATCTACCGGAAATGGTATGTGCTGACGCTGTTTCTGATCACTTTTGGAGTGGAGCTGTTTTTCAGAAGAAGATGGGGGATGTTGTAGGGGGCCGGCTGGGGCCGGCTGTGCCGGCCAGGTGTTAGGTTTTAGGTGTTAGGTGTTAGTCGCTGCGCTGATTTCTGGGATACGCGTGCTTTTGGTGGCAATCGTTTGGCTCTGGAGCTCTTTATTTTTCCACGGATACACACGGATTAACACGGATAAACAAGAAGTTATGGGATGAGTTGTAAAACCGTAAGGGGCTGTTTCATAGTTGGTTAGTCTCAGCTTGAGGGAGGCGGCTTGCTAAAAAATCAAAATAGTTGTTGACCAAAAAATGCATAGCTAAAACAATGCCGTCAGACTCTTTGACATCCATTCTGCACCAAATAATGAGAACTTGAGTTTCCCTTGGTAAGCCTGCGATAAACGGTTAGAAGCCAAAACATAAATG